>JAJDBV010000037.1 GCA_029261165.1 Nitrospirota bacterium | reverse complement strand
TTCATGTGCGAAGACCAAACACTGGGGATGCGATTACGCGAAAACAGGTTCTGAGGACGAAATCACTGAGACGACGAAGACAAAATCTCATCAACCTAAAAGAGCGGGTCTGAAGGGCTACTTTTTCAGCAAACCCTAATTCGTTTCTAATCTCTTTCTCATTCTCTCTTAATGCCCCTTTGATAGTCTGACCCAGGTACACAGTGCGCAAAATGCACCATAAAAAAATGCGAAAAAAAGGTAACCTATCGAAAGGAGCCACAGAATGACAAAGTTGAAAAGATTTGGCCTGAAATTCACCGCCACTGCAATCACAAACGTAACGATCCTCGCCTTGCTGGCGGTGATGACGGTCGGCAGCAGCTTGGCTTTTGCCCAAGTGGGTGCACCCTTAGACCCTAGTTTCGAAGTATTCCGTATTCGCTGTCAGATTGATGCAGATGTGGACCCCGCGACCGGCCTTGTTGTTCCCAAGGTCCAAATTCAGGCCAAAGTCCGCGCAGATTTACTGGATGGGCAAGCAGTTGGCATCATGGTTGAAAATATTTCGGCTGTAAATCCGCCATTACCATCCGTAGTGAACACTGTATTTGAACTGGGTTCTGCTTCAGCGGACTGGGATACCTTTCCGGACCCAGGTTCTCTTACTCCTGTAACGGTTATCCCTGGTGATTTTGTTTTGGGCGGCGACTCTATTAAAATTTCAGCACAGGTTGCACTTACAGGTCAAACCGTTACTGGTGTTGGTGATTGTGCAGACAAGACAGCAGCCCAGTTCAAGCAACAGACTAAAGGGGTCTGTACGTTGGTTAAATTCAACCGCGGTAAATGTAAACCCGGCGATAGATTTACAACTGCAGATGGAATAGAGCATACATTACAAGCAGATGGAATAACATGGGCTCCACCGATCCTTTAGGGTCCATTTCGTAGTATTTTTGGAAAAAGTAAAACTTCAATCGCCCTTTTATAGAGCGCTGGAGGTTAGGTGAAGGGGGGTGGATGCTAAAGCATCCACCCCCCTTTTTTTATTTTCAGGGAATAATATAGGTCCAATGCGGCCTTGACATCATCCGGCGTTTTACTCTAACTTCTACCTTCCAAGATTAAGACCCTAAAATTTTTCAAGCAATCACGCCTCACCGAAACCAAGGGATCACAAGATGCGACTCGTTTCCTGGAACGTCAACGGCATACGTGCCGCCATGAAGAAAGATTTTCCGGCTTCACTCAATGCGATGGAAACCGATGTCCTCTGTTTACAGGAGACAAAGGCTCAGGATGATCAAGTGACTGAGGCCCTGGCAGAAATAAATGGCTTTCATCTGTATTCAAACTCCGCGGTAAAAAAGGGGTATTCCGGAACCGCTGTTCTCACAAAAACCCGGCCCCTGTCCGTTCGTTATGACATGGGCGTCGAAGAACATGATCAGGAAGGCCGTGTCATTGCCCTTGAGTTTGAGCATTTTTTCCTGGTCACAGTCTATACGCCAAATTCCGGAAGTGAACTTAAACGTCTGCAATACCGCCAACAGTGGGATGTCGATTTTCTCGCCTACCTCAATGACCTGGAAAAGCTGAAGCCCATTATCGCCTGTGGGGACTTCAACGTGGCCCATCAACCCGTAGACCTGGCTCGCCCAAAACCAAATTACAACAAGAACGCCGGGTATATGCAGGAAGAAATAGACGGCATGGACCATCTTATCGCTGCGGACTACATTGACACCTTCCGATACCTTAATCCAGAGAAAATAAAGTATAGCTGGTGGAGTTTTCGTGCCGGCGCGCGCGCAAGGAATGTCGGCTGGAGGATCGATTACTTCCTCACCTCTCCCAGACTGGCCAACCGAATCAAGAACGCAGACATCCTAAATGATGTCCTGGGTTCCGATCATTGTCCTGTATTGTTGGATTTGAGCTTTCGATCGTCTCCACATGGTTGACAAGGGGGGTGTCCGAAGATAGAATGGGACGGTTTTTCTTAAAAGGAGTCTCATGAAGGTTGAAGTAAAGGAAATCACTTCCGTTAAAAAATCTCTAAAGATAGAGATTCCACAGGAGGTGGTCTCCGGTGAATTTGCCCTGGCCTATTCCAAACTTAAAAAGACAGTGAAAATCCCTGGATTTCGTCCCGGAAAAGTTCCTTTGGCCCTCATCGAAAAAAAATTCGGGGCCGCGGTCGAGGAAGACGTTCTCCGGAAACTGGTCCCGGATTATTACCAGAAAGCGATCAAAGAAACAGGTATCTCCCCCGTCGAATACCCCTCATTTGATCAGATGAAAGCCAGGAAAAATGCCCCCCTGAATTTTACCGCAACCGTTGAAGTCAGACCCGTCGTTCTCCTCTCAGACTACAAAAACCTGGTTCTCACGCAAAAGAAGATCAATGTCACAGATGAAGATATCAATAAAACTCTGGAAAAAATCCAGGATGAGCAGGGACCCCTGGAAACCTGTTCTGACGACCATGCCGTCGTCTCAAAAGATTTTGTGACAATTGATTTTGAAGGCTCGGTCGATGGCCTACCGATGGCACGAGGCAGTGCTCAAGGATATACGCTGCAGATCGGCTCAAACACATTTCTTCCGGAATTCGAAGACGCGCTCCTCAGTAAGAAAAAGGGAGAAAAATTTGAAGCCGCCGTTCCTTTTCCTGAAAATTACCAGGAAAAAGAGATCGCCGGAAAGACCGTCGCTTTCAAGATTGATGTGAAAGAGATCAAAGAAAAGAGACTCCCAAAGATTGATGATGACCTGGCAAAAGATGTTGGGCTCCCATCTATTGACGCACTGAAGAAGAAGATCCACCAAACCCTGGAGGATCAACAGACGTCCCAACAGGAACATGATCAAAAAAGAGTCCTGATCAAAAAACTGGTGGAATTGCATCCGATTGATGTTCCCTCATCAATGGTGGAACGCGAGATACACAATAGCCTGGGAAGTCTTCAGAAGTCGGGTCCACAAGAGGTAGACAGCGCTGCGTTTCATAAAGAATATGAACCTCTTGCGCGAGAACGGATTCAAGGACAGTTCATTTTAGACACCATCGCTGAGAAAGAAAATATCACAGTGACGGATCAGGACCTTGACGCTGAAATCAAGTCGATGGCCACCGCGTCCAGGATCTCACAGGAGAAAGCAAGAGAAATGATCTCTCAACAAGAGGGATCGTTGGAGGGATTAAAATCAAGGATCAAACAAGACAAGGCCCTCAACCGGGTCTACTCCCTTGCCCAATTTAAAGAAGAAGGAGAAAAATCGTAATGCTGGTACCAATGGTGATAGAACAATCCAACCGGGGTGAGCGGGCCTATGATATCTACTCTCGCCTTCTCAAAGATCGGATTATTTTTTTGGGCACAGGGATTGATGATAATGTCTCGAATTTGATCATCGCGCAACTTCTCTTCCTTGAGGCGGAAGACCCTGAAAAAGATATTAATATTTACATTAACTCACCAGGGGGAGTGGTGACATCGGGACTGGCCATTTATGATACAATACAATACATAAAGTCTCCTGTATCCACGATCTGTATTGGGCAGGCAGCAAGTATGGGAGCACTCCTTTTGGCCGCCGGAACCACTGGGAAGCGATATGCCCTTCCGAATGCGCGCGTTATGATTCATCAACCGATGGGAGGTTTCCAGGGCCAGGCGACTGACATTGACATCCATGCGCGGGAAATCCTGAAAATGCGAGAGCAATTAAACGATATCTTGTCAAAACATACTGGCCAGGATATCGAAAAAATTCGCGATAATACCGAACGTGATTATTTTATGTCGGGCGAAGAGGCAAAGACCTACCACATTGTTGATGAGGTGATTGAGCGTGCTCCCACGCGTAAGTAAAAACCATCATGGCAGTATCTACTTCAGGCATGGATCCGGATTTCTCAAAAAGGGGTAAATTGAATGGCAAAAAAAGAAAAGATAGAATCGCTCCTACGTTGCTCCTTTTGCGGGAAAAACCGAGATGAAGTTAAAAAACTGATCGCGGGTCCAACAGTCTACATCTGTGACGAGTGTGTTGACCTGTGCAACGACATTATCGCCGAAGAGTGGGAAGAAGAAAAAGAAGAAGCCTCCTCCACTCTTCCCAAACCGACGGATATCAAGAAAACACTGGACCAATTTGTCATCGGACAGCATCGGGCAAAAAAGATCCTCGCGGTCGCAGTCCACAACCATTATAAACGTGTCGCAAGCAACGCACGAAACAATGATATCGAACTCCAAAAGGGAAATATCCTGCTCATCGGCCCAACAGGGACAGGGAAGACCCTCCTGGCACAAACCCTCGCGCGTATTATCGATGTTCCCTTTACAATCGCGGACGCCACAACCCTTACCGAGGCCGGGTATGTCGGGGAAGATGTCGAAAACATTGTTCTTAAGCTCTTGCAGTCCGCTGATTATGATGTAGAAAAAGCCGAACGAGGGATCGTCTACATTGACGAGATTGACAAGATCTCTCGAAAAAGCGAGTCTCCTTCTATTACACGCGATGTATCCGGTGAAGGGGTACAGCAGGCACTTCTAAAGCTGATTGAAGGAACGGTCGCAAACGTCCCACCACAGGGCGGTCGGAAGCACCCGCATCAGGAGTTTATTCAAGTCGATACCTCTAATATCCTTTTCATTTGCGGCGGGGCTTTTATCGGGCTTGATGATCAAATAGAACATCGCGTCAACAAAAGAACGATGGGCTTTGGTGCCGATATCCGATTGAAGACCGACCGTAAACTTGGAGACCTCTTGCGGAAAGTTCAAGGAGAGGATCTAATTAAACACGGCCTGATTCCGGAGTTTGTTGGCCGTCTCCCGGTCACGGCTACGTTGGAAGACCTGGATGAAAAAGATTTGGTTCGCATCTTGACGGAACCGAAAAGTGCCTTGACCAAGCAGTACGAAAAGCTTTTTTCTCTGGAGAAGGTCAAGCTGAAATTTACAGACAGCGCCCTTGCGGCAATTGCAAAAAAATCACTCGTACAAAAAACGGGTGCCCGCGGTCTCCGCTCTATCCTGGAAGAAGTCATGCTCGAACTTATGTACGAGCTCCCTTCAATAGAGAACCTCAAGGAATGTATCATCACAGAAGAAGTGATTAGCGGCTCAGGAGATCCGGTTTTCCTCTATGAGCGGGAAAAAGGAATAAAATCAGCCTGACTTTCCAATATGGGAAGATGCAAAAGAGCACTTATTTATGGTTTACCGAGTGTGAGCGATGAAACACGAAGGCAGTCGCGTCTTCGGTGGGAGGGTTAGTTCGTTCTTTAAATTGAGGCCGGAATTTGATAACGCTTCAGTTTATTGTACAAACTTGCACGAGAAATACCTAAAGATCGGGCAGCTGACGATTTATTCCCATTACATCTTTGAAGAGAATCGATGATCCGTTCTCTTTCGACCCTTGAGAGTGCTTCTTTGGTCGAACTAAAAAGAGATGCCGAGGGCGCATAAGGAGCTCCCCCCCCCTCCTCCTCAATCAGAAGGGACTCAGGTGTAATCTTCGAAGTAGGTGAAACCAGAACCCCTCGCTCGATGATATTTTCGAGTTCCCGAACATTCCCTGTCCATGGCATCCTCTTCAAAAGTCCGATCGCTTCTCCAGAGAGAGACATCGGGTCCTTCCTATTTTGTGCCGTATATTTTCGAATAAAATGTTCAACAAGAAGAGGAATGTCATCCAGTCGATCACGGAGCGGTGGAATTACAATCGGCATGACGGCCAGGCGATAATAGAGATCTTCTCGGAAGGTCTTTTTCGCAATCGCATCCTTTAGAGATTTATTTGTCGCGGCCACCATCCGGACATTAATTTTGGAACTTCGATTTCCACCAACAGGCCGCGCTTCACCCTCTTGCAGGGCGCGTAGCAGTTTTGATTGGAAAACCAGGCTGGTATCTCCTATTTCATCCAGAAAGAGCGTCCCGCCTTCCGCCTCCTCAAAAAGCCCTTTTTTATTCTGAATTGCCCCGGTGAAGGCCCCTTTGACATGACCAAAAAGTTCGCTCTCCAACAAGGTTTCCGGGAGGGCACCGCAATCGATTGCGACAAAAGGGCGGTTTCGACGGGGGCTATTCAAATGAATAGCCCGTGCAACTCTCTCCTTCCCCGTGCCACTTTCTCCATAGATCAGGATTGTCGCGTTACTGGGGGAGACGAGGCGAATCAACTGAAAAAGAGCCCGCATTTTCTTGCTGTTTCCAATCATTCCACAAAACGATGTGGACGCGTCACCAATCAAGACCGCAGTGCCGTTTTTCAGAAGAACATCACTTTCGATCAAGGGGAGATCATGGACAAACTCGATAACACGGGTCACCTGGCCATTTTCTCCTAATATGGGGTAGGCACTATACTCTTTTAGATTGCCCACTCCATCCGTTCTCCTGATTTTGCTGATCACACGGTAAGGCTTACCCGTTTTAAAAACCTCTACGCATACGCATGGATCACAGGGAGTTTTCAGTCCGTGCAGAAGGGAATAACATTTTCCCGCATCGACTTCATCGCAGCCATTCTTCCCAAGAACTGCCTTGTTTGCATACTCAAGACTGAAATCTTCCCTGATCACAATAATCGGATCAGTGATTCCATCTAGAATAGACTCACAAAAGCCATTTCCTGGTTGATTGATTGGATGTTTCACAGGCACAAATCCCTACGACATATCGGACAACGGAATCACATCATCCACCTTCTACTAGTTATGAATCTTATAATAAATACGAATAAAAATCAAGACTCAAGATCAAAGGCATAAGAACAAGGAGGCCTGCTGAAGAACTCCACCCGGAGAGAAAAAGATGTTCCTTTCGGAAAAAGAGTAAACCTCTCATTTTTTAGCTCGCTATGTGTGTTCACTCGGCTGACGGTTGTTTCTCTTCCAGGAGTCGATGGGCCAACACCAAGTCTGAGGGTGTATTGATATTCATCACCGAACGGAAGAGTGGGTCTCGTTCAAGAAACGATTCTTTTTGAAAAAGGATGCTCCTGACACGTTGCGGAAGGGAATGCGGGCCAAGATCACCCGCCTTGATTTGTGCGTCAATGGACGACAGACAGGTTCGGGCATAGTACGCATGGAGAGGGTGGAGTCCATCTGGGAGGGAAGGAATCACCAGATCAACCCCCGCCGCGCGCTTGATCATCAATTGAATAATCTCAGGGTTGATAAAAGGCATGTCACAGGCCACCACAAAAACAGCCTCTCTTGATGTGGCTCGGAGCGCTGTCTCAATCCCCCCGATCGGGCCTAATCCCGGGAGCCGGTCCACCAGGCACCGACAGGGAAGTTCCCGGAATCGGCCAATGTTATCGGCCACAACGATCACCTCGGAGAAGACCTCGGAAAGAAGGTCAATTACGCGCCGAATGAGGGTTCTTCCTGCCAGTTGAACAAAGGCCTTTTCTCCTCCTATCCGGCGTCCTTTCCCTCCGGCCAAAACGACGCCAGTTATCCCATCTTGCAGGTCTATTGATTTATCGCTTCTCAACGGAGTGTTCAATTTCTTTATGATCATGCTCTGCGGGTTTGTTCCCATGTGACCATGTGTGTTGATACGCAATCACTTTCCAAATATCTTCTTCAGAGAGCTTCTCCTTCCAGGCAGGCATGCGGGTTTTCGCAACACCTTCAAAAATCCTCCAAAACCAATAACTGTCTGAGAAACGATTTACTCGTTCACTAATCCGAAAATCAGGTGAGCCCCGTTTCTTGGGGCGATCTTTTTTTGGATCAATGCCGTGACAAGTCGAACAGCCCTCTTTTGCCATTCTCTTCTTTCTCTTAAACTCATACTCCAGAACGGTCGTATGAAAAATCAGTTCCCCTTCTTTAATGATCTTCAGGTCCGTCCACCATCCCCTGGGCATGTGTTTATTGGCGTAGGCCTTCGGGACCGGCTTCAAAGGTTTTATCTTCTCATCAGCAGCAAAGACCCACCCCTGACTTAACATGAACACCATTGTTGCGATGCCAAGGACAAAAATAATATTTTTTTTGGACATTATTTCCTTTGGAGTGATAAGGCTCGCTTAGATTGCCCTGATGACAAGATCCGTGAGGTGTTCCATGCCATCACAATCGACGATAACACAAAATACGTCATATGTTTCGCCTTTGTCGCCGGACTTAAATTCAATGTGTGTGCGCCTGTTTAGATTGGAAATCGTTCCACTTTCGATCTCTTCCTCAGAATCAAACAGGAGGACAAACGCATGCTCTACTCCTGGTTCTCCGACGTGTTCGAATATGAGTTTTATCGATCGTTCCTTAGGAACCTCTATGAGATTATCGAAGGGCCTGCCATCTGCATCATAAAAGCCTTCTTCATCTACTTTAATGATGACTTCAAACCGAGAAGCTTGTGCCATTAGGGAATTTGGTAATATGAAAAAAGCTGCGGTTACCATTAGCATCGTCAGCACAATCCCTTGAATCTTTACCTTCATCTTAGCCTCGTTTTTTATTGTTAATATCTTCAACCAGATTCTACGCAATGTATCATCCAGTTAACGATGTTTCCCCTTACCGCACGATAAAGACCCGCTCTCTTATGGATTATTATAACATTTCCTCTATACAAGACATATATCTCCGCCACGTAAAATCAAGGAAAGCGCGTAAAAAGGGCACTTTAAAGGTCGGATGCGTGTTCACATTTTCGAAAAAAATTGACACCGCAAACACCAATCTGAAGCGGCTCATAGAGTTTATCATTTGTCAGCTAGGCCTTGGATCTTCCGGAGACGCCCCGGGATCTTCTTCAATCCTCTCAGACGGTTCCACCTCCGGGATTGATTCTAAATCATCTGGCTTCATAGCCAACTCCTCCGGCGACACCGTCACTTTCCCTCCATTGCTTTGGATGAATGCAATGACGGTAAGAAGCTCCTGCTCTGAGAGCCCAATGGGTCGTTCACTGATGATCGGCATGTGCGCTGGATAATCAACGGGTTTTACAGTATAAAAGTCCAATTTGACATAGGCTTCCGGTTTCGTCAGCGTTTCATATATAAACTCACGCGTCAAGCGCTCGCCGACACCTGACAGATTAGGACATCTGCCCGCGCCCGCACCAATCGCGTGACACAAAGCACACTGGCCTTTACTATAAAAAATATCTTGTCCGACCTGAACCAGATCATCCCGGGTCTTGATCTTCGTTAGATCCAAGTCCTTCTTTTCCGGAGGCAATCCAACTTTCTGTGGAACCTGGTAGCCAAGGTAGGCGTAGGCGAATAAAAATACGCCGACAACGGCAATGACCTTCGGAATAACAAAACGGGGATACCCGATCGCCTTTGCAGTCTCTTCTCGGGGTTCAAGAAACAGATCAACAAGATACATCAAGACAGAAGGAATAAAAAAATAGCGTGTGGAAAATCGATTGTGACGTATCGCATGTGAAGTCCAAAAAACAATCCCCACTAAAACAAAGAAAATAGCTGTGTTCACCACAAAGAGAAAAGAAGCGACCCCTAAGGTGGGAGTGTACCCATAGGGGGAGATATCCTCCAGCACACCATAGATATGCCAGTGTACGCGTGATGCGGAACGGGCATATCCCATCATGGACATAGTTACTACGACGAAGACCGCATTGATCACCAGGGCATATTGGGAGCGCTTCGGCATAATCCCCCAACGCATCTCATGCGTCAGTTTTGCCGAGCTGAGAGAAAGGGCGGTCAGCGGCGTGATTGTAAACAGGACAAAGAGAACGGCGAGCACCTGAACCACAGAAAGAACATTCACACGATACACAGATGGAACAAAATAGCCATAAACCCCCAGCCAAATAATGAATATGACCGCCAAAGTAATCAGGACAACGGTACAAATATTGGCCGCCTTACCCCATTTAACCGTCACTACCTTGTCTGCGCGCCAGTAGAGGATAAAGCAGATGAAAGTCGTTAAGATCATCAAATTCACGGCGGTCAACTTGGCCGACATTACGCCGAATACCCCAAGGAGCGGGTGATGCGACCCACCCATCGCTCTTTCCTCGGTGATACTGGCAACCAGGGAATGGGGCGTCAGCCAGACCGCAAAAGAGCCGACCAATACGACCAGCATCATGATGATCGCCTTCTTATATTTGGGGGCAGCGTGCGTTCGATAGGCAATACCTTGCCAGAAGTAATAGTTTGCCCCAACAAAAATGACCCCGATGAGAGTCGCCTGGAGGATAAAAAGCCAGGAGAGGATTCCTCCCATCAGGGTAATCCCCATCTGCTGATTGTACTCATAGACTTCGCGCATCAGGTAATAACCCGCAAAAGGCATCGGAAGGAGTCCGAAGACCCCGATAAAATTCCCGGTATATCCCATCCAGTCGTAATGCTCTCGCTCTTCCTGTGTCTTTGCCCCCAAATACGCAACCCCGGCATACGCGCCGCAGACAAAGCCTCCCAGGACAATATTCCCCACAATTCTATGAATATTTATCGGCCACCATGTGGGGTTGTTCATGGCAGTCCAAGCTCTTTCCCAAGCCCCAAAATCTGGATGCAAGACAACCGGGCTGGCCTGAAATGAGAGGAAGCCACTCGGAAGACACATCACCGCAAACCCGAAGAGGTTCAGCATTATTCCCCAAAAAAGATGGAGTCCCTTACGGTTTTGCCATTTTTCCCACCGAGACCAGTAGAAGTAGATAGAGGCGGTCTCTCCCAAAAACAGGCCGAGATAGACGTAGTAGGCCGGCTTAAAAATGCTCGCCATCACTCTCATGAGTTCAGGATAAAAAACAAGTAGCGCAAAAAGAAAAAGCATCCCAAGCGTTGCCGTCGTCGCAAAACAGGCCACGATCAAATCTGTAAATTCCTTGGCCAAGCGGTCATATCGTTTTTCTCCCGTCATCATGCCGATTATTTCTACAATGATGACAAAGATAGGCACACCCAATACAAATGCGCCGAACAATACATGTATCTGGGATAAAACCCAGATCAGATTGCGGCTTCCGATCCCACCGATATCGCGATAATTCACAGAAGTGTTGGCCTCTGCAAGGGCAGCAGACGAAGGAAGAAAGAACAGCGCCATGAGGAGGAATACTGCACATACAATGGGTTTCTTGATCGCTTTCGTTGAAGGTCTCATGTAACATGCCTTAAAAATGCGAGACGATTGACCAACCACATGAATAGGGAACTTCCCTTTCTATAAATGTAGTCTGTATCCAGGCTGATATAATTTTCCGGCGTCAACTTCTTCAAGAACAGCATAAAAACCAAGAGCGTAAAACCCATATACTGAAAGGCTTCAACCAGATGACCCAAGGTGTAAGGGCGGTAATCCATCGGATATGGAAACATGGCGTAGAGAAGTCCCGGGAAAAACCCGAAAAAGACACAGATAAAAGCAAGAATTCTCATCGCCCATAACATGTTTGCAGGGGGATCCTGCACTTCAATCTTTCGGTCTTTCCCTCTGTCTTCCCCAAGAAAGACCATATAAATGAGCTTCAGAGGGTGAAGCCAGGTACCGCAGGCACCAAATATGAGCATTAATATGACCCAGCCCTGATGTGTTTCAGCCGCCGCTGAAACAACAATCGATTTACTCACGAACCCCATAAGAGGCGGTACCCCCGCGATGGCAAAACCTCCAATTACGAACATAAGAAAGGTCCAAGGCATGCTTCGATACAGACCTCCCAGCTCAGACTGCTTACGCCCGCCAGTCATGGTGGTCACTGAACTGATGCCCATCATGAGCAAAGCCTTATAGATAATATTCGTGAAGGCGAGGGCGACCGCACCATTAAGCCCCAGTGCAGTCCCGATACCGATCCCGGTCACCATATATCCGTTCTGACTGATCAGATGGTAACACCACACCCTTTGACAATTATTTTCGTTCACCGCATACATCACGCCATATACAGCCATAATTGCCCCTAAAACAATCAGGATGGGTGTTCCAGGAAAACCACGAATCAATGCATAAATCGCTGTCTTCGTCGTAAAGACACTCAAAAAAATCACCCCAGTCAGCGTGGCTTCTGGGTAGGCATCCGCCAGCCAGGCATGAACCGGCGGGACTGCCGCATTAATCAGGAAGCCCATCAGCATCAAGGTCGGACCTAATCCGGCTTGAGGCATCTCATTAAATGCGATTCCACCCCCGCTCCCGACATGAATAATAATCCCGCCAAACAGTAAAAGGCCCCCGGCAATATGGACCATAATATAACGCATGCCCGCAGCATTTGACCCTTTTTCTCCCCTTAGCCAAATCAAAAACACAGATGCAAATGAAGAGATCTCCCAGAACAGAAAAAATGAAAAGAGGTCACCGACATAGATCGCACCCACGGCACTGCCGACATAGAGCAGGGCGGCAATATGCTCACGACAATCTTTCACATGCAACGCAAAAACAAGGCTCGCAAAAGCACTGACCATGAAGACCGCGCCAAATCCAAGGCTGAGTTTGTCGACACGCCCAAAGATCAGTTCTTGTCCGATGAAAGGAACAACCCCGTGAATCCCCTGAGACGCGGAAAGCATCGCGAGCAAAGCAAGTAACGGGATTGAAAGAAGCAGGATAGAGCGGCCTTTCCCTTTGACAAAAGGAAGAATCGCTGCGCCAGCATAGAAGAAAAGGGAAGGTTGTACCCACTCAATCATAATAATCCTCAGATTTCATGAGCCATGCATGCCCGATGGCCTTCGAGAGAACAATCATCACAACAGTTGAAATAAACCCGAAAAAAGACCACCATCCCGGGATTTTATCCCATAAAAAATTCACATGATCATGATGAACAAAAAAATCACTGCCTACGACAAGACCGAGAAAAATATAAAATCCTTTCCTTGCTTTCCGGCAAAAAACAGGATCTTCTCCATACTTTTTCAGAAAAATGCCAAGACTCATCCTGTCACCTGTTTTATAAGATCAAGAAGCAGATTCGGAAAAATGCCCAAGAGAATGGAGACCACCGCTGTCACACATATTGGAATGATACAAAACATCGGCTCTTTAACGGGCAACTCAGATGCCTCCATGCTTCCTCCATCCTTGTCTCCTGCAAGTGCAAACGACAATTCTTTATCCGGGGATTTAAAAAATGCTCGGTGTACAATCGGTATAAAATAAGCCGCATTTAAAAGACCACTTGCCAGCAGGACAAAAATGATCGGAACCTGATTGGCCTCAATCGCACCCAAGGACAAATACCACTTGCTTAAGAATCCGGCTGAGGGAGGTACGCCAATCATGCTGAGTGTTGCGATTGCAAATGCGGTCATCGTCCATGGCATCTGCCGCCCAATTCCATTCAATTGAGATATATCCGTCTTTCTCGTAGCCACATAAATTGCACCGGCACAGAAAAAGAGTGTAATTTTCGCAATCGCGTGATTTGCGATATGAATGATACCGCCGGTAAGCCCACTAGAGGTTAAGAGCACCCCACCCAATACCATGTAAGAAAGCTGACTCACCGTCGAATAGGCAATTCGCTCCTTGAGATTATCCCTCGACAAGGCATAGATCGACGCCATAATAATGGTGAAGCTGGCGATATAGACCGCGACCGATCCAATCTCCAGGGCCTTCATCAGGTCCACGCCGAAGGTATTGATGATCACGCGTAAAACACAGAATACCCCGGTGTTGACCACCGCAACCGCATGCAGCAGGGCACTCACTGGCGTGGGCGCAACCATGGAGGCCGGCAACCAGGCAGAAAAAGGCATGATCGCCACCTTTGCAATGCCAAAAAGATAGAGAAAAAAAATAATCGTCAAGGTGGTGGATTCTGCATCAACTGGAAGAATGCCATTTGCCTTAAAATCAAGTGTTCCGGCGTAGTAATAGGTTAAAATAATGGCAATCCCCAGGAAAAGTTTTGAGGGGGCCATAAGATACAACAAATACTTGTTCCCTCCAGCCCACGCCTCTTTTGTTTCATGATGTACGACCAGAGGGTAGGTAAAAAAGGTAATCAGTTCATAAAAGAGAAAGAGCGTGAACCAGTTATTTGAAAAAGCCGCCCCTAGTGTCGCAAACAGTGTAACCGCAAAAAAGAAATAGTAGCGGGTCTGCGCATGCTCATTGAGACCACGCATATATCCAATGGAGTAAAGGCTTGTTAAGATCCAGGTAAAAGAGGAGACGAGCGCCAGGAGAAGCCCCAAGCCATCGACTCGGAAGCCGATCGGAACAGACGGCCAAAAAGTGAAGAGGGTATAGTGCAGGGTTTTCCCATCAAGGACTGAAGGGATCATGCCAAGAACAACAAAAAACATCAGAACCCCTGCCACAAGTGAACATCCCTCCCGAATATTTCTATTCTTCCGGGTAGCAAGGATCAAAACAGCCCCGACAAAAGGGATCATTGTGGCGAGAAAGGGCTTTATGGATTCAATTTCCATGCTTGTTCTTAATCCCTACTTTAAATATCTTAATCTGAGAGGAGGTTGCTTGTATCGATAGGAAAATCAAGATTTCCCCCCCACCCCAAGTTTACCCATAGCTTCATGGTACGAATGGCGATAAAAATGGTGACTTGCGGTCGCCAACTGAAGCTGTAAGCGCCATGCGGTTTGCTACATCATAAACAACGAGAGGAATGAGTAAACCTTAGCTGTACATAACCCTGTGGGAACGGGGCCATACAATAGAAATGACGAACTGACGAATAAAAGACGGGAGGCTAAGCCTTAAATGCTTTAAGAAGAAGAGATTTAAAAGTCGAATGCACGCAAACTCCCCAGCCCGCACCACAACAGGCCGCCGGATCAACTTGATTCGTTAATGTTTTCGCGTAAATACTATTAAAAACTGGGTAAAGAACTTAAGCTTGTTTCGAGATAACATCCAATAATATCCCTCCGCGCAACAAGTCCTATGAGCTTCCCTTCATGGTCAACCACTGGAACCCGTATGAGGTGACGAGACTGAATAAGGGCAATCACTTCTTTTATCGGGGTTTCCTCATTGATTGATATAACAGGTTGGGTCATGACCTCTGATGCAGGGGTCTTGAGGAGATACTTCCCCTTCATCAAAGCATCCAGGATGTCATATTCGCTCACAAGCCCGATCAAGGTCTGCTCATTGTCAATGATCGGGATACTTCCGAAACCTCCCTTGACCATTGTGTCTGCCATGTCGTGACATGACGTCTCTACACGACAGGAGATCACGTGTCTTTCCATCACATGAGAGGCGGTCATATCTGTCATACTTTTTCCACCAACAAGAAAATCTATTCGCCGCATAACTCGTCTCCTTATAAACTAGGCTTATCTCTTAGGAACGCCCCACTGTTAGGAACGGGGCTGCTTGCGGTGCAGGTTCAAACATCATGACGGAAACCGGGTAGCGGCCCAAAGTTCGACTTGACATAACACTTAAGGATATCTCTACGCGCAATGATACCTGTTAACTTCCCTTCGTTATCAACGACCGGTACCCGGATGAGATGTCGAGACTGAAGGAGAGTGATGACATCTTCAATCGGCGTTTCCTCTTTAACCGATATTGCCGGCTGAGTCATGACCTCCAGTGAAAGTGTCTCACGTAAATTCGTCCCTTCCATCAGGGCATCTAAAATGTCGTACTCGCTCACAAGTCCGATCAAAGTCCGCCCACGGTCAATGATCGGGATACTGCCGAAGCCCCTATTGAACAAAACGTCTGCCAGTTCATAACAGTACGCATTCTTACCAAAGGAAATCACATTTCTCTCCATCATGTGGGAGGCAGTCATCTCCATCATGCTTTTACCCCCAACGCGAAAAGCCAATCTCCGCATATCCTGACTCCTTTCTCACTTCCAGTTTCTATGGCCGCAGCAACCTGGTCCCACACGGCACCCAAATGTCTTTCCACTCCCTAGGCTCATCCTCTGGAGCGCTCCAAGGCTATACCTTAAGGGAGTAACAGAGCATATTCCATGCCATGATGTAACTTGTTGAAACATAAGGGGTCCGCTGGATTTTATCTCGTGGGTTTGTCTACTTTTATGGACACTTTTTATGTGAATTAGGAAAAAGGGATTAAGGAACCGTTCAAGGGTTCTCTTTAGAAACCGGGGCTTTGCTGGCTTAAGCCAGCTTATATTTGTATCCTGAAACTGTATCGCCTTGTAGACACACCTATACACCCTATTATGCCGTATTTTTGCGCCACACAAAATTATAAGCTGGTCTTATTTACGCTCGGCCCGAAGGTTTCGGAGGATCAGGATGGTTTCGACGATCATCCAAATTTCAAGGATCAGGATGGCTGACCCGATCAGGACCGTCAAGAAGTTCGAGGACGCCCCTTCCGTTCCGAGTTGCCTGCTCCAGCTGATGATATTGTAAATCATTGCGCCGGTTGTCATTGTGACGAGGAAGACCATCGGGATGGCAAAATGGAGGACCGGGCGCTTTGACCGGTAAAGGTAGACGACGAGAATAAGAAGGGTCATTCCGCCGATGAGTTGATTTGTCGTCCCGAAAAGGAGCCAGAGGGGAACCCAGACCTTCGGCCCGGCCATGACAAGCGGGATCGCCGGACCGACCGCAACGAGCGTCGCGACAAAACGGTTTTTTAACATCGGGATCTTTAATGCCGCCCCCAATTCGGAAACAACCAGCCGCTGAATCCGGGCGCCGGTGTCCATTGAGGTTGCCGCGAAGGAAACGGCAAGGACTGCAACAATGGCTTGCGCCCAGCCGGTCGGGAGTGCGAGCGCCTCCAGAAAGGTGCCCGCACCTGTCACAAAATTAGAGATGGCATTAATTCCAGAGGCATTCCATGAGGCATAATGCGTCGACCAGTCGGGGAGTCCAGCTGCGACCGCCAGCGTCGCAATGAGCGCCAGTGCCCCCTCTCCCAACATCCCGCCGTAGCCGATGAATCGGGCATCTTTCATCTTGTCGAGCTGTTTCGAGGTCGTTCCGCTCGCGACCAGGCCGTGAAAACCTGAGACCGCACCGCAGGCGATCGTGACAAAGATCACCGGGAAAAGAGGCGGTGCCCCCACCGGATGAAGGTTGAACGCAGGCGCATTCATCTCCGGGTTTAAAAAGATCAAGCCAAGGACCAGGGCAACCAATCCCACAATCAACTGGTGTGAATTGATATAATCACGAGGCTGAAGAAGGAGCCAGACCGGAAGGAGGCTTGCGATGCCCGCGTAAATAAGGAGAAGGACCGCCCAGAGGGTAATCGGGTTTCCCCCGGGCCCAACGAGCGGCTCCAGGGAAACCGGCACGGCAATTCCAACGGCGACCATGGCATAGAGGGAGATCAGGGCAATGATGGAAGGGATGAGAATCCCGCCTTTTTTCTTGTGAAAGAGGGTCCCGATGATGAGGGCAACGACAATTTCAAAATTAACCGGGATGACCGAGGCCTGGTATCGGTGAAACAGAACACCGATGGCGAAGGCAAAGACCGCCAGGACAATCCAGACCAGGAAATAGATAATAATCTGAAAGAGAATCCGAACACGCGGGGTGACGATGGTCGCCGCGAGGTCTCCCATCGACCGCCCGTCATTTCGGGTCGAGAGGACCAGGGCACCGAAATCGTGCGCCGCTCCGATGAAAATCGTGCCGAAAACCACCCAGAAGAGGGCGGGAAACCATCCCCAGATCACGGCCACCGCCGGGCCGATAATGGGAGCGGCCCCGGCGATGGAGGTATAATGATGGCCCCAGAGGATATGTTTGTTTGTCGGGATATAGTCGTAATCATCCCGAAGCGCGGCGTTGTGTGCCGGTGTCTGTTCTTTGTCCGAGAGACCGAAGACCTTTTCGGCAAGAATCCGGGAGTAGCCTCGATAACCCAGAAGGTAAAAAAGGGTCAGGACACTTAAGGCGATCAAGATAGCCATTCAAATTCAACCTGTCTAAGGAATATCGAAATATGGGACGACGTTAAGACCTCTCCGAAACACCGGGGACACATCTTATCGAAACGATGAACTGTTGTCAAAATGGATGCCACTCTGTAAGATGTTTAAGAAACCGAGATATCTCCTCCCGACAGACTTTTTGAAAGCCCAGAGAGACTGGATGGAATTTCATCGGATTCTGGAGGTATTTTTGTGCGTATCATCGCGGGAACAATGAAAGGACGAAAGCTGATCGCTCCCCCTGGACTCGATGTCCGTCCGACCTCTGACAAAGTCAAAGGCGCCCTCTACAATATTTTATCAGATCGCATTACAATGGCCTCTTTTCTTGATCTATATGCCGGAAGCGGTTCGGTCGGGATAGAAGCGCTGAGCCGGGGGGCAGGCCACGTCGTCTTTGTAGATCAGAACCGAAAACATCTCCGCACCCTACAAAAAAATATCCCCAAGAATTCATTTGAAGGACATTACCAGATCATTGCAAAATCTGCGTCCGACTTTATAAGAAGGACAAAACAGTCTTTTGACTTTATTTTCATTGATCCTCCCTATACAAGCGACGAAGTTGAAAAGATATTGCCAAGGCTCAAACAGGGTGATATCATAGCTGAGGATGGCGAAGTGATCATTGAGCACCATCACAAAAAATCTCTTCCAGAAAAAATAGGGATCTTTCTTTTAATTAAAAAGTATAAATACGGAGAGACTCTCCTTTCTTTTTATGGCAGAAAATGAACCCCAAAAATCAGCTGTATACCCCGGCACCTTTGATCCAATTACCAATGGACATCTTGATATTGCAAGGAGGGCCCTCCGCCTTTTTCCAAACTTGATCCTCGCCATTGCACCGAACCCCAGGAAAACCCCCCTTTTCACTCTTGAGGAGCGCCTTGAGATGATCCGACAGGCAACGGAAGGCCTCGACGGACTGCGTATCGAATCCTTTGACGGGCTCCTCGTCGATTACGTTGCCCAAAAAGGAGCCAGTGCCATTATCAGGGGAATTCGGGCTGTCTCCGACTTTGAATTTGAGTTTCAAATGGCCCTCATGAATCGAAAACTTGACACCAGTATTGAAACAGTCTTCCTCATGCCGAGTGAAGAATACTCTTACTTGACCTCTACACTGATCAAAGAGGTCGCCAGCTACGATGGAAAGATTTCCACCCTTGTTCCAAAGCCGGTTACAGAAAAATTACGGGAAAAATACGGGAGCAAGGCCTCATGAGGCTCGCAAATAGAATCGGAAAAATCAAGCCCTCCCCAACGATGGCAATGGCCGCCAGAGCAAGAACCTTGATCGAACGGGGAATCGATGTTGTGAATCTGGGTCTCGGAGAACCTGACTTTCAAACCCCTGAGACCGCTTCCAAGGCCGGCATCGACGCCATCCGTTCGGGGTACACCAAGTACACCCCGCCTTCAGGCGCCCTTGAACTTAAAGAGATCATCCTCCAAAAATTGAAGGTGGATAACGGCCTGGACTACGACCACAATGAAATCATTGTTTCCTGTGGGGCAAAACACAGCTTATACAACATCGCCCAGGTCCTTTTTGAAAAGGGAGACGAGGTCATCATTCCGGCGCCGTACTGGGTTTCCTACCCGGATCAGGTGCTTCTGAATGACGCCATTCCCGTCATCGTCAAGACAAAAGAAGAAGATGGCTTCCTGATGACGCCGGAGCAATTAAAAGAGGCGATCACACCCAGGACAAAGGGCGTCATCTTCAACTCGCCCTCCAATCCGACCGGCGCAACTTATACGGCAAAACATTTCGAGGCCTTTTCCGACCTTCTGTTAAACACACCTTTGTGGATTATCTCTGATGAAATCTACGAGAAATTTATTTATGAAGGAAGATCCCATACCAGTATTGCCTCCTTAAGTCCCGATTTAAAGAAGAAAACGATCGTGGTCAATGGCGTCTCCAAGGCTTACGCGATGACAGGATGGCGAATCGGCTACGCCGCCGGACCGAAAGAGATTATCAGGGCGATGGGAACCGTGCAGAGCCAAAGTACGTCTAACCCGACATCAATTTCACAAAAAGCGGCGGCGGCGGCCTTGAAAGAAGGCACACCTTTCATCCAAACAATGATTGAGGAATTTGGCCGGAGAAGGCAGTTTATGATTAAAGGATTGAATCGGATTCCCGGGATACAATGCCCGAGTCCAGCAGGAAGTTTTTATCTTTTTCCAAATGTACAAAAAATCCTCGGAAAGAGACACAAAGGGGAGGAAATCCTTGGCTCTGTTGATCTGGCCACCTTTCTTCTGGAAGAAGGCGGCGTCACCACCATCCCCGGCGTGGCCTTCGGGGCCGAAGGATATTTGAGAATTTCCTACGCCGCCCCTGAAGATATCCTGGAACGAGGAATGAAGAAGATAGAGCAGGCGATTCGTCTTTTAACTTAAAATGAAGATCGGCTCTGAACACGCATAGCAAACGCAAACCGCGTTCTTCTAGGCCGAGGATTTGTGAGCGAATAAATTTAGAGGTTTACTTTCCGTTCGGGTTGGAGGGTCCTCGCCGCATCCGGGGCGGAGTTCTTCAATTAGGGAAATGATTAAAAGGAGATAAAGTTGTGCCGATTTATGAATATGAATGTCAATCCTGTAATAAACGCATAGAAGTCTTGCAAAAGATATCGGACCCGCCATTAACGTCCTGTGATACCTGCAAGGGGAGCGTTCATCGCATTGTTTCCGCTTCCGGTCTGATCTTCAAGGGGAGTGGGTTTTATATCAACGATTATGCCAGAAAGAAAAAAGACGGCCCTTCCGAGACGAAGGGAGAGAATAAAACGGCCATACCTCCTAAAAAAAAACAAAAACAAGAATCACCCGCTAAAACAAAACCCAAAGAATAACCCCCCCCCCTCTAAACGTGTAGCGATCAGAGCCGGACCCCAAGCCCTTCCTCTAACACCTTCGTTGAAATTTTCCCCTCGCGCAAGACCTTGGGTCGGGATGTCGATACATCCAGAACGGTAGATGGCATCGGCAGGCAAGTGAGACCTCCATCCAGAATATGATCGATATCCGGAGACAACATCTCCTCAACATCTTCTGCACAGATTGAGGGGTTTTCTCCCGAACGGTTTGCACTCGTCGCGGTTAAAGGAAGGCCAACGGCCTTGATTAAACGGATGGAAAGTCTTGCGTCAGGGAACCGGATACCGATTTTCCCCGTCCCCGCCATTAAGAGATCAGGCAGTTGTCTTGCCCCTTTAAACACAAGGGTCAGTGGTCCGGGCCAGAACTGCGTCATCGCCTTCTCTGCAAGAGGGAGAACCCTCTCCACCAAAGGATAGAGCATTTCCGAAGATGCGATAAGGAGAAGAATTGGCTTTGAACAATCCCGACCCTTTATCTCAAAAAGGCGGGCAAGCGCATCCGGATCAAAGGGGTTGACGGCCAGACCGTAAAAGGTGTCCGTCGGAAAGGCAATGACACCCCCCTTACGAATCACGCCGCCAAGGCTGGAAAGCACTTTTGGGTCGGGATCGTCTGGATCAACCAGGAGTACTTTTTTCATGACTTACCCCGTAGCGCCGATATCGCTCCGAAAGTGCATCCCCGGGAAGGAGATTCGGCCAATGGCTTGATAGGCCTTATGGCGGGATTCAGCAAGGCTCGCCCCCAAGGCCGTAACACCAAGAACGCGTCCGCCCCGCGTAACCCATCTGTCCCCTTGCCGCTCCGTCCCGGCATGAAAAATAAAGACATCAGGAAGGTCGGCATTGTCCAGACCCGAAATATTATCTCCCTTTCGATAAGAGCCCGGATAACCCTCAGAGGCCAGGACCACACAAGTCGCTGCCGCCTCCTTCCATTCAAGTTTGATCCGGTCAAGACGATGATCCAGTGTCGCCTCCATAACCTCCACCCAATCTGTTTTCAGTCTGGGCAGGATCGCCTGGGCCTCAGGATCTCCCCAACGGGCGTTAAACTCCAGAACACTGATCCCCTCTGCGCTTAACATCAAGCCCGCATAAAGCACCCCCTGGTAAGGCGTCCCCTCGCTGGCAAGGCCCTGAAGTGTCGGAGCGATCACCTTCGACATGATCTCCGATTCAATCTCAGCGCTCAGCCTTGGCGTGGGGGAGACTGCCCCCATACCCCCTGTATTCGGTCCGTGGCCTCCATCAAATACCTGTTTATGATCATGAGAAGAGGCCAGGGGAAGGGCGATCGTCCCATCCGTCACCACAAAGAATGAAATCTCAAGCCCTTCGATATATTCCTCCAGAATAATCTGGGAAGCCGCCGGCCCCATCGCCTTAAAACGCTCAAGCCCTTCCATCGCCTCCTGCGGCGTTTTGGCCACCACAACCCCTTTTCCAGCAGCAAGGCCTTCCACCTTCAAGACGATCGGCATCGGAAGTGTGGGCACCCTCTGAATGGCTTCTTCGATTGAAACCACCCTGGCCGCAGGGCTTGGAATGCCATATTTTTCCATTAAGGATTTCGAAAAAACCTTGCTCGTTTCTATCTCTGATGCGGCCCGATGCGGCCCGAAAATCCGGCGTCCCGCCGCTTCAAACCGATCCACGATCCCCAGAGAAAGCGGAAGCTCCGGACCCACGACAGTCAGATCGATCTCTTTCTCTTTCGCAAACCGGAGAAGCCCCTCAACATCATCGGCCTTAATGTCAACGCTCTCCGCCAAAGAAGCCATCCCCGCATTTCCAGGGGCGCAAAAGAGATGCGTAACACGCGGACTCTGAGCAATCTTCCAAACCAAGACATGCTCTCTCCCCCCACCCCCAACAACAAGTATTTTCATAGTTTTCCTGGATTGGCCCTAATCATAAAGGTTAAACCGGTTCAGGTTGCCCAGATTTTTCTTCAGGGCAAGGCACGAGGAGCGGAGAACCGGAACGTACTGTTTGTACGTGAGGATTGAAGAACCCCGCCCCATACGGTCGGATTCTCCTACCCGAGAGGAAGTAAACCTCTATATTTATTCACTCACTAACACCGCCCTAGAAGGACGGTGATTGCGCTCGTTATGCGTATTCGAGCACCGCAGCAACGCAGCCATGAGGGAAAAGATGGGTAAGCCGGACCGGTTTAATGCTTGAAGTGTCTCATGCCGGTGAACACCATCGCCATTTTATGTTCGTCGATTGCCTGAATTACATCCTGGTCTCGGATCGACCCTCCGGGCTGGATCACTGCGACAATACCGGCCTTTGCCGCCGCATCAATCGCATCCCGGAAAGGGAAGAAGGCGTCAGAGGCCATCACACAGCCTTCGAGGGTCTGTTGCGCCTTCGTCTGAGCAATATTAACAGAATCGACCCGGCTCATCTGTCCTGCACCAATACCAATGGTCTGGCCGGAACGTGCATAAATAATCGCGTTTGATTTGACCTGTTTACAGACCTTCCAGGCAAAAAGAAGCGCCGCAAGTTCTTCCTCCGACGGAACACGTTGACTGACCACTTTCAAGGCATCCGCATCATCAATGATGTCATCGTCATGGTCTTGAATGAGTATCCCGCCGGACAGGCAACGAATATCAAAGCGGGTTTTATTTTTTTGGGAAATGGACTCGGCTCCCGCTTCCAGTACGCGTAGATTTTTTTTCTTCTTAAAGATGGGAAGCGCCGAAGCATCAATGCTCGGAGCGATCACGACCTCCATGAACGTAGATGTAATCTCTTCAGCCGTCTCCGAGTCAACGGGTCGATTAAAAGCCGCCACCCCGCCGAAAGCAGAGGTCGGATCCGTCGCCCGCGCCTTCCGGTAGGCCGCAACCAAGGTCTCCCCCGTTGCGACACCGCAGGGATTATTATGTTTCACAACCACGGCAGCCTGTTCCTGAAACGACAAGGCCATTTCATAAGCCGCTTCAGTGTCCAGGAAATTATTGTATGACATCTCCTTTCCCCAGAGCTGCCTTGGCAGCCCTCCCTTTCCGGACAGACTGTCCTGATAAAGCACCGCTTCCTGATGCGGATTTTCCCCGTAGCGAAGCACTTGAACTTTTTCCAAGTAAATTTGGAATGTGTCTGGGAAACGCTCCCCCTTTCCTTCCAGGCCGCTTAAATAAGAAGCAATCGCTCCGTCATAATCAGAGGTCGTGCGAAAGACTTTCCGGGCAAGCATAAACCGCTTCGATTCAGACACCGCTCCCTTCGATTCCTGTATTTCCTTGAGGATGTCCCCATAATCTCTCGGATCAACAATGACCGCGACATCCTTGTAGTTCTTCGCAGCAGACCGGAGCATTGTCGGCCCGCCGATATCGATATTTTCTATCGCTTCCTCCAGAGTTACATCTGGCTTTGCAACGGTCTCTTTAAAGGGGTAGAGATTCACCACCACGAGGTCGATGGGGGAGATCCCCGCTTTTGTCATCTCTTCCTGATGTTTCGCGCTTCCCCGCTTGCCCAAGATCCCACCATGAATGCGCGGATGGAGGGTTTTTACCCGGCCATCGAGCATTTCAGGGAAACCGGTATATTCGGCTATCTCCGTGGCACGGATGCCCTTCTCCTTTAACAGCGCATAGGTCCCGCCTGTCGAAAGGATTTCTATCCCCATCGCTTGCAGACCTTGTGCAAAATCAACAATCCCTTCTTTGTTATAGACGCTTAAAATCGCCCGCTGAATGTTTGCCATTATCCCTCCATTCTAAGAAAGCTCTAAATAAGTCATGACTCGTTTTTTCAGGGCTACAATGTCCCGCTTCAGCGTTACAAACCTTGAAAATAGCAGGCTATTCTCTGCGATTTGCGCCTTGAATCGGAATATTCTATCTCCTGAAAAAACAACCCAGACTTATTCAGAGCTTCCTTAACCAAATATCTTCTTTAAAAACCATTGCCCCTTCATTTTAATCAACTTCGCTTTTTTCTCACCAAAAAGCCCTTTTTCAAGAGAAAAACGCTCTTCTTCCGATAAGAGATGTTTCGCACGTGTCCGTTTCAATTTTGCGATGCCCAATATATCGTCTTGATGGAATATATGATAGACCTTATTTTTAATGATGTTCAACCGCCCTCCTCTTTGAAAGGCGGTCGCAAAATCAATCAGGTAGGGCTGTCCATCCCTTCCCATGAGGATATTCTCTAAATTGCGACGGTCACATAAGACCACGCCCCGCTCATGAACAGCATCGATCACATCCCGCATCTTGTCAAAAAAAGAAGCGTCCAGGTCTTCTTTCTTCATTTCATACCCGTGTCGGCTCGGGATAAACTCAAGTGCAATGGCGTATCGATCAATCATCCCGTAACACTTTGGAATCCCGCGAATGCCCTCCAGTTTTTTATAAGTCAGCGCCTCCCGCCTGATTGCGATAATCCCGACAAAAAAGCGAAAGGAAAAAGACCTCCGGGCATAATCTTTCACCAGAATCCGGCTTCCCTCTTTCTCAAGAAGGTAGATATCGGGTTTCCAGGGCTTCCCTTCCCGCATCACTTTTTGAATATATTGTCGGAATGAGGCTCTTTCTAAAATAATGTTTAGTCCCTTCAATAGAAGAGGCGAAGAGATAAAATCGCGATACCGGCCAGAGTCGAGAGGGCGGTCTCATGCTCACTGTTTAAAAGAACACGGGTCCATGTCCACTGGTGCTCCCCCTTTTTTTCATAAGGTGAGAGCCTGGGGACATAGTCGGGTACGCTCCGATCGTACTCCTCCCACACGGCCCCAAAAATCTCCCGCAATCGGTCGGCTTCCCGTTTCTTCTTAAATGGGGCGTAATAGACAAAAAAGGCAGCCAATCCCATAACAAGGACCACCCACTGTCTTGCGAGAAGGCAGAAGCCGACCATGATAAGGAATGTTCCAATATAAAGGGGGTTTTTCACATAGGCATAGGGTCCCGTTGTCGTCACCTCACGGTTCTTGCTGAGGTGTCCCGCCGCCCAAAGGCGAAAGGCCTCACCCATCAGGATGAGCACAAGACCGCCTACAAAAAAAAGACCTTCCGGTCTCGCATAAACAACCAGCAAGGCAATGAGGACAAAAACAGGCACGGTTTTGACCGTGATCTTGCGGAGAAAGCGATGCAAGAGAACCCCCCGGAAAGTGAGGGGGCCAGTATATTTAAAAAGGAGGGAAGATTCAAGGGGAAGAAGTGAAATCAATCAGGAACGGGTCCGGTCGCCGAGCTTCTTCGGCTTTACTGCCGGTTCATACGAAGAAATGATCTCATTCGACCTTCAGTACAAATGACTTACTGTCAAAGACAGGTGGCGCCGAAGAATCTGTAGCCGTAAGCTGAATAATAGTATCAATTGCCGCAGCTGTCGCTGTAGACGGCGCCGTGATGGTCCCTGTCGTTACATTTAAGGTAAATCCGGCAGGTAGTGGACTGCTTGACCAAGTATAGGGCAGGTTTCCACCTGCAGCTTTGACAGAAGCAATATAAGCCGATCCAATCGCTCCTACCGGGATGGTGTCTGTCGTAATCACAGGTCCAAAATCCAGGGTTCCCGTCAGCAATAACGTCGCGAGAATATTTTCCGTGGCATCGATCCTTGAGACAATATCGACCGAGATGGTGGCGGCTTCCTGTTTAACGGTGTTCGGATCGGCATCGGCCAGCGTAACACCGAATGATGTCAGGCCCGTGGAAAGCCCATCAGCGAGGGTGAAGGTTCCCCCTCCTGCCAATTTCCCTGCATCAGCGGAAATGGTAATTGTGCTACCAGGGGGGAGTGCATTCAAGTTAAAATCAGAAACAAAAACCGTAAAGGATGCAGCCCCTCCGTTCGCAATACTAAAGGGGACATTTATTAAGCCCCCGGGGACAGATTGAAATCTTGTGGTACTGGTACCAAAGTGGGGGTTAGCACTGACGATGGTCATCTTAAGATCTGTCCAGATCATCAACTGAGCGGTCCAGACCCCGTCGGGAAGAGTATAGTTTCCATTATTATCAAAATCGACAAACAACTCTCCGATATCAAAGACGTCATTATCATTCCGGTCGATGAAGGGCTCACCAAGATCAACGAAGGGCTCGCCCGCGTCGTAGAGCCCGTTTCCATTGGCGTCCGTAAAGGCCTCCTCGCCGATGGTCGTTGCGAGAAGGGTGGACCAACCGTCCCTCGGATTGCAAGTTACGGAGGTACATGGAATCGCTCCCGCCCAAGAAAGTTCCAGAGCACTGTTGTCATATTCTGAAACGGTATCCAGACCGATCCCCGTCGTCGCGGGAACATCGAAGGGGTCGGGTGCCTGTGTACGGAATTGAACCGCAGCAATGCCGGTATTATCCGTTACCTGGCTCGTATCAATCGCTCCCCCCTCTGCAAAAAATGTGACAGAAGTCCCTGTTAAGACATTAAAATTCCCGAAACGGTCCGCCAGGAAGGCGGTGATCGTAGACTGAAGGTTTAATTTTGTAAATCCGGCCAGTCGGAGTATTGAACCGGAGAGGTCAAAATGGGTTGCGGAGGGGACCCCGCCACCGATGGAGACCCCGGTCGAGGTCGTGGAGATTGTCGCCGCGGGAGGGCCGGTGATCGTGGTTGTGGCGGTCACGCGAACCGGACCGGCCACTGTACCGCTCTGAAGCGTCACTTTTGCCAGGCCGTTCACAGTTGACGCGCAGACCACGGTTCCGCACAAAGAAGCGGTCAACACTTCACCTCCCTTCGGACCATCCAGGCCAAAATTGACATTCGTTCCATCGACAATAATGCTCCCATTTAGATCTTTGACCAGGAAGGTAATGGTAGATTGTTCCGTCTGACCAGATCCTTGCACTCCGATGACATTCGGCAAGGCAGAAACAAACTCGATACTGCCCACGTCCACGCCTGCGATATCAAGCGTGGTCGATACCGTCGCGTTTCCGGCGGTGGCCGTGGCCGTCACCGTTCCGGGCTGATTCAAGGCGGTGAAGGTCGCTGTGGCAACACCCGACACCGTTGTTGCCGTCGGCGTAATCGATCCGAGGGTCGCGCTATTAACCGTAAAGGTCACCACCGTGCCGTCCGGAACGTTGACAGGAGGCGTTGAGAGATCTGTCACAGTGGCGGCCACTGTGGCCGTCCCCAGCGCACTGATGCTGGGAACTGTAGCGGGGAAGACAGCGGGAGGCGTCACTGCCAGGGCAATCGATCCCGGTCCATTGATCAAAATTGATCCCGTTGACACCACACTGCCGGCCGTCACTGAAACCGTTGCCGTTCCACTCAAACTCAGCGCGGTGAACGTGGCGGTTGCGATGCCTGATACCGTTGTTGAGGTCGACGTGATCGATCCGAGCAGGGCGTTGTTTATCGTGAACGTTACGGGCGTTCCGTCAACGATGTTGGCCGGTGGTGTTGCGGTATCTGTTACCGTGGCCGTCACTGTGGCCGTCCCTAAAGCGTTTATGGTCGCCGGGGTCACATTCAAAGCAACAGCACCCACGGGCACAGCGCCAGGTGGCGGCGTCCCACCCGGCGTCCCGCCGGGTGCCCCACCTGTCCCTGTGCCTGTCGGAACAACATCCGATACAGAGGCGTCCGAGCAACCTCCGACAATCAGACACACTCAGACACACTGAAAGTAAGATCAGAACAAGCGGTAAGTAAGATCCTCTTTTCATCGACAATTCCTCTCTTCTGGATAACCTTTCTAACATTGCTTCACCGTAAATGTCCCGGTCCATACATGGTTGGCAACGACGAGCGTTCCCGTCACGTTTCCGGTAATCGCCTGATCTGCGGTGCCACAGGCTGGAAAGGTGATAGAAAAAATAGCCCGCGCCGAACCTCGGGGGTCCGTTTTTGTCTTTAAATAAGTCGGATTGGTCGTAGCTGCACCGGTTAAGACCCCGCCTGAAGAAAAGAATTCGATGTCGACTTCCGGGAGAGCAACTATACCTGCCTTATCCAAGACTTGAAAATCAAGGATAAACGATTGCGTTCTCGGATCGCTCGGGGGGACCGTTATAGTTGCGTCCAGCGGCCCGATCACCTGAGCATCATGCGGCGCAATGTCGTCTCCGCAACCCGACATCCCTAAAAAGAGAACCAATAAGATAATCGCTTTTCTCATCCGACACTCCTAATCATTTGTTGATAATGTCCTTAAGGAAGCCTTTGAGTTCCTTCCGGCCAACAGATACGATCCGAACGGCTCCGATCTTTTCAGGCAATACGAAATAGATCTCTCCGCCGACGACCTTTTTGTCCCGTTCCATCACAGACAGCACACTGCCCGGATCTAATTTCGGAAATCGCGTGGAAAGGTGAAACGCTTTAAGGAGCGCGACCAGCCGGTCCACATCCCGTTCTTGTAACATTCCCAGACGGCAGGAAAGCCGTGCGGCCGCAACCATCCCGATGGCAACCGCTTCGCCATGTTTATATTTCCGATAGCCGGTCAGCGTTTCGATGGCATGCCCAAAGGTATGGCCGTAATTTAATATCTTTCGAAGGCCCGACTCCCGTTCATCCGCCTCGACAATTTCAGCTTTGATCGCGGCAGACTTCCTGATGCAATAAAGGATCTTTGTCGGATCGAGGGACGAGATCGCTTCGGCATGCTTCTCGAGATAGCCGAAAAAAGGACGATCAAAAATCACACCATATTTGATGACCTCGGCAATACCGGCGACATATTCTCTGCGATCAAGGGTTGAGAGAACGGTCGGATCCGTGCAAACCAGTCTTGGCTGGTGAAATGCGCCGATCAGGTTCTTCCCCTTTGGATGATCAACGCCGGTCTTTCCACCGATGCTGGCATCAACCTGGGCCACAACCGTTGTGGGACACTGTACATAAGAGATCCCCCGCAAAAAACTTGCCGCGGCAAAACCCGTCATATCGCCGACCACACCACCGCCCAAGGCAATCAAGGTCGCACTTCGTTCAAAGCGGTGTGCGACAAGCTTGTCGTAGATCCGGGCCACCCGGTCCAGCGTTTTATAGCGCTCACCATCTGGAAGCCGGATCATCACAGGAGAGTAGCCCGCGTCTTGAAGGCTTTCCCGGACCTGTACGCCATAGAGCCGATCTATTTTGGATTGTGTTACAACCGCCACTTTTTCTCCAAGCGAAAGGCCCCGAAGATATTTCCCCAAATGCCGAAGAATGCCAGGACCGATAACGATGTCATAACTGTTGTGACTTAATTTAAGCTCTACTTTTTTAACCTTCACCTTCAGTCAGGAGTCTTTCCCCATCCTTTCCAGTACCTGTACCTTAATCCGACGAACACTTTCCTGAATATCGACATCAGAAGTATCAATCGAAATAGCCGCCTGATCATAGAACGGCTTCCTCTCTGCCAGGAGATGGGTAATTCTGGAAAGAGGATGAGGACCGCGTAACAGAGGGCGTCTCCCGATTCTTTTCCGAACCCTTCTCAAGATCACCTCAGGTCGGGCCTTCAGAGACACCAGGATCCCGTTCCCGCTCAGCGCCTCGATGTTCTCCTCATGAAGCGGAACACCGCCTCCTGTAGAAATGACATACCCGCTCCATCCGGAAACATCACGCACGGTCTCCGACTCTAACTGCCTGAACCGTGATTCTCCATCTTCGGCAAAAATTTTCTCTATACTCTTGTGTGCTCTCTCTTCAATCATCTGATCTGTGTCGGCAAACCGACAGCCCAACTCCACTGCCAGCCGCCTTCCAATAATACTTTTCCCCGTTCCCATAAAACCGAGCAAGACAATATTCTTCATACCGACAATTGAAATAGAGGCCCCCCTCAACAGAACAGCGTTTACTGCATCACCCTCGGGGTGATAAAGACAAGGAGTTCTGAGATGTCCTCCCTCTCCTCCGTTCTCTTGAAAAGCCATCCCAAAAAAGGGACATCCATAAGATACGGGATACCACTGACCGAATCTGTCTTATCCGTCTCATAGATCCCGCCAATCACGGCTGTTTCGCCATTCTGAATCAAGATCTGCGTTATCGCCTCTTTTTTGAGAATACTCGGACCGGAGGCGCCCGGCAGGGTCGCCCCGGGGGCATTCTTGGAAACTTTGATATCCATGACGATACCACCATCCGGAGAGATATGAGGCGTTACGGTCAGACTTAAATTTGCGTCGATAAACTGAGTCTGGGTCCCTTGATCCGAAGTGGTCTGAAACGGGATCGACTCTCCCTGCTCGATCTTGGCTTCATGGTTGTCCAAGACGGCAATCTTGGGTGTCGAAATAATACGGGTCATCCCCCGAGACTCTCCCGCAGAGAGCCTTAAATCAAGGTTAAAAGGATTCGCAGTCAGTCGACCGAATGAAAAACCAACGCCGCCGAGATTGAAGGACGCCGGAACGTTGACCGCAAAGTCCGGAGCGGGGGCATTCACGGGAGAGCCGGGGACGGCATTGCCCACGCCAATGAGATTCCCGCTGGAGGTTGTCTTGAAATCGGCACCCCACTGAACCCCCAAATCCCGTTTAAAATCCGGTTTGATCTGAACGATCCGCGCCTCAATCATGACCTGGGGGGTCTGGGTATCGAGTTTTTTGATCAGGTTTCCGATCTCGCTGACATTTTTTGCAATATCCTTCGCAATAATCGCATTTGTCCGCTCGTCGACGGTAATATCCCCTCTGGGAGTAAGCAGCTTTGAGACTGAAGTCAGAAGTTCGTCCGCCTTGGCATAATTGACCCGAAAGATTTTTGTCACCAGATCTTCCGCCTGGACCTTCGTCTCTTTCGCGCGCGCCTCTTCGTCCTGCTGGCGCGCGATGTTCGCCAGTGTTGAGATTCTGAGGATATTCCCCTCCCGAATCTGGCCCAGGTTATTCATTTTTAGTACAATATCAAGCGCTTGATCCCATGGGACTTTGTTCAGTCTCAAGGTCACCTTTCCTTTGACATCATCTCCCATCACGATGTTCATCTTGCTCACATCGGCAATAAGACGAATCATATTTGTAATGTCGGCATGCTGAAAATCAAGAGAGATCTTCTTTCCGACAAACTTTGGCTGGATGGGGATCTCCTCGGCTTTAGAACTTTCTTCCGCCTTCGCCTTTTTCACCATTTTTATCACTTGTTTTTCTTTTGGTAAAATCGGAGCCGGTCGCGGGAGGGTCTTTTTTTCTGGTGTCTCAACAACTTTTTCAGGGGGTGAAGCGACCACGACCTCACCAGGAGCAACAGGGCTTTTCTTCGCTTGAACCGGTAACTGAACCGGCTGCACTTCCGGCGGCATTGGAGGAGAAGGGCTTGCCTTTTCCCGTGGAGGGGAAGGCGGGAAGAACGGGACAGGCTCTTTCTCAACCTGCGGGACGCCCTCCACATGAATGCGCAACTGGTCTTCACCCTGGCGCCAGGAATATTGAACGGGCGACAAGAGATCGAGGACAAGACGAAGCTTATCTGGATGTTGTCCGATGCGCACCTGTTTCACCGCAGGATTGTTTGCCGTAATTTGTCTTTCCGTCGTCGTTGTCTTCATATTGGGAAGATCTACGACCAGACGATCTTCCCCCAAGAGGAAGATTTCAGGATCCAATGGGCCGTTCGATGTCACAACAAGTGCGAAACCATCCTGATTGTCGAAATGGATTCCGCTCACTGTTTGAGCGGGAGGAGGCGATACGTCCTCCATCATGACCGGAGCTTCTTCTTCCACAAGCGAGGGTTTTTCTTTCGTCGGCGGGGCTTCTTCTTTCACAAGAGGCTCTTCTCTTGCGAGCGAGGTAAGGATCTCCTCTACCTCTTCTCCAGGAGATTCTTTAGGAAGTTCTTCAGAAGAGGCCGCTTGTTCCTCCGCAAAGAAAACAAATCCCTTCTCATCTTCACCCTCCTCTTCGTCCCCGTCCGGCAGGCGGTCCGCCCGCACAATAAGCTTGAGTCCTTCTGTCCTCACCTCTGCCTCAACACCAGAGGTCAACTCGAATTCAAGTCGGGAAACCCGGCTCCGTTCGCCGACTTTAGGTCGTATTGAGCGGATCGGTCCTTTTTCGACCACAATCTCATCCCGATACTGACCGAGACCAACTTCTGCCATATCAATCACCAGGCGGTCAGGATTATGCAGCCTGAAGGTTGTATATATCATGGGTTCCTGACCCTCTATGACGACGATTGTCTGCTCAGGTCCTTCGGAGATATCAATCTGTTGAATCTCTGTCTGGAATGTCTCCTTGACCTGCAAATTTTTGACACCGCAGGATAAGGTGAGTGACGAAATTAATATAATGATCGCATATCGGATCGCATGGCCGGTCATTCTAGCCCCTCCTCTTGGGGATGAAGTTTCATCACAACAGTGCTTGTCTTAGTTTCACCAAAAATATCTGTAACGGTCTCTCTTATCACAACTTCTTCTTTAGTAATCCGCCGAACGATCCCGCTATTGACTCCAACACGCGTCCCCTTTCGAAGGGTATATCCTTTACTATCCGGCGTCTGGACAATCGCCCCGAAACCGAATTCACCCCACACGATCCCGATCAGCCTCAACTCAGACAGGGACAAGCGCTGCAAAGGGGGGAGACTCATCACATTCTTCTTTGACTTCCCCGATGACGCAAGGACGGACCGAAACGGATCACGTCGCCCCTCGGGGTCATACCGAAAAGTGGGGACCTCCTCTTTTACTTCCGGTGTCGGGACCATCACCTCCGCCGCATTTCCGACCCGAGAAACTTGAGGGGCCGGGATGGGAGGTACCGCTTCAGGTACCGTAGGCGCTTCCCCTCCACCGCACGCAGACAAAAGCAACCCAAACATAAGGATTTTTGCTCTGAAAACAGTACTCAACTAACCCCCTTCTCCGGAAGCAAATGCGGTTGCAGAAAAACTGGTCTGTATAATAATTTCCTCTTTATTTTTGTCTTCACGGGGCGCCGTCATCTTGATGTTGGAAACATTGACAATCCGCGGAAGATGACTGATCTTATCAAAAAAAACGGCAAGCGCATGATATCCTCCCGCAACCTCAATATTTACAGGAATCCTGATATAGAGTCCGGAAGGATCCTTTACTTTCGTGGCAGGTCGCCATAACTTAAAGTCAAGACCGGTTTTCCCTCCCAGCTCGGAAATCTGCTTCAGGAGAACTTCCACTTCCGCCTCAGGGGGTAATTGTTCCTTTAGCGTAGTCAGCTTCACCTGAAGCGCCTTGTTCTCTTTTTTCAATAATCCCAGCTTGCGAACTTTGATGCGATGAATATTAATTGCGTTATTGAGTCCGGAAACTTCTTCTTCAAGCCTGGCAATCTCATTATTTTTTGGAATAAAAACAAACCAAACAAACCCACCCACAAGAATAACGATGACCAGCGCAAGGGCGACAAATTTCTGCGTGTTTGTTAAGTTTTTAAGCGTTTCTGCGTTGATGTCCATAAGACCTCACCCATGGAGGCGCACCCTTCACGAAAGAATCAAGCCTTTCAGCCGGAAAGAATATATAGGAATCTCCCCTTCGGAACCCCGCCGCGACTCCAGGATCTGTACATTTTTAAAAAAAGAAGATCTTTTCAAATTATCAATGAATTCAACGATCTCATTATTGGTGATGGCCTTTCCACTTAACTCGATTTTTCCACGCTGCTCACTCAGGCTTACAATCCAGGCCCGACTGGGTAAACTTTTACTGATTTCATCAAGCAGGTGTACCGGAACGGACTGATTCTTGCGGAGTTGATCAATGACCTTAATTCTTTCCTGAACCACCTTTTTATCCCGTTCGTAGTTTTTTACTTCCGCCACTTTCATCTTTAGCTGATCCAATTCCGAAGATAGCCCTGACGCTTCCGACTGGAGGACAGTTACTTTCTCATTGAGTTGACTCCAGACCAACCCACAGATCACCAAGGTAATTACGCAAACGACGACAACGATAATGAGCTGTGACTGTATCTCTACTTTTCTTTTAATTTTCTTTGAACGATGAGGCGTGAGCAGGTTAATCTCAATCATGAACCGCTTCCCTCTAATCTTCGGAGCGCCAAACCGACACCGACAGCAGACATGGGGGCCATCTCCTTTACGAAGTTCCGGTCAAATAAATCCTCCGGGATCTCGATATTGCTGAATGGGTCTGCCATTTCAACCTCTACACCGAGCTTCTCACCAAGGTGAGACAAGAGATTTGGAACTTTGGCACTGCCGCCGCTCATCAGAATCCGATCTATCGTCTCACTACTCGACGTGGTTTTAAAGTATTCAAAAGAGCGTGTGACCTCTGTCGCAATTTTCTCGTTGAGACCACCAATAATATTTAAAAGGGCCTCCGGATCAATCCCATCAACAGCGTCGCCTTTCTTTGCGCGTTCGGCCTGTTCATAGTTAACATTGAATTCCCTCTGAATGGCTTCGCTGTAGCGATTCCCTCCGAATGAGATGTCGCGTGTAAAAGCAAAGGTGCCTCCCCGCAAGATAATAATATTCATGACGCTTGCGCCAATGTTGACCAGAGAAACGATTTCATCCTCTCTCGAATCATAATTCACCCCAAACATGTTCTCCAGTGTGAACGCGTCAACGTCAACAATAACAGGATTCAAACCCGTCTCTGTAACGAGTGTGGTGTACTCCGTCAGCCGCTCCCTTTTAACCGCAACCAGGAGAACCCCCATTTGGTCTTTCGCTTCTTCCGACTCTGACGTGCCGAGAATGTGAAAGTCGATATTGACATCATTGATATCGAATGGGATGTATTGCTCCGCTTCCCACTTAATCGACTCCTCCAGTTCTTCTTCCGTCATCATCGGAACATTGATCTTTTTGACAATGACAGAATGACCGGAGACTGAAAGCGCAACATCCTTGGCCTGGACCGATTGCTCTTCAAGAAGTTCCTTGATCACATCAACGACCTGCCCTGAATCCATAACAGTCCCGTCAACAATCAATTCAGAGTCAAGGGCTTTCACACCGAACTTTTCGAGTTGATAACCCTGCGACAGCTTTTTAAGCTGAACCAGCTTGATCGCACCCGATCCGATGTCAAGCGCGACAACGTCTTTTTTGCGAGAAAACGAAAAACCCAAATTGATTTACCTTTACCTGCGTCCCCACGACCGACAGCGAAATCACCTGACCGGGAATGGACAGTTAGACCTTACCTCGATGGCCAGACCTGCCAGTGATGATTTTTTTTATTTCTTTGATGTTCCGATCGGAGTATAGACGCCAATTCCGCCAATCACGCCCCACATCAGAGATAAGCCCCTCATCCTCCCAACGAAACAGCGTTGCCCGCGATATATCAAATAATGAACAGATGTCTTTTGTCTTATACTGCATCTTTTCTTTTCGTGCCATTTTAGGGAGATCCTACTTAATTTGAATGAACTGTATTGCGCCTCTATCTTTCTGGAATGCCCATACGGGTATGCAACAGGGAACCAGACCTCCCCTCAAAAGCGTTAGAATAAAATCAAGAAATGCGGACAGCAATCATAAAAAACAGCATGAATTTACCCTTACTCCTTTTAGGGATCTGATGATAGTAAGTATACTTAGTATTTATGCTTTGTCAAGGATAGAGAAGACATTTTCTATAGTATATCAGCTACAGTATTCTCCTCGGAAAAGGAGTACCATATATTGTGGTTTTAAAATGATCGGCCTGTCTCGGTTTTTCTTCAGGACAAGGTACGAGGAGCGGAAAGCCGGAGATCCTGCATCGAAATTTGAGGCTGAGCGCCACAACTATTTAATGATGGATCTTGGATCGGCAAGCTGAATCGTGCCGCGGGGCTTTGTTCTGTTGGAAGGAAGTTTACGAAAATCCCTTGAATCCAAACCGGTATTTTAGAAACCTTGCTTTCTGCCTTCTGGAGAGATTGTGGGACTCTGCTTTTTCCTGCCGAGGCCGATCGTCGCCTCAAAACTATCGCCCAGATATAATTCGGCATCGACCCTGATCCCTTTTCCGCTGTTTTCAAGCCCGACAATCTTCGCCCCTCTCACAAACGCGGAGATTTTCATGCGTATTTTTTCATCTTTCTTCGCCCAATCCAAAACACGCTTGCCGGAGCCCGTTTTCAAGCCCATAACTTGCGATTCTATATTCGCATATACATTGATCTTGGCCTGCTGAATCGCACGAATTCTCTTCGATGTCGTCCACTCTCCATCGATAGCGCCCTTCCCACTCGCCTTCAAGGTCACATCCGACCAATCAGTGAGGATGTTTTCGTCCGGACTCGTTTGGCAGGAAAGAAAAAAGAAGACCGAAGTTAATATTAGCATTGTTCGGCTTAGCATAAGCGTCTTCACTGTCCGCCCCAACGTGTAATCAACTCATTTTTTATCTTTAGGGCATCAAGGACTCGACCGACCACAAAATGCACCATGTCATCAATCGACTTCGGGCGGTGGTAAAAAGCCGGCATTGCCGGCATTAGGGTCGCACCCATGTCAGCCAACAGGAGCATATTACTTAGGTGGATCCGACTCAGGGGCGTCTCTCGCGGGATCAAGATCAGGGGGCGTTTTTCCTTCAAAGTGACATCGCCCGCACGCTCAATCAGGGTTGAAGAGATGCCATGAGCAATCGCCGCCAGGGCTTTCATCGAACAAGGGGCAATCACCATCGCTTCCGTCGGGACAGAACCGCTTGCAATCGGCGCCGTCATATCCCGCTCATCACAACAAACCAGGTCAAAGTCTGCATACCTTTTTTCCAGAATTCTTGATGTTTCTTGAAAGTTCGTTCCCCAATCGAGCCCCATCTCTCCCTTGATAATCAATCGTGCCTCATGCGTAAGCGTTAAATAAACCCTGTGCTTCGCCTTCAAAAGAAAGTCCAGCAGTGTGACACCGTACACCGCTCCACTTGCACCCGCAATTCCAATAACATAACTTTTCATAAGACACTCACTCCGACTGTCCGATATCACGATGGTGGTAATGCACCTTACGTCCCGTCTCCTGGAGATGGGCTCTCAACAGATGAACCATCGCCACAGAACGATGCCTTCCCCCCGTACAACCTACTCCAACCGTCAAATAACTTTTCCCCTCCTTCTTGTACAGAGGGAGAAGAAAGTCAAGAAAATCATACAGTCTGGTAAGAAACATGTTCGTCTCCGGCAGATCGAGGAGGTATTTCTGGACAAGCGGGTTTTCTCCTGTAAACGCTTTCAAGGTCTCTTGAAAGTTCGGGTTGCTTAAAAAGCGAACATCGAAAAGGAGATCCAGATCGGTCGGAATTCCGAACTTAAATCCAAAAGAAATCAGGGACAAGCGCATCTCATGATCTGCTTGGTCTCCAAAATACGTTTGCGTTAATACCCCTTTCAGTTGGTGAACATGGTAGTCAGAGGTATCCAAGATCCGATCCGCTCGCTTCCGGAGCCCCTTCAGTTTTTCACGTTCAAGCTTAATCCCATCGAAAACAGATCCTTCTCTTGCGAGCGGGTGAGGTCTCCTCGTTTCGGAAAAACGCCGCAGCAAGATATCATCTCTCGCTTCAAGGAAAAGGAGCTCGGCCTGATAGCCGGCTTCCCTCAGTTCGTCAAAGACATTCAGAAAATTCGCCAGAAAGTCCCGCTCTCGTATATCAACGCCAACGGCAGCCTTGATGATACCCTCTCTTGACTGCCTGCAAAGCTCGACAAATTTTGGAAGGAGTGGGGGGGGGAGATTATCGATACAAAAAAAACCTAGGTCTTCCAGATATTTAATGGCAGAACTTTTTCCGGACCCGGACAAACCGCTGATAATCACAAGGCGAATATTCTTCTGCTTCACCATCATATGTGAGACCAGATCCCGTGGCGCTGCTGCTCCGACGTTCTTATGTTACGACGCAGTCGCTGCGGCGTAGTAGGCCTCGCACCTCGTCCTGAAGCAGAACAGCGACAATTCTCCAGGAAAACTCCACACAAAAGAGCAACCTGCAATGCGGCCTCGCCATGGGTCATTGACAAAACCTCAAGCTTCTTTCTTCTCCCGGCCTTCCTGAAAATCACTTCGAGAATCGACATTTTCTTCAATAAAAATATCCTGCTGAACCCGATGGTTACGCAGTTTTTCTTTATGTTTTTTGAGCTGCCTTTCTATCTTTGCCGTCGCCTTATCCACCGATGCATACATCGCATCTGTTTCTTCTTCAGATTGAAGAATAGAACCATTGACTTTCACCAAAACCTCAGCAAGGTGCCGGTATTTTTCCACCTTGAGGGTAAAGGTAATATGGGTGGCCTTTGAGGTATATTTTTCAAGTTTTTTTGCCCGATTTTCAACATATTTCCGTAATGCGGATGTAACTTCCAAATGTCTTCCGGTAATCAATACGTCCATCGGTCCTCCTTAGGCATGCTGTGTCATTACCAAATAAGACATGTTTTTTCCCTCGGGTTAAAACAGTCTTTTGCGGCGACTTGCAGGGGGAATCTTCAAGCTGGCACGATATTTTGTAACGGTTCTCCTCGCAATCTCTATATTATCTTCTTCCAAGGATCTCACGATGTCCTGATCCTTCAAAGGACAGGCCGGATCTTCTGCCAACACCATTCTCCTGATCTTCTCACGCACCGCCACGGAAGAAAGGCTTTCTGATCCATTCCCCATACGCGGCAAACTACTATTAAAAAAGAACTTCAATTCATAGACCCCCTGAGGGGTATACATATATTTATTTGTTGTCACGCGGCTGACAGTCGACTCATGCATCGAAATATCATCGGCAACCTGTTTCAATATAAGAGGCTTTAAAAAATTAACCCCTTTTTCTAAAAAACCCTCCTGAAACTTCACGATACTTTCTGCCACAAGGCGTATGGTCCGATTTCGCTGTTCGATACTCCGAACCAGCCAGAGGGCAGACTTGAACTTTTCTTCCAGATAACTCTTGGTCGTATCAGCCACCTGCTCTTTGGATCGAAGCAGTGCCCGATAGTAAGGACTGATCTTTAATTTGGGCATTCCATCATCATTTAGCACAACAACATAGCTTCCATCCCGTTTTACAACATGGATATCGGGGATAATATAGTGGTTTTCTTCAGAGTAGTAAGGACGCCCCGGTTTTGGCTCCAGACTTTCTACAATCCTGCAAGCGTGGACCACCTCCTGCAGAGGCACATTGCATTCCTTGGCAATATGCTGATAGCGTTTCTTCTCTAGATCCTCCAGATAATCACTCACAATGACTTCAGAGAGAGATCCGGCAAGCCTAAGCTGCTTGATTTGAATAAGAAGACACTCCCTCAAGTCTCTCGCGCCAACACCGGACGGGTCAAAGTCCTGGACAACTTTCAAAACATTCCCCACAGACTCCAGAGTAGCTTCAGAGGAAACCGCAACCTCTTCAAGCGAAGACCTCAGGTAACCGTTGTCATCGATCTCTCCGATTAGGAGTGCGCCAATCCCTTTTTCTTTCTCAGACACGGATGAGAAACCCAACTGCCACAAAAGATGGTCGACAAGAGAAGTCGATTTCGCCAGCGTCTGTTCAAAAGAAGGCCCTTCATCTGGAAGGCCTCCAGCATTACTCCAGCTCTCACTACGGCCTTCATCCAGATAATACTCTTCCCATTTCAGATCAAACTCTTCTTTTACCTCCGGCCGGTCATCTGTTTTTGCTTCGCCCCCCTCCCCAGACGCCTCAGAACCGGCTTCCTCAGGACTACTGACAGCGTCCTCCAGAACAGGGTTCTCCATGATTTCCTCCTGGATGGTCTGCTCCAGCTCCATCCTCGACAATTGAAGCAGTTTAATGGCCTGCTGAAGCTGAGGCGTCATCACCAGCTTCTGCGCCAATTTCATGTTGAGTTTCAGACCCATTCCAGCGTCCGGCCAAGCCACTGCGAAACCCTCTCAAGAATTAAAAGTACCGGCATTTTGGACCTGCCAGCTAAATCGGTCACCCAAATAAAGGGCCTTTGCCTCCGGGCTATTTGCAATTTCCAGAGATGTTCCTGATATCAAAATTTTGCCGTTATGGATGATATAGGCGCGGTCCGTAATATCCAAAGTCTCCTGAACATTATGGTCGGTAATCAAGACGCCAATCCCTTTTTCCTTCAGGTGAAAAATGATCTTCTGGATATCAATGATCACAATCGGGTCAATCCCCGCAAAGGGCTCATCCAGGAGGATAAACTGGGGGGAAAGAACCAGGGCACGTGTAATTTCAAGCCGCCGCCGCTCACCGCCGGAGAGGGTATAGGCCTTACTTTTTGCCAGATGCGAAATATTAAGCTCCCCCAGAAGCTCCTGAAGACGGGCATCACATTCCGATGATTTGAGCCCCATTGATTCCAGGACAACCCGAATATTCTCTTCAACCGTTAACTTTCTGAAGATGGATGGCTCCTGGGGAAGATAGCTCACCCCTAGGCGCGCACGGAGATACATCGGCATCTCGGTAATCCGTTCTCCATTCAGGGAAACCTCCCCGCAACTCGGCGGGGTCAGACCGACGATCATGTAAAAGGTGGTTGTTTTCCCAGCCCCATTCGGCCCCAACAGGCCCACAACCTCTCCCGGACCGACAGAGATGCTGACCTGGTCGACGACCTTGCGGTCTTGATACTTCTTTTCGAGTCCGATTGCCTCTAACATTCTAAGCCGTAACCATAAGAAACCATCGATACCGTCATTTTGTATTCGGCTCCAAGCCGCCTGACTCAGAGCGAATGGTCAGCTCACTTTCCGAAACCAGTGTCCGGTTCTCCGTCAAAAAGAAAGTAATCGTTTTTCCCTTAATGTGATAATCGTCCTCCCACGCTTCGGGATGACCCGTTAAGGTAATCTTTTCCTTCTCTTTGTCATAAAAACCCTTCTTGGCCTTAGCTCGCCTATCCCCGTGTTGTATGTCTACCTTACCGGATACAATAATCCGAGCAATCTCTTTTCCCCCTTGGGATGCCCCTTCCAGCAACAGAGATGACGAAGGCTTCAACGACTGACCTCCCCCTTTTTCTTTTAAGAAAACCTCTGCGAGGTCCGCCTCAATCCTCAAATCCCCCCTCTTGATTAAAACATCCCCTTCAAAGGTAATCCTGTCTTCTAGGCTTTGTACCACCATTTTGCTCGCAGTGATCGCAATAGGACTCCTGCTCTCTAGTGACTCTGAACTGCCTTCCGCTGCCGATAACTCATGGGGGCCGAGAAGAAGCAAAGGGAGGAAAAGAAAGAAATACTTTTTAAAAAAGGACCGCTTTAACATCACCAGATACAATGAGCTCTTGATCACCAAGCGACCACCTCACCTTTGTTCCTTCAACTTCGACCTGAGGGCCTGAGATGGTGGCAAACCCATCTGTTGTCAGCTCTCTTGATTCATTGGTCCACTTCAGGCCGGAGGTCTTTACGATATAGCCGTTTCCCAGCATAATTTCCATGAGCGCGGTTCTATTCCTGAGGGAAAAGTCTTTCTTTGCCGTGTCAATGGTCCCTTCATTCCCCTTCAATTTCAGGTTTAATCCATTCCCGGTTTGAATGGTGACTGCAACCTCCCTCAGGGTGGCCTTCTGCTCCTTTTCAAACATTTCCGCGTACTCCGCACGCAACTCCCATTCCGGCTCCCCCCCATGAGTCTGAACGAAGGAAAAGCGGCGAATTCCGATATCCGCCTTCACGCCGGAAGACTCAAAAACAGCCGACATGTTTCTCTTTTTCAGGCCTGACATCAAAGAGAAAGACAAAAAAAAGAGGAGCCCCATCATGAGAAATAAAAGGAGCTGTTTTGGCTTAATTCTCAGGGCTGACATAGGGTAAAGATATCATAAATAAAAAAACGAGTAAAGCTGCTGGGGACCCCGCCCGGAGTACTGGGCACCGCAAAAAAGCTGCGAGGAGGCATCATAACACCGGTAAAAAGGAGGGAGATTTTGGAGGCGGCGAGCGGAATCGAACCGCTGAATGACAGTTTTGCAGACTGCTCCCTTAGCCACTTGGGTACGCCGCCATAGAGTGATTAATCTAGCAGATTTCATTCTTCAGTGCAATCAGAGATTCAGTGAAGTCCACGGATCAACCTTTGACTTGCGATCTTCATCATTTTAATCTACGATGGCCGTTGGTGTAGATTCTCTTCAGACAAATCGGGCCATCAAAACCTCCTGGAGCAATATCAACATGCCGAAAAAAAGTAATCAGACGAAGACAACCAAAAAAGAGATCCGGGTCGGGATTATTGGCGGGAGTACGAGCGACTTCCCTGTCCTGGAAAAGGCCGTCGCGGCCCTGGATTCACTCGGCATCGGGAATGAATTGCGTGTTGTCTCGGCACATCGAACCCCCGATCAAATGTTCACATATGCCGAAAATGCTGAGCGGAGGGGACTGGAAGTCATTATTGCCGGTGCCGGCGGGGCCGCGCATCTTCCGGGGATGATCGCGGCCAAAACCCTTCTACCCGTGATCGGGGTCCCCATCCCGACAGAACACCTTCGTGGACTGGATTCACTCCTCTCGATTGTTCAGATGCCCCGTGGGGTCCCGGTTGCAACCGTGGCGATTGGAGGGGCCGAGAACGCCGCCCTGCTGGCGGCGGAAATTCTCTCCCTGAAATACCGTCCTATCCGTCAAAAACTCCTTGCGTTTCGTAAAAAACAGACCCGTACTGTTCTGAAAGGCCAGTAAGGATGGCAGACCGATTCCGCAAGCTGGGCATTCTGGGCGGAGGACAGTTGGGGATGTTCTTTGCCATCGCCGCCCGTCAACTCGGGTTTCGGGTCGTCGTCTGGGACCCCCATCCGGATGCACCAGCCAGAACCATGGCCGACACCTTTCTCTCAGCCCCTTTCGATGATTCCAAAACACTCCAGACATTTCGCAAGGAGAGTGAAGCCATCACCTATGAGTGGGAAAACATCCCTGTGCCCCTTGTTGAAGCCCTGGAGACAACACACCCAGTAAAACCGGGGAGTCGGATACTACGCCTCCTTCAAAACAGAATCCGCGAGAAGCGCTTTCTTGTAGAACATAAATTTCCTGTAACTCCTTTTCGGGTTCTTGAGAATCCGACAGAACTCAATCGGGTCATGTCCGACTTCAGCCTTCCCGCCATCTGCAAGACGGCCACGGCAGGATACGACGGGCATGGGCAATGGCGGCTCAAGGGCTGGAGGGATGTTCATGCACTTCAGGAATCACTTCAACCGCGACATTCAGGATGGATTATTGAAAAGTGGGCACCATATGCCAAGGAGCTCTCCATCATGATCGTGCGGAATGAGGAAGGGAATTTTAAAACCTATCCCGTTACTGAAAACCGGCATGAAGAAGGCATCCTCCGACTCTGTCAAGTTCCCGCAGACATTGACCCGGACATCGCACGCAAAGCCGCCTCTCTCGCGGCAGATATCATTTCCGCCCTCGAAGGGGTCGGCATATTCTGCATCGAGTTTTTTCTCATGGAAAATGGAGAACTGCTCATCAACGAGATTGCCCCGCGTCCGCACAATTCAGGACATTACAGCATGGATGTTGCCACCATCTCCCAGTTTGAGCATCAGGTGCGTATCCTTTGCGGCCTGCCCCTTGTTGATATTCAGCTTTCCTCTCCGGCCGTCATGGTGAACATCCTCGGACCGGAAGTAACTGCAGCGGAATCTCCAGAACAGCTCAAGCAGCTCTTATCGGTCCCCGGAGCCCGGCTCTACCACTACCGAAAACAGGGTATCAAAACAGGGAGAAAAATGGGCCATGTCACCCTGGTTCATCCAGATCCACGCCAAGCCATGGAGCGGGCCAAGGGAGTCCGCGCATTGCTGAATCAGGCCGCCTCCAGCTCTCTTTAATTGTTGAAGCGTGGAATAATGACGGCTCTTGTGCGGCCTAAATAATCTCTTACTAGAATAACTTAAATGGCACGCACGATACGTGCTCAACTCGTTTTAATCTGTTCGGCTGTGATACGATAAACTGTAGTGGGTTTTTGCGCTTCTTTCCCGTCTGGTTGAATGAAATGGGGACAACACATACGCCTTTCCAAAAGGGGATTCTTCTTTATTTGATCTTTGTCGCGGTCTGCATGACGGCCCCGGAAGGAATTGGGCCTTCAAAGGTCTGGGCCTTCCGGTTCATCAGCCCGTCAAGCGGGGAGATCGTGGAAGCAGGCAACAGCCTGAAAATCCGCATCGATCCGGGTGACAAGGCGCCCTTGTTTGGCGTCCTTCTCATGGTCTCAAGGGGCGTCTCGCCCTCGAAGCTGGATTCGATGCCCCCCTATGAGTGGTCTATCCAAATCCCAAAAACGTTCATTGGCCCCCTTACTTTTTGGGCAGTCGCCCGACGGTATACCCCTGTCCCCAATCCCCCGCGTGCCGCAGTCACAATCAAGGTTATTCACGCCATAAATCATGCCGCCCAGCCGGATCTCCCCTGGTGGGGGTCTATTCGCCAGGCGCGATCGGCCTGGTCTTTTTTTGATCGACATTCCAAATCCCGAGCAGAGGGAGCACTTCAATACAAAAAAGATGTTCCTGCCTGGGGAAATCGGTCCGGAACCGGAAGGGGTGTTCGCAGAGATCTTTCAGTGGCAACGGCCTGTTGGCATGTAAAGCGACACCACGTGGACCTTATTCTTCTTCGTCGTTCTGATAGGGGTGAACGAAGATAAATCGGTAGGCAAAGAAGATAATGATGATGGTCAATACGACGATGTAGGTCGAGAAGGTCCAGAAAGGCACAGCCCGACCAGAAAAAAAATGACTCCCGAGATAAAGGAATCCAGCCCCGCCCCCGAGACACACTACGATAATAAGCGTAAAAATAATTTTACTTTTCTGATCGCCCATTCCTGATTCTCCTGGAGTTTTTCCGGATTATTTCATAAAAACCATTTTCTTTTCAAGTCTAAACTCATCCCGGAAATGCCATTTATCTTTTAGGATTACGTCAACAGAAGACATCGCTATTTTTGCTTGACACTTTCAATCTAAATAGTTGACTTTTCAAGTAGATAGACTATAGTTAGCTGCTTATTTTAAAATCTGAAAAGAGGTGGCCCTAAGCCAGCGTGGCTTTTGGTTCAGAATATTGTCATGATTCATTTTCTAAACGGAGTGCGAGAAAGATTTATGAGGGCTTCAGTAGATCGATGAAAACCGTGTTGCTCAAATGGATTGAATTCGTTGTTAAAAAAGCCCAGGAAGCGGGGAGACTCACGGACGCCCCCTGTCTAGAGATTCCCCTGGAGACCCCTAAAAAAGAAGGTCATGGAGATTTTGCAACGACGCTCCCCTTGATTCTGGCCAAAGTGGAAGGCCGTCCCCCGAGAGAGATCGCAACGCAACTCGCAGAACAACTGAACAATTTGGCCCTAAGGGAATCCTTTGAAGAGGCAAATCGACTCAAAGACGGTTCCCCGCTTCCCTCATTCGAAAAAATTGAGATCGCCGGACCGGGATATATCAATTTTTTTCTGACGAAGGCCTCCTGGCACCAGGAACTCATCAACATCCTCCGGGCAGATAAAAACTATGGCCGGACGTCGGAGGGAGAAGGAAAGAAGGTTCAGATAGAGTTTGTCAGCGCCAATCCAACCGGACCGCTTCATGTCGCCCACGGACGCGCCGCCGCGCTGGGAGACGCACTTGCACGACTTTTAAAATCAGTCGGATATCAAGTTGACCGGGAATACTATATCAATGACGTCGGCGGGCAGATGGATCTCCTTGGCAAGTCCACCTACCTCCGTTACCGCGAGTTGTATGGAGAGGAGATTAACCTCCCTGAGGAAGGCTATCAGGGGGATTACATTATCGAAATCGCCCGGGCGGTGAGGGGAGAAGAAAGTGACCGCTACATGTACGGCCCTGCTGAATCACATCTTCCCTTCTTCACCCGGTATAGCTACGAGACAATCCTTGGATGGATCCGGCGGGACCTGAAAACTTTTCGGGTTCACTTTGACACCTGGACGCCTGAGGCAGAGATTCATCAGGAGAACAAAATAGACGCGGCCCTTAAACTCCTGGAATCAAAAAAGGTTCTCTTTGAGGACGAAGGCGCCCTCTGGGTTAAAACAACCGCCTATGGGGATGATAAGGACCGCGTTGTGAGGCGGCGCAACCAAAAGCTGACCTATTTTGCCGCGGACATTGCCTACCATCGAGAAAAGTTCGAGCGGGGATATGACCGCCTGATCAATATTTGGGGGGCAGATCATCATGGCTATATCGCTCGGATCAAGGCCGTGGTCGAGGCAATGGGATATGCTCCCAAGCGGCTTCAGATCCTGATCCATCAGTTGGTTAATTTATTGCGGGATGGGAAGCAGGTCAAAATGTCGAAGCGCTCTGGCGAATTTATTACGCTCAGGGATGTGGTTGAGGAGGTCGGCGTCGATGCCACCCGCTTCTTCTTCCTAATGCGCCGCTCGGATACCTCTCTTGATTTTGATCTGGAACTGGCAAAGAAGGCCACGAATGAAAACCCTGTTTTTTACGTGCAGTATGCCCATGCTCGCGTGTGCAGCATTGAAAGGGTGGCAAAAGATCGGGACTGGGATATTGAGGATGTGGTACACAATATTACGATGGAAGAACTCGCCTTACTCGCCCTGCCGGAAGAACAAGCGCTCATCAAGCAGGCCTCGCGCTACCCGGACCTTGCCCTCTCCGCAGCGGAGGCCCTGGAACCTCACAGGATGACCTTCTATCTACAGGAACTGGCAGGGATGCTTCACCGATTTTACTTTGGACATCGAATAATTATAGAAGACGCGGCCCTGACCAAGGCCCGGCTGGTTCTCATGAGAGCCATCCGCATTGTCCTTCACAATGGACTCGACCTACTCGGCATTTCCGCTCCGGAGCAGATGTAATGGGCTTGCTGAAGCCGGTCCGGATCAAGGCAAGGTCTTCCGCAAGGGCTGCGGGACATTTTCAAATCGTCCATGCGACAAAACACGCTTCCGCCCGCAGAGGACGCATCCGAACAGATCACGGGGATATTGAGACCCCGGCCTTTATGCCGGTCGGAACGGCGGGAACGGTAAAAGGAATGAGTCCTGAAGACCTCACCGGACTCGAAACACAAGTCATCCTCTGCAACGCCTATCATTTATATTTAAGGCCGGGAGACGAATTTATTGAAAAAAGGAAGGGCTTGCACTCCTTTATCTCCTGGGACAAACCGATACTCACAGACAGCGGGGGCTACCAGATCTTCAGCCTGACCGGCCTCACGCGCGTGACAGAAGAAGGGGTCACTTTTCAATCCCATCTAGACGGCTCGCGGCATTTCATCACACCTGAAAGGGCCATCGGGATCGAATCCAACATCGGGGCCGACATCATCATGGCCTTCGATGAGTGCCTTCCTTATCCTTCCGACTATGAAAAAACCCGTCTCTCCCTTGAGAGAACCCTCCGATGGGCCAAACGCTGCAAAGAAGCCCATTCGCGTGAAGATCAATTTCTCTATGGGATCATCCAGGGCGGATTCTATGGCGACCTCCGGGAAAAAGGGGTGGAGGGTCTTCTTGAGATGGACTTCGATGGTCTGGCCGTCGGCGGACTCTCTGTCGGAGAGCCTCAGGATAAAATGCTGGAGGTCCTGGAAAAGGTGATCCCGATCATCCCAAACCATAAGCCGAGATACCTGATGGGCGTTGGAAGGCCGGAAGACCTGGTCGAAGGGGTGAGGCGGGGCGTCGACATCTTTGACTGCGTCCTCCCGACCCGTCATGCGAGGACCGGAGCCCTTTTTACCCAATGGGGAGAGATTCATATCAAGAACGCGAAGCACAAAGAAGATGACGGGCCACTCGATCCGGACTGCGGGTGCTATACTTGTCGCAACTTTTCGAGGGCCTATTTGCGTCATCTTTTCATATCAAAAGAACTTTTGGCAATCCGCTTGAACTCCCTACACAATTTATATTATTATCTAGGGTTGTTAAAAGGGCTTCGCCAGGCGATTGAGAACGATCATCTGGAAGGTTTCTGCCGTAAATTCTACCAGCGGCGTCAGACCTCTTTAGGAAAAAGAGTGAATAAAAGAACCTCTGAATAAGTCATGAATTGTTTTTTCAAGGCTAGAATGTCCCACTTCTGCGTTGCAAATCTTGAAAATAGCAGGCTATGGCTTCGCGAGAACCATCCTCTGCAATTTGCGCCTGGAATCAAAACATTTTATCTCATGAAAAATTCAACCCAGACTTATTCAGAGCTTCCTAAACAAAAGCAAAATGACGAAGGAGGTTACTAAATTGTTGGAGTGGCTTGAATCAACTGCCTGGGCCCAAACAGGAGGCAGCGCCAGCGGTTCGGCGGGAGCGGGCTCGGCGCAAATTCTAGGGTTCATCCCTTTTGTCCTTATTTTTGTCCTTTTTTATTTTCTGCTCGTCATGCCCCAACAGAAGCGCGCCAGGAAACAAAAAGAGATGATCGACTCCTTAAAAAAGGGAGAACGCGTGGCGACCTCAGGAGGGATCATCGGGACGGTCACCAACCTTACTCCAAAAGTTGTCACACTTCAGGTGGCCGATGGCGTTCGTATCAAAGTCGTTAGGACCAATATTGAAGAAATCACGGACGGCTCTGATAAGAAGGAGGAAAAAGGCAAATGAAACGAGAAGTAAAGGGGAGATTTCTTTTTCTCCTCGCAACGATTACGCTCTCCATCCTGTTTTTACTCCCTTCAACACCGATCTATTCTGTGCTCCCCGACTGGTGGGGGAATATCTTTCCAGACAAGGGGGTAACCCTCGGCCTGGATCTGCGTGGAGGAATGCACCTTATTCTGGAAGTAGAGAGCGAAAAAGCGGTTGAGAACGCGATTGACAGAAACATGGCATCACTCAAAGACGCACTGGAGGATGAAGAGATCTCGGTTTCGTCTATTCAACGAGATGGAAAAGAGATTACCCTCTCCTTCGATTCTGAAAACAACGAAAAGATTACCGAACTGCTAGACGACAAATATACAAGCCTGGTAACCGCCCGAGAGGAGGGAGGAGAAAAGGTCCTGACCTTCCGCAAGTCGGAGGAGAAAAGAATCCTCGAGACCTCGACGCTCCAGGCATTAGAGACGATTCGGAACCGAATCGACGAATTTGGGGTGACTGAGCCGCTGATTCAACAACAGGGCGCCAACCAGATCCTGATCCAACTTCCCGGGGTCAGTGAACCCGAACGGGCTATTGAATTGATCGGGAAGACAGCCCAACTCGAGTTTAAACTCCTGAATGAAACCTCCGCCATCCTGAGTCAATTTCCGTCCCGGCTCGATCCGGACGCGGCAGAACAGTTCTTTACCGAGTTCAAGGAAAAAATTGATCCGGAAGACGAAATTCTATTTGAACGGATCGTCCATAAAGAAACCGGCGATATTACAAAAACACCCTACCTCGTCAAGAAGCAGGCCGTCCTTGCCGGGGACCTCCTCACCGACGCCCGCGTTTCCTTCGGAGAGTTCAACGAGCCCTACGTATCCATTACCTTTGATCCGGTGGGGTCCAGGCTTTTTGAAAAGGTCACCGACGAAAACAGGAGAAGACGGCTCGCCATCGTCCTGGACAAGTCTGTGAAATCGGCGCCGCGCATTCAGGAAAAAATCAGTGGAGGCCGCGCCCAGATCACAGGGACATACACAACACAGGAGGCCAAAGATCTCGCCATTATCCTGCGAGCGGGTTCCCTACCGGCACCCGTCAAGATTATACAGAATGTCACGGTCGGACCTTCCCTAGGGAAAGACTCCATTCGTAAGGGCCTGATCGCAGGGGGATTCGGATCCTTGCTCGTTGTCGTTTTTATGGTTGTTTATTATCGGCTTTCCGGCTTACTCGCCGATTTTGCGATGGTCCTCAATTTGATCCTGCTGGTCGGCGCATTGGCCGCACTGAACGCGACCTTGACCTTGCCTGGCATTGCCGGGATTATTTTAACCGCTGGTCTGGCAGTCGATGCGAATGTCCTGATCCTGGAACGCATCCGGGAAGAGTTACGGGCGGGGAGGCCGGTACGCCTGGCAGTGGATTCCGGATACAACAAGGCCTTCTCCTCTATTTTTGATTCAAATGTCACGACACTGATTACCGGTTTCGCCCTCTTTATGTTTGGAACCGGTCCGATCAAAGGTTTTGCGGTAACCCTCTCACTCGGAGTGATGATTAATCTCTTTACCGCCCTGGTCGGAACAAAAGCGGTCTACGATTTCATCAACGGTCGGAAACGCTTGGAAAGCTTGAGTATTTAATCACGAAAGGAATCATAGGGAAGCATATGTTAGAGTTCTTTAAGAATACAGATATCAATTTTCTCGGGAGGCGTCAAACCTTCTATATCTTGTCCATCATTCTCGTCTCCATTGGCCTGGTCTCCTTGACCCAGATCTCACGCGGCAAGGGAAATTTAGGAATCGATTTCGCCGGGGGTGCCGCTGTTCAGCTTAAATTTGATCAGCCCATCCCTATTAATGAGGCGAGAAGAGCGCTGAGTGACGGAGGGCTCCCCGGGACCGAACTTCAGGAAGTGGTGCGGGAAAACAAGCTCATCATCCGCGTCAAGAAAAAAGATATCGTTCAAAAAAACATCAGAGGGCAAATAGAATCGATCATCTCAAAGGCCTTTTCCGGAAATCCATTCATTATTGAAAGCAGCACAGAGATCGGGCCAACCATCGGAAAAAGGCTTCAGGAAGATGCCCTTTGGGCGATCACAATCTCCCTCGTCGGCATCATCTCTTTTATTGCATACCGGTTTCAATTTCAGTTTGGTGTTGCAGCGGCCATTGCGGCTTTCCATGATGTCCTCGTTGTATTGGGAACTTTCTTCCTCTTGGACAAAGAGATCACCCTTCTCACGGTGACAGCCCTGTTAACCATTGCAGGTTATTCTTTAAATGACACCGTTGTTATCTTTGACCGGATCCGTGAAAACCTAAAGACCCGAAAAAAAGAGTCTTTCGAACAAACGATCAATCGTACAATTAATGATGTCCTCTCCCGAACACTCATCACCAGCGTAACAACTTTTCTGGCGGTCGCTGCGCTTTATCTCTTCGGGGGAGAAGTCATTCATGATTTTGCCCTCGCGGTCCTGATCGGCGTCGTCGTCGGAACTTATTCTTCCTGGTTCATTGCCAGTTCTCTTCTCGTGACATGGAAACAACGGCATCGCGAAACCAGGGTCCTAAAAAGGGCATAAAATGACAGAAGATCTCTTTACGCCAAGCGGTTCACTTAGTGATATCCGATTACCAAAGATCCTTCAGATTATGTGGCAGAAGGAAAAAACCGGGGTGCTTAATCTTTTTCGGAATGACCTCAACAAGTCGATTTATTTTAAAAATGGCGAGATTGTCTTTGCAACCTCCTTTTACCCGGACGACCGTCTTGGCGAGGTACTGCTAAAAACCGGAAAAATTCACTACAAGGAATACGAAAGATCTGTTGAGCTCCTAAAAAAAACAGGGAAACGACAGGGGACTATTCTCGTGGAAGAGGGATTAATCGCACCAAAAGATCTCTTTGAAGGCGTAATCTCACAGGTCAAGGAGATCACCCTGGGCCTCTTTACCTGGATTGCGGGAGAATACAAGTTTATGGAAGGACCTCTACCCACCGAAGAGGTCATCACCTTGAACATCAGTACTGGCGACGTCATTCTGGAAGGGATCCAGCGGATTCGGGATTGGACCCGTATTTTAAAAGAACTGCCCTCACCAAACGCCAACATCGAGACCTCTGAAGATCTTCCCCGGCTTTCCAAAGAAATACAACTCACACCCGCCATGCAGGGACTGATCCAACTCGCCGACGAAAAGCGGACTTTATATCAAATCCTCATTGATTCAGACATGAACTCGCTGGAATGCGCCCAAGTCCTCTATTATCTCCTGACCATCCAAGTTCTCAAAGCGGTAAATCCTGCTTCCCTCGAAACATCTCCTATTGAAGGATAGGGTCGATTGAGTAAAGGCCCTTTGATGAAGTTCGGCAGGATGACCGACGTCATCTGATACTGATCAGTCCAGCATCTTCTGAATCAGCGCTTCGTACTCCGGAAAATAACGACTAATGAGGGAAAGGTCGAAGCGACGAAGAATACTTGTATTGCTTTCCCGTTCAAGAAGAAATCGGAACGATGCGTCAACCAATTCCTCCGGCGGGACCCGGCCACCCGTCAGCGACTGATAATATGACGGTGCAACTGTAACCTTGTGGCTGGTCGTTGAACCGCCCTCCACCTTGACCTCAAAGGTAGTCCTATCAACTGAATTCACCGAAATCCTCACTTCTTTGCTCATTATCTCTCTCTCTTTTTGTTCAGAATTCCCGCAGTGAACCATCATCCACCAGGAAGAACTGTGCTTCCCTGAATCCTTTATACCGATGAGAAAGAGAGTCGTCAATCATTTATCCCTCCTGATGAAAGGGGGGGGATTGCACTCTCCATGCGTATTCATGCTATAGTCCATTCCACCATTTTCTGAACAGGACCATTCTTTAACGCCCCTGAAAGATCCCACTTAAGAGAGCCTATTATGAAACAAACAGCCAATAAAATAAATTGCCCGAATTGTCATCAGGAAATTAACGTAAACGACATCTTGTATCACCAGGTAGAAGAAACCCTCAGGAGAAAGTATCAGGAAGAATTAGCGAAGGAAAAAAACAACTACCAGAACAGGGTGACTGCCATCAACGAAGAGCGCGAGAAATTAGTGGATGCCAGGGAGAAGCAGGATCTCATTGTCACGGAGAAAATAAAGCAGGGCATGCGGGCCGCGGAGAAGCGGCTCAAAACAATCATCAAGGCTGAATTTTCAGAAGAACAATCGCATCAAATGAAATCTCTTCAAGAGGAACTCAATGAAAAATCATCTCAACTCAAGGAGTTTAACAAAGCCAAATCAGATATAGAGCGCTTGAAGAGAGAAAAAAGCGAACTAAAGGATTCTATTGAAGCGGCGTCAGAAAAACACCTGAATGAAATGATCGCCGAAGAAAGGGAAAAGATCAAAAAGTTTGAAGGAGAAAAATCCCTGCTGAAACTCGCTGAAAGAGAGAAGGTTATCCACCAGCTGAACGAGCAATTAAAAACAGCCCAAAGACAAGCTGAGCAAGGCTCGATGCAGACTCAGGGGGAAGTACTGGAACTGGCCATAGAGGAATGGCTTTCCGGACAATTCCCTCTGGACACCATCGAAGAAATCAAAAAGGGTGCAAGAGGCGCGGACTGCCTTCAGCGCATTCATACAAGGACCCGGCAAAACTGTGGAACCATTTATTATGAAAGCAAAAGGACCAAGGGCTTTCAGCCGGGATGGATCGAAAAATTCAAAAAAGATATTCGGGAAAAAAATGCGGATATCGGCGTATTGGTCACCGAGTCTATGCCGACGGACATGGAAAGGATGGGAATTAAAGAAGGGATCTGGATTTGTACTTTTGTAGAATTTAAAGGCCTTTGCGTCGCGCTCAGAGAGTCGGCCATTCGCCTGAGTCATGCCATCGCGACCCAGGAAAACAAGGGTGATAAAATGGGAATGCTTTATGATTTTCTGACTGGCAACGAATTCCGGCTCCAGATCGAGGCCATTGTTGAAGGCTTCACGCAGATGCATACCGACTTAGAATCAGAAAAAAGAGCCATGAACGGCATCTGGAAAAAAAGAGAAAAACAAATCCAGAAAGTCCTGTTAAATACAAACCACATGTACAACTCCGTAAAAGGAATCGCCGGAAATGCCATTCAATCTATCCCTTTACTCGAACTCCCCGAAGAGGAAATAACAGAAGAGACCGAACTCCTTTGAAATTTATTGTCATAACATTGCTGCACGATCCGTTCAGCAGTATAATATGAGCTGGACGGTCTATATCCTGGAATGCGCCGACGGGAGGCTCTACACGGGCATCACGACAAATCTGTTGCGGCGGATCACAGAACACGAAGCGGGTAAAGGGGCACGATTTACCAAGGGACGCGGGCCGTTCCGGCTTGTTCATCAAGAACTCTGCGAGAATAGGTCGGACGCCGCAAAAAGAGAGTTTCAGATTAAGGCCTTTACGCGTGCCGAGAAACTGGCCATGATCTCAAAATGAGCCTTATCCTTACAAAACAGAATTCAGATGATCCACCCATGGAATTAAAAAATATCTTTGAATTTATACCGGAACATCTCGAGGAGGAAATCTGTGAGGTTCTTGTACAAAGTGATCATGTGACGATAGAGCGCATCATCTCCAAGGGGCATAGATCTTCGGAGTCAGGTTGGTACGATCAGGAACAAAATGAGTGGGTGATTGTGCTTAAAGGAAAGGCGATTATTTCTTTTGAAAATGGAAAAGAAATAACTTTGAAGGCAGGAAGTCATTTTAATATTTCGGCACACCAAAAACATAAAGTTTACTGGACAGATCCCAAGACTGAAACAATCTGGCTGGCAATATATTATTAAGAGGACCCATTCGTTGCAGGCAATTTCACCCAAGCATATTCGCTCGAAGACTCCTTCTTCAAAAAACTGAGATTGCGCTCGCTATGGGTGCACACTATACTGTGAAAATCATACTGTAGAATATTGTACTGGACTGGAGAGAGCCGGGTAAGGTCTATGGACGTAAAAAATGACTTCAAAAATATTTTAGAAATCCCCAAAAAAGGCTTAGAACTCAACTTCACCTACCATTATTATCTTGGCGGCCGCATCTCCACAAAGATCGAACCATCGGTGTTCGAGCAGGATGACTTTATTAAAGACCCGCTTGTCATGAAATCCGTCCTGCCGTTTTCTGGGGATGATATCGTTTCACCCTTTAAATTATGGGATAAGATCCGCGTTGGAAGCGAGCCTCTTTCCCAATATCTCCGGCAGCAGTTCTCTCCTTCCATGCGGGAGCAGCTAAGTCTGTGTCAGGCATCCGGTCATTCCTCAGAATTTCTAAAAACGATCTTGAGCAACAAACTGAATCAATTTCTAATCAGCAACCGATTCCGTTCTGAAAAAGACTACGGAACAACGACAACATCTGCTTCAATGGATCAAAAACCAGAATGGATCGACCTCGTCTCTCTCAACCGATCTCTTTTAGCACAGACCTATGGGGGGTTCTTAAGTGAGAAAAATGAACGCGAAGAGCAGTATCGCATCCACTTTCACAATTTAAGAAGCGCCCAGGCCACCGCCTATTTCAGCGACCAGTTTTTAAGTGAAGTTATTCTCACCCAATTCCAGATCAGCATTGAAAATGAAACCCGCACCAACAACGAATTCACGGTACACCTTCACGACGGGAACACGCATTTCACGGACTGCCCCTTTTCACTTTCTGAAAAATATGAAGCGTTTGAAGGTCTCTCCAATATTGAAGTGACAATATTGAAATATGGCTTTGTCTCGTTGAATATACGGCTACAAAACCTGGATACAATATCCGCGAGCCATCTGCTTGATTCGATTTGCCATCCGGAACTCATCCGGCGGAGAAGCGAGTCTCACGGACAAAAAATTGGGGCATTGCTCATCCATGCCGAATTTTTCAGGAACAAGATTGATCGCGCCATTGTACACGCTCTGAAAAAACTTGATCTAAGAAGATTAACTTTTGATTCTGGAAAATGGGAGAAACTCCCGGAATATGGTCGCGACACAAGGTTAACCTGTTCCAGACCATACATCGGAACCATCATCTTCAAGACAGAGGCCGCTCACAGCGATTTAACCGATGAAAAAAAAGAAACGATGAAAAAACATCTGGTGGTCGCTGCAGGCCGAACGACCCCCGCTTTTCTGACCAAATATGACCATGTCGACACCTATTTGGGTAAAAGAAATATTTATGGAGCAAGTGAAAGCATCGTTTATATCGCACGACGCGGGTGGTGTGTCCTCGATTCTGATGAACGCGATAAAATGGCCTTCCGGTTCGGCGTCGTCGAAGCGGTGCACATCGTTATAAACATCATCAATACTTCTGCCCGGGCACAACGTTTGTTTACCCGTGCTATTCACCATGAAGGGGCTTTTGTTTTTGAGAAGCTCAATATCAGAGTGAAACAGATGGTGAGTTATCCGGCCTCGACCCTGTCCTGGAGAGGCCAGTTTCTCTCCTGGATAAAAAATGATGAAAATGGGCATCACAGCCTTAAGGAATTGCGCCGGGAACAGAAAACATTAAAACTAAAAAAGCACGAAGCCGAAGAGGAATTCTCAAAATGGATTGCAGAAGCCACATCGTTCATGGCACGCGCCAGGTTGGTTTCTCCCTCTGGAGATCTGACGGAGCTCCTGGAATCACACCTCCTCGCCAACACTTCGCGCAATGCGGTTCACCGCTGCAAATATCTCACAGGTTTAGACAACCTGAGGTCAATTTCTCAGGAAATGATGCAGAATTACACCGCCTTTTTGCGAACCAGCTCGAACTATCTCAATCTGGTTGCGGCTCAGAATACCGAAAGGACAAGGAAGTCAACTCAGGTTCGGATGTGGCTGGCCGTGTTTGGTGTACTCGTCGGACTACTCGGCTGGTTCTTTAGCGGAAGATAGCAACCCGTTTCTTTATTGCTTGAATGGACGGCGGGTATTACTCAGGATCAACGGTTGATCTTGGGATTATTGCCCAGATTTGATATATTCAGGAACATTCCGGGTATATGCATTCAAGAGATGAAACACCTTCTCCTTAACATCTATAGGATTACAGGTCGACTCGGGACATGTAAGTAAGGGGGGTATTTTGTGGCGCTAATCGCGTGTAAAGAATGTGGTGAGAACGTCAGTACCAAGGCCAAAGCCTGTCCTCATTGTGGAAATCCCGCAAAGAAAGAAACATTTTTACGGGATATCTTCCTTGCGCTTATTATCATTTTTATTTTTTTCAGCGTAGTCATCACCCTAAGATCAGGCGCGCCGCTTCTAGACGGCAATACAAAGAAGATGGCAATAAACAAAATCAAACAATATCCAGAGATCATTGAGGCGGCCATCACTCAAAAAGGTGATGACCTGAGCCTTGTTCTTATTGTTCCCGCGAACACATCTATAAAAAAGGCAAGGGATCTCGGCGATAACTTCGTCAGGATGGTCAAATCATTATCTGAAGATGCACCGGAGCCTGGGAAGAAAATTGGAAAAGGCATCTATCGCTATCTCATCCGCGTGAATACAAAACAAGAGGAAAAAATCGTTTTGGGTGCCAAAGTACAGACAGCGGAAAATATTACTTGGTAGTTTGTCCCGCCTTCTTATCGGTATTTTTATCCTTACTGCCTTCGCGTAGACAAGCTAAAAAACAGGATGGCCCTGATGACATGCGAAGAGATTGAACAATTCAGGCAAAAACTGCTTTCTCTCAGGTCAGAGCTTCAAGAGCTGGAAGAAGCATTCAAGAAGACGAGTGAGCCCGTAGAGCTAGATCAAAGCAGAGTGGGCAGGCTCTCCCGCATGGATGCGATGCAGGCACAACAAATGGCACTGGAGGCAGCCAGACGACGCCAGCATCGGCTCTTGAAGATTGAGGGGGCCTTGCGCCGCATTGCGTCGGGCGAGTATGGCGACTGCTTTATTTGTGGCGAAGAGATCGTCGCTCTCCGGCTTTCCGCCGATCCAACAAATACGCGCTGTATAGAATGCGTCGCAAACTGATCCATAAGATCAACTCTGATGAGAGTCCTGATACTTTAAACCTTCAACTTCTGGATCAAAAAATTATCGTATATCTGGTAGAAAACCGTCATTGATTTAATATCGATCCACTCATCTTCTGCGTGTAAGCTCCCCACTGTCGGTCGGGACATCATGATGGGAATTCCAAAGGCGGCTAAAAATCGTGCCACTTCCCAGTCATCTTTACCGACTTTTGCTGGGAGAGCGCTGCGTTGCCTCTGCATGGATAATGACCTCGACGGTCATCCGATTAAAGGCCCCTCCGTCCGGGATCATTCCTTACTTACAACGTATTCCTTCTTCCTTGATTAAATAACCAATACCTGAATATTGTAACTGAGATAACGAAAAGAAAAAAGGCCTTGATAAGGAACCTTTGATTAAGGCTGGGTTGCGTTTCTCATGAAAGCTTCTGTTTCGATCCAGGACGGTAATAACAAGAATAAACCCTTGCCCTTGAGAATAAGATGAAAAGATTAAAAATTATGTGTAATATCTGGTAGACGTCTGTTGGAAAAAAGGATCGCTGTAGTAGATTGTTCCTTTCTCCCACTGACTCCAAGGGTTTGACTTTTTGTGAGGATCACATTGAAGCACACTGAGATAACTGCGCCGTAGTAACCATTTTTGAAGGAGCCTCGCCATGAAGAAAAATAAGAAAAAGAAAGCGGTTGACCCGAACATTCCAAAATGCCCCTTTTGCGGGAGGCGAAATACAGTCAAACCTGTCGATGATCGCTTGTACAACTGTGAATATTGCGAAAAGATGTTTCAGGTAGAAAAGTAAGGCAATAAGACAGGGGATGGTCGGGAGCATCATGCAGGAGTGTCGTCAAAAATGAATGTATTTTTGGGTCCTTTTCATCCTTATCTAGAAGATGCGTTCGTCAATGAAGTGCGCCGGTACAAGTCGCCGGATCGTTTTGCACCGCTTCTTGTTCTGGTTCCTTCTGACGAAATCCTGCGACGGTTGCAGTTACTCCTCACCATCGATCACGGCCTTGACCTCATAAATTTTAAGATCCATACCTTTCATCAACTTTCTCTAAAGCTTCATGAAGAGCAACACGCGTCCTGTGATCTAAAATTGCGTGAGGATATATTATTCGAGGAGTCCTTACGAAGCCTGATCAGGAAGGATTACGCCATCGGTTCTCCTTTTTCCGGGCTTGACGAAATGGAAGGGGGATGCGCTGCCTTATGGCAGACCCTCCGTGACCTGAAGGACGGACTGGTTCCCTCTGATGTCGTGATTCAGGCTGTGAAAGAAGGCCACTTTGGAAAAGAGGGCATTTCAAAGCTCATCCCGCTGCTGAAGCTTTCTCTTGATTTTCAAGAACGCTCCCGAAACTGGGCGATCCGAGATTACACCGACCTTGATCGCAAGGTGATGGATCATATACCGGCATCAAGTTTTTTAAAACAATTTCACCATATATTTCATTATGGTTTTTATGACCTGACCCAGGTTCAGACCGACCAGTTTCAGGCGGTGGCACGATCCTTTTCGACCACCCTGTTTTTCCCTTTGTTGCAAGGGCATCCCGGATGGGTCTTTGCTCAGAAGTTTTACGATAGATCTGTCCAGGCTTGTATCAGCGATCAAAGCCTCGTCATCGACATAAAAAACCAACAGCGGAATACAGATTCAGTTCATGATCGTCTATTCTCTGAAGAATCCCCAGCAGGTTCTGCCGAAGTCCAGGAAACAGCTCCGACCTATACTACCATTATTTCTTGTTCCGGAACCCGGGATGAAACCTTGACGGTGGCGAAGGAAATATTGCGACTTACAACAGATGAAGGACTCTCTTTTTGTGATATCGGCGTCGTTGCCCGGACCCTTTCCACCTACGCAAGTGCTGTCTCCGATATCTTTCAAAGTCATAAGATTCCCGTTTCAAGTACGGCCAAGGAAGCGGTCATTCGGTTTCCTCTGACAAAAATGGTCCTTCTTCTCACGGGTCTAACATCAAGGGATTATGTCCGTTCCGAGGTGATCGACCTTCTGACTTCCCCTTATCTGAATGCAAAAGAGGTCTACCCTAAAGGAATCGAAACGCGTCCTGATCTTTGGGATAAATTAACCCGAAATTTCGGTATCACCCGGGGCATGGAAAAATGGAAAGGTCTAAAAAGACTTATTGAACAGAATGGAAGGCAACACAACGGAGAAAATCATGAACAGGCAGACTGCCTTTGGAAGACCTTTAAACAGTTACATCAGGACCTGAGCGCTCTCCCCGGCAAGGCGCTTTGGTCATCCTACGTGAAGGATTGGAAGCAGCTCTTCATGAAGTATTTCAATCTTGTGCGCCGGGAAGAGCAGGTCGTGGAACAAAGGGGAAAAGGAGAGGTAGAAAGCGAAGAAGGCGCGCTCCGAGAAGTGATCCTGGATAATCTGGAAAACCTTGCCGCAATGGACGCGGTCATTTCTCCTATTTCTCTGCATTATTTTGTCCAGACCTTTCACCGTTGGCTGGAACGGGCGACCATTCCAATGGCTAAGCGAAATATTTCCGGAGTATCCGTTATGGATACGATGGCGGCGCGGGGACTCCCTTTCAAGGTTCTCTTTCGTCGTGGGATCAACGAGGGAGTTTTTCCCAGGACCATCCGGGAAGACGCCTTCCTGAGAGCCGGCCACCGCCGCATCATTGATACAACTTTAGGATATAAGGTTGGTGAAAAACTGGCCGGCTACGATGAAGAAAAACTTCTCTTCACACTATTGGTGGGGGCCGCCGAAGAACGACTCTACTGTCTCTACCAACGTTCGGATGAACAAGGGAAGCCTCTGGCCCCCTCATGGTATCTGAGCGAACTTAACAAATCACTTGGTGAAAGCGGCCGGGCTTCAGAGCGCGTCATCCCACGAAGCCTCCTGGAAAAGCAGAGAACCGCGCCCTTTGACCGGACCGATCTGCAAACGGCCCGGGAGCTTGCCGTGTTCCTGGCCTTGAGTACACAGGACCCAGGCCCGCTCTTCAAACAGCACCCCCTGTACCAAATGCTTTACGCCCATGGCCATCAAGCCTTGAACCGTATCGAAGATGAAATCCGACTTAGCCCCTACGACGGAGTCGTCGGTCCGCTCCCTGACCATTGGAAAACGCTTCAACAGAAAGGGGTATCACCCACGGCGCTAGAAGAATACGCCCTCTGCCCTTTCAAATACTTTTCGACCCGACTTCTGGGGCTTTCCTATGTAGAGCGTCCTGAAGAAAGTGAAGACTTGAAACCTTCAGACACCGGAGAGCTGTGCCATGCCATACTGAAGGAGGTCTACGCGTCGCTGATGGCACAGGCCTATTTTCAGGACAATGTCTCGGAGATCGAATGTCGTGACATCGTTTCAAAGCTCAGCGAGGAGATATTTTCCAGATATGAGTTAGACCATCCGGTCAGTTACCCGGTTGTCTGGGAAGACCTGAAAGAACGGATCGTGGACTTGATCGAAGCTTTGATAAAGCGTGACAGGCTTGATCTGCTTCAATCCGGATATGCACCCCTCGCTCTGGAGATTAAATGCGAGGGTCGGCTTAATGGCACATGGCCGGATATCATAAAAGGGTTCCCTGTACAGGGCCGTCTTGACCGGATCGATTACCACGCGGAGCAGAAGCGCTATCGTGTAATTGATTACAAGGTCAAAACGGGAAAAAATCAAAAACCGGAGGATAAAGACCTGATGCAGGCCGCGGTTCGAGGGCAGCGCCTTCAGCCTCCGCTCTACCTTCTCCTCGCGAAATTTTATGCCGCCGCGCGGGAGCTTCGTGATACTGATTTCTCCGCGGAGGCAGCATTCTATTTCCTGGCTCCGAATTGGGACAAAGGTCCCATTGTCGTTAGCCAATTTCCGGCGAACGGCTGGGAGGGGGAGGCCGGTGGCATGCTGAGAAACACCTTTACTCTTTTATTAAAAGGGATTTATGAGGGGCGATTTTTTATTCATCCCGGAACCCACTGTGATTACTGTGATTTTTCAACAATCTGCCGACTGAACCACCGTCAATCCTCACGGCGCGTCGCAGAAGATCTGCTCACACAGGAACATCAGGCACTTCGCACATTAAAGATTCCGAAAAAAAAGACCGCAAAAAAAGGGAAACCCTAAGATGAAGATGGACAATGACCTCTTGGATGATCAAGTAGAGCGCGACCTCGCCGCAACAACTTTCCAGCAGAATGTCGTTGTGACAGCCGGTGCCGGGACGGGGAAGACTTCTTTGCTGGTTAACCGCCTGGTCCATCTCCTGATGCGGGAACCGGATCCGGTCCGGATCACGGAGATGGTTGCCTTGACCTTTACGAACAAGGCCGCCAATGAAATGAAGGCGCGTCTCAGGGAAGAACTGGAATCATACATTCATCTGAACTTGGATCTTTCCTCTGAGGATACATTTGAGAAAAAAACACGAAGACAACTTCAAGGGTTGATTGACCGCTACCGCCTCTCGAAGGAGGAGATTGATGAAAGGGCGGCAGAGGCCTTACGACAACTGGAGCGCAGCGACATCGGGACGATTCACAGCTTTGCCGCGACCCTCCTTCGTTTATATCCCCTTGAGGCCGGGGTGGACCCCGATTTTAATGAGGGAGAAGAGACCGCACTTGAGAACTATTTTGAAGCCCAGTGGGCAGACTGGCTGGCGGGGGAATTATCCCTTCATTCTCCGAGAAAGCATAAGTGGAAGACCACCCTTAGGCGTTTTTCCCTGGAAGAGATCCATGATCTTGCCCTCGCCCTCTGTTCTGAGAACGTCCCCCTGAAACGGCTGGATGTACTCCTTCACCAGGAAAAGATCCCGGCCCCGATACAAGCCTGGCTGGAGGAACTTGAAGGGCTTGCCTCAGATCTGCGCACACGGCACCCCGGAACCCGAAGCATCGAGGTCTTGACCCAAGCGGCGGGAGAAATCATCAGGGAAGTCCGGGTTCACCGCAGGGTCAGGCCGGAGAGTATTTTAGAAGCACAGAAAGAGATCGCGTCCGGAAAGAAGGTCTCGGCGGTCAAGGGCTGGGAGGAAGAAGAAGTCGAACAGGCAAAGGACCTGATAGAAGTGGCTCGTCGGCTTCTTCTGATGGATGTGAATCGGTTCCGCCTCCTCCATGAGCTCCTCATCCCTTTTGTCGTGCCCTTCCGTGATCGTTTTCTCAGGACCGGCGCAATCTCTTTTGATGGGCTTCTGGTCAGGGCGAGAAATCTGGTCCGTGATTGTCCATGGGTTCGAGAGGAGTTAAAGAGGCGGTTCCGGGCCATCCTGATCGATGAGTTCCAGGATACCGATCCGGTACAATATGAGATCCTCCTCTACCTCTCTGAAGTGCCGAAACAGAAGTCAAAGGACTGGCGAACGGTTTCTCTTGAAGCAGGAAAGCTCTTTGTGGTGGGTGACCCCAAGCAGTCGATATATGGTTTTCGGCGGGCTGACATTGAGGCTTATCTGCATGTTGTCCAGGATCTGATCGAAGCACAGGGCGGAATTCACCTCAGACTGACCACAAACTTCCGAAGCCATGCAAAAATCCTGGACGTGGTAAACGGTGTTTTTGAGGGACTCATCCGACAGAAAAAGGGCTTGCAGCCGTCCTATGTCGACATCCATCCTCCCAGAATAAAAGAGAGAAAGGAAGCAGAGTCCCCCACGAATATACAGGGATATCCCTTTCGAACTGTGGTATTGCGTTGTGTTCGGGGCACGGGAGAAAAAATGAATGCGGCCCTTGCCAGGCGGCTGGAGGGGGAGGCCATCGCCCGTTGGCTTTCCGGAGAGGTCTTGGGTAACGCGATCGTTATGAACAAAAATGGTCAGCCCGCACCTGTTCAGCTGAAGGATGTGGCGATCCTGATGCGAACCCTGACCCACGTTCATGAAGTTCTAGAACCACTGAAAAGAAGGGGCATTCGATATGTAGTAGAAGGAGAGAAGCGGTTTTTCGGCTGTCAGGAGGTCGTTGACGCCATCAACCTGCTGAGAGCAATTGCGAACCCGAAAGATACGATCGCCCTCGTTGGTATTTTGCGATCCGCACTGGGAGGGTTCAGCGATGCCGAGATCTACGCGCTGCGCCAGAAAAACCTTCTGGATTATCATGTGGTTTCGAGGACGAAAGAGAGCGATAAGGTATTTTCGGATTTAGGGAAGATCGGTCCTGTCGTTACAGCGTTGTATCTCTGCCTCGATCACCTGCATCACGAAACCCAAAAGCTTCCTGTCGGAGAGGCAGTGTCCCTTGCCTTTGCGGAGACTCCGGTGATGATCCTGGCGGCAGAGTCTCTTCATGGGGAACAAGCGGTGGCAAACCTTGAAAAGATCAGGCGGGTGGCCGAGGCCCTGGCGGAAAAAGGCCAGGGAACATTCAGGCAGGTTATTGCCGAGCTGGAGCGATCGGTTTCAGAGATGAAGGAGGAAGGGGAAAACCCTCTGGCGGAGGAAGCAGTCGATGCGGTAAAAATATTCAGCGTGCACAAAGCCAAGGGCCTGGAATTTCCAGTCGTGATCCTCGCAGGCTGTCACAGTTCCGGAAACCGGAGCGGGGATGATAATATTAAGGTATTGCATGACTGGTTCAGTGATCTTGTTGGTCTTAAGGTCGGGGAGTCCTGGGATCTATCCGGAATCTACCTTTCGGAAAAAGAGAAGCTCCGGGAAGCTGAAGAGCAAAAACGATTGTTGTACGTTGCCATGACCCGTGCCCGTGAACACCTGACAATCTTCTGCGCTCCCAACGGCCGTGGAAGCAAGGGGAGTTTCCTCACAATGTTGTCTGAATTCACGAGAAACCTCAACGAAAGAAATACGCCGGAAATCATTGAGACGGGCGAAGGAACGATTGATACGGTGATGCTCAGAGAAGGATTAGAACAAGCAGACGAAAAGACAACAACGTCAGGAAGAATCAGAAACCCCTTCCAGATCGACTGGAAAAAATATGCGGATCAATGGACAGCACGGACGCAGCGATATGATGAAACAGCCAGACGGGAAGTCTTTGTCACACCGACCTCGCTGAAGCAGAGTGAGATAACCTTGTCGGAGCGCACACCGCAAAAGAGAGGAAAATCTTTGACTGGCAAAGCCGCGCTGATTGGACAGTTGGCACATCGTTTTCTACAGGACTGGGATTTCTCGTCCGATCCGGAATCCTTCCGCGAAGCCCTCACCCCCTTTCTCTGCAAGCACTTTGAGGCTAAACCGGAAATAAACAGAATGGAGATCCGCCGTGACCTTGAAGCAATATTCAATGTTTTCTTGAAATCAGGACCGTATGAAACCCTTTGTCATGCTAACATTTTAGGACGTGAAATCCCCTTCCTGATCTCATGGGAGGGCCAAGTCATGGAAGGTGTGATCGACCTGATTTATGAAAAAGATGGAAAACTTTATATTGCCGACTATAAAACCGACCGGGTCAAAAAAGAAGATTTACGGAAGGCGGCAGAAGGCTATCGTCACCAGAGTCGGATCTACCCCGAAGCAGTCCGGCGGAGTCTTCAGAGAGAGGTGGCCGCCACACGATTTATTTTTCTGAGAACCGGTGAAGAGATTGAGATGTAATGAAATCTAATCTCTTCACCCATGATGTGTGATTTCTCTAAACAGCGTTTTTCCCTTTAGAATACTCCGCTTCCTACAACGGCCCAAGATCGGCGGTTGGATCTTGAGGTAAACCATCAAGTCTCCTGCGAAGACAAGGCCAGAGGCCATAAGGACGAGCGAGACACACTTACCTATACGGTGAGGAGTCCATTGGCCGATGACGCAGTCATTTCAGGTGAATCGGAGATTTCTAATCCCGTAATCCCGGAATGAGGGAACGGGGATTGACTTCACGAAATCGTATGCTATGTTAGAGCGGTCCAATGGAGGTATTTTGTAGCAACTCTGCGTCGGAGGAGTATCGTTACTTGGATCGGGGAGGAACATGCGTATTTTAATCGTTGAAGATGACGAACGGATCTCGGGGTATATGAAAAGAGGATTGGAGGCCGAAGAACATGATGTAGAGGTTGCCCACAATGGCCAGGAGGGAGTCGACATGGCTGGTTCGGGTTCCTTTGATGTGATCCTTCTTGACATCTTCCTTCCGGTAAAAAATGGCTTGGACGTTTGTAAACAATTAAGAGAAAGCAAGGTGACCACTCCTATTTTTATCATGACAGCAAAAGATACCCAGTCTCTGATCAAGGATGTCTATCGGGCGGGTGCAGATGACTATTTTCCAAAGCCCTTTTCTTTTGAAACGCTTATGCGCAAGATTAACAAGATTAATCCTCAAACGAATGGGTCGGTATAGGGCGTATGACCTTAACCCTTATTATCGGCATCATTCTCGGGGCGATTGTTGGTGTAATCGCGGAACAGAAGAACCGTTCTTTTTTCCCCTGGGCCCTCTATGGATTCTTTTTCTTCTTTGTCGCAATCATACATATCGCGGTCATCGGCGACAAAAAATATGAAGATCAGGACTTGAAAGAGATGGGGTATATCAAATGCCCCGCCTGCGCTGAAATGGTCAGGCGCGAAGCATCATTATGCAGGCATTGTAAGACCACCTTGCAGGCAGGATCGCCTCAGCCAGAGGCCGAGCCAAAGACGCCTGGGACGGTGCGATCCTGCCGTTGGTGTCATCAAGAATATTCAGGAGCGCACACGAATAAATGTCCATACTGCGGTGGATTACAAATACATTTTTTGAGAGAGAATCGTGTTCTGATCGCACTTATCATCTGTTTGTTAGCGGCTATTCTGGTTTACTCCGCACAAGAAGTTACAAATGAGTTTCAAAGGACTGACGTTCTGGAAAAATCCACATTGGGTGAAGATTGAATGCGCTTCACATACGGAATTCCCCTTCTTTGAGTATGAGAACGACTACGTTCGGCCTCTGATCAGGGGTGGCGGTTCCCTATCATCCAAAAGAACCTTCCAGTTTTCCGAGAGTGGGTCGATTCCGGAAATTTCCTTGAACCTTTTCATCGAGAGAGGAACCACCCTAAATCGTCCTTCCGCAAATAAGTCTCCTTTTGGGTTGCGGGCCTTGATTTGAACCATCACGGGTTCTCCCTTCTTTCCCTCCCGGATGATCAATCCAAAGAGTGATATCCGTATTCCCGCCAGGGCCGGTCGAAGATACTTGATGTTTGCAGAGCGGAGCACCCAGGCGGCTTTGATTTCACTTCGTAGAATGGTCGGAACCCATGAAGCCACGCAGTCCATGGCCGTGTAGATGGCCCCTCCATGCGTGATGCCGGGGAACCCGGTGGTATTTCTCGATGTCTGAAACCTCCCGAGAAGTTGATCACCATTCTCGGGGTCTCGAAAAACCTCGATCTTTAGCCCTGCTGTATTTTTATGTCCGCAACCGAAGCAGTCATTGTCCGGCAGAAGATCTTTGTTTATGATTTCCATTGTGGCTATTTCCCCACTGGGAAGCTTAGTCCTGAGCGGAGAGAATAAACTTCTTGTTGAAATAGATAATTAATCCTGGCTGAAAAAGAGGGAGAAAGGAGAGGGGTTGATTGAGGAAATCTTTGACTCGGACAAAGTTCTCGGGGAGATCGGCAAAGATGTCTCCTTCCAATTCTCTCCCATGGATCATTGTCAGTCGGGTGGTGTATTGATTCCCCAATGTAAGTAATTCATCCTGTTCCCAAGGGGACTGGATCGTGACTGAAACAATCTGTGAGAGATTCAGGAGCAGCACCTCTGTTGTTGTCTTCAACGGAATAAATGTATTTTTACCGTTGAGAATATCAGAAAGCGTTTCGGACAGGAGAAAGACTTCCCCCTCAACACCGCTTCCGTCCGAGAGAGCAATCTCGACCACCTGCTGCTTCTTTTCAATCCATCGTTCATTCACGGTGTCGTCTTCCTAGTGGGTTTCTGGAAAGAGGGCTTTATTGACTGCAAACTTGCGTGCTTCGTCCACCGTGACCTTTTTCGCCTTAAATAAAGCCTGAATCGCCTGATCCATCGACTGCATTCCTTCCCCTTTTCCTGTTTGAATGACGGAAGGGATCTGGAAGGTTTTTCCCTCCCGAATGAGGTTGGAAGCGGCCGTGGTGACCGATAAGATTTCCAAAGCAGCACAGCGTTTGCCATCGACCGTTTTCAACAGTTGCTGCGCGATAACCCCCCTGAGCGATTCCGACAGCATGGCCCGAATCTGCTCTTGCTGTTCTGTCGGGAAAACATTGATGATACGATCAACTGTTTTTGCCGCACTGCTTGTATGGAGTGTCCCGAAGACCAGATGTCCGGTTTCAGCAGCGGTAATCGCCAGTTCAATGGTTTCAAGATCACGCATCTCACCCACCAAAATAATATCGGGATCTTCCCGAAGTGAAGCACGCAAGGCCGTGGCAAAAGACCGTGTATGCCGTCCCACCTCCCGCTGATTCACGAGACATTTTTTGCTGTTATGCACAAATTCGACAGGATCTTCAATGGTGAGGATATGTTCCTTCTGGGTATTATTGATGTGATCGATCATCGCCGCGAGGGTCGTTGACTTTCCGCTGCCCGTAGCCCCTGTGACCAACACCAGCCCCTTTTTTAACTGGGTAAACTTTAAGACGCTGGGGGGAAGGCCGAGTTGTTCCACTGTTAATATTTTCCCCGGGATCATCCGAAAAACAGCACTGATACCGAGACGGCCATAAAAAATATTGGCGCGAAAGCGCGCTTGGAGGCTGGGAACATCATAGGCAAAATCAATATCATGCTCAGCATCAAACTTCTTTCGCTGTGACTCGCTCATGATTTCATACAGAATCGTCCGATTTCCTGCATGGGTCGTTTTTTGTTCCAGGACCGGAACCAAGTCCCCTGCGGCCCGCATCAAGGGGGGACTCCCTGGGGACAGATGGAGGTCGGACGCCCCCTTCTCTTTCAGCGCTTTAAAAAGTGTATCAATTTGCGGCATTTGACCTTCCCCTAGAGCATGAACCTGGTTATCTTTGTCCTCTCACCTTCAGGGTGGGGTATGGGTAGGGTGAGGAAAGAGGTCTTAAACAACTAGTTTAGCATAATGTACGTGAACGGCAAGGTAGAGCGCCTTCCGGATCCGTTTATCTCAAAATAGCAGCTTATATCCCTTCCCGTTTAATCCCCTCGATCTCTCTCTTGATGAACCGCATAAGGGGGTTTCCCTTTTTAATCTTAAGGCGGGCCTTATTAAACCAACGAAGCGCCTTCTCAGGCGCGAGGTCGAGGCGGTGATACCGGCCCAGATGAAAATACTCCTCCGCAACCATCGATAACGCATGGAAAGATTGGGCCAGTTGAAGATGGAGGAAAGGATCGTTCGGGGAACGTGTTTTTGCCGCTTCGAGATGGTCAATCGCTTCTTCGTGGCGGTCCTCGGCCTGTGCGATCATCCCGAGGACCGCATGAGGGGCGGCCTCTTCTCCAGAGAGCTGAAGGCTCTTCAATGCCGCTTCTTTTGCGAGGACGACCTTTTGTAATCTCGTATAAACTTGGGCAAGATCGGCGTAGTAACGCGGATTGTCCGGATGAAGGCGAAGCGCCTCTTGATATTCACGCTCAGCCCTTTTGAGCCGCCCGGATTTCAGGGCAAAAAGGCCGGAGAGATAATGACCCCGCTCCTTGCTCAAGACAGCCTTCTCCTGACCCGAAGGGTGGGTCGTCGTCATTTCCATCTCTTCTCCCTCTTTTGCCCTCAAGATGGTCAGGAGTCGCCCCCAATCCTGATTCCCGGCATTCTCAGTCCTTCTCTTCACGGAACGATTTCTAAGAAAGGCATCCACCTTGGCACGTCGTCCCTCAACACCCGGATGTGTCGAGAGATAAGCTGGAATAGGTGCACCGGCAAATCGTTTGTAGAAGGCCAGGGTCTTGAAAAAATCAGACAAACCGGCTGGATCATATTGTGTTTCCTGAAGGTATTTGATGGCGAAAAAATCGGCCTCCTCCTCATTTTTCCGGCTGAACTGGAGTTTAAGCGCGATATTCGTCGCCGGTGCGATGACGCTGGCAGCCGCTTCTCCTTCTCCCGCGAGCACGGCCCCTATGACAGCGGCCATAGTGGCCAGGTCAATCGCCCCCATCTTTTTTGAATCCTTAAAATGGTGGTCCCTTGTGACATGGGCAATCTCGTGAGAGAGTACCCCCGCCAAAGCATCTATGCTGTCGAGCTTATTGAGCAAACCATCAAAGATAAAAATATAGCCTCCCGGAATGGCAAAGGCATTGGCCTGATTCTGCTTCACGATCAAGAAATGAAAGGCTGAAGGATCTTCTCCAATGGCTTCAAGAATTTCCCTTCCGACCTGGTTCACCGCTGTTACGATTTCCGGTTCTTTGATGAAGGAGAATTCTTTTCTTGCTGCCTGAAGGAATTTCTTTCCAATGGCCTTTTTCGGATCAAGATCATGATCAAGTGCATGATCCCGAGGACTGACTTGCGGGGACTTTGGAGTGGTATCAGGATTCCGATGGGGTCTGCCCCCAGCGCAGCTCAAAAGCAATATCAGAGGGAAGAGAAGTACAAATCGCATCAAAGGTCCGGTCTTTCCTTCATTCCCACAATTTTGAAGTGAGAAATCGCAAAGGTGTTTATGGTTTAATTAAAGCTTCTCAAAAGACCTCTGCCTGGGGTCATTAAAAGCTTTTGAGAATGGATCTTTTCTTTTCGAGGTACTCCTCTTCAGTAATCAGATCCTCTTTCCGGAGGCGTTTCAGTGCACGTAGTTTCTCTTCCAGGGCCTTTGTCTCAGAAAGTACCGGGGAGACCTCTGAAGGAGAAGGGGGACTGGGAGGAGGGGAAGAAAGTGCGGCATAATCAATGATCAGCCAATGAGGGTCAGATCCGGAAAGGCCGATCACATTTTTGAAACGTCGGTGCACCATATAGTCAGCCTCAGATAAAGCAAAAGCGTACTTCCCTTGTTCCGAAGGGAGAATCCCCTTCCCCACGGAAGAGGGGGGGAAGTCCTTCCTGAGGGGAACTTTATAGTGATTGATCCGGAGATGAAGCTGTTCTCCTTTGACCAGAAGAAACCCCGAGGTGATAGAAACGCGGTGAGCGTCCTTTGGAAGGGTGTGGTAAAAATCGATCCGTTCCGAGGGACCGGCCTCTGCCAGCGCCTGAGAAAACCGTGGTGCAAGGTGTTGGGCTGTTTCCGAATCAAAGAGGGGTCGTCGTTTTTTATCCCCTGAAATAATAGAATTTAGAAGGCCCGTACGAGGTTGAACCTTGACAGACGTCAGGAGCAACTCAAGGCGTTCCGGTGAGATCGTCGCGGGGTGATCGTAGGAAGAAGAGAGGGCAGAGGCCTGTCCCCCTCCTTTATCTAAAACGATAAGGAGGTCGGGTGCTTGATGGGCGGTCCGTTGCAATAGCGCACTATTGGTACAAGAGACGAGAAGAAGAAATAATGTTGCCAGAACTAAGTGTCGCATCGTTAATCCTCTGAATGAACCGAATTCAAACTAATTGAATTTTCATAAACCTATTGGAGAGGCTCATAAGGAGTATGGCATAAGATTTGGGGGCCGGCAAACGGGACTGACGATCAGGAAGTCTTCTCGAGCGAAATTCGGATTTCTTCGGCGATTTTTTGCGCGGCATAAACCGGATCGCCTGCCTGATAGATCGGCCTACCTATGACCAGGTAATCCGACCCGCCTCTAATGGCCTCTCTTGGAGACATGGTCCTCCGCTGGTCATCCTCTTCTACCTGCATGGAGACCGGACGAATGCCGGGCGTCACAACAACAAAATGACGACCGCATTCTTCCTTTACAGCCCGCGCTTCTAGACCAGAACAAACCACACCCGTACATCCGGCCCTTTTGGCCATTTTAGCATACTTTAGAACGCGTTCTGAAACGGGTATTGTGTAGCCAAGATCTTGTGATTCTTCTTCACTCATGCTTGTCAATACGGTCACCGCGAGGACATTTGTCCTGTTTTGCATCGCTTCAACCGCCGCGCTTAACGCCCTCTCGCCCTGCTGCGCGTGTACCGTAAAAAATTTGACCTCTGTCTTTGAGACAACCGCCGATGAAACGCCACGAACGGTATGCGGGATATCGCTAAACTTGATGTCGAGAAAAATCCGCTCTCCTCCGCCAAGCGCCCTTTGAACCCGATGCACAATTTTTGTGCCCTCTGCAGACATAAATAGCGTAAGACCGATCTTGAACATGCCAACATGGTCCTTCAATTGATCCACAACCCTTAAGGCTTCATCCCCGGAATCAAAGTCGAGGGGCAAGATGATCCTGTCTTTTGGCTCAGTTGGCATCCGTTCCTTCACTGGTGGGCGTGGCCGGAATCGAACCGGCATGAGGCTACCCTCGGCAGTTTTTGAGACTGCTGCGTCTACCGTTTCCGCCACACGCCCATTAGAAGGCTCCTTCTAGCATATCTTATTGGATTAATCAAGATCATCGACCCACTTCTAATTCCGCGATTACGGAATTAGAAACCGCCGATTCTCCTGAAAATACTGCGTTATCGGCCAACGGACTCATCACCATACAGATGATTACGTCCCGCTTGCCCTTGTGACCTCTGGCCTTGTCCTCGCAGGAGACTTGACGGGTTTACCCCAAGATCCCGACGATCTTGGGACACGTTGACAGATCCGTATTCATCCGATAGAGTTTTTATAGACTGGGGGACGAAATGAATCGGATCATTTTGATTTTATTGATCTTATTTCTAGTTAGCCCAAGCGGCATCCGGGCAGAGATCTACAGGTATACCAACCACGAAGGGGTGATCTCTTTGACCGACACCCTGAGCAAAGTTCCTCTCGAATACAGAAAGACAATTGAGGTTCTGGGGGAGTCAGATCTCGCTCCGCTCACCCTTTCCGACTTCCCCGCAGTCCAAGGAGAGGAACAAAGCCGCCTACTGGAAGGGTTCCAAAAGTGGTTTGGACCGCCGAGTGTCAGAAATATCCTGATCCCCTCAGGCCTTGCCTTCCTGCTGCTCTTTCTTGTTTGGAGAGGGGCGAAAAGATCTTCCTTCAAGTTCGCTTTATTTCTTGCCGGTATTGTTCTGTTTGGATCGATCCTTTACAGCTTTGTTGTCCCTAGGGCCGCACACCTCAAGCAACCTCCATTAGAACACGTGGGCTCACGCATTTCCCAAGGTTTTTCGACGATTCAAAAGGCCAATGAGGTGAAGGATGCAGTTGGGGAGGCAGAGCAGGCACGAAAAAAGATGCTTGATTCTATCCTGCAGGGGAATGAGTAGAAGAATGGGTGTGATAAATCGTTACTTCCCCCATTTTTTCGGGAAGACTTTGATCCAAAGGGTCGGATCGGTATTGCCATGTTCCTTGATTTGTTCCAGGATCTCAAGATCCCAGTTCCCGCTCTGTACCGCCTTTGAAAGGGCAAAAATATCGAGCGATGAGACCTCATCCCATTTTCCCGAGGATTTGATCAGTTTATCCAGGGCAGCCCGGCCGGGGTCCTTCCAACTGGGAAATTTGATATTTTCGTAGACCTTGATACGAACCTTGTGGTCCTTCGTGAAGACAGCCTCCACACCCTTCCTCCGGGCGTAATCCCCTAGGGCTTCCTTTATCTTTGCTATTTCCCCTTTCACGCTGGCCTCTTCAGATTGTAACGTGATCAGCCGACCGGCCAACCGAACCCCTTCTTCCCCCATATATTCATTTTCAGGAAGCGATTCGGTTTCGTATTGATGCCGGAAGAGCGGGCAAATTTTTTGAAATCCACACCAGTTGCAAAGGCCGCTCTGACGCGGGGGGTAAAGCGCAGCCCCTTCAATCTCCTGAATCAAGGCGATGGTCTCCTGGCGGAGTTCTTCCAGTTCATCCGGGCTTCGACGGGAATGAATCTCCTGATCAAAAATGAGATAGTGCCATATCAGCTCAACTTCTTTTGTTTCAGGCCAGAGTTTTTCTATGGCCAATTGATAGAAAGCGAGTTGCCTATCTTCATCCAGGTCCTGTTGCGTGGGGAAGAAGCCCTTGGTTTTGTAATCATGTATCCAGATGACGCCGTCTTTGGGCTGGCTCAAGCGATCTATAAAGCCCTGAATCATATATTGACCCGTATCATCAAGGGAAAATTTAACGGGATGCTCTATCCCCAGCGTCCGGCTCTGGTCGAAGGGATGGTAGCGCTGATAGTAATCGGTGAGGCATTTTTCTCCCAACGCAAGATAGTCATCGGGCGTCATCTCAGCGCGAACGATCCGAATCTCATCATGCCATTTTTCCTCCCAGATCTGACGGTAGTCATCAAGAAGCTCTTCGAGCGAGATCATTTTACAAAATCGAAGATGCGTGTAGAGTTTCTCCAGGGTCTCATGGACCCGGGATCCCATGAAGGCTTCAATGCCTTCCATTTCCGATGGAATTTTATCGATATAAGTGTATTTAAATTTCTGGGGGCATTGGCGATAGGACTCTAATCGGGATGGAGAGTAGATCATCGGGATTCTCGTCGGGAAAAATGGAGTGGGCTTAAATCAAACTGTAACTACCTAGAAGGGATTCTAACCGGCTTATCAGCAAGAAGTCAACGGACCAACTTCCGAACTTCGGAATTTACAGAAGATCGCCGGGAGCCTTATTTCAGGGGGGGCGCAGGACGGGCTATCTCAGGCTTCTTAAGCTTTTGGTAAATGACTGGAACAAGGGAAAGTACACCCAAGAGGACAAACGAGCCCAGGACCTCAACAGAGGCAATGTCCTGTACCGATTCAATGTTGCCGAGCTGTTTTCCCGCGTTGCTGAAGACGAAGCTTCCCGGAAGGATGCCGATGGAGGTGGCCGCCAGGTACGCGGTTAGACGGATGCGTGTCAATCCCGATGCAATATTGACGAGGAAAAAGGGAAAAAGCGGAATCAGGCGGAGTGTCAGGAGATAGCTGAAGGCATTTTCTGAAAACCCTTTCTGAAAGGTCGTTAGTCTTTTTCCCAGTTTTTTCTCAACAGTGTCCCGAAAGAGATACCGCGCTGCGAGAAAAGCAAGTGCCGCGCCTGTTGTCGCGGCAACATTCACATAGACAGTTCCAAGCAGAGAACCAAAGAGAAAGCCGCCCGATATCGTGAATATGGTCGCGCCAGGGAGCGATAGGGCGGTTTGGAGGGCATAAGCGGCGATATAGAGAACAACCATCAACAGATAGTTTATTTCAGTATAACTGCGAAGGGCATCCTTGTTGTTTTTTAAAGATTCGAGCGTGATGACCTGTCCCAGATCAAAATAAAAGAAGCCAGCGATCCCCATCACAAATAATCCGATGATTACCCCTTTCACAAGCATTCTGTTTATATTCTGTTGGGCAGTCTCCATGTGTTCTCGCTCCTTTAAGCTGTTTTTCTCACCCAGGAAAACCACTTACGAAGAATATTCTTCTTCCCTTCCGTGAAAGATTCTTTTCGCCATGCGTTTGCCACCCGCTTCATGACCTCTGCCTGTGTGGGGTAAGGGTGGATGGTTTTTCCGATGGTTCCGAGTCCAATCCCGGCCTGCATGGCAAGGGTAATTTCTGAGATTAAGTCTCCGGCGTGGGCGGCAACCACCGTTGCTCCGACGATTTTGTCCGTTCCCTTGCGTAAATGGACTCTCGCGAATCCCTCTTCTTCCCCATCGAGGATGGCGCGATCTACCTCATTTAAGTGGAAGGTAAAAGTATCCACTTCAATTTCTTTTGCCTTTGCCTCCGTTTCATAAAGGCCGACATGGGCAATCTCTGGTTCGGTAAAGGTACACCAAGGGATGATCAGGGACTCGGTGCTGGCATACCCCAGACCAAAAGGGTGAGGGAAGAGAGCATTCTGTATAACAATTTGGGCCAAGACATCGGCCGTGTGGGTAAACTTGAAGGGAAAGCAGATATCTCCCGCTGCATATACTCGAGGGTTTTCCGTCTGGAGCCGTTCATTTACCTTGACCCCGCTCCGCGGATCAAAATCGACGTCCGCGCGTTCCAGGCCGAGACCCTCGACGTTCGGGGCGCGACCGACGCCGACCAGGATTTCATCGACGACCAGTGTTTTTTTCTCACCCTCGACCTCAAAATGGATGACCTTTTCGTTTCCTTCTTTTTTGATTCGGTTAATCTCTGATTCGAATACAAAACAGACGCCATCTTGTTTCATCCGTTCCTGAACAATAGATGCCGCATCGGCATCTTCCCTGGGAAGGATGTGGTCGGTTTTTTCAAAGATGCAGACATGGCTTCCAAAACGGGCAAAGCTTTGTGTCAGTTCGCAGCCGATCGGACCCGCCCCAATAACAGCCAATCGTGGCGGCAACGCCGTCAGGGAGAAGACAGTCTCATTGGTCAGAAAACCGGCTTCCTTCAGGCCGGGGATATCCGGTGCGGCTGCGCGGGCACCGGTACAAATCACAGCCTTTGAAAAGAGCAGCTCCTTTCCATCGACCTCGACACAGTCGGACCCGGTGAAGCGCCCCTCTCCGATGAAGACATCAACTCCCATTTTCTGATAGCGGTGGGCCGAATCCACATGACTGATGCGGGACCGTAACTTCCGCATTCGGGTCATTGCGGCACTGAAATCATACTGCGTCCCGTCTGGAACTTCCACCCCGAAGGTCTTTGCGTTTCGGACTTGAGACCACACACGCGAGGCACGAATGACCCCCTTTGAAGGAACGCATCCGACATTCAAACAATCTCCCCCCATGAGATGTCGCTCGATCAGGGCAACCCGGGCACCCAGGCTGGCGGCAATCGCCGCCGAAATCAAGCCTGCCGTGCCGGCACCAATGACAACCAGGTTGTACTTTTCGGCTGGCTCCGGATTGATCCATCCATGCGGGTGGACGTTGTCAACCAGCGCGCGATTGTACTCGTCGTCGGGCAACATCAATATTTCTTTCTTTCGTTCGTCCGAAGACGTCATTCGCCTTTCCCTCCAAAACGTGATTAATCTGGCTGTTTATTTGTCACAGCATGTAATACCAGATCTGAATAGTATGCACTTGCAGTCTCACCCGTGTTGTCGGTGTCGGTCATGACCGCCACCCCGGACAATCTTGGCGGGGCCTCTCCAAAAAGGGATTGATAATCCTCATAAATATTTCGTTCTTCACAGAGCCATTGCCCCACTTTCTCTTCACCGCTTTCCACCGCGACCATCTGGACACGACCTGTATAGGCGTTGGGCAGGGCCTTTCCTTTCGGAAGCCGATTGGCCCAGATATAATTCAGCGCGCCTTTCGGGGGATATTCCCCTCCATTTAATGTCTTGAGGATGCTGAATTTAGAACGTTCGAGAAAACCGGCCTTGTCCGGATCATATTTGAAGGTGAGATAAATCCGCGCAGGGTAGTCATCCCCTTTTTTCTTTCGTGCGTCTCCTTTTGAAATGATTCCGTCAACCTTCCAACACCAGGAAAGGATCGGGTAGACCTTCGGGTCAATATCAAGCGGTCGGGAAATACCGGATGCGGATCGGTCGCTTTTTGCCTGAATCACCAGACGGCCTTCCTCCTGTTCAAATCGGTATTGGGTATGACGCTCTATTTTTTTGAAGGTTAAAGGTTTCCAATCCGAGGGGAGGCCATTTTCTCCCTTCTGATCACTTAAGAGGTGTAAAGACTCTTCCAGGGCGAAAGAAGGGCCTGCCGATAGAGATTCAAATAAACCGATACTGATCACCCATACGATCAAGATGAGGGATAGGCGCTCATCACGTTTCATTAAAGTTTTTTCCTTTCATACACAATAGGATGTTGGGTACTTCGGTGGCCCAAACTGAAATAACTTACGCTCTATCTTAACCAATGTATGGGATATGTCAATTATATATATCAACAAATCACAAAATAGTTATGAATCCTTAACCGTTTCGGGGAAAAACGGATGGTCACATTTTCGGCAATGGGCAACATAGAAGCATTGCCGTGAAGGCAGTTCACATCTCATCTCCAGATCAATCTCTGAATCTTTTGAAGCCTTGCATCGCGGACAAACCGGGGGAGGGAGATCTTTCTTCTTCTCCAGGGCACGGCGTTCATTCGAGATCTCATACACGGTTCCACAGGTCCGACACGTTCCCGTTGAGAGACATTCTCCATAGCCCAGATCACATCGTAATGCAACATCAATTGTAGCATTCTGGCAAACAGGACAGGATGCGGCATTCAACTTCTTTTGAATTTTAGTCAGATCTATTTTCATACTTTGACCTCCATAATGTAGCTTCACTGTTTATCCAGAGTCCCTCTCTGGAAGATGCCTAAGGGCGAGTATAGACCTCCGTTTTTGGATGGAAGGCAGCCCATGCAAACCAGTAAGCCACCACGGTTGGAAGATCGGCCCCATCCTTGTTTTTAATACGTGCGGTCCGGGAGCCTCGATCATACTCAATGCGAACCTCTTCCGACCCAAGCCAATCGGTAATTGAAGCAGGACCTTTTGCCAGGTCCGGAAAAGGGTAAGCTTTTGTATTGCCGTTTCTCTCAATACCCAGGACCCAGGTTTTTGGAGGAAAGCGCCGATCGATCTTTCCAACCGGAAACATGAGTCGGTCTGAGGTTTCATAGTCCGCATAGGGATCACGGCTGTAGTCCCTACGGTAGCCGGTTTCGGTAGAAAGGACCAGCGTTTTTGGATGCTCTTTTTTCCAGGATTTCCAGGTCGTGTGAATGAGCGGCAGAAGTGTCAGTCGGGTTCCCATCATCTCCCCCGTGACGGCTTCTTTCTGGATTTGAGACCAGAGACTTTCGGTCTGGTGATCGTACATCAAAACATCACTCTTGTAGAGGAGGCCGGAAACCCCAAAGGTATATTTAATTCCCTTAAAGGTCGGGTCAAAAGCCATCCCCGTCCCGCAAAGCGGACAATAAGAGATAAACACCGGCCTGCAACCGACAACATCATTGACGATTTCATGCCAGTTTAAGATATTAATCGGATAGGCCTTGACCTCACCATGATGCACCAGGCCGAGTACGCGATCTTGATCCTTCATGAACGTTGCCTGGTCCGTCCGAACAAACTTGGGTTGCAAGATAGCTGGGATGCCATCCTTGGGAGGTCCCCCGGAGAGAATCTCAGAGCGGGGGATACTAAGTTTTGAAAAATTGAAACCCATCAAAAAAATGACGAGTACTATGAGGAAAATACCATTAAAGGTCTTCATATCAACCTCCTGAATTAGAATACCACTTTACGCATTACCCGGCAAACTGAGGTGCGAGACAAGATCTGATCTCCACAATTTATCAAAGCATTCCCTCAGAGAGATACCTGCTTAATAAAGACCATAGATATCAGGTCTGGGATTTTGATGATGTAGTCTGGCGTACAGTCGGTCTGACTTATATCTATGACTCTTTTTTTGTAGAGAGATCCCTCAGAAAAAATTAAAAAATATTGAAAAGTGTATGGGAGCTTACAAACATTCCTGAGACGCTTTGCTATGTTGATTCTCGTTTGCTATTCGAAAATAGGAATTACTTTAAGATTCCTTGGGTTGATCTCATGAACAAAGGAGAAGTTGAATATGAAGATTTTCAAGAAAAGTAAATTAATGCCCGGCATTATTGTTTCACTTTTATTCATGGGTGCTTGCAGCAGCGGGGAAACAGATGTCGTCGGGGCCGGATCAAATGCGACGCCCCTTGCCTCTGAGGAGGCTGTTTTTGCAAAGTCTGCACCTCATGCTCTGGAAGGGACTTCTAATAATGGGCCAGGAATTATTGAACCGGTAAGCGGAAAGGTCATTCCGAATACCGATCAGGTCGAAGGGGATGTCCAAAAAAACCTCGGTGGTCCTGTCATAACAGAGACCGCTGTGGGCGCCACGAGTTTGACGGGGCATATCATTACAAGTGCAACAAGCCCGAATGATGATATGAGGAAGGCACTCCGGGACATTAATTCGGCGGCAACTTCGGGGGACAAAGCCGGAATGATAACTCCGGCCAATGAATTAATGGATATCCTTCTCGGGCGAACACAAGGGAAGATCTACGATGGTTTCCCAATGCTTAATTACAACAGCAACCTCCTGGAAGCGATTGATTCAGACTTTGCTCCTGGTGAATATAAGATGAAGACCCTCCGCGACACCGGGAAAACAGCGCTAGGATTGGACCCTAAGGTAGACGAAGAAGGAAACGAGATCAGGGTGAAAGTATGGGAAGTTGATGTCAATATGCTCTGGTATGATGGGCAGTTCGACGCCGATACTTTTTTGATCAAGGTCCCATTCGGGGCAAAAGAAGACCTCCTTCATGTGAACTATAATATCTATTCACTGGTTCGGGAAGAATTCGCGCCAGCAACGGTCATGCTCGACAAAAAAACCAGCGTCGCCTTGCCTTATAAGGGACTCGATTCTGTTTGGGTTCCGATCGAAGCCCCATCAGTGACCCAAGTGACGGTAAAACACCCGCCTCTGGGGATGCTTCGGGGCGTCTATACCTGGGGATGGCGGGAACATCCCCCGAGAATTCATTTTCTCCAGCCCGTCTTTGAAATCGTGAATGCCCATACGGGCGACACTGAACTGGATCCTCAGGGGAGAAGCTTTGCAGAACGCAATAAACTGCTATCCATCGCCTGGATCGGAGAGGCCGCTCCGGAGAAAAAAATGTATAACGTGGCACAGGCAGTTATCAATGGATCTGATGCGGCAACCGTTTACACAATGCTTCACGAAACATCTGCGGGGACATGGCAGGAGTGGGCCGATCTGACGAAAAACCAGAAACAGCTTCCCCCCGAGGCCTGGAAAGTTCTCCATGATGAAGACGCGTTATCTCCCGGAGATTTTGGGGACTACCGCTTTGTATCCGTCTATATGAATAATGAGATGTACGGAGCCGGGCCAAAGGGAGGAGGTGCGATCGAGAAGTTTACCCAGGGAGAGATGGTGAATGTAAAGATCATTAACCTTGACAAGCAAACTCACTTTTTCCGAAATGTCGATTTCAGCAAGCCGCTCCATGACGATATCTCCAAACTGGGCAATGGAGGGAGCCACAGCTTCGAGATATTCAACTTCAAACCAACCTACGGCGCGCCGAAAGTCGCTGAGATGCAGTGGCGGGCCGGTTGGGGATTCCGTCCTCACTTTGACGTCATCCAGCAACCGGATGTCTTTCCTGCACCTGGAGACCTGGATGGCCTGCTGCCTTTCATTGATGGTAAGGGGAACAGGCTGAACGGTTACCAGTTCTCAACGGCATCTTTGCCTTTTAGATTCAATCCTCCACCATTTATCATCGGTAAATCGTTTGCAGAACCGAGTTCACAGCGGCTTCAAGAGCCCAGCCCGATCCCAGGCGAATCCCCGTCCAATGGATTAGTCATCGGGCAACTGACCGAAGGATATGGTGTTGCGAAGATGTGCAGTAGGGAAGATTTTCCAACGGGTTTCTGTGGACCCATCCCAAAAGAATACAACCCGAATGGCGCACTCAACTTCCCACCTCCGCCAAGTGGGATGGTAGCCAATTCACTCAGGTTCCCTCCCTTCCTTCGGAACCCTAATACGGAAGGCGGAGATATCATCCCGCCGACACCGATCTGGAAGCCTTTCCTATGGATCAACCCCAACAACGGAACTCTTTTTCTCAAGGATGATACTGAAGTTGAGCCTGTTAATCCGACAGACCCCGCGACAGCGTACTGGGCTGATCGGACCTATGCGCATGGACGTCCAATCCCCGGCGGAACATCTCTTGATGCCACGGTTGAAGCGCCACGCGCTTCCGGAGAGATCTTCTATCAGTTCGATGATCTCTTCCACGACAACGCGATTTTTTCTCCGCATGCCAGATAAGCCTTCATTCTCGGCTTAACGGGTGCTTCACCAGAGTCCCCCTGGAAACAGGGGGACTCTTTTTATTGTAGGAGACGCTACAGCATCGTATTATTAAAAATAACTATACTGAAGAAAAGATCTGATAAAGTCTCTAGTCTTTTTGTGAGGAGATATCATGGTTGGGTTGGATTTCCTGAAGGGTTTCGGGCGTGATCGCCGCCGTCATTTAACCGGTCCGGATCTCGACACATTGAACCTCCTGGCCAATGTGGTCGAGGGGAGAGACCCTTATACGGCGGGGCACACCTGGCGGGTCTCCCGCTATGTGACCACAATGGCAAGGCATCTCAAATGGACAAAGGAAAGAGTCGCCTCTATCGAACTGGGAGCCCTCTTTCATGATCTTGGGAAAATCTCAACGGAAGACCACATCTTAAAAAAGTCCGGCAAGCTAACACATGATGAGTTTGAAAAAATCAAGGCCCACCCTGCAGAAGGGAAGCGCTTACTCCAAGGGCTTAAATTTCTTAAACCCGCCGTCGCAGGAATCTATGCCCATCACGAGCATTATGACGGCTCCGGCTATCCGGAAGGAGTGGAAGGAGAAGAGATCCCTGTGGAGGGGCGGATTATCGCAATTGCCGATGTCTTTGACGCGCTGACCAGCCATCGCCCCTACCGCCAGCCACTCAAGCCCGAAGGAGCGCTTGCCTATTTAAAAGGCCATACGCGAACGCATTTTGACCCGAAACTGGTCGTTCTCTTTTCATCGATCTGGGATGAAGGGATGTTCAAAAAAACCGTTTTACACAGCGACGGAGCGATCCCCCTTCTTGCTTGCCCGAAGGATGGGCAGACGATTGCACTGGGTGAAGAGGTATCGGAAGGAGATGGTGCTTTTTGTCCGGTTTGTAAGACCCGTTTTATCCTTGCCCGAAATAAGGACGCATGGGAAGTCAAACTAACGGGCTGATATCTTAAAAAAAAGGGGGCCGACCCTTAAATATGTCGACCCCCTTTTTGTGTTCTTTTACTCAACGGCCTTCAGCTACAGCTCGGAGCTTTTGTTGCTTTAAAATTGTGAGCAATGCCAGGGGTGAAGTGAATCCCCATCATGTCAAACTCTCCGAGGGCTATGTGGCGCAGCCAATATCCTTCCTGACCCTTCTCTCCGCCATGCCCATGTTTATGTCCGGGTGCAACCTTGGCGCTATGGAAATGGACAAAGCCGGTCTTCCCGCCGTCGGGTTGGTCTTCAGCACAAAACCGGCCTTTGATGGCGTCTCCCATAAAGAGGAGCTTATTTTTCTTCGCGTTGACCGGCTTCGCAAAGTGAAAAAAGGCCACTTTTCCGGGATCGGTTTTCATCCAGATATGATTCTTAAGCGGTGGGTTCACCGGCTCAAAAGTAAATTGCTTTCCTAATTTGACCCCAACGGAGTGGAGGGTTCCCCCTGAAGCATGAAGTGAATCATCATGGCCTCCCGCATGGTCTCCACTCGCGTAAACGGGGGTCAAATACCCCACCCAGGCAGAAAAAGATAAAACCAAAGCAAATATCCAAAACAACCTTTTCATTGTTCGTTCCCTCCCTGTCACTGTTTTGGGAAACAGATCTCCCTCGTTTTACGAAAGGCTTGACTTACCCTTATCCGCAATTAACGATCCCATTTTCAGTAAAGCACAGAAGCCACAATATTTTCAATCAGACAAGAAAACACCCCGTAAGATAAGGCCTTATGGGATCGAATAAATGTAGCCTGGACTACAAATGAGACCGATATCAAAATTCAAGAGAGTGCGATCCGCCCCCGGCCCATAAAAACCACCATGATGCCGCCCAGAATCATGGACGCGGAGACCCATAGGCGGAGTGAAATCCCCTCAGACATAAAAACAAAACCTCCGAGTGCTGCGATCACCGGAACGGCGAGCTGCACCACACCGGCTTGCATTGCCGACAAGCCGGAAAGAGCCCTATACCAGAGCGCATAACCCATTCCAGAGGTAATTCCTCCGGATGAAAATGCCAATAAAAACCCCTTTTGTGACAAATGAACTTCCCCCTGAATCCACGCGAATAGCGCCAGGACCAGCACAAAAGGAATGGTACGGGAAAAATTAATCGCCGTATCGAAGAGCGGGTTCTGACTTTTTCTGCCGATGAGGGTATATGCCCCCCACACAATACCCGAAGTCGCCATCAGGAAAAAACCGACAGGCGAAGGAGCCGTTACGCCGGGCAAAACCAAAACCGAGAAACCCGCCAGGGCGCAGAACAGCCCTAACCATTCCAGGTAATGCAGGCGCTCTCCTGAAAAAAGTGAGGTAAAAACGACTGCCAACTGCACTGAACCAAATAGAATAAGCGCTCCGGTTCCCGTGTCCAGGATGATATATGCGTATGAGAAAGTGACGGCATATACAAAAAGTATAAACGCCGCAATTCGGCTTGTTTGTTTCGCTTCGGGGTTCTTGGTATTGCTCAGTTTCAAGATCAGCAACAAGACGGCACACCCGGACAATAAACGAACAATCGTGAAACTGGATGGGTCTAGTGAATGAGTTCCAAGTGCGATTCGACCCAGGACGGAATTCGCAGCGAAGGCCACCAGGGCAAAGGCCGTATAAAACAAAGTCTTCCAGAATGGTGCGGATCGTTCCAAAATCACAACGATTTCCATTGAAGAAAAAAGAATAATCTAATAGCAGTAACAGGATAAGTCCTTACTTTCTCATAAACCTATCAGCAAGCTTAAGAGATCCTTCGTTACGGAAAGAATCGATTTATTCTCATGCTTGTCCGATGTGTCTTCAACCCGGATTTTATCCGAAATTCCTTAGATTGAGCGCGAGGCTTTCACGTCCCCGGGTCAGGAGAGCAACCAGGGCATTTCTCATTTTCTCAACGATGTCTCCGACCGTGTTCGCTTCGGCCAGGCTCCGCTCGGTAAGGACATCGGACCAAATGACGCTTCCATCGCGAAGTCGCAGCGACAGGAAGATTCGAGTATGAATTTGTATTCCTTCAAGGGTGTCAATTTCCTCCAGGGAGATGACCCGTCCTTCCAGTATAGCGGTATAGGCCCGGCCTGTGCGAATCGGCTCAATGGATGCGATCCCGGATATTCCCCTGAAACCATCTGCAGCCAAGCTGGGTAGCATCTGTGACAAGGGAACCGCCCAACGATGATAGGTATAAAAACCAACTTCAGCACTTCCTGAACCGATCCGATACACGATTTGGTCCTGATCATAAGGGGGATCGATAAGAAAATCTTTGACCCCAATCTCAAGGCCTTGTTCGTCTATTCTCTTCGAGAGCGTTGCGGTATTCTCGGGCCTCAGAATATAGTAATGCGTCTGAGGAATCGTCGCACAGCCTATTCCAGCGACTGAAAAAAGGATCGCCAGAAAAACTGAAATGATGAAAGATTTTCTCATTTTTTTCTTTTCCTTAAGCCTTGTCCGGGCCGGCGATCTGGTTCAGGATTCATTCGGATGAGACTGAAAGGTCTCTCCTTGATCTGCTGCGAAAAGGCTTTAAGATTCGATGCGCTTATCTGAAGATCACTCATGGTCGCAGTAAGTTCTTCCCGATTGTCCTCGATAACCGACAGGGATCTCTTCGCGGAAATCAATGTATTCTCTGCCTGATCAAGGACTGTTGTGATACGTGAGCCCTCGGGTCCGATTGCTGTACGAAAGTCGTTTCCGACCCCCGTAAAAGTTTTCATCATCACAGACGCTTCACCCAGGGTTTTGTCCAGATGATTCGAAAGGGGTTCTAGGCGTTCAGATAAGGAAGAAAAACGAGTTCCAGCCTGATCGACCGTTTCATCTAAATTTGAAAGTATCCGCCGAACATGGCTGGCATTCTCTTCCGAGACAAGCGTGTTCATGTTCTTTAATAACGGGACAACCTCAAGAGAGACTTGATCCATGAATGCCGTGACCTGGTCCAGGCCACCCACGGCCTCGGTTGAGATCTTTCCCATTTTTGTCAGGATATCCTGGAGATCCGGAGTGGTTTGACTCAGGATCTCTCCTCCCTGCTTGAGACTCGGCGACTTAGCATTGCCGGGGTCGATCTGAAGAAAGCCGTCTCCGAGAAGCCCGGATGACACGATCCGGGCCTTACTGTCTGTTTTGATGGGAACATCGGCTCGCAGCCCGACCTGAAAGGCCACCGGCCATGCCTGGCTTGGACGCAGCCTGACTTCATTGACGCGTCCAATAGTAACCCCGGCCATCCGAACTCGATCTCCAACGTCTATCCCTCCGGAACTTTTCATAAGCACCCAGTAGTCATTTCGGTTACCCCTGAAATATTGGGATCCGCTGATCCATAGGGCCCCGGCGATAAGAATCACAAGTGCCCCAATAACGAAAATCCCTACTTTGAATTCAGCTCTCCTTTTTGTCTCATGATTCATTGTCCACCTCCGGGATCGATTGGGCATCTCCCTCTTCTTCTATGAACCTTTGATAGAAATCTGAAGTCTTCCGTTTATCTTCGGGAAGTCGGTCCAGGAATCTTCTGACGATTGGGTCTTTGCTCTTTTGAACATCGGCAGGGGAACCGATGATCAGAAATCGACCTTCGTGCATCAATGCCAGGCGATCCGCGATGGAGAAAGCACTCGTCAATTCGTGGGTGACGACCACAAGGGTGACATGAAATACCTTCTTGAGCTGCAGGATGAGGAGATCTAGGCCTGCGGCAGTGACAGGATCCAGACCTGCCGAGGGTTCATCAAAAAAAAGTATTTCGGGGTCAAGGGCAAGAGCGCGGGCGAGCGCGGCCCTTTTTCTCATTCCGCCGCTGATTTGTGAAGGCAGTAAATCCATTGCATCCTCAAGACCCACCATTCCAAGCTTAATTTGGGTAATGATCCTCCGCGTTGAGGCCGGGAGTCCTGTAAATTCCGACAAGGGCAGGTCGATATTTTCTGCGAGTGTCATTGATCCGAAGAGCGCCCCGCCCTGAAACGCCACCCCCATCCGGCATCGCAGTGCTTTCAGGCTAAGTCGATCGGTGGAAAAAATGTCGATTCCTTGAACGAGAACAGAACCATCATCGGGACGCCCCAGACCAATGAGACTTCGGAGCAGGGTGCTCTTGCCGCTCCCGCTTGCCCCGAGAATGACAAGGGTTTCACCACGGTTCACACTTAAATTAAGGCCGTCCAGGATGCGATGTTCACCATAGGTCTTCACCAACCCCCGTGCCTCAATCTGTGGTCTTGATTCGGCCATAATAATCACCCTTTTAGGTAAAAAATTGCCGTCACAAAAAGATCGGCAGCAATAATCAGGACAATAGAATGGACAACAGATATTGTCGTGGCTTGTCCAACCTGTTCCGCACCACCCCTGGTCTTAAGTCCCTGTTGACAGCTGACGAGGGCGATGATCACGGCGAAGACAAAAGCTTTCACAAGACCCATTGCCAGATCCTCCATTCCCAAGGTATCAAAGGTACTCTGCATATATCCATTTGCCCCGAGATTCAAGACGCCGACGGCAATTATCAAGCCCCCGGAAATACCCACAAAATCAGCAAAGAGGACCAGGCAAGGCAGAGAGATGATGAGGGCCAGTATCCGGGGAACAACGAGAAAAGAAATTGTATCCAGGCCCATGACAGTCAGAGCATCAATCTCCTGTGATACCTTCATCGTTCCGAGTTCCGCAGCAACCGCAGACCCGTACCTGCCTGCCACAATGATGGCGGTAAGGAGTGGCGCAAGTTCCCGGATAATTGACGCAGCCACCAGGTTCGGCATCAGGCCGATGGCCCCGACCTCAGTCAATTGTTGTGCCGATTGAAGGGCCATGATCATGCCGGTGAGTAGCGCAATGAGTGCGGCGAGTGGGAGTGAATCATATCCTGCCTTCACCATCAGAAAAATGGTGGAGCGGATCCGAACCGGGTCGCTATGGAAAGGACCGACCAATAAACGTTTCAGACTTGCCCTGGCCAATTGCCATAATCCCCCGGCCTCCGCAAGGAGACCGAGGACCTTGTGCCCGACGCCCCCGATAAATATCTTTATCATAATGATCCTAAGACATCAGCCGCTGCTCAATTTCTCCCGGTGTGGCACAGGATGCCTCAAGCGCATCGCGAAGATTTGCCATTCTGAATAGCTGTAAAACCGACTGGCTCGGCTGACAAAGGAACATCTTAAGATTCCGCTGACGACTGGCCAGGAGGCCTTCAACCAACACCGCCAGCCCTGCCGTATCTATCCGCTCAACGCGACCCAGTTCTATTACCAGGACCATCCCGGAGGTACTTGCGATCTCTCCGAGAATGACCTCTCGAAATTCCGGCGCCTCATGGTAGGTAATCCTTCCCTGAACGACGATTCTAATAACACCGGGGCGGCCAGGAACCTCCTGAATTTCCGTCTGAAATGCTTGTGTTGTTTCCATCTGGTCCATACACTCTTTTTGTAATCGTTCACAGAACGATGACCCCCTGGCTGAAAGTTATTTTGAACATTCTACTGAACGTCGCAATAACAATAAATTTGAACACGTATCGACATCGTTATCAGGGCAGACCTAAGGGTCTGCCCTAATAACGAAACGCCCTTTAATACACCTGCGGGTTCAACGCATTACTCCAGATCTTCCCAGACAAACTCCGGACTAATTGTCGATTTGAACTTTTTGGGTGTCGGGAAAAAGAATGACCCCGCCTCGTAGGCTCCTGAAACGGTTCGGACCACCGTCATCCCCGTCCCGTAGAGAGATCCATAAATCAACCCAGTTACAGGATCATGCTTTATTGTCTTTTCGTAGATGCCACGGAAAACCTCAACCCATCCTGTAGACGCATTCACAACGCCTCGCGTCAATTTTGTCCCTGATCCGACGGCATAATCGGCAATATCAGATCCCGTTGCACTAAAAGAGGTTGCAGGGACTGCAAAGCCAATCAGGGCAAAGGCGAACAAGGCTATAAATATCTTTGAAAAATACTTTTTCATGATATTCCTCCTTCTCTTTTATAGGTTATATCGACATTATCCCGCATCTGGCATTCAGAATGATGTATTCCCTCATACATCGTTTAGAATCTCAATTTGATCCTTATTCATTTCTGTTGCAAAGTTCGGATTGCTATGACCAACACTTTCATAGGAGCATCCGTGGCCTTGAGCAAACAGCGATTTTGGAGCCGTTATGCTGAGTTTCTAAATGCTATATCGCGAAAGGAATTACTTTAATGTGCACTTTAGGGGGGCTGTATGACTCTTCTGACTACTGTTACGTCTAAGGAATGATGTGAGGAGAAAGTGATGGTTTCTCAAGCCATAATCGTAGAATTCGAGTTTCGACTGGAATCACTCATTGTATGCAAGCGTACTGATTATAATGGCGAGATAATGTACTGTAAGAATATAGCACCTCGCAGTCTCTCCTTTTGAACGATCTGGCTTTGTAGCACATCAAATTATCTCTGCGAAGCATATTATTCATATCATAAGGGAGGTGTACCATGAATAATAGTAAAAAAATCATCACATTGGCATCTTTAATCTCAATTTCAGTTCTTTTTCTGATGACCCTCACGATCCTGGCCAGGGAACTCCCCCTCCTAGTCGATGTTTCAGAACTCGGAGAGGAATACGACAGCAAGCGCGTTACTATTTTCGGTTGGGCGCGATCCGCTGAGATCCGGAGAGGAAGGATGGGTTCAGATTTCGTCAAGACGGAACTGGGAGAAGGAGAAAACACCGTAACGGTATTTAGCTCTTTCTCCCCCTATAACATCATCGATAATAGAATCATCGTTCAAGGAGTCTATCACCATGAAGGTCGATTTGGGGGGCTCCTTGCCAGACATTTCATCGTCGCGGATGCCATTATCCGCGATTGGGACGACCCTCTTTCCGTCACCTCTTCTCAAGGAACCTCTGAGTAAGTCGCGTGAATGCAGAAAGAACGACAACAATCATTGATCATCCTGCAAGACGCCGTAATGACATCGTGGAACAGGGAGCTTTTCCCTCAAGAGCGACCGTACCGTCTTCGCACGTTTCGGTCGTCTTTAGTTCTGTAATCGGCTTATCGGTACGGACTTTGATAACTTCCACGGTCCCGGTGATCTTGTCTCCCGGTCTTACAGGTGTTCTGAAGTTCCAGTCCAGGTGCAGGAATACCGTCCCCGGGCCAGGCATCTTCTCGGCAACAACCGCGTTCAGAATAGCGCTCGTTACTCCTCCCTGCACAATAACCCCACCAAACTTTGTCGTGTTCGCGAGTTCTTCGCCGTAATGTAGCGGATTCCGATCACCAGATATGGCAGTGAACATTTCAATATCATGCATCGATGCTTCCCGCGTTAGCGCTTCCTTCTGACCGACTTTCGGTTCGCCCGCAGGCCACAAAACCGGCCTAAACCGCAAGACCTTGACCGATCTTTGCCCCTTTGGATCAACCAACTACAGCAAAGAGGAACTCATCGCAGAGATGGGAGCCGCTTTTCTTTGCGGCCATGCCGGGATAAAAAACAGGACCATAGATAATTCCGCCGCCTATATCCGAAGATGAGGGAGAAAGTTCAAAGACAAACCCAAGATGCTCGTCAAAACCGCATCACAGGCGCAAAAGGCCGCAGATTTAATTTTAGGGAGGGGATAAAAAATATGAGGATCGGGTTTCTTCCCCGACGATCCTCGGTTAATCTCTAAGAGGGAAAATCCTGGCCTCTGTTAAAGCCAGGGGGTCCATTTCTACGACATGCCGACCTCGTAATTTTTCATAGCCTGATCCCAAATCCCGCCACGCAAAGCCTGACTCTATCCTTGTTTGATTCTTATCCTGTAATGGGAACAAAAAAGTGGCTGCATCATAGACCCCTGATCCTGTCCGCAGGGTAGTCTTTAAAAGCCCACCCAGTGGACCGAAGGACACCACTTCGATCGGCCCATCTTTCACCTCGATGTCATGAGGTTTACTGAAAATTTCGGCCCATCCCGTAGACATCCTCACGACACCGGTTGTCAATTTCGCCCCTGTGTCTTTTACGTATTGGTCAAATGAAGCATCCGCGAATGAAATGTTCGGCAAAACTAAAATAAACGAGACCACAAGACCGAAGAATAACGATATCAGGGCAAACCTGTCGAGGTAAGCTGTAGCGGCCGACTCTGCCTCCATCGTCCGAATCACCTTATTGGAAAGTAACCTCTTCATAGCGTACCTCCTTTGTAATAATTTAATGTTGTTGTCTACATTCTATATTATTAGAGATTATTTGATATAGATGTAGGCCCCTATACAAATAAGGATAAAACCCTCCTTGGCCCCTTGATCGCGGGCCGATAGAATAGGTGTGGGAGTAACGATCTATTGCAAAAGAATAGTTCGCCAGTCAAAATTCTGTACGGTCTGATCGTTCTGAGAAGAGGTAGTGATCATATTCGGTTTTAAGGGAGAGGTCTGGAAGGTCCGTGAGAGATCAAGGAGATAGAATGAGGTGACATCACCAGAAATACTTCAAGGGAAGGGAGACGAAGAGAGCGATTTTACTTGCCCAATCATTCCGCCGAATCAGGAAAAGTCTGGCGGCAGGATGTGTCAATGATCAAGTTTTCTCTGTTGACCCTTTTAGTCGGTGGAGTGACGGTCCTTTCCTGGAAGAATGGTCTGAAAGATTGAATGGATCCCGACCGGATCAAGGCACTGATCGAGGGATAGGGTCCACTCGCTCCTTTTGTCTATCTGTTCGTGATGGCATTGGCCGTCGTCATCAGCCCAATCCCAAGCCTCCCCCTGGATGCCGCAGCCGGTATCGCCTTTGGTGGGGACCGTCTATTCAGTAATCGGTGCCGGGGCAGGCGCATTGGTGAGTTTTTTCATCGCACGGGCCTTGGGAAGAGAGGTCATAACCCGGTTGTTAAAAAGTGGTATCGAATTCTGCCAACGATGTAGTGAAAGAAACCTGTTTTATGTCATCCTCTTTTCCCGACTGCTGCCAGCTTTCTCGTTTGACCTGGTCAGCTACGGTTCCGGCATCTCGCTCATTCTAGGCGGGTTCCTCGTGCTTTTCTCATTGCTTGCCCCAAGGTTGTTGAGACGACACAATCCATGGGGGCTCTATGATCGATTGGAGATTCATCCAAACCTACGCCGTGAGCGGAATTGAAGTGAGAATATACCTGTTTAATGTTGGACTGTGATGATATTCAAGACAGACAAAGGATTTGAAGTTCCGGCGGTTACCGCAGACCAGATGCGTGAGGTGGGCAAGAAATTTCTTTTAATTCCTCTCCCACAAAGGCTGTGCAAGCTCTTGATGCAAAGCTTTTAGAAGTGGCCTCCTCTATTGAGTGCTAAAATCGCGTCTTGACTTAAGGCCCCAAAACTCATGGCTGAATGGTGTGGCTAGTCTGCAACATATCGGAGACAACGCACATGATGAGAGGAATAATGAGAAGCCGCGCCCATAAGACCGGCAACCAGAAATAAGAACCCACGACAACAACTAAGTGCCCTAACTTTTTTCCCGGGATTTATCAACATACTGGAGAATTGTTCCTCCATGGCCCACGGCCCAGCCGTGCGAGGCATTCGTAAAGCTTACACTCCACAGATCTTCATTTGTCCCGCTCTTGCTTTGCAACCACTGCTCCCCTCCGTCCTTCGTATGCAGGACCAAACCGCCTTCCCCCACCGCCCAGCCGGTCTCTTTGTCCATAAAAACAAGCCCCCAGAGGTTTTCCGTGGTCCCGGAGGTCTGCTGAACCCAATTTAGTCCGCCATCCTTGGTCGCCATCAACCTGCCGTCGGAACCGCCCGCCCAGCCCTGACCGGTATCTATAAAATAAATAGACGACAAAGGATGAATCAACCTGACCTGTCCGGTCCAGGTCTTCCCGCCATCCAGGGTATGGATAATGTCTCCCCGCATGCTGGTTGCCCAACCGACCCGGGAATCGAGGAAGAAGACACTGGTCCAGTTAAAGGTGGATTCAGTAGACTGGGCCTCCCATTGAGATCCGCCCGACTTTGTAAGCAGCACATCCTGAAAGGTTCCGACAGACCAACCGATCTCATGGGTGACAAAATCGATATCCAAAACGGTCTTTTCAGAATCTTCAGAGACCACCCGCCATGATCGCCCTCCATCCCGGGTTTGGAGGGTCAGCCCTTGATTTCCTGAGGCCCATCCAATCTGCGTGTTGATAAAGTCGACAGCAAACAGGTCGGCCTTCGTGTTACTTTCCTGGGGCGTCCAGGTCTCCCCTCCATCCTCGCTGTGAAGAATCGTCCCTTTTTCTCCCACCACCCAGCCCTCTCGATCGTCGACAAAGATGACGCTGCTAAGATTTGCCTGGGTCCCACTCTTCTGGAGTTTCCAATGACCTTCTTTCGATTTTGGATCGGATGGATTAGAACATGATGACAGGATAGGACCTTGAAGAACAAATAAAATAACGAGCAGAATACGCCATCGTTGCATCAATACACCACCTTCATTTTTTGCTCAGAATATACGCCACGATTGCTTCAATCTCAGGATCCGAAAGATGAAAATTTGGCATAAAGGTATAAATGTCCCATGCAGATGGATCTTTGAGGAACTTTTTATCCCATTCGGGCCGAAGTTTCTCCCCAGCCTTCGTCAGATTGGGGTAAATATCCAACCCACCTGTTTTGATGGTATGGCAGGCGCGGCAGTCGTAGGCCTTCACCAACATTTCGCCCGCCTTAACAAGGTTCTTTTCCTTGAGAATCTTTTTGGTGTCGACCGGTGTCTTCAGTGTGTCCAGGTAGGCAATAATATTATTAATCTCTTTGTATGAATTCCAGGTAAATGCTGGCATTCCGGTAGATGGGCGGGAGAGGCTGGGATCTTCAAGCCATTCAAATAACCATTTTTTAGAACGCCGTAAGCGGACATTGGTCAGATCAGGGCCAACATCTCCCCCTTCATCTCCGATGCCATGACATTGATAACAGTCCAGGTCCCTCATGAGTTTTTCGCCGGCAACAGGATCACCGGCATACTCATCCTCTTCCTCTGCCCATGACCTCCCTGGGCCTTGAAAAGAGAGGAAGACTAAGATCCACACCAATAGGGCCAAGACCAACACCAACCCTTTCCAAACTTTACTGTTTCTCCTCATGTCCCCCCCCTCTCGACGCTTTCGTCCGTTTAAACGCAAAATAAGGGAGGAATGGCCTTCCCGCCACCCCTCCCTTGGTTTTTGCCTTTACATCGCACCCGGTACCGGGCGAGGCACGATCTTGTCTTTGCCGGGTTCTAGTCTTTTTCCCCGACTGAAGGAGGTCACATACGCAACCAGATCAACGGCCTGCTGGCTGTTCTTATCAATCGGCCGCCCCTTCAGAAAAGTCATAATGCACATGTTGTTCATGCCCGCCAGATCAACAAGTGCTTTCATGGGTCCCATCGGCTTCGGGAAATGAGCCGCCGCCCCTTTGAGGGTCGGGATGTTTACCTTCATCGCCATCCCCTTCCACTTCATTTCGGCTGCACCACCCACGGTTCCTCCGTCTTCGTGGCAGGTTCCGCAGCTCTTTCGGCTTTTATTGTCTCCGAGGGTCTCAGAGTAAAATAATTTCTCGCCCCGCTTCAAGCCGGCCGCCAATGTGTCTGGCTTCATCGACATCATCATCTTCATCATCATCTTGACCTTTTCGGGTGGAACCAGATATGAACCGGTGCCCATCTTCATCTGTGATGACATCCCGCCTCCATCCATCGTGGCACCCATCGCATGCCGATCTCCCATCGACGAGCACGCACTGAGCATCACCATGGAAATTCCCCCGAGCATCAGAAAAAACAGGTATCTTTTCATAAACTTTGCCTCCCATTTTAAATGTTTCATCCCTCCCCCGGATAAGATGCTACGGGGCCTCCAGGTCCTGACGAACACCGAATTCCTCTAATCCCCCAAAGAATTCCCAATGATCCCAGACAAAGGCTGGATCAATCGTTGATCGATATCGGGCCGGAAATGGAAAGAGGAATGTTACCGATTCGTATACACCCGACCCTGTACGAACAATGGCCATGCCCACACCCAGAATCGGACCGTACAAGACCCCGGTAACCGGGTCTTTCTCCCTACTGACATCATAGATTCCTTGAAAAACCTCAACCCACCCTGTTGAAGCATTCACAACACCGCGGACCAGCTTTCCACCAGACTTCCAATTTGTGGAATCAGCAAGCGACGGCGAGGGTAAATTAAAAATGACTAAAATGACCAAGAATACAAAAATGGTCCCCGGAATTGAGGTTGTTTTACGGAGCATGAAAATCACCTCCTCTCAGCAACGGGTCGTACGGAGTACCAGGCTGGTATCATGGCGACACTGCCCGCGGAAAGGACAGGTCCATTCAGCCATGCTGCAATATAATGCGATTTGAGGGAGGAATAATGTAGTGGGAACTACGAAACCTTAAGAAGGCGATCTTTTCTCTAAAATTGTTGAAGAGAGATAAAAGCAACAGGGCTTATTTCTTGGCCTTGCGTTAGCGTTAGGAAGATGGGGGGGGGAATTCAGCGTGGATCGAGGCGTTTTTCCAGGGATTCGGGTTTGAGAAGGACAATGATCCGCCCCTCAAAGGCAATCAATCCCTCTCTTTTAAAGTCTCCGAGGACGGCACTCACCGTTTCCCGAATCGACCCGATAAGATTCGCTATTTCCTGGTGCGTAATCTTGATCTGAAGTTGGATTCCATCCTTTGTTGCCTTTCCGTAGTCTTTTGAAAGTTCCAGAAGGAGATGTGCCAGCCGTGTCGGCACATCCCGAAAGACAAGATCCTCTACCCGGCTTTCGATTCGTTTTAAGCGAAGGCCGATCAACTTCGTCAAACGAAAGGAAAATTCCGGTTTTTTCTGGACCATGGAAAGAAAGAGTTCTTTATTGACCACACAGATCTGACTGTCGTCCAAGGCTTCTGCCAGGGTGTCCCGGGGCGAATCGTCAAGAACATTCAGCTCGCCAAAAATCTCCCCCGGCTCCAGGAGGGCGATCGTCACCTCCCGCCCATCCTCTGAAACCCGAGAAATCTTGACACGTCCTTCCTTTAAGAGATAGACTTGCTGGCTTGGATCACCAGGGAAGAAAATGGGGGTTTTTTTCTTGACCGATTCCATTCGGGTAATTCGGTCCAACTCTCCCATCTCTTCCGAGGTCATTTCTTTAAAAAGTTGTATTTTTTTAAGGTACCATATCTTACTTTTCTGCATGGAAAAGGATGATAGTTCAAAAGAGGGGATAAAGCAATAGAAGAGGGCCTAAGCGAAAATGTGTTTGTATGTTGGGATACATTTTTTCCGACAAGCTATTGATAGAATGCATCGTTAAAAGACAAAATAATAAGATTGGAGTATCGGGATAATGTCTGATCATTTTAAAGAAAATAGTCGATTCTTCGTTCCAGTCTATCAGGAGCATGTCAGTCGAGGGCGGAATGTTCTGATCGATCCGGAGGCACCTCATTGGATTGCCACAGACACGCGCGGTGCGGACCTGATGCGATCCATCGAAGGGAGAAACTTTACCGAGATCGTTGCCAGATATTGCCGGGAAGAAAAGGTGGATTGGACAAAAGGCTGGCTGCATTGCCGAACCTTTCTGCAGGATGCCATTCGGAGCGGTTTTGTTTCCACGCATCCCTTTCACCGCGCACCTTATCCCGGAAGAGCAGAAGTTCTTCAACTCGATCATCTTTCAGACTTATGGCTCCACGTGACTAATGCCTGCAACCTCTCCTGTTCCCACTGCCTGGTCGATTCCTCTCCAAGCGGTCTCCCGGGGGAGGGAACAGAATTCTGGTATAACACAATCGATCAGGGGCGTGCGCTGGGTGTGACCCGGTTTTACATCACCGGAGGAGAGCCCTTTCTTCGTGATGATATCTTTGATCTGATCGACCGGATCTTAGCCCCCAATACGCAAACCGAGTTGATCATCCTGACAAATGGCATGCTCTTTCGCGGTGCGAAATTGAAACGCCTGGCCGACTATGATCCACTGCGTCTAAGACTACAAATCAGTCTGGATGGCCCCACCGCAGGAATCAATGATCCGATTCGGGGAAAGGGAACCTTTGACGCCGCCGTCCGGGGGATCAAGGAAGCGATCGGCCTGGGTTTTTCTCCTACCCTGACGACCGTTGTGAACCGTGCCAATATTTCCTCTCTCACAGAGATGGTCCACCTTGCCTCCTCACTCGGGATCAAAAACATCCATCTCCTCCTGAGTCATCACCGCGGGAGAGGGCTTGCGTCGGAAACGCTCTCCTCTCCTCCCGCAACGGCATTGCTTGAGGCCTTCACGAAGGTTAGAGAGGCGACAGAACAGGCGGGTATGACCTTCGACAATCTCGACTCTCTCAAAAGCCGTCTAATGGGCCGTTCCGGTGTAAAATCCGACCTTTCAAATACCGCTTACGAATCCCTTTGTGTTTATGCCGACGGGCAGGTCTATCCATCAGCGGCCCTGGCGGGAATCTCCTCGCTTCAGATGGGAAATCCTGTAGAAGATTCCCTTGAAAATATCTGGAGAACATCGCCTGTCGCCGATGAAATCCGAAAGGAGACGGTACAAAGAAAGGCCAAGTGTAAAGACTGTTATCTCAAATATCTCTGTGGCGGCGGAGACCTGGAACATACCTTCCTCTACAGCACACAACTGATGGGAGAAGACCCCTTCTCGGAATTTCATGAAAAATGGATACTGGAAGTCCTTTCCACCCTTGCAGAAGAAGGATCTCATCGAAAAACCCCTTCCGGATATGACCGGCCCGTCCTCTTTGCTTCAATGGGAGAACATGCCATTCGAGACGATGAGAAGCCCGGGGCGCCCTCTCGCGACGGCTTTGAAGTGGCGCTTTCCCGCTCGGCCTGTGTTTTGTCTGTCGATCTCGACCATTCAAGACGGGTGGTCAGTGATTTCTACGGGGATGCCGCGGAAACACCCCAGCCCGAACTTTGCTGCCCGGAAGGATACCCGACAGAGGATTGCGACCATATCCCGAAAGAAGTCCTGGAGATTTCCTATGGCTGCGGGAGCCCGGTCGGGCTTGCCGGGATACAAGCCGGAGAGGTGATGGTTGATCTCGGCTCCGGCGGCGGAATCGACTGTTTTATCGCCGCAAAAAAGGTGGGACCCGAGGGGCAAGTGATTGGAATTGACATGACGGACCGGATGTTGAAAAAAGCACATGCGGCAAAAGAAAAGGTGGTCAGGAACCTCGGGTATGAGAATATTGAGTTCAGGAAAGGTTATCTTGAAGAGATCCCCCTGCCGGATCAGTTTGCCGACCTCATCACTTCCAACTGCGTGATCAACCTCTCCCCCGATAAAAAAAGGGTCTTCATCGAGATCTGGCGTGCTTTGAAAGATTTCGGCAGAATCGTCATCTCCGATACAATCTCGGAAAAACCGGTTCCAGAGGGAATGAAGGCCAATCCCCGTTTATGGGGAGAGTGTGTTTCTGGGGCGCTTACAGAGGAAGCATATCTGGCCGACCTGGAACGGGCCGGTTTTTACGGACTTTCAATCATTAAGAAAGATCTCTGGAAAGAGGTTGAAGGGTACCGCTTTTATTCCGTGGTGATTCGAGGCTACAAATTTGAGAAAAAGGCGGGGTGCACCTATATCGGCCAGAAGGCGGTTTACCTCGGGCCGATGCAGGCCGTCGTTGATGAAGAGGGGCATCTCTTTCCAAGAGATCAGGAGGTTGAGGTCTGCACCGATACGGCGGCCAAACTCCAGGAGGCCCCTTATCGATCCTCCTTTGTGGTTACTGAGGGAGACGCATTCAGGGTCAGGGAATCCGCGTCTGACGATGATGAGGCCTGTTGCGAACCGGAAAACTGCTGCTAGGAACCCGTCGAAAACCAGGATTTTGGGCAAAAAAAAGGGGAGCGCCTTTAAGAGCGCTCCCCTTTTTACTTATAAATCCTTACTACTTCTTTTTCTTTGGTGTAAATTCAAAGTTACCGGCAGAATCCGCACCGCCTTTAACCGTGATTTTTTGCTTTACATATCCCAGGGCCGGATGGAAGGCCTTGACCTCATAGCTTCCCGCAGGGATATCGCCAATCTTGTAGGTCCCATCCGCATTAACGACCGCATAGTACGGGTTCCGGACCGGCAGGGCCCAGACATTCATGTAGTTGTGCTGGTCGCACTCAACCAACATGAAGGTCTGGTTCTTCTTGAACCAGGTCTTCTTCACTTTAATTGTGATCTCCTGATCCTTCTTCGGAACCGGCTTGTTGAAGATTGTCTTCCGTAAGACACCCTTCACATCATAACCATGCGGGTTGTGGAGAATACCTGCCGCAGTCTTCGGATCACTCGGATCAGCATCAAGGTTCTTCACCTTGATGACAGCCTTCTTGCCGGTTTTCTTGGCATTCAGAACAACCGTCACCATTCTGGAAGGCCCTTCACCCTCGGCAACGAGGAATTCGCAGCCATCGGCAACAAGCTTTGCTTCGGGAACGCCGTCAAAGGCCTTCCCCTTTGCAATTTTTTCAATATAAACGACAACATCGCCGAGTCCGCCACCCGTGACATTAACATCTTGACGAAGCCGCATTCCGCCTTTACTTTTTGTCTTACCACAAAATTCCGGCTGAGGGAAACCGCCGAGCTTAAATTCCTTCGGCGCAGGTGCATCCCCTTTGAGCGTAATCTTCCCTGAAATCGATCCCCCGTTGCTGACGGGTCCTTCTGAGTACTTGGCTGCAAACACAAGCGATACAGACAACACGCTGTAAGCAACCGATAAACCAACCAGTTTAAACAACTTACTCATCTGTTCATCTCCTTATTTTCTCTGTCCTGAATGAAAGAAGTCAATTTGTAAGTCCCTTTACTTATCCAAACCTTCTTCTTCTCTACTAAAATCTTAAAACGCGTCAATACGCCCAAACCAAGAAACACGACACGAGAGTAACACAATTCAAAGCGTAAGGGGCAAAGCGCGATCATCTTATTGCAACAGTATATATTTGTCAAGATCCTTTTTTACAGCCGACCAAAGCGGTGCCTGAGGAGGGATCGTTGACGACTTTTTAAGATGAGCCGACTGTCTCACCAACAGCATTTTTACAACCGAATATGAAGTGACTTGCGGGGATATTCAAGGATCATATTTCGAATAGAGCTGGAAGGGAAAGGTTGGATATATGCAATATGGTATGGTATATTTTAGTGAACTGCTGGGGGTTGTATCCAGAGGTCCTTATTTTAGGAACTTGTCAGGAAAAGTAATTGGCTCTATTAGAAATCGCAAAGCTTGGAAATCCGATCCTCAGAAAAATTGCCGAACCGATCGCGGTCGAGGAATGCCGTGACCCCGCTTTTCAATTGTTTCTGGATGATATGATTGAAACGATGCAGAAACGCGACGGGGTTGGCTTGGCCGCGCCCCAGGTCTTCCGTTCGAAACAGGCCATCGTCATTCATTCGGGATCAAGTTCCCGCTATCCGGATGCTCCGGATGTGTCCCTCCTGGTCCTGCTCAACCCCAGGCTGACCTTTCTGTCGGAAGAAAAGGTCGAAGGATGGGAAGGATGCCTGAGCCTGGATAATCTCAGGGGGAAAGTTCCGCGCTCCCTTCGGGTTACCGTGGACGGGTTTAATCGGTCGATGGAGCCGATGTCATTTGAAGCCGAAGGCTTCCTCTCTGTTGTGCTCCAGCATGAAATTGATCACCTTCAGGGCAAAGTCTTCCTCGACCGTATGGAAGATTTCTCCACACTGACACACCTTGCTGAATTTGAAAGGTATTGGATTCCGCAACCGACAGAAGTTGTCTAAGGAGAGGACAGGGATCGTGCGGCTGGAAGATAAACTTTTTCTGGATAAATACCGGGTCGATTCCGAATCCCACCTCAAAATTAAGAACCCGGAAGCCTGTCTTAAATGTAAAGAAAAGCAATGCACCCTTGTTTGTCCGGTCGGTGTCTATAAATGGGATTCTGACGAGAAAAAGATCATCGTGGGCTGGGAAAACTGTATTGAAATGGGCGCCTGCATGGTGGCCTGTAACGAGTTTGACAACATCGACATGATCTACCCGCGGGGAGGATACGGGATCAGCTACAAATACGGGTAACGTTCAGCATGCCCTAGGTTTCCTCCATGGCGGCGTTCTGCGGTACTCAAATCCTCACGTATGTAAGGATGCGTTGCGGTTCTGCGCTCCTCGTGCCTTGCCCTGAAGAAGAGGCATGCTGGATCGTTACAAGTATGGTTTATCGAGACCTCTTTTCCTTCTTTCCCCAGGAAGGGTAAGGGACTGAATCTGAGGGGAGTGACTACGGCGTACGATGCGCGTTAAGCTGACCGTCCAAAAGTTTGATCCTGAACAAGACGTAAAGCCTCATAACCGAGACTACTTTGTCGAGGCGGGCCGGGAAACCACCGTTCTGGCCGCGCTCATGAAGATTAAGGCGGAGATTGACGGGACCCTCACCTTTCGCGCCTCCTGCCGTGCCGCGATCTGCGGCTCTTGCCCGATGCAGATCAACGGAAGCCAGAAACTTGCCTGCAGGACCTCCATTTTTGAAGAATTGGAACACCATCAGAAAATTTCGGTCGGTCCAATGGCCAACATGCCGGTCATTAAGGATATGGTGGTTCAAATGGATCCGTTCTGGGAGAAGATCAGAGCGGTGACGCCCTATGTGATCTCGTCGGATGATGGGGAACGGCCCATCCCGACGGAGGCGCTCAAGACGATTCAAACCGATTTGGAGAATGCGGATGCGTGTATCATGTGCGGGGCCTGTCTCTCCGCATGCAACAGCTTTGAGGCCTCTGATCAGTTTTTAGGGCCGGCGGCTCTGGCCAAGGCGATCCGCTTCCAGGTCGATCCGAGAGATGAGCAACACGATACACGCCTTAATGCCCTCCAGGAATCCAATGGCATCTGGGATTGTGTCCGCTGTGTCTCATGTGTTCAGGTCTGCCCGAAGGATGTCCAGCCAATGGAGCAGATTGTCCGGCTCCGCCGCCGCTCCATCGAAAAAGGTTTGACCGACTCAGTCGGCGCGCGGCACATTACAAAATTTGTCAAAATCGTAGGCGAAGAGGGTCGCCTCAATGAGGCCCGCCTTCCGATCATGATGACCTGGGGGTCGCTTAAAAAAATGTTGCGGATCATCCCTTTAGGGATTAAGATGCTGCTTCATGGAAAAGCACCGATCACACCCCACAAGGTCCCGGATGTCCACGAAATACAGGCGATATTCAAAAGGAAACAGGAAAGCAAGAGGTAAATAGACAATGAAATATGCTTATTACCCTGGATGCGCCGCCAAAGGGGCGGCTCCTGAACTCCATCAAGCCACGATGAAGGTGGTCCAAAAACTCGGGATTGAAATCAAGGAGCTTATGGCGTTCAACTGCTGTGGCGCCGGAGTTATTACCGAGGCCGACCCGGATCTCGCCTATACCCTCAACGCAAGAACCCTTGCAACGGCTGAAAAGGATCATCTGGATATCATGACGGTCTGCGGGACCTGCCAGGGCGTTCTGGGTGGGATAAATAAAAAATTGCAGGGAGATGATGCACTCAGAGCACGAATTAACGTGGCCTTAAAGGAATCGACCGGCCTGGAATATCATGGGACGGTGGAAGTGAAGCATCTTCAATGGATCCTGGTGAAAGACTTTGGGATCGATGCTTTGAAAACATTTATCTCACACCCTCTGACCGACCTGTCGATCGCACCATTTTATGGCTGCTATATCCTGCGTCCTTCCAGCACCAGCCGTTTTGATGACTGGGAAAATCCGGTTTCTCTTGAGAAATTGATTCAGGCAATTGGGGCCCATCCGGTTCCCTATGACGGACGAACAAAATGTTGCGGCTTTCCGGTTTTTCTCGAAAAGGAAAAGATCGCATTAAGCATGGTTGGAGAACGTATCGGGGAAGCAAAGGAAAAAGGCGGTGATGCAATGGTGACTCCATGTCCTCTTTGCCACATGAGCCTTGACATCTACCAGGAGCGGGCGGAGAAAAATCGCCAGCGTGAAAAGGGGTTTACTGAAAAACTGGATATGCCGATTCTTCACCTTCCCCAACTCCTGGGGCTTGCCATGGGATTTACCCCGGATGAACTTGGGATGAAACGACATCTGAGTCCGACGGGGTCATTCATTGATAAGATTGAATCACAAAATTAGGAGAAGAAATGCCAAACCTTCAACCCGGCGATGAAGCGCCTGTTTTTACCCTCCCTTCCTCCGAAGGAGCGGACATTGACCTGAAGACCTACCGGGGGAAAAAAAATGTTGTTCTCTACTTTTATCCTAAGGACAGCACCCCGGGGTGCACGAAAGAGGCCTGTGCCTTTCGTGATGCACTCGCAAGAGTAACAAAAACAGGGACTGTCATTCTCGGTGTCAGCCTGGATTCTGAAAAATCACACCAACGGTTCATTGAAAAGTATGAACTTCCCTTCCCCTTGCTGAGCGATACGGATAAGAAGGTCTCCCAGGCCTACGGGGTTTATAAATTAAAGAAAATGTATGGTAAGGAATTCTGGGGAATAGAGCGTTCAACCTTCTTAATCGATAAAAAGGGCAAGATCATTACGTCATTTCTTCGGGTCAAGGTCGACGGCCATGTCGACGCGGTCATAGATGCCCTGGAAGGAAAAAAATGAAGCGACAAAAATAATTGACACGCCGAGAAATGCCATGATATATTTTGAAAACTTGAGCTCGAAGCTTACTACTTTTTACATTACTGGGGAGGGGAATCAAATATGGCACTATTGATCACCGATGAGTGTATCGCCTGCGCGGCCTGCCTGCCTGAATGTCCCAACGAAGCGATCTTCGAAAACGAGGGCGATTGCGAGGCAGAAGGACTCAAATTGACCGGGGAAGAAGGGGACGGTCAGCTATCACATGTCGACGGCGATAACATCTATGTCATCACCTATGAGCGGTGTACGGAATGTGTCGGCCATTTTGATGAACCCCAGTGTGCTGCAGTTTGTCCGGTTTCTGATTGTTGTATTTCTGACCCGACCTATGCGGAAACAGCAGAGGTTCTTCTGGCCAAAGCCATAGAGTTGAATCCTGACAAAGAAATCGATGCCGAGAAAGTTTGGAGCGGCGTTCGAAATTAGCAGGTTTTCAAAGAAATAAGGTCATCCCTTGGGAATACCCAGACCAAAAATGCCGGAAGATGAGCACAAGTCTTCCGGCATTTTTATTGTCTAAGGGCTGCACGTCAGCTACGCAACCCATAAAGCATCACCATTACATTCTGTTCTTATATCTGTTCTTATAACAGATCAGCAGATCTCTGACAGAAATGATTCCGACAACCTTCCCCTTGTCTGTGATGGCAAGGTGGCGTATTGCTTTATTGGCCATCAGGTCATTGGCCTCTTTTGCGGTCTCATCAATGTCGATCGAGATAATCGGGGTACTCATAATCGATTCGACCAACGTTGTGTCTAAGTCGAGATTGCAGGCCATCCCCTTTCGAACAAGATCCCCTTCACTCAAGATGCCAATCGTTTCCTCCCCCTCGCAAACCAGCAGGGAACCCACCGCTTTTTCCCGCATCTGTACAGCGGCCTCTCGAAGGCGTGCTTTCGGAGAAACTTCTTCTAGTTCGCGCTGCATCAATAGGGCAAGTGGTGTCATGTTCTCCTCCCAACGACGTTTGACAAGAATCCTCTTTTCACCGTTTTAGCACAATGAGAAGGAACATTCAACTGCCGGAATCCGCCCAGGCGCGCAGCCTGCCACCACCGAAATAAATAAAAAGTCTCTTGGTGTAATAATTCCACCGCTCATCAAATTCGGACCTTCTAAGTACTTTTTTGATTTCTTCAGGTGAGCCGAGGCTGGCGATGACCTCCTCTTTTGACATTCCCTTCTCGAGTCGTCCCTCCCTGATTATCTTTCTTCTCTTATCGTCAATTTCCGGATGACGCGCTAAGAAGGCCTCTGCCCTTGCCCGGTCGACGGCTTTAAAGGCAGCTCGGCGGGCTACCCGTTTTTCCTCCTCTGAAAGACGGCCCCCGGCCAGGTGAATAACAAAGTTCATCTCCTTGACTTTCTTTTTTCTCTCAAGGGATTCATCCTTTGCGATCGCAACCAACATGCCCATTAGCTCTTCCTTGCTGGCAGCTCTTCCCTGTTCATAGAGCATATCGAGGATCGCCTCCGCTTCTTGATTTAACGCGAAGGCCGCGGGCAAATAAAGAACGGAGACCATCAAAATAACTGAGGAAAACAGAAGTCGTTTCATCGACTTGTCCTAACAGATTATTATCGATTGAGACGGAGAGCGAAATATCGTCGTACAGGAGCGGCACTTGGGATTTAAGCTTTTGCTTCTTTTGGTTTTAACGCCAGACCCACTGCGATCATTACGGGAAGAATCACGGTTGCCCATCCTATTCCAATCGCCCAGTCAGGATAACCCTCATAGTTGCCTTTTATTTCTGTTACAAATTGTACAGCAACAAGTATTCCCAGGACTCCTGGAATGAACCACCTGATGGCATGACTCCACCACTTTCCCAACTTCCGATGGCTGACATGATTAATATATTCTCGTAAACGATCCGCTCCGTAGACCCAGCCAATGACAAGACATTCAAATATTCCCACCAGGACAAGGCCAAAACTTGTAATGAAATGGTCGATCAGATCAAGCCAATAGAGGCCTGCCCGAGTGGTAAAGAGAATACCCAGGAAGAAACAAACGCTACAAACACAGAAAGAAATCTGTTTTAACATTGGTTTTTTTGCCTTATCTGCAAAAACGGTATTCACGGCTTCAACCAGGGAAAAAGCGCTATCGATCCCCAGGGAAAGAAGCGTCACGAAGAATAATATCGCGAAGAACCAGGCTCCCGGCATTAAGGAGAGGGCCTGCGGGAAAACCACAAACGCGAGTCCAGGCCCGGAGGCGACGACGTCTTCGACACCGACACCCGTGGCCGTTGCCATATATCCCAGGATGGAAAAGACGACAAAACCTGCGAATAAGCTGATCGCGGAATTGGCGAGTGAGGTGATTAATGCATCTCCTGTAATGTCCTGCCCTTCCTCATTATAACTGGCGTAAGCGATCATAATTCCAAACCCAAGGCTTAAGGTAAAGAAGATTTGCGATGCGGCGGCCAGCCAGATTTCTGTATTCAGTAAGGCCGAGAAATCCGGCGTCAGGTAATGATAAATTCCCAGCATTGCTCCGTCTAAAGTAATCCCCCGCAAGAAAATAATAAACAAGAGTAGAATCGGTAGCGGCATGGTAACTTTAACGATCTGACCGACGCTTTTAACCCCCTTCCAGACGGAGAAATAAATCATGACCCAAACGGCAAGTAAGGCGAAGAACAGCCGCCAATTGATACCCCCCATCGTCCCGATGCCATCAGAGATCTGTAACACATCGTTGAAGAAAAAACCTTTGGCATCTTTGCTCCAGGGCAGCGTTGTCGTGAACGAATTCAAAAAGAAGACCAGGGACCAGGCCATGACCGCAGCATAATAGATGACGACGATAAACCCGGAGAATATGGCGCAAAAACCGATTCCTCTAAATTTGGAATCAATCGTCGTGAAGGCACCTACCGCACCTTTCTGCAGTTTTTGTCCCAGTGAAAACTCGAGAATAAGTAAGGGAATCCCTAAAAAGAATAAGGCGATCAAGTAAGGGACAAGGAAAGCCCCACCCCCGAACTTGTAGGTCAGATAAGGGAAACGCCACACGTTTCCTAGCCCAACCGCGCTTCCGATGGCCGCGAATAAAAAAATTCTCCGAGAAGACCACCTGGCTCTAGCCATTCCGAATGACCCCTTTCAATTGTTTCAAGTAACCTTTGAATGGACGGAACTCGACACCTCTTTGGGATTTTACCACTCTAAAAAAAACTTGTCACGGGAAAATACATCTTCCAGAACCCTCTTGCAGATCCAGGGAAACGTCTGAAAGACAAGACCAGAGGTCATACGGGCGACCGATGCGTACTCTCCCGTACGGTGGGGAGCCCTCGGACCGATAAGGCAGTATCCGAAGGCGAATCGACGATTGAAGTGGGTTTATGAATACGCTACACTTGAAATCTGTATTATGGAGTCTGAGCTTGAGGAAAAAATCGAGAACGGTCCAAGGCTATATATTATATTTCACCGTGCTTTTGTTTTTTATCGGAATCCCCGGGCACCACTTGGAGGCGAGGAAGAGCGCCGTCCAAGAGCTCTCAAGTGCTGATGCCTCTATCAATAAAGAACGGGTCATCGTGGCCTTTGGCGACAGCTTGACAGCTGGTCTGGGACTTCCGGCGGACGAGGCATATCCGGCCATCCTGGAAAAGAGGCTTCAAAAAAACCGTTATTCCTATCGCGTGATTAATGCGGGGGTCAGCGGCGACACGACGGCCGGCGGTCTCAGGCGGGTCAATTGGGTTCTTCGCAACCAGCCCGACCTTGTCATCCTCGAACTCGGCGCCAACGACGGACTTCGAGGGCTCGATGTTGATGAGGCAAAAAAAAACCTCTCGAAGATCATTGAGAGGTTGCAGGAAAAAGGGGTTGAGGTTGTTCTGGCCGGAATGAAAATTCCTCGGAACTATGGAAAGGTCTACACCGAAGCCTTTGAGCAGATTTATCGAGACTTAGCGGCACATCATCAGATTACACTCATCCCATTTTTTCTGGAAGGCGTTGCCGCAGAGCCCCTCCTGAACCAATCCGACGGTATCCACCCGACGGCAAAGGGGTATGAGATCATCGTTGAGCAGATATGGGATATTTTAGAGCCCCTGTTAATCAAGTAACCGCGGGTCTCCCGCTTCCCGACTTCAAAAGAACCCTCGGCCCAACACCCTTTTTGGCATTTCCTCAGCGATTTCCACCGTTACGGTTTCGGCTATCTGACCAGGAATAGCTGCCCTGTGAGCGCCCGGGTGAGCGTCCGAGTGAGCGTCCCGTCCGCCGTCCAGCGTCATTCCTTCGGTTAAAAGGTTTTGGGGCAGGTTGCCTGGACCGGAAAGCCACATCGCAATGATAGGCATGTTCCATCTCGGCGGGAACCGGTTTGCCCAATAGGCGTTCGATGTCCCGAAGGTTGGCCCTGTCCTCAGCGCAGCAGAACGAAATGGCCTCGCCATTTGCGCCGGCGCGGGCGGTGCGTCCGATGCGGTGTACGTAAGTCTCGGCCTCTACAGGAAGGTCATAGTTGATCACATGCGTGATGTCGTCGACATCCAATCCCCGTGCCGCAACATCGGTGGCGACCAGTACTCGGGAGCGACCCCGTTTGAAATCGTCCAGCGCCTTCGTACGGGCGGCCTGGCTCTTGTTACCGTGGATGGCGGTACCGCGAATGCCTGCAGTGGACAATTTGGTGACCACACGGTTGGCGACGTGTTTCATCTGTGTGAAGATGATGGCCTTATTAATCTTTGGAGTGTTTAAGAGGGAGACCAGGAGCGCGTCTTTGTTCTTTTTACCCACGAAGAGGACCTTCTGTTCGATCCTTTCTACCGCGGGTTTGTCTGGCGTGATGGTGATGCGCACCGGGTTTTTGACCATGGTGTGGGCCAATTCCAACATTCTCGGAGCCATAGTGGCTGAGAAAAACAGAGTCTGCCGCTCAGCGGGGATATGGGACAGGATACGCTTGATATCGGGAATGAAACCCATGTCCAACATCCGGTCTACCTCGTCAAGAATAAAGACTTCCACTTCGTTCAGATGAATGAATCCCTGCTGCATCAGATCCAATAATCGGCCCGGTGTGGCCACGAGCATATCGACCCCGCGGTTCAGCGTCTGGACCTGAGGGGTTTGGTTGACCCCGCCGAAGACCACGGTATGGCGCAGGCGTAGAAACCGTCCATAAGTTCGGAGGCTATCCCCGATCTGTGCTGCAAGTTCTCTGGTCGGGGCGAGAATGAGCGCCCTGGGGGTACCTCTCCGGGGCCGTCGGGTCTTGCTGGAAAGCCGCTGCAGGAGTGGCAGGGTAAAGGCGGCGGTTTTTCCTGTGCCGGTCTGGGCGCTGCCCAGAAGGTCTCTTCCTTCAAGCAGGTGCGGAATACTCTGCTCCTGAATGGGTGTAGGGGTGTGGTATTTCTCAGCGGAGACCGCCCGTTGAAGCTCTGGGATTAAGGTGCCAAAGGCGCCTTTCGGAAGCGGGGGCTCTGTTTGCGTGGTCGATGGGTTGGGGTGCGTACTTGACGCGGGTGTACCAGTCGTTTCTTTCATGTTTTTCCTCGTCCGGGGTTTTGCACTTCTCTACCCGCCGGACGCGTGGGAAAGAAAGGACCGCAAAGATTGCGGATAAATTTGAACATCCCCGCTCTCAATACCGGGATGTACCGCTTGTTTTTTTAGAAATCGCTTTGGGATCGTGAGGACGCGCAACAGGGAATCTGTTACGTGAGAGCATATTTCCAAATCCCACCATACCAAACCGGAGCCGGGAAAGCAAGCATAAAATAGATTCCTAGAGTGCGCGTTTCAACGGTAGACCTTAGTTTAGGGAATCATCTTTCCAGTATTTCGTGCCTTTCACCGTGGCTTGGAGGGCCAGACCGCTCTCTGTCAACTGATAGATCGTAATGTTATCAATAGTTGCTTCACCTCCAATAGCTGCTCCTTTGTCGCTCGCCTTGGCCGCTGCATCCGCTTGAACGCCGAAAGCCCAGCCATGCTCTACAAAGCGGTTCATGCTGGCAGCACTGTGGAAGACGAATACCACACGAAAATCTTTCACACCCATGCCCAGGCCGAGACCCACTTCGGCCATTCTCATAAAGGTGTGCTTCCCGGTCTTATTATTTTTAACGACACCCTTTCCACCTCCAAAACTGGCAAAGATGATATTGACGTTCACGTTGCTGAAGACGGCATAACCCGGAGCACTTTTAATTTGCGATCTTACGTCCGGCTTGAATTTAAAGAGATCCGTGAGGACCTCATTTTTCATTGTGAGAATAGACTGCTGTTTTTTTGACAAGGTTTTTTCACCCGTCGTAGCACATCCTCCAAGCGTGAAGATCAGGACGAAGCAAATGGCGACCAATTTACGATTCATATTTGTCCTCTTAGTTATTTATCATCATTGGGGAACACTCGTTAAAATATACCACTTTTCAGGAATGGTGTGTTCTTAGATCTGACCCCTTCCCAAAAAACCATATTGTGGTATGTACTTGTTCAGAGTAAAGTATCACCAGATCAACGAGGCGATGAGCATGCATTGGTTTCGTGAAAATCCGGTCAGGAAAAGCTGCATACTTCTCGGATGTTTTTTGATCGTATTCACTGGGTGGGGCATTTTCGTTTTAACGTCAGAACAGAAAGACAAGGAAGCCTATCCGGTTCAGATTGCCGCAGGGGCCTACCATACCTGCAGCCTCTTTTCTGACAACACGCTAAAATGCTGGGGAAGAAATGGAAACGGCCAACTGGGGAATGAGAACTTTAAAGGGGCGCTTCTCCCACAGGGCGTCTCGAAAATCACTTCAGTGAGCGTGGTTTCGACGGGTGGGTTTCACACCTGCGTTCTTTTACTCAGTAGAAAAGTGAGTTGCTGGGGGATCAACGACAGCAGTCAAATCGGGGAGGGTCCTTTTTCAGGCCGATCACACCCAAAAGAAATCGCACAGATCGACAATGCCATCGACATCGCGGCAGGGTCGCGTCATACTTGTGCTGTTTTTTTGGGCGGAACGGTTCGATGTTGGGGTGGGAACCAGGATGGTCAGCTTGGAACAGGAACTGTGCCCGCCACCTCTTCCATACCGGTCACGGTGCCGAAGATTACCAAGGCCAGAGGAGTCTCTGCCGGCGGGAGTCACACGTGTGTCCTCCTTCAGGTCGGCCGAGTCGCCTGCTGGGGAGGCAACGACAAAGGCCAGCTCGGGAGGGGCATCTTCAGCACCACTGGCGAACCCTCGGTGGTCTCAGGACTTGAAAAAGTTACCGCCGTCGCCGCCGGAGGAGAACATTCCTGCGCACTGGTCTCGGATGGGTCAATCTGGTGTTGGGGTGAAAATAACGATGGACAGATTGGAACAGAAGCCCCTGGAAATTCCCATAGCCCGGTGAGAATCCCTGATATCACAGATGCCGTGGCAGTGACCGCCGGGGCGTTTCACAGTTGTGCCCTTCTTAAAGAAGGCCGGTTAAAATGCTGGGGACGACACGTCAACGGACAGATCGGCGTCACCGACCTCTCCGGAAAAGGAGGTTGGGTGGTGGTGCCTGGGTTGACCTCTGCGGTTGCGGTCAGTGCCGGGGCATTTCATACTTGTGTGCTTGATTCGGAAAGGAAGATCGAATGCTGGGGGGCCAATGACAGCGGACAGCTCGGGACCGGTGGTCCCAAAGGGCATGATCCCGCACGCGGCTTTGTTTTATTTCAGTAATTCCCTTCCTGCCGGAATGTGGTCTTCCAAATATAAGAGGCTTGGAAATGTCGTTTAAGCTCAAGACAATAAGGAGAAAATATGGCGATCAACATTACTGATTCCTGGGTGAAGGCCGATGTCGGCGATATGGATATTGCCCTTACTTTTTACGCCAAACTCGGACTGAAACCCACGATGAAAGTTCCGTCCTATTCAGAGTTGGCTTTGCCGGGAGGGACCGTTTTGGGGCTTCATCAAGTATCGAAGGATGAGTCCATGGGTCAAACAGAGAGGACCTCTAAGAATGGTTTTGTAATGATGCTCCGGGTTCAAAACCTGGGCGAAGTTGTGCGCAATTTGAAAAGCGAAGGACTTGAGAGCACAAAGATTGCGCATGCACCTGGCGGGGCGGACTTTTCCTCTGTCTATGATCCCGACGGCAACCGGCTCGTCCTTGTTGAGATGGGAAAAACCTCTTGAGCAAAAAAGAGATCCCCCATGAGAAGAGTGCTGACTCTCATCCGTGACAGACCTCAATAAACATCCCGGCGGGCTTTTCGATTATCTTATATCGGTGTGATCTGCTCCAGGATGACGACCCCATTGTTCTTCCATCCTCCCTTTTCCCGTACCAGTCTATATTGGACGATTACAGTGACATGATTCATTCCGGTCACATGGACAATGGCTTCAGCATGGGTTCCGTCATTGGACAGGTCAATCTTTTCGAACGACGTCCTGCGTGAATTTGCGATTTGTGGAAAGCCGGTGCGGACCATCATTTCAAATTCTGAACGCGAGAATACCGACTGAATGTCTCTTGAAGCATACTGATATGCGACATCATAGTCGTCAGCATTGAAAGCCGCAAGCTGTTGTTGTATGACAGACTTGACGTCTTGTACAGGGGAATCGTTGGGATGGGCAGGGGCGGATAATAAAATCACGAGGGAGAGAACGACAAAACGAAGGGTGATTACCCTTTTTTTCTGCTGATTCTTTCGAATGACAGATCCCCCGAGAAAATCCACCATGATGATCATTCAGGATACACTACATCTCTGGCAAATAGTACCACGATTTACGAGAGGGAATCTTTTATAACGATTCAGGCCTCCTTTGCTTGTTGTAGCAAACCCTGATCTCCCTTCGCAGTGCGCATGATGACAGGAATCTCTGCAGTGATGGGGCTGGCTTTTAAGCAGCGGAATGCTTCAAGGCCGCCCACCTTGGGCATCATAATGTCCATGAGAATCAGGTCCGGTTTCACATCTACGGCTTTTTCCAGGACATCAATTCCATCAGGGCACTCGATGATGTCCCCGACATCATCTTTCTCTAACAAAAGGCGGACAGTTCTCACACGGTGGTATCGTCATCAACAATGAGGATCCTCTTATTTTTCACGAAATGTTCTCGTTCATTTTATGAAACCCGTCCGCCATTTTATTCAGCGATCTGAACATCATGTTCTATGATATCGATTGCGATCTGGTTGCGGCCATTTCGCTTGGCTTTATATAACCCCAGATCCGCTTCGGCAACGACCTCTTCCCACTTTGATTTTCGTTTTAATCCAGCGCCGTTTGTTCCTATCCCACCGCTCATTGTGACCACATTGAACGGGTTCTTGCTGTGAGAAATGCCCATATCAGCAAGACGTTTGACCATCCGCCGTGCCAGGATCTCGGCCTGGTCTCCTCTTGTCTCAGGCAGGAGCAGGAGAAACTCCTCACCGCCGTAGCGGTAGAGTCGATCCGACTTCCGGATAGACAATTTTAAACTGTCTGTCACCTCTTTCAGTGCCTTGTCTCCCATCAAGTGGCCGTAGTAGTCATTATATTCTTTAAAGTGGTCAATATCGAGGATGATGACCGAGTAAGACCACGCGTGGCGCATTGCTGCGCTATGCGTGTATTGCAGATCAACCTCCATGGCACGGCGATTCCCGATTCCGAGGAGGGCATCTTCCAGTGCCAGTGCTTTCAGCTCTTTATTGGCTTCCTTCAGTTCCTCTGTTTTTGTGGTGACAGAGAGTTCCACCAATTCCCGAATCTTCTCAATCATCAGAAAATGGGAGCGTACGAGATCCGTTTGCGTAAGAAGGCCGGCGATCTCGCCGTTCGGATTGACAACCGGGAGATGGCGAACCCTCTTGCTCCGTGCGACGACGAGTGCATCGAATACAGTGACGCTGAGATCAAGCGTTATCGGGGGCGAGGACATTATCTCAGAGGCAAAACCGGTGGTGGCATCTGGATGGTCGAGCGAGTGTGCCATAATACGGACCAGGTCCCGCTCCGTGATGATTCCAACTGGAATTTTCCTCTCGGTGACAACAAGGCACGAATGTCGGTGTTCGTGCATTAGGCGAACCACCTCTGCGATCTTTGTTTCCGGATCGACGCAGGTGACTTCCGTTGTCATCAGCTGCTCGCTTTTAAGTTCATTCATTGTTCATTCATCCCTTCGTTCTTTAAAGGTGACCAATCTTACGAAAATAAAGGTCAAACACGCGGTCTCCATACAATTGTTATACGGATTGGATTCCTTGACTAAATTCGTGCACCTCGATTAATTTATGGCCAAGCTCTACAGTGATCTCTTCCAGAAAAGGTTCATTGACATTCAGGACCTCCCAAGCAGCGGGCTGGATAGGAGGGACAAAATCGTCTCCGGTAAAACCAAATCCATTCGCCTTGATCAAAATATCGGCCAAGTGGACAATGGCGGCCTCTACCCGGTAAGTTTCCGCCTTTTCAACATCATGATGACAAGCAATGGGTTCACATAATACTTCAGGGAGCCCCCAAGAACTTACGGCCCATCCTCCAACTTCGGCATGGTCTACTTCGAACATCTCCAATTCCGCCTCCCTCATGGAGACCTCCTTCTCCTTGATCTGAGTGAGGAGCGCTTCATAGTCATCTCTAAGTTTTGACTTAATGATCACTTTTCCGATATCGTGCAAAAGGGCTGCCGTTGAGACCTCTTCTGGCTTTGCCACTCTTAGTCGTTTCGCAATGATATTGGCGGCAGTGGCCGTACCGAGTGAATGTTCCCAGTATCCCAAGCTATTTTTATCCGTCATCTCAAAAATAATTGAGGTCAAGACAAGTCCCTTGATGGCTTTAGAGCCAAGCATGAGCATTGCTGCCGGGATGGTTGAGACATGGCCCGGAAATCTATAGAACGGGGAATTTGCAAGGCGTAGAATCCTGGAGGACAAGGTCTGATCAGACGAGATCAACCTGGAGATCTCTTTAAAAGAAGTCTTGTTGTCGTCCAGCAAAAGTAAGACCTTTGCGATGATCCCGGGGATGGTGGGCAGAGACCGGACGTCTTTGATCACCTTCATAAACGGATGGCGTTTAGTCTCCATGGTCATTTTCCATCGAATAAATTAATTGTTTTCTCACGATCCCCTTTAGATTCATCATGAGTTGATTCCCGTCCAGACGCTTGAATCGATACTCCAATGCATCGAGACGCTCTTGGAGATCACGGTCTTCCTCCCCATTGTCTGACCGCTCGCTCACGGCGAGAGATTGGATTCCCATCCCTGCCAAACGCTCAATGAGTGCTTCGGTCAATTCCGTCCCTTTTCTATAGATCGGAAGCCGGTCTGGACCGCTTGGGTGGGCGATGTCCTTCGCCAGAATCATCTTTTCTCTTGCCGACGCTAACAGGATATTTCTCATGCACACCTCTCTATAGAAGACATTAGAAAGAACCCTCGGATAGAGATTCCCCGAGTTGTTTATGACTCGGTGGTTTGTCCAAGGATGGAGACCATCTTATTTTTTGTAAGAGTGCTTCAGCTGCATCCGCCGGCACAGGACGGCTGAAGAGAAATCCCTGTCCGCTATCGCACTCGTTTTCCTGCAAAAAAATAAGTTGTTCTTCTGTTTCTATCCCTTCAGCCACGACATCCATTCTCAAATTGTGTGCAAGGGAAATGATCGCAGTGGTAATCACGGCATCATCCTCATCCTGTGCGATATCATTGACAAAAGATCGATCAATTTTTAATGAATTGATCGGAAAACGCTTCAAGTAGCCCAAAGAAGAATAGCCGGTACCAAAATCATCGATCGAAAGGGTAACGCCTGCCTTTTTCAATTTATTGAACTGCTTAATCGTCATATCTGTATTTTCCATTAACATCGACTCGGTCATCTCCAAGATCAAATCAGCGGGGTCCAGTCCGGTCTCGTTTAAAACCCGGGCCACAATCTCGATGAAGTCCTCCTTCTTGAATTGAACGGCAGAGACGTTGACTGCCATGGATATTTTCGGTAAACCCTTAAGCTGCCAGGCCTTGTTTTGCGCGCAGGCGGTGCGTAGTACCCACTCCCCGATTGGGACAATAAGGCCCGTTTCTTCAGCAACCGGGACAAACTCTGCGGGGGAGACCAGTCCCACCCCAGGCCGTTCCCAGCGAATGAGAGCTTCCATGCCAATGATCTTTCCTGTCCTGAGACAGATTTGGGGTTGGTAGTTCAGTTTAAATTCACTTCGTTCTATGGCATGGCTCAGGGCAGACTCTATTTTTAGGTTCTGATGAAGCTTGTTATTCAGTCTGGGTGAATAGAAGTTAAATTGTCCTTTCCCTTTTTCTTTTGCATGTGACATCGCCAGATCGGCATTCTTGAGAAGGGTTTCAGTGTCGTCCCCATCGCTTGGATAAATGCTGATCCCGATACTTCCTTTAATCATTATCTCCTGCACTTCGATCTGGATCGGCTGGTTCAGGGTCTTAAGTACCCTGTCACTGACCAGGATAACGTCCTCATCTCTTGAGATCATCGTGAGCAGCAGACCGAATTCGTCCCCCGCCATTCTTGCCAGGAAGTCGTCCTTGCGCAGACATTGTCCTAGGCGATCTGCCACAATCTCCAGTAAACGATCACCGACATGGTGTCCCATGCTCTCGTTGGTCAATTTAAAACGATCAAGGTCAAGGAATAGAATGGCCATTTTTTGATCATGCCGTTTTGCCTGAGCGAGCCCTTGCGTGAGACGATCGAGAAACATGGTGCGGTTGGGAAGTCCGGTTAGCGTATCGTAATGGACCAAATGATGTACATGTTCTTCGATCTCTTTCTGCTTTGTGATATCCGTGTGTATTGCGAGATACTGATAGGGTTTGTTTTCCCCGTCGAGAAAAGGTGTGATCGTTGTATCGACCCAATAAAACGACCCATCTTTCGCCCTGTTCCTGAGTTCACCCTTCCAGGTTTTTCCGGAAGTAATCGTGTCCCACATTTTTGCCATAAAATCTCTTGAGTGGCAGCTTGCATTGACAATGGGGTGGTCCTTCCCGATGAGTTCTTCTCTGCTGAATTTTGAAATTTCACAAAACTTCTTGTTCACATATTGAAGGATCCCCTCTTCATCAGAGATGGTGACCATGATAGAGTGATTCAGAACATGCTTAAGGATATCCAATTCCTCAGGCATTACATCCAACCCGTTATTTGAATGCTTCTGTGCCTTGTTTTTGAGTTTATTTTCCATATTCCTCACTTATCGGATGGAAGGGATGAAAACTTGAGGTTTCTCCGGAAATGATTTTCCCGAAGTGGAGGTCTCGCCCATGAAGGATTCGGTTTTAAGGTAAACTTTCCGATGAGAAAACGATTGGGGCTTTACCCTACTGCAGGGGGATATCTTTCCGGAGAGGGAAGCTTCTGATGGTAGGCAATAAAACGGATTCTAGACTTAATCAGGTCGCTCCCTTTATTTTTTTCGGGATCTATTCTGAGCACCTGTCTTGAAGTTTCTTCAACCGTTTCTTGTTCTTGTTTAATTTTGGGAGTGCATATTTTTCATCGATGACGATCACTCCCTTTAGGCAGCGAATCGCCGCTTTCAGATCCCCCGTTGATTCATACAATGAAACCTGGTGGTAGAGAGATGCAGCACAGCCCATCTCGTCCTTGATCTGATGATAAAGAAAATAGGCCGATTTACTCAGACGGAGCGCGTCTGTGAGCTCTCCGACCCCTTCCTTTGCCTTTGCAAGGCGATGAGTGGCATCGGCGGTCAACTTGGGTCGATTGAGCCTGCTCGCCAGGGCCATCCCCTTTTCGGCATATTCAAGGGAAGTTTGTTGTTCTGAATGCTGAACCAGAGCAAGGGAGATATTCCCGTAAAGCACAGCCAATTCCTCCCATTTCTCCGACCGTTCCAGAAGGAGGACGCCTTGCTTGTAATAGTGAATGCCTTGCTCCGAATTCCCCCGATCGGCATAGAGATTCCCGATATTCACATAGGTGACGCCCAGGCGGCCATAATCTTCCATACGTCGTAAAATCTCCATGGACTTTTTGTAATATCCGATGGCCTCATCGATCTTTCCGATAGCCCCATAAACGTTTCCGATGTTCCCATAAAGATCTGCCAGCGGATCAGGATCTTCGCGAATCCCTTCTACAGCCTTGAGGTAAAGTGACAAGGCACTCCCGTAGTCTCCTTTTGAGAACGCGTCATTGCCTTGTCGCATGAAGGTATAGGGGTCCATTCAGTTGATCTGTCTTTATCGCGCCATGGGCAGCGCGCCGGCTTGTGCCTCGGCGTGGTAGGAGCTTCGGACGAGAGGACCGGACTCGACATGGGAGAGTCCCATTTCCTCTCCCTCTTCTTTAAGTTGCGTAAATTCATCCGGGTGGACGAAGCGAGCAATGGGGAGGTGTTTTTCCGTTGGCTGGAGATATTGTCCGAGGGTGAGAATGTCGCAGCCAACGGCCACCAGGTCGGCCATCACGGTGCGGACCTCATCAATCGTCTCGCCGAGACCGAGCATCAGGCCTGTTTTTGTAAGCAGGCCTTCTTCCTTCGCCCAGGTCAGAACCTGTAAGGATCGCGTGTATTGGGCTTGCGGTCGGACATGTCGGTAGAGCCGTGAGACCGTCTCCATATTATGGGCCAGGATGTCGGGACGCGCGTCCAGAACGATCTCAAGCGCGCTTTTCTTCCCCTGAAAGTCGGGGATGAGAACTTCAATCGTGCATTTCGGGGAACGCGCACGGATTTGCGTGATTGATTCGGAGAAGATCTCGGCCCCGCCGTTTTCCAGTTCGTCCCGGTTCACGGACGTAATCACGGCATGCCCCAAGTCCAACGCGGCGACCGCTTCCGTCAAGTGGGCCGGTTCAGAGCGGTCCAGTTCATTCGGAAGACCGAACGTGACCGCGCAGAACCCGCAGCTTCGGGTGCAGATCTCTCCAAGAATCATGAAGGTTGCCGTGCCATTATTCCAACATTCCCAAATATTAGGACAACGCGCCTCTTCGCAGACGGTGTGAAGGTTGAGGCGCTTTGCGAGATGACGGATCCTCAGATAATGCTTCCCCGTTTCCCGTTTAACCCTGAACCAGGAAGGCAGCCGCTCCGTCCGGCGCTGCGGCGACGTCAAAAAATGTTGTTCCGGCATGGTTTGTACGTTTCCTTCTAGTTTGATTTGTGAATCCAAGTCTAACATTGAAGATATTAAAAATCAAAAATTGGCCACCTGCTCTCTTTCTTTGCCGCATTACCATTGTGACCGAGAGATCACGCCTCCCGAAAGGTTGCCATCGACATGCAGGTCCGATATATTGAAGAAACCGGTTCTCTAAGTGGGGCGGGGATTCTCCTACCCGAAAGCGAGTAACCTCCTAAAGGTTTCCACTCGCCGAATCCTGTCCGAGAAAGGCTGGGATTGCGCTCGCTATGCGTGTTGATGAGAAATTATCTGACAGGGCCGATATATAACGATGAAGATCCACAATAATGAAGACACGCCCACCCGCTGTCCCTGGGTGGACCTCACCAAACCCGATTACATTGAATATCATGACAAGGAATGGGGTGTTCCCGTTCATGATGACAGACTCATCTTCGAATTTCTGACACTCGAATCTGCTCAGGCCGGATTAAGCTGGTATACCGTCTTGCGAAAGCGGGAAAACTACCGACTTGCCTTTGACCAGTTTAACCCGGAGAAAATTGCAAGATATGATGCAAAGCGGGTTGCCTTGCTGTTAGAGAATCCAGGCATTATTCGCAATCGCCTCAAGGTGCTTTCCACAATAAATAACGCGCAGCTTTTCCTGAACGTACAGGAAGAATTTGGAAGCTTCGATAAATATATCTGGAAATTTGTAGATGGAAAGCCGATCATCAACGAGATCAGAACGGAAGAAGACTATAAAGTCACCACAAAAGAATCGGATGCCATGAGCAAAGATATGCGGAAGCGGGGGTTTAAATTCATGGGTTCTACGATTTGCTACGCGCATATGCAGGCGACAGGGATGGTGGATGATCATGCCGTCGACTGTTTCCGAAAGTCTGAATCTACTCCGAGAGACGAATGCACTGAAATGTGATTGATCTTGCGCGTGGTGATATTTTTACTCTGTCGGTACGCCGCCGTATTGAATGCCTGTCAGATCGGCCATCGATTTTTTCCAAGATGTGATGTCACCCGAGTTGAACTCCCGGAGATGCCTGTGTCCGCAAGCGCGTGCCATTATCTGCATGAGTTCTACCGACGCCTTTAGGAAGCGCGCAAGGCGTTCTGCCGCCACGTCTATTTGAAGTCTCGCCCGGAGTTCTTCCTTTTGTGTCGCAACGCCGGCGGGGCAGTTATTCGTGTGACAGATGCGCGCTGCGATGCAGCCGATTGCCTGCATGGCACTGTTGGCGACCGCGATGCCATCAGCACCAAGGCACAGAGCCTTAATAAAATCAGCTGGCGTGCGAATACCACCCGTAATGATAAGCGTTACATCTTCGCGCTTGCGCGTGTGAAGATGACGCCGCGCACGGGCAAGCGCCGGGATTGTCGGAACAGAAATGTTGTTTCGAAACAGCAGCGGGGCCGCACCGGTCCCACCGCCTCGACCATCGAGAATAATGTAGTCGGCACTCGCCTCAAGCGCAAAGTCGATGTCCTTCTCGATGTGTTGTGCGGACATCTTAAAACCAACAGGAATACCCCCTGAGATTTCCCTGACGCGATCCGCAAATACTTTGTAATCGGCTGGCGTCTCGAACTCACAGAAAGCAGGTGGTGAGACCGCTGACTGCCCAAGCGGCAGATTGCGAACTGCGGCAATCTTCTCGGTGACTTTCGCAGCCGGCAGGTGGCCTCCTGTGCCGGTCTTTGCCGCTTGCCCCGCCTTAAAATGAAATGCCTGCACCTGTGTCAAAAGCGCCTCCTCATACCCGAATTTTGCAGAAGCGAGCTCGTAAAAGTAACGCGAGTTGGATCTTTGTTCTTCGGGCAGCATGCCACCTTCACCCGAACAAATCCCGGTTCCGGCCAACTCAGCACCACGCGCCATCGCTGTCTTGGCTTCCTCGGAAAGGGCACCAAAACTCATGTCGGATACAAATATCGGGATCTCAAGACGTAGCGGCTTTTGTGCGTTTGGCCCGATGACGAGATTCGTTTCAACCGGTGTGTCTTCAAGCAAGGGCCGATGATGGAGCTGAGCAGTGAGTAGTTGAATGTCATCCCACAACGGAAGATCTGCACGGGGGACACCCATTGCCCCCATTTCGCCGTGATGCCCGAATTTTTCAAGCCCATCCTGGGCCAGGGCATGGATTAGTTCCAGCGTTGGTTCTTCAGCCGTCTTTGTTGGCGTGGGCATCCCCGTTCGCGGTTTCGGCGGATAGTCCAATTCATCAACATCTGGCGGCAAAGATTTGTGCGTGCCGTCACAATAAGGGGCATTCCCGGTTTGCTTGCAAAGACACATCCATCCTTCCGACTTTTTGTCGACTTTGAAGGAAAGCGGCGTAATACCGGTTCCTGTATGTGAACCATCGCAGAACGGTTGGTTATTCGACTTCCCGCAAGCACACCAATAGTGTTCACCGGCATCAAGTTCGGTTTTCATTGGCTTGCGGTCAACTATGCGTGCTTTTGACATTACACCTCCTGCTTATTTTGAGCCCAGTGCTGTATACCGTTTACGCGAACATCCCGACCTAACAAAATTAGTCGATGACATAATCTTTGGTTATTATTTCTAGGACATGGCCATTCGGATCTTCAAAATATAGTCCCCGCCCTTCATCATTATTATTGATTTTCCCGTTGTCCACAGAATTAGGCTCACTTCCAAAAGTAATATTGTCCGTTTTAATATGGTCAAGTATTTCATCGAACTGCTGATCACTGACTTTAAAGGCGTAGTGATTTGACGAAAAGTTCTTTTTAACTGCAAAATCAAGTCATTACTGTCCCGTTAACGGATGAAAAAGATGGCCTAATTCCGAGCCGATTTGGTAAAATGGGTTTGCGATAACTCATTGAATCAAAAAGGAGAATTAGGCCATGGCTCATAATAATACACTCTTTTCTCACATTTTAA
>JAJDBV010000036.1 GCA_029261165.1 Nitrospirota bacterium | reverse complement strand
CGTCTCTGCCGCGATTGCAGAACATCGGCCCATCGTCACCCTGCTCCTGACCATGGTGGCCGCCGGCACCTTTCTCTCGACCACCCTTAAGCCCTGCTACTTTGGCTTCCTGGCGCCGGACAAAGGACTCAAGGCCCAGGATCCTCCCCGACACATGCTCTGGGCGATGGGCGTGGTCGCCGCACTCTGTTTTATCACCGGGAGTTTTCCGGGCTTACTCTACGGACTCCTGCCGCACCCCGTGGACTATCATCCTTACACCTTGGAGCATATTGCGGGATCCCTGCAGGGCCTCTTCTTTACCGCCCTGGCCTTCATCCTTATCCTTTGGAAACTGCACCCGGAGGACGGCACCACCATCGATGTTGATGTCGGCTACCGGAAAGGCGTCCCGGGCTTTATGTGGCTGGCCCATAAACCCCTCGCACGCTATGAGGAGTTTATTACAGAGGTGTATAAATTTGGCTTGATAGCACCGGTAAAGAAGCTCTCCAGATTTGCCTGGAAGGTGGACACCTGGGTTTTTGACGGGCTGGTGAACGCCTCGGGATGGGCGACACTTCTGGAGAGCAAGGTCTCAGAAATATTTGATATGCATGTCGTCGATGGAGCAGTGAACAGTGTCTCAACCGTCTTGGGTGGGAGTGCCCGGCGACTCCGTAAATTGCAGACGGGGGCCATCCAGAATTATATGCTGGCCATGATCGTCGGTATTGTTTTTCTATCGATTGTTTTCATCTGGATATGGTAGTGACTGCGTAACCGGTTCCTTAGGAGGTTTCATGATAAGTACGTATTCTTTTCCCCTACTCTCCCTCATTGCCTACATCCCCCTCATCGGCTGCTTTATTCTTGCGTTCATGAAGAAGGAAGACCACAAGGCGATCATGCAAACGGCCTTGGGGATTTCCCTTGTCACCATGGTGGTTTCATTTCTTCTCATACCGGGTTTTGACAATACCAAAGCAGATATGCAATTTGTGGAACAAGCCTCCTGGATTCCAAGCCTGGGCGTTGAGTATGTATTTGGAATTGACGGAATCAGCCTTTTACTGATCGTGATGACAACGATCCTCACCGCCATCTCGATTGTCAGCTCTTTTACAGCGATTACGGAGCGGGTGAAGGAATATTATATCGCAATCCTCTTCCTGGAAACCGGGATGCTCGGCGTCTTCATGTCCCTCGATTTTTTCCTCTTCTATATCTTCTGGGAAATCATGCTGGTTCCGATGTACTTTATGATCGGAATCTGGGGTGGGGGGCGGCGTCTCTATTCCTGCATCAAGTTTTTTCTTTATACCCTCTTTGGCAGTCTGTTCATGCTCCTGGGGATTCTGGCCATCTATTTTCTCAATGGGAACCCGGAATATGGGACGGGACAGCTCACTTTTAGCATTCTAGAGCTCCAAAAGCTGAACCTTCCGCTCCATCCTTTTCAATACTGGCTCTTCCTTGCCTTCTTTCTCGGTTTTGCCATCAAGGTTCCGATGTTTCCTTTCCATACCTGGCTCCCTGATGCGCATACGGATGCCCCGACTGCCGGAAGCGTCTTGTTGGCGGGGGTCTTGCTGAAAATGGGGACCTATGGCTTTGTCCGTTTTTGTCTCCCGATCTTCCCTGATGCCAGCCGCTACTTTGTTCCAATGATCTCCGGATTGGCGCTGGTCGGGATCGTTTACGGTGCCCTGGTTGCATTGGCGCAAAAAGATGTGAAGCGCCTGGTGGCTTATTCTTCCGTCAGCCATCTTGGCTTTGTCATGCTGGGCTTGTTTGCCCTGAACAGGCATGGGATTACGGGAGGCATTCTCCAGATGATCAATCATGGCGTCTCCACCGGAGCACTCTTTTTGATTGTCGGGATGATTTACGAACGCCGACATACGCGTTTGATCGCGGATTTTGGAGGCTTGTCTTACCGGATGCCCATTTTTGCCGCCTTTTTTGCCGTGACGATGTTTTCGTCCATGGGACTTCCCGGTCTCAATGGATTCGTGGGAGAATTTTTAATCCTGGTCGGGGCCTTTGAAGCAAACAAAATTTATGCGGGGATTGCCGTGATCGGGATCATCCTGGGGGCCGCGTACATGCTCTGGCTCTTCCAGCGGATGATGTTCGGGGCGCTGGATAACCCGGAGAATCAAAAGCTATCTGATATGAACACCCGAGAGATCTCTTACATGGTCCCCTTGGTCGTCTTCATGTTCTGGATTGGACTTTATCCGAAGCCCTTTATCCAGATGATGGAACCTGCTGTGGACAAGATCGTCCAAAGGCTCAACACCGCTTCGGCGAAAAGAACCGGGACGGGTCAAGATGTGAAGAAGGTGGGCCGGGAGAACCTCCTCCCTGAACGCCCTGTAGACCTTGCATTGCGCGGTGATCCGGGTGAGCGGATAGAGGATCTTGAATTGAGTGCCTCCAGTGGGGAAAAGGAATAGATGGAGACGGCACTTCCAAACATTCAACTGATTGCGATTCTCCCTGAAATGATCCTGGCCCTGGTGGCCTGTGCCCTTTTCGTTGCAGAACCCTTTGTCCCTCTTGAGAAAAAAGAATCATTGGGCTATTTTTCGATTGGGGGATTGCTTCTTTCCGGCTTCTCACTTGTTTTCTTGTGGGGAAAGGAAATTTCAACCTTCAACGGGATGATCGCGATCGATTTTTATGCCATCTTTTTTAAGATGGTATTTCTTTCGATTTCTATACTGATCATCATGATGTCCTTTCGGTATATAGAGATTCAGCACATTAATTTGGGAGAGTATTACGGCCTGATCCTCTTTGCGACGATTGGGATGATGTTTCTCCCTTCGGCCACAGACCTCCTCTCTTTTTACCTCTCACTCGAACTGATGTCGATGTCTCTCTATGTCTTGACGGCATTTATGAGAAAAGATCCGAGGTCGATTGAGGCCGGAATTAAATATTTTTTGACCGGAGTCTTTGCCTCCGGAGTTATTTTGTACGGAATCGCGTTTTTATATGGTTTAACGGGGACCACAAATCTAACGGGGATTCATGAACAGCTTGCAGGTCAGGACCTCTCTTCCTCTCCGACCTTAATTATCGCCGTCATCCTGATGGTCACTGGTTTTGGATTCAAGATTGCCGCAGTTCCCTTTCATATGTGGGCACCGGATGTTTATGAAGGTGCGCCGACACCGATCACGGCCTTCCTTTCTGCAGGGTCGAAGGCGGCCGCATTTTCTGTGATGCTGCGTGTTTTTATCACGGGCCTGGAGGGAAGCCATGATACCTGGTGGCAGATTCTCTGGTTGGTTTCCGTTCTCACGATGACCCTTGGAAATGTGGTCGCGATGGTTCAGACCAATATTAAAAGGCTCCTTGCCTATTCCTCGATCGCACATGCAGGTTACCTTATGATCGGTTTGATCGCGGGGAATAACGTCGGATTGACTGCCATACTGGTCTATCTCGTCGGGTACGTCTTCATGACCCTGGGTGCTTTTACCCTGGTGATTCTCATTTGCAGAAAGGGTGTGCGGGGGGATCAAATCAGCGACCTTAGGGGCTTGGCCCGGACCCACCCGCTCGTGGCGGCGACCTTTATTCTCTTTGCCCTCTCCCTGATCGGAATTCCGCCGACCGCAGGTTTTGTCGGAAAACTCTACTTGTTCAATGCGGCAATACAGGGCGGTTTCTATTGGTTGGCGATTATTGCCATTCTCAATAGCGCCATTTCCCTTTATTACTATTTCAACATCGTCAAGGTGATGTATATGGATGAACCCCTGGATGCCATGCCTCTTTCATTTTCACCTGCCCTGAAAGTGGCCCTTTCGATCATGGCCTTTGTCACCTTGTTTCTCGGCCTTTATCCCGAACCGATCATTCGGGGTGCGATCTCTTCAGTAAAGATTTTTCTGTAAGACCCTCCCCCGTTGTATCGTTTTTATTTAAGACCCCATTCCTTTGAGTTGCCTTAAAATAATTCCAGAGTTGATGTTGCTGGAAGGTGTCCTTTTACTTGACTGGATAATGCACTTCTGTATAATGTCACCCGTTTACACTTGGAGAGATCATGGAACGCTATCGCTCCTGGATGGCATTGAAGCAGGTCCCTGGGGTCGGGAACGTACTTTATCGACGCTTGATCGAGTGCTTCGGAAACCCTGAGTCGGTATTCGCGGCGGGAAAAGAAGCACTCATAAAGGTTGAAGGAATGACCGGGGCGGCTGCGGCGGGGATCGCTTCCTTTCGGAATTATTCCGGCGTCGACCGGGAATTGGAAAAAGTAGAAAAAGCGGGTGCTTCACTTTTATGTCTCAATGATTCTACCTATCCGCCTCGGCTTCTGTCGATTTATGACCCTCCCCCGATCTTGTACATGAAGGGGAGATGGGAAGAGAAGACCTCCCATGCCCTTGCCATCGTCGGCGCCCGGAAGACGACCCATTACGGAAGAACGGTGACCGAAAAACTCTGTCGCGACCTGGTTCGTCATGGGGTCACGGTCGTCAGTGGGTTCGCCCGGGGAATCGATGGTTTGGCGCACCGAACGGTTCTCGCAGAGGGGGGAAGCACTATCGCAGTCCTGGGTTGCGGCATCGACAAAGTTTACCCGACAGAACACAAGAAGTTATTTGAGAAAATGATTGAGGAGGGGACGATTTTTTCCGAGTTTCCGATGGGTGTACCCCCCGAACCGCATCATTTTCCACAACGCAACCGGGTGATCAGCGGTCTTTCTCTGGGATGTCTTGTGGTCGAAGCGACCATAAAGAGCGGTTCTCTCATTACGGCCCGGCTTGCCCTGGAACAAGGGCGTGAAGTCTTTGCTGTGCCGGGACCGATTCTTTCTGAGACCGGTTCCGGACCGAATCAACTGATTGCTTCGGGAGCGAAGTTGGTACAGGCGGTCGACGACATCCTGGATGAACTCCTGCCAAGATGGGAGAAACGCGGGCCAGAGCCTCCAATGGAAAGGCCCCTGCTTGAATCAGATGAGGAAATCCTGTACGGTATACTAACGGATGAGCCAAAGCATGTGGATCAGGTCATACTGGAAAGTGCCAGGACCTCATCTTCTGTCTCCGGCCTCCTGCTGACCCTGGAATTAAAGGGGATGGTGAAGCAGCTAGCGGGACAGTACTATGTTAAAATGTGAGTACGCACACCCCTCTTTTTCTTCATGGCTGCGTTGCTGTGGTGCGCGAATCTTCACGTATAGACACATACGTTGCGGTTCTGTGCTCCTCGCGCCTTGCCCTGAATAAAAATAGGGGCATGCTGAATGGTTACAAAGGTGAAAATAGCTTGACTCCGGGCAATCGGGGTTACGACAATAGATTATTAATGATCTGGAGGTTGATTTGCCAAAGGCTGTAAAGAAGGCTGCAAACAAGGCCGTAAAGAAGAGTCGTAAAAAAACAGCGACAAAGAAGAAGGGCCTGGTGATTGTCGAATCCCCTTCCAAAGCGAAGACAATCAATAAGTACCTTGGGAGACAATACAAGGTGATGGCCTCAGTCGGTCATGTCAGGGATCTTCCTAAATCAAAACTCGGAATCGATACCGAACATGGTTTTCAGCCGGAGTATGTTGTGATCAAGGGCAAGAGCAAGGTGCTTTCGGAAATCAAGAAAGCCGCCAAATCGGCCGAGCGGGTCTATCTGGCACCTGATCCGGATCGAGAGGGAGAGGCGATTGCCTGGCATATCGGGGAAGTGCTGAAAACACAGAACGATGAGATCTACCGGGTTCTTTTTAATGAAATTACCAAGAAAGCGGTTCAGCAGGCCATGACGACTCCCGGAAGCATCGATATCAAGAAGGTCAACGCGCAGCAGGCGCGGCGCGTTCTTGACCGAATTGTCGGTTATCAAATCAGTCCGCTTCTTTGGGAGAAGGTCCGTCGCGGTCTTTCCGCGGGCCGTGTCCAGTCTGTCGCTGTTCGGATTATCTGTGAACGCGAAAAGGAGGTCCTGGCTTTTATTTCTGTAGAGTATTGGAGTATGACGGCAAAGCTTCAGGGAAAGGCCCCGCCCCCGTTTTTAGCAAAGTTGATTCAGCGGGAGGGAGAGACGGTTCGCATCAATAATGAATCAGAGGCGCAGGCCTTAAAAAATGAATTACAGGCCCACCCCTACATCGTCTCCAAGGTTGAGAAAAAGGAACGGAAGCGCAACCCGACCCCGCCTTTTATCACCAGTCGTCTGCAACAGGAGGCCGCCCGGAAACTGGGTTTTACGCCGAAGAAGACGATGATGCTGGCGCAGCAACTCTACGAAGGGATCGAAACCAGTTCGGAAGGGGCCGTCGGCTTGATTACCTATATGCGGACCGACTCCGTCCGTATCTCGCCGGACTTCCAGGGAGAATCGCTCGCATGGATCAGGGCGCGGTACGGAGACGATTATGTGCCTCAGTCACCCAATCAATACAAGAGCAAGAAGGGGGCACAAGAGGGCCATGAGGCCATCCGTCCCACCGCGATTCAGCGTGATCCGGAGCAAGTTGAAGCCGACCTGTCGCGGGACCAATACGTGCTTTATAAACTCATCTGGAATCGTTATGTTGCCAGCCAGATGACGCCGGCCATTCTGGACAATACGCGTGTGGATATTTCCGCAGGTCCGTTTCTCTTCAGGGTAACCGGTTCTGTTGTGAAGTTTCCTGGTTTTACGACGGTATATATCGAAGGAAAAGACGAGGGGGCCAAGTCCGCGAAGGGAGAAGAGGAGAGTGTCGATGTTCCGGGTGTGGAGGGGATCTTGCCCGAGTTGACGGTTGGGGAGACTTTGAATTTTCAGGAACTCGACCTGAAACAGCACTTCACCCAACCGCCTCCGCGATATAATGAAGCCTTGCTGATCCACGACCTGGAGGACAAAGGCATTGGCCGGCCGAGTACCTATGCGGCGATTATCTCAACGGTTCAGGATCGAAAGTATGTTGAGAAGCGTGAAGGACGCTTTTATCCGACAGAGCTTGGAAATATTGTCAACGATCTCCTTGTGGATCACTTTCCAGACATTGTGAATGTGGAATTTACAGCCCGGATGGAAAACGAACTCGATGAGGTGGAAGAAGGGGAAAAGGACTGGGTTGAATCGGTTCGAGGTTTCTACGAGCCTTTCAGTAAGACGCTGGAGAAAGCCCGGGTCGAGATGCGTGATGTGAAACGGGAAGAAACGCCGACCGATATTCAATGTGAAAAATGTGGAAATCCGATGGTCATAAAGTGGGGACGTTTCGGTCGTTTTCTGGCATGCTCCGGCTATCCGGAATGCAAGACCACCAAAGAGTTTGTTGAGACGAAAGATGGGATTGAGGTGGTCAACACGGAAGTCGAGACCGACGAGATCTGCGACAAATGCAGTAAACCCATGATCATTAAGTCGGGCCGTTTTGGCCGCTTCCTGGCCTGCTCTGCTTACCCCGAATGTAAGAATACCAAGCCAATTCCCATTGGTATCTCCTGTCCTGAACCGGACTGCGGCGGAGACCTCACTGAAAAACGGACAAAGCGTGGGAAAACCTTTTATGCCTGTACACGCTATCCCGACTGCAAGTTTGCCCTTTGGGATCGTCCCGTCAAACGTACTTGTCCAAAATGTGAAGCCCCCTTCCTGGTTGAGAAGCGGGACCGGAAAACCGGAGTGAAGATCCTCTGCCAGAATGAGGCCTGTAGCTTTGAAGAAGCCGGTTGATTGTAGCGGTTCAGGTGGATAGACTGTAGGCTGAGGGCAATTGGAAAAATAATGCGTGATTATTCCTTCAGCCTTCCGTCTATTCACCTGAGTCATTATATTTTTGTGTGTATTGGGGAATCGTATGCCTGAAAAAAAGCTGATCGTCATCGGCGGAGGTCTTGCCGGCACAGAGGCGGCATGGCAGGCGGCCCGGCGCGGGATTTCAGTCCTCCTTTATGAAATGCGTCCTGTCCGATTGACCCCTGCCCACAAGACCGGAAATCTGGCTGAGTTGGTGTGCAGCAATTCCCTGGGTTCTCTCAAAGACGTCAGTGCGCCGGGTCTGCTTAAAGAGGAGATGCGGAAACTGGGGTCGCTGGTGATCGAGAAGGCGGAAGGCGCACGTGTGCCGGCAGGCATGGCCTTGGCGGTGGACCGGGACCGTTTTTCTGAAGAGGTGACCCGGGCCATCCAGAGCCATCCTAATATTACGGTACTTCATGAGGAGGTTAAAGAAATTCCGTCAAAGGGCATCGCGGTGCTTGCCACCGGCCCTCTAACCTCTGATCCCCTTGCCGAGTCCCTCCAGAAAATAACCGATACGGACCGGCTCTTTTTTTATGATGCCATTTCTCCGATTGTTGACGCGGAGAGTATACAGACAGATCGTGTTTTTCGCGCCTCGCGTTACGAGTCCGGCGAAGGGGATTACCTGAACTGTCCGATGGACGAAGCCACATACCAGGCCTTCTACGAGGCCATGCTCGCCGCGGAAAGGGTCCCGGAGAAATCATTTGAGAAGACCCCTTATTTTGAAGGCTGTCTCCCGATAGAGGTCATGGCAGAGCGGGGCCGACTGACCCCCGTTTTCGGTCCGATGAAACCGGTGGGTCTCATCGACCCGAAGACCGGGAAACAGCCCTTTGCCGTGGTTCAACTAAGGGCGGAGAACCAGTACGGCTCCTGCTACAACATGGTGGGTTTCCAGACCCGCTTGAAATGGCCTGAGCAGCGGCGTATTTTTCGTATGATTCCGGGCCTGGAGGATGCGGAGTTCCTTCGTCTTGGGAGCCTGCATCGGAATACATTTATCAATACACCACGCCTTTTATCAGAGAGCCTACAACTGCGTACTCAGCCGGGTCTCTTTATGGCGGGACAGATCGTCGGGGTGGAGGGATACGTTGAATCGGCGGCAATGGGATGCCTGGCAGGTTTGAACGCGGCGCGGATGCTCTTGGGAGAAAGCGTTGCGGTCCCTCCAAAGACAACGGCCCATGGTGCGCTGATTCGATATATTACACAGAGCCACCCGACCTTCTTCCAACCGATGAATACAAACTTTGGTTTGTTCCCGCCGATTGAGAAGAGCGATATCCCTTCTCAGGCACCCGGCGAAGGCGCTGTCCCCAGAAAACGCCGGAGTCGGAAATTAAATAAAGCCCTTCGTCATCAGGTGATGGTTGATCGGGCACTTGGAGATCTTTCAGAATGGATCGGGCAATCGAACGTTTTAGCCGATATCTCAGCATAGAGCGGAATGCCTCACCCCACACGACCCGGAATTATCTTTCGGACCTTGCCGCGTTCCGTGACTACCTCGTCAATGCCGGGAAAGTGAGCGGGATGGAAGCGTCTGAGTCTTCTACAAAAAAGCAGGTTGCACCGGACCCCGTCCAGGTGAATGCGTTGATGGTCAGGGGCTATTTGGCTGCACTGCACAAAAAAGGTGTCGGAAAGGCGACGGTTGCAAGGAAGTTGGCTGTCCTCCGATCCTTTTTTCAATACCTTCTTCGAGAGGGGAAGATTGCGGTCAATCCGGCGAAACAGCTTGCAACGCCGCGGCAGGAGAAAGTACTCCCCCACTTTTTAACGGCCGATCAGGCGACGCGCCTGGTTCTTCTTCCCGAGGGAGAAGGATGGCTTGTTCAACGAGACCGGGCGATCCTGGAGACATTTTACTCCTGTGGTATCCGTAATGCGGAGTTGGTCTCCCTGCAAAAGGCAGATATTGATTTTGAGGCGGGGATGGCAAAGGTCTTCGGGAAGGGAAGGAAAGAACGCCTTGTCCCAATCGGTCAAAAGGCGGTCGATGCGATCCGGAGCTATTTAAATGTCTGCCCCCACCCGGGTCAGATCCTGTTTATGAACCATCGAGGTGGAGGTCTCACCGGACGGAGCATCAGTAGAATTGTGAAGAAATATATGCTCCGGATTGATAAACCCTCCTTGAGTCCGCATAGCCTGCGGCATAGCTTTGCAACGCATCTGCTTGAAGGAGGTGCCGACCTCCGTTCGGTTCAGGAGTTGTTGGGGCACGCGAGTCTTTCCACGACACAGCGATATACCCACCTGCAGATGGACCACTTGATGCACGTCTATGATAAGACCCATCCGAGAGGGTAATTTTTGGAGGGCATCAATGTTGTCCGAACGACGGGTAAATAAAAATGCGGAGCCAACGATGATAAGATCAACAACCATTATTTCTGTACGTCACAAGGGCCTTGTCGCAATGGGCGGGGACGGCCAGGTTACGATTGGGAACACCGTGATGAAGCACAATGCCAAAAAGGTGCGAAAGGTCTATAATGATTCTATCCTGACCGGCTTCGCCGGGGCAACCGCAGATGCCTTCACGCTGTTTGAGAAGTTTGAGGCCAAGCTCGAAAAGTATAATGGGAATTTGACCCGGTCTGCGGTTGAATTGGCGAAGGACTGGCGGACCGATCGCATCCTCCGTCGTCTGGAGGCGCTTTTGGCCGTAGCGGATCGGGAACACTCCCTCTTGATCACGGGGAACGGAGATGTTATTGAGCCGGAAAGCGGTATTCTGGCGATCGGATCGGGTGGACCCTATGCCCAGGCCGCCGCGCAGGCCCTGGTCGCACACTCCTCTTTGGATGCCCGTGGTATCGTGGAGGAATCGATGAAGATTGCCGCAGATATCTGTATCTACACGAATCATGAGATTGTTCTGGAAGCAGTAGAGTGAGCGTAACAATTCAGCGCACCCCGCATTCCCTCCATGGCCGCGTTACTGTGGTGCTCGAATCCTCACGTATAAACCATACGCTCCGGGTTCTGTGCTCCTCGCGCCTTGTGCCCTGAAGGGATGGGTCTCGCGAAGCCAATGAGTGCCACGCTGAATCGTTACAAAGCCGTATATTAAAAAGGTGTTATGCTATCCTGATGGAGTCAAAATCTGATGTTATCAATTGATTATGGGGATTTAATCCCCCGGAAGATTGTAGAAGAACTTGATAAATATATTGTGGGTCAAAAAGAGGCGAAACGGATGGTTGCCATTGCCCTGAGAAATCGATGGCGGCGGCAGCGTCTTTCTCCTGATTTGATAGATGAAGTCCTGCCGAAGAACATCATCATGATTGGACCGACGGGGGTTGGCAAAACAGAGATCTCCCGCCGACTGGCGAAGCTGTCCGGCGCGCCTTTCCTGAAGGTCGAGGCCTCAAAGTTTACCGAGGTGGGCTACGTGGGCCGGGATGTAGAATCGATCATCCGTGACCTCGTGGAATTATCGGTCAACATGGTCAAGGCACAACACAGTGAGACCGTCCGGGAAAAAGCGGCGAAACTCGCGGAGGACCGTTTGCTTGATCTTCTGCTCCCGCCGCCGCCCCTGCGTCCTCCATCCGGTGTTTACAGCGGACCCCGGGAGGTGCCGGAGAAAAAACCGGACTCCTATGAACAGAGCCGAGAGAAGCTCCGCGATCAACTCCGTGAAGGGAAACTTGATGAACGCTCGGTTGAACTCGAAGTCAAAGACAAGTCGATGCCGCCAATCGGGGTCATTTCGAATGTCGGCATGGAAGATCTTGAGATGAACCTGAGGGAGATGCTTGGGAATATGATGCCCGGAAAGAGCAAGAAACGGAGGCTCAAGGTCGCAGAGGCCCTCTCAATCTTAAACCAGGAAGAGGCACAAAAACTGATCGATATGGATGAAGTCATTCATGACGCTGTCAGTCGGGTTGAGAATGCGGGAATCGTCTTTCTCGATGAGATCGACAAGGTTGCGAGCCGAAACGGGGGCCAGGGGCCGGATGTCTCCAGAGAAGGGGTCCAGAGGGACCTGCTCCCGATTGTAGAGGGTTCTACGATCAACACAAAGTATGGCATGGTGAAAACAGACCATATTCTTTTTATCGCTGCGGGCGCCTTTCATATGGCCAAGCCCTCAGACCTGATCCCGGAGTTGCAGGGGCGTTTTCCGATTCGGGTGGAGTTGTCCTCCCTCGGTAAAGAAGACTTTGTCCGTATCCTGACGGAGCCGCAGAATTCGCTCGAAAAACAGTATGTCGGACTTCTGGAGACCGAAGGGGTGGATCTTGAGTTTACAAAAGACGGGATCGAAGAGATCGCGGAAACAGCGGTGACGGTTAACGGGCGCGCGGAGAATATCGGTGCCAGACGTCTCTTTACCATCATGGAACGTCTTCTGGAGAAGATCTCGTTTGCGGCGCCGGAGTTAGAGAAAAAAAAGGTGGTGATTGATGCCGAATATGTCCGGGAACGGATGCAGGACATTATCGAAGATGAGGACCTGACAAGGTACATATTATAAGTAACTATTCAGCACACCCCTCTTTTCCTCCATGGCGGCGTTGTTGTGGTGCTCGAATCCTCGCGTATAGACACATACGCTGCGGTTCTGTGCTCCTCACGCCTTGCCCTGAAGAAAAATAGAGGCATGCTGAATAGTTACGAAAGAAAGATGAAGATTATGACTAAACTGGATCAAAAAGCAAACATCCTTGTAGAAGCGCTTCCCTACATTCGTGCATTTTCTGGCAAGACCATTGTGGTCAAGTACGGCGGGGCGGCGATGCTTGAGGAGAAATTAAAATGCCAGTTTGCCGAGGATGTGGTCCTGATGAAATATGTCGGGATGAACCCGGTTATTGTCCATGGCGGCGGCCCTCAGATTTCCGAGATGATGAAGAAGATGGGGAAAGAACCCAAGTTCATCCGGGGTGTCCGTGTGACTGACCGGGAAACCATGGAGATTGTTGAGATGGTGTTGGCCGGTGCCGTGAATAAGGAGATTGTCACCCTGATCAATCAGAAGGGCGGGAGGGGGGTCGGTCTGACCGGTAAGGACGGCGGACTGATTCTCGCAAAAAAGTTACGCGGCAGCCGGGACAAGATGGGGCATGTCGGAGAGGTCAAAGCCGTGGATGCGCAGATCCTGAAGGCACTGGAAGGGGACCGATTTATCCCGGTGATCTCTCCCGTGGGGGCCGATGAGACGGGGAAGAGTTATAATATCAATGCCGACCTGGTGGCCGGGAGCCTGGCGGCGGCCCTTTCTGCGGAGAAATTTTTGATCCTGACCGATGTGCCGGGGATTCTCGACGATAAAAAGAAGCTCTTCCCGACGCTCTCGAGAAAAGAAGCGCAGCGCCTGATCAAAAAAGGCGTGATCGGTAGCGGGATGCTTCCCAAGGTTGCAGCGGCGCTCACCGCAATCGAAAAAGGCGTACACAAGGCCCACATCATAGATGGCCGTGTTCCCCACGCCCTCTTGCTGGAAATTTTCACAGATAAGGGTGTCGGAACAGAGATTCTGGCCTAATTCCATAAGGTTTCAGATTGCCCATATTTTGCTTCAGGGCAAGGCGCGAGGCGCGTAGAACCGGAGCGTAATGGTTGTACGTGAGGATTCGAGCACCGCAGCAACGCAGCCATGGGGTAAAATAGGGGTGAGCTGGAACCTTATGGTGATTTTGCGCAGCGGAAGCCCAGATCCGCGTAGGCTTCTTCAGGCGGGATGGAAGATCGGTAGGCTCCACGATAGAATAGGGGGAGGGCATAATGGCCGATGCCGCCCCACCCGCCTCCACGAAAGACTTTCTGTTTTTCACCAAAGAGATCACTTTCATAGGTCGATTTTGGATAGGCTTGATACCAGTCGGCGGTCCATTCCCACACATTCCCGGCCATATCCAGGGCACCATATGGGCTTGCCCCTTCTTTGAAAGAGCCGACCGGGGCGATATCTCCGATGCCGGAGTCTCCGGCATTCAACATAAGCTTGTCATAGGTGTTTCCCCAAGGGAACTCCAGGCCATCAGCCCCGCGTGCGGCCTTTTCCCACTCTGCCTCAGTGGGCAGGCGCTTCCCCTTCCATCGGCAGAACCGTTCCGCCGCATGCCAGTTGATGTCGGTGACCGGATAGCGCTCCCGGCCGGGAGGAATACTGCGTCCGAGGAAATAAACGGGAGGCCGGGCTCGGGTGAAATCGATGAAGGCCTTGTAGTCCGTATTGGTGACCTCGTAGCGGTCGATATAAAAGAGGGGGAGCTTCACCTTTCTCTGTGGGTGTTCATCGAGATACCAGGGTTTCCGAGTCCCCAACTCGTTGGACTGCTGATCGGTATCCACTTTGTCGCTTCCCTGGACAAATTTTCCGCCTGGAACCGCAACCATGTCGGGCGGGGGGACGGGAGGGGGGATCTTCAGAAAGCAACTTGAGAGGGAAAGTGCTATGATTATGGAGGTTGGAACGCGTCTGTCGGAAATAAATCTCTTCATGGTTGGGCATTATAAGTGGTTCGCAATAGGGGGTCAAGACCCATGAACGGACTTCTTCCTGTTATAGAAGAGAACTGTGATGATTCAGCATGCCTGTATTAAGCTTCAGGGAAAGGTGCGAGTACCGCAGCAACGTGGTCATAAAGAAAAGAGGGGCATGCTGAATTGTTACAGTGGTCAAATTGGTTTTGGAGGGGGATATGTTTTTTCAGTATAACATGAAATTTGTTCTGATGGTCTTTATCACTTTTCTTTGGAATCCAGTCGGCTTGCCGACTGTGGAGGCCGCCGACTGGTCGATCTCTCCAGAGATTCGATCTGCGTCCATTTCTGCCAGTGCAAATCAAAGCTTTGGTGGAGGACCTGGAAATGTGAGGGAGGCGGTTCTTGATGTGCCGGCCCTGTTTCCGGAAAAACTTGAAACAGGTGTGAAGGACAGCGCCGGAAATGAGCGGGAGGCCTCCGGAATCGTTGTCCTGGAAATGAACGATGGAACGATGCGTATTATCGGTAGGATGTCGGCGAAAGACTCAGACCCAAATGACTTCATCGCCCCGATCACAACCGTGAAGGGGAGAGTGACTTTTGACTTAATGGTGGTCCTCTCAGAAGAAAGAAAGAACCTAAGCGGGAAGCTTCGCCTTTCCGGAAAAGGTGCTCCCGATCTCATCGGTAAGGCAGGGAAAAAACCGCCGACCAATATTGTTGTCCAGGTCTGGGTGAATGACAAACCCATTCTAAAATCATCCGACTTCATTATTGGAACGGATAAAGTCATCCCACGACCGCTTCACCATGGTGATATCGTCACGATTCTTTTTCAGGGAGATTTCAGTCTCTTTTCAAAAGGAGAGGCCGATATCATTTCGACATTAAGTTATTCCTTCGAACCCTAATCAAACATAATTGTTGTATATCGTGAGTGTCTTCCCTAAGATCCTAGACATCGTCAAAACCGTCAAGTCGTCTGAAAGACAAGGCCAGAGGCTAAAGGGCGACCGAGGCGTACTCACTCGTACGTTGAGGAGTCCTTTGGGCGATAACGCAGTATTTCAGTCGAATCGGCGGTTTTGATTTAAACAATCGTTTTATGCTAAATTCAGATCAGGCTGATTTAGGGATAGATAATGGTTAAACAATTTGTAAAAGCGTGGCTCTGGTTCATACTCGTTCTTTCGGCTGTCGGGTTCTTCGGCCTGATGTCGAGTTTTAGAGGCGACAAAGACACGGTTCCTCTGGCGAGGATCGACGGCTCGGAGTCCCCGATGGAGAACCCGATGATTTTAATCCCTGCAGGAGATTTTATTATGGGGAGTGATGAGGGGGCGTGGGATGAAAAGCCGCAGCGGACCGTCTATCTGGACGCGTTTGAGATCAACCAGTACGAGATCACACAATTCTATTATGCCAAGTTTGTAAAAATGACAAATCACCGGTCACCCCTCTCGCGCTATGTGACAGACATTGAACTGCTGAACCACCCAAACCAGCCTGCAGTTTATATCGGTTGGTCAGATGCCTATGACTATTGCCAGTGGGTCGGAATGCGTCTGCCGACGGAGGCGGAGTGGGAGAAAGCGGCGCGGGGCGTCGAAGGGGCGGTCTGGCCCTGGCCGGGAGAATTTCAACCGGCGGCGGCAAACTTTGTCGGTGACGAAGACGCGGGAAGTCTGACGGCGATTGTCGGTTCCTATGAGAAAGACAAAAGCCCCTACGGTCTTTACGACATGGCGGGCAACGCGCGGGAGTGGGTACAGGATTGGTATGTGGAAGGCTATTTTCGTCACGCACCCTCGCGGAACCCGAAAGGGCCAAAGCGTGATGAGATGAAGATGAAGGTGATGAGAGGAGCGTCCTGGAACGATTCGCATCTTTCAGGAAGGACGACAGCGCGGATGAAGATGCTCCCTTTTTATCGGGATACAACAATGGGATTCAGGTGCGCGCGGTCAACCAGCCAGGTAGCAGGAGGGTAGAGAGGTATACCCTTTTTAGACGAGATCCAGCCAATAGAGAACGACGAAGACCGCCATGAGCGCGTTAAAGACCATTCCGACGATGACAAGCATATCGAAGAGCGGTGCTGTTTTATGAGAGTAGTACGGTGCATCTTTCTGGGGTTTCGGGAGCTTCATGCGACGGTCTCCTATAAAACTTCACATTCACATTATAACGCAAAATCCTAGCACATCAATAAAAAAAAAGTCAAGACCTGAACGGGGCTGTTTTTGGCCTATTTTTGTTGGTACTTTTTTCTTGACAAGCTTTATTTTTTGAGATATATTCCCGACATTTACTACCAGTCAAATTAATGTAAACCGGAAGAGGGGGTTTGGTAATGGCGAAAGAGGCTGTTGAGGGAGAAGAAGTCGACAATAAGATTGGGAAGAGAGTCTTTTATGTTTGTCTGGCCTTCTTCATCTGGATAAACTATTTTCTGATGATTGGGAGTGTTCCGCCTGGACTTCACGGGTAATAAGCTGCGACGGGTGGCGGATTGAAACATAAGCGATAAGGTCTAACATAATTATCACTAAGTGAAAGGGATGCGAGATGTCAGAAAAAGGTCAAGATGAGCAAATCGGAATGGGAGCAAAAATAGGGTTCTTTATCATGGCTGCGGTGGGCTGCGCCTTTTACTATCTCATCTTCTTAAACTGGGTTTTGATGGTGCCGATTCAGAATCTGCCCTATCCGTATAAATAAAAATATTTGATTTGGAATCACTTTTGGTCTCGATAAAGTTTAGAGTATGAATTAAGTGGAAAAGTTAAATGTACCGGGATATGCCGCATTTTAATTTCAAGAGTTAAAATAACCCTTTTTGGGAGGTAGAGAGATGTTTAGTGTTAACAATAAGAAAAAAAAGATAGGGGCTTTGATCCTGCTCAGTATGATCGGGATGCTTCTCCTTCTTCCATTTGCCCAGATGGATGTATCCGCCCAGGGTAAGGAAGAGGCGGCGGCTGAGGAATCAGCGGAGCCTGCAGAAGGAGAAATAGGATCAAAGGGAAAAGACAAGCAATATGGCGGGGTGAACGAGTTCGGAATCGTTTCCGGTCCTCCCGCCCCGGAGATGGTCTACCCGGACAGCTATGGTTCTTACGGCGATTACCAGAGCCGGACGCTCCTCTGGGTTTCCAATCAGCAGCATCTTTATTTCGGGAGTTTTGTTCTGGCCGTTCCGATGTTTGTCTTCGTGATGGAATTAATCGGGGCGACGCAGAAAGATCGAAAGGTAGGGAAGAAGTTTGATGATCTGGCCCACGAAATGATGAAGATCAGTTTAACCGCCTATTCGGTGACGGCCATCCTCGGGGGGATTCTCATCTTTACCTTCCTGGCCCTCTATCCAGGCTTCTTCGGTTATCTGGCCAGCATCTTTAAGCCGGTCATGCATATCTATGCACTCTTGTTCATATTGGAGAGCGGCGTGCTTTATGTCTACTACTATGGCTGGGATGCGATGAACGACGGGAACGGCAACTGGAAGTGGACCCATCTGGGCATCAGTTGCATTCTCAATGCGATCGGCATTGTTCTGATGGTCATGGCGAATACTTGGATCGGATTCATGATGTCACCTGCGGGTGTTGACGAATCGGGACGATTCCTGGGCGATATCTGGAAGGTGATCCATACACCGTTGATGGTGCCCATCGTCATTCACAGGATTCTTGGAAATGCAGCTTTCGGGGGCGGTGTGGTCGGTGCCTATGCCGCCTTCCGCTTCCTGTCATCCAAAACCTTAGAGGAGAAGGCCCACTACGACTGGATGAGCTACATCGCAATGTTCATGGGGATTCTCAATCTGATCCCGCTTCCTTTTGCCGGCTACTGGCTGATGAGAGAGATTTACGCTTATCGCCAGCAGATGGGAATTACCTTGATGGGCGGACTGCTCGCCTGGGTGTTCATTATGCAGGCGACCATGATCGCGACACTCTTTATCACGGTCAATTACTATCTCTTTCAGGCAATGGGGCGGATGCCGGGTGCGGAGCGTTACTATCCGGCCTTTAAGTTTCTGCTTGCGATCCTTGTGATTTCGACCATCTCCTGGTTGACACCGCATACCCTGGTGATGACACCGGCCGAGTTAAAGGCAATGGGGGGTCAGCAGCATCCTGTGGTCGGAAACTATGGGGTGATGTCAGCGAAAAATACGGCGATCAACACAATGATTACGACGACAGTGTTGACCTTCTGTCTTTATCAGCGTGCAAACAGAATTATCACGGTACCCTGGGCCTGGAAGGGGAATTGTTTCTTGATCCTCCTCTTTGCCATGGCGTGGGTCAATATCCTCTTTCTAGGGATCTACGGTTACTTCATCCCGGCGAATGTCCGGATCGGGCTCTCTGTGCCTCAGGTCGTTTCTACGCTGACCACACTCTTTGTCGGGGTCGCAGTGAATACGAAGATGCTCAAGGGTTCGAAAGAGGTCGCACCCATCCGTTGGGGGCAGATGTCGGTCCGTGGGGCCTACGCGCTGTTCCTGTTGGCGGTCGCCTTTACCTGGACGATGGCCGTGATGGGCTACCTTCGTTCTTCTGTTCGCCTCCATTGGCATGTCAACGAGATTATGCGGGACAATTCGCCCTGGGCATTTACGAACCCGCTTGGCTATGCCGGGAATATTAATTCGATGAATGTACTGCTCTTCTGGACAATGTTGCTCTTCGTCTTCTGGCTCAGCTCTCTCGCCGCGAAAAAAGCGCCGTCGAAGGTGACCGCCGATGCTGGAGAAGCTGTTCCGGCGGCAAGTCATTAAGCTGGGTTTACGTTTGCGGGGGCCGATTCAGTCGGCCCCCAACTTTAAGAGGGGGTAAAAGAAGGGTATGGCTAAGAAAAAAGGTGCAGGGACAATCGTAATAAAAGTTGCGCTCTGGTACATGTTTATTCTCGGGGCCTTTGCAGGATATACGAACTGGCTGCCGCAAATTCGGGGAGATGCACCGGAGGCGGCGGAGGCGATCAACCTTGATGAGGTTACGCCGGATCAGTTGTCGACAATGGGTGAAAAGATCATCTTTGGGTCGAACGACCCTCTGGGTGTCTTGGCAAAAGGGGAAGGTCCGATCGGGAAAGGGCAGTGTCCACTCTGTCACCGTTTCTTCCTGGAGCAGAAGGCCGACCGTTGCCCGAACCTCCTCGCCCTCCCTGAAATGGAGCCGCCCTTGCTGAAGATCTCTGAGGAGGCGCGTTCACACGAGAGGGTGAAGGGGCGTTATGAAGAGTTTAAGAAGCTTCACGCCAATGGAGAGAAAAATTCCGGCATTGTTCCTCATGCCACAACGGGCGGCGAGTATCTGATCGAGTCGGAGTACTGTCCCAACTGCTTCGTGGTCGTGGGTTTTGGCCTGAAAGGGACAAACGATACCGTCAGTCCGATGCCCATCATCAATAAGCCGCCGATCGAGTTGGCCGACACCGAGATCGTCGCAGTGGTTTCCTTCCTTCAGTTGCGGGACGGGGATGAAAGCAAGTGGACCGCCAAGGACTCCTGGGAGTCTTATTTCGGAAAAGAATTGGCGGCCCCGGCTGAAGGCGAAGGGGAGGAAGAAGAAGAGAAGCCGAAAGGCCCGCCGGTTGCGCTCGGTAGCATGACGGTTGATGAGATTGTAAAGGAGATGACCTGTTTTGCCTGCCATAAGATTCCGGGGGTGGCCATCGCGAAGACCGGCATGATTGGGCCATTGTTGATTGAGAAAACCAATGCCCCGAATCGCATCAAGTCACCGGAGTATAAGAAGGCGGTGAAAGAGGGGAAAGCCCATGCGACGACGCCAAGGGAGTATGTGATTGAATCAATCATGGACCCGGGCGCCTTCATCGTTCCGGGATTCGCGGATGACATGCTCAAGGACTTCAGGCATAAGTTCACTGTCTCCGGACTTGATGTAATGGTTGATTATCTATTGAACCAGGATGTCGCTTCGGCCGTTGCCGAAGGAATGGATCGTCTGCCAAATGAAAAAGAGGGATCGATCCTGCCTCCTCCGGAAGCTTCACTGGGCGAAGTAAAAAGTGGGGACTTGTCCTAGTAGAAAATCCCTGGAGAAGGGTGAAGGAGGAGGGGTGGAAATAATGGCTCCTCTTCCTTCAAGGGAAGACTTTTTAGTTAAATAAATACCGCTGTTTTAATCAAATTGAATGTTGAAAAAGGGAGGCAGAACAATTATGTTCAATATTAGAAAGAAGACAATGCTAACACAGGTTCTATTCCTTCTCCTGGCCTTGCCTGTTGTCTCTTGGGCGGGAGGGGGCGCGACCGGATTCATCGACGCGGGAACCTTCGCCCTGGTGATTGAGGTTGGGCTGGTCCTTGGGGCAATCTTTTTAGGATGGATCGTCAAGCACAAGATGGGGATAACGATTCCGAAGCTCCTGCAGGCCCCCATTCTCTATATCCTTGCTTACATCAATTTTAGGGTGATCCTCCAACCCCCCATCCCTTTTTCGCTTCTCGCGATGTACATGGGGGTCTGCACGCTGGTGATCCTCTGTTACTGCACGATCACGACCGAATCCTGGGAGGCTTTCTCTGGACCGATTGCATCGATGCTCCGGGATGACCACACAAAGGCAAAAATGAGTCGGTATGCAACATTTCTGATTTTGCCCGGATTGATTGCCGCCCAAACCTACAATACAATGCTGCCGAAGTTTGGTGAGCCGATTGAACTGCGGACGGTTCATCCCGCCCCTCCGGCGAGCATCAATGTTCATAAGAAACTGGTCACCCTTCAGACGGCTGAAAATCCTTTTCGGGTTGGTGATGATGGGGAGTACTTGAAGGTTGGGGATGAGAGTAAATACTTCGGCGGAAATTCCTGGACAGGGGATGTCCCGAGGTTTCTCCAGGAAGTGCGTGAAGGGGGCGTCGTCTTTTTTGGAACGGCGGGTTGCTTCTTCTGCCATGGAGATAACCTCGACGGCAGGGGGCCGTTCTCATTTGCCTTCAACCCGATTCCGGCAAACTTTGCAGATCCGGGAACGATCGCCCAGCTCCAGGAGACCTTCGTGTTCTGGCGCGTCGCTAAAGGTGGACCCGATCTTTCTCGTGAGGCATTCCCCTGGGCATCGGCCATGCCGCCCTGGGAAAAGCATCTGACCACGAACGAAATCTGGAAGGTCATCGTGTTTGAGTACTGGCATACTGGATTCTTCCCGAGAACATGGGGTTAAGAATCTGTCCCGGTGGTTGAAATTGATAATTTAAGAGGGGGATTTATAAAAATGATACGAAAGATCGAAGAGAGCAGGGCAAGAAAGAAGTACTCTCTTATCGGCGTCTCCATGTTTGCCCTCCTGAGCCTGATCATGGGTTTTGGCGGGTTAGCAGAGGCCCAGACATTCAAGATCGGAGCGGCGGAGGTTATACCGGCTCCCGGCCCTTACAAGCCGGCCAAAGAGGATGGCGGGACCATCGAGAAGGGAAAGGCTGTTTATTTCAAGAAGTGTGTCTGGTGCCATGGTCCGGATGGAGCAGGGGATGGGCCTTCTGCGATTCGGCTCGTAACGAAGCCAAGAAACTTTAATGCCGGGACCTTTAAAATTCGTCACACAGGAAGCGGTGAGCTCCCGACCGATGAAGATCTTCTCAATACCGTTCGACATGGTCTTCAGGGATCTGTGATGCCCCCTTGGGCGGGGATCCTTTCAGACGAAGAGATGAAACAGGCCATTGCATTCATTAAAAAGGAGCTGGTCAAGGATCGTGAATTTGACGATCCGGATGAAGAGATCACCGTGATCAGTTACGGAAATCAGATCCCTTCTTCACCGGAAAGTATAGAGTTGGGACGTGACATCTTTATGAACAAGGCAAAGTGTGTTGAATGCCACGGTGTTGAAGGACGGGGGAACGGCAACTTGTCACAGCGGGGCGATTGGGGTTTCCCGATCTTTCCGGCGAATCTCCAGAAGCCATGGAATCTTCGTGGAAACCGGAGAGACCCCTACAATCCTCGGAATATCTTTCGTGAGGTCTCAACCGGCCTGAACGGTACGCCGATGCCCTCTTTTAAAGATGAATTGACGGAAGAAGAACGGTGGCATGTGGCCAACTTTGTGATTTCGCTCACCGAGGTCAAATATCCGCTCGATCCGAACTCAGGAAAACCCTCAATCGGATTTGTTATTAAATCCAAATTCTTGGAGGAAGGCGGAACGCCCTCTGATCCGAACGATGAGAAGTGGAATATTTTGGAACCCCAATATGTCGGATTGGCGAGCCAGATTATTCAGCCGCCTCGGCATTTCATTCGGACCGTTGATGATATTCGCGTGCGTTCTCTCTACGATGAGAAGGAAGTTGCCCTCCTTTTTGAGTGGGATGATCGCACTGAAAGCCATCTCGACCCGGACGGAGAAGCGAGATATGATATGAATCGCTTGCAGTCAGAGGCCTTCCCTGCAATCGCAACTACGCAATTTACCCACGAGACAGATGGCGCGCGCGGCCCCCTAAAGAACGTCAACCCGCTGCCAAAAGGCGTCTATAACGATGCGATTGCGATCCAGTTCGGACAGAAGTGGGAAGAGATCCCGCCACCGACAAAATGGTATTTTGTGCATGGTGACGAAAAGCGAGGCGTTGATCTCTGGAAATGGGAGTCAGATGGTACCGTGAAGGAGTATGAAGGGAATGGAATCGACAAGGTGGTGCTTCGAGAAGGAAGCAACAACGTCAAGGTCGCCTATGCAAAGTGGACCGATGGCCGATGGCAGGTGATCCTGAAGCGTTCGCTTCTGACCGATGACAAGGAAAAATCAGCCCAATTGGTCAACGGAAAGAATATACCGATTACCTTCTTCGCATGGGATGGGGATGCGGGTGAAGTTGGCGGAAGGATGGCCCTTTCGACATTCTACTACCTGATGATGGAACCGCCGATTCCAGGCTCAGTCTATGTCGTTCCAGTCGTCGTGTTCGGCGCAATTTTTGGTTGCCTGGTCATTGCACGCAGGGCGGCCGTGAATTACAAAGAAGATGAGGACTTACCGTTGAAATAGTTCATCATCGGAATATGAAGCTTATGAGAAAGGGTGGATGCATTAAACTGCGTCCGCCCTTTTTCATTTAATCTGTAGAATGGGATCTTACATGTTCACCATAGTGTTTTATATCCCAAAAATAGGAGGAGTTGATGAGCCGACTGAATTATTTATTTACTTCTGAATCGGTCACAGAGGGGCATCCGGATAAGATAGCGGATCAAATTTCGGATGCGGTATTGGATGCGATATTGTCTCAGGACCCGACGGGCCGGGTTGCTTGCGAAGCAATGGTGACAACCGGTCTCGCCTTTGTCGCGGGTGAGATCTCGACAACATGTTATGTAGAAATCTCAGACATCGTTCGTCAAACAATTAAGGAGGTCGGTTATACACGGGCAAAATATGGTTATGATTATGAGACCTGTGGTGTAATTACGGGAATTCATAGCCAGAGTCCAGATATTGCGATGGGGGTTGATACCGGCGGCGCGGGAGATCAAGGTTTGATGTTTGGTTATGCGACAAACGAGACGCCGGAGTTGATGCCGATGCCGATCATGCTGGCACACAAGATGACCCGTCGGTTGGCTGAAATGAGAAAGACAAACATCCTTCCTTATCTTCGTCCGGATGGTAAAGCCCAGGTGACCGTTGTCTATCGAGACGGAAAACCGGTGCGGGTCTCAACCGTGGTTGTCTCAACACAGCACAGTCCTGAAATCTCACTCAAGGATCTCAGGGAAGATATTATTGAAAATGTGATTCGGCCGGTGATTCCGGAAGAACTCATCGATGATGAAAGTATGATCTATCATATTAATCCCACAGGACGCTTTGTTATCGGCGGACCGCAAGGAGATGCCGGATTAACGGGGCGGAAAATTATTGTTGATACTTATGGCGGGGTTGGAAGTCATGGCGGCGGTGCTTTTTCCGGAAAGGACCCAAGCAAGGTTGACCGATCTGCTTCTTATATGGCGAGATATATTGCCAAAAACCTGGTTGCTGCAGGCGTCGCGGAACGTTGTGAGGTTCAGCTTGCATACGCGATTGGTGTTGTTGACCCGGTATCAATCTTGATTGACACCAAGGACACAGGGAAAGTCGACCAGGAAAAACTCTCCAAGATTGTCAGAGACCTTTTCCCAATGACACCCAAGGGCATAATTGAACATCTGGACCTTCGTAGGCCAATATACAAGAAGACGGCCGCCTATGGTCATTTTGGCCGAAATCTCCCTGAGTTTACCTGGGAAAAGACAGATATGGTGGATAAAGTGAAACAGGCCGCAGGACTGTAATCCATTGTCGGTGTATCGATTAAGTCAACGCGATTCAGAGCTTCCTTGAATTCTGGGCGGAGGCAGGACATGCCTTGGTTTAAGAAGGAAAAACATCTCGATACCGAGACCAAGAAGATCAAGATCCCGGAAGGGCTCTGGGTCAAGTGTAATAATTGCCGCGGGGTGATCTACCGAAAGGAGCTGGTACGCAACGGGAAGGTTTGCCCAAAGTGCGATTACCACTTTCCCATTTCGGTACATGAGCGGATCGATATGATTGTGGACGAGGGCCTCCTGACGGAATGGGATCGGTCCCTGGCCGCATGTGACCCGCTGGACTTCAAAGATTCCGTTCGATACAAAGACCGAATCAAAAAAAATCAGGAAAAGACGGGACATTCAGATGCCCTGGTCATTGGTGCGGCCAAAATGAACCGGCGGCCCGTCGTCGTGGGGGTGTTTAATTTCAGCTTTATGGCCGGCAGTATGGGGTCCGTGGTGGGAGAGAAGCTCGCTCGGGGTATAGAACGGGCAACGGAGGCCCATCACCCCTTAATCCTTTTTTCCGCCTCAGGGGGGGCGAGGATGCAGGAGGGCATTCTTTCCCTTATGCAGATGGCGAAAACGAGTGCGGCAATCGCCCGGCTTCAAGCGGAAAAAGTGCCCTATATCTCTGTATTGACCGATCCGACCTTCGGCGGGGTGACTGCAAGCTTCTCAATGTTGGGTGATATTATCATTGCAGAGCCGAAGTCCCTCATCGGGTTTGCCGGGCCGCGTGTTATTGAACAGACCATCAAAGAACAGCTCCCGGAGGGATTTCAGCGAGCGGAGTTCCTCCTCGAACACGGCACGATCGACATGGTCGTCGAAAGGAAAAACCTCCGCCAAACCCTCATCCAACTCCTCTCCTATTTTTAATTCATCTGCACGCGTAAAAAGTATAAAAAAGGCCATTCCCGTCATTACTACGAAGGCCGGAATCCGGTCTTTCTCCGTGGTTTTCCTTCCTTCTGGACTCCAGCCTGAACCGGAGTGACGGCTTTTTTATAAGTCCACATTATTTTCTTTCCTGGTTATAGCCCATTTCAGGTGGAAGGGCTCAGCATGCCTGGATAATTCTTCAGGGCAAGGCACGAGGAGCGCAGATCCGCAGCGTAGTGTGACTACGTGAGGATTCGAGCACCACAGTAACGCAGCCATGGAGGATTAGACGGGTGTGCTGAGTCCTTCCATTCTACCGTCGGTAGGTTGCGTACGACCTCGGCGTTTCCCACAGCCGGACCTCTGAGATGGGAAGTTCTTGTGAGGCGGCATAGTCATAGATGAGCTTAGAGATCGCCTCTGCGGTTGGATTTTGATCAATAATATAATGGCGCTCGTTCAAGTCCTTAAGGGAAGGGATCAGTGGGTCGTCTTTGCAAAGGATCATCTTGTGGTCGAGATTTTCATCGATCCACACCTGAACGACCTTCTTGATCACTTCAAAATCGCGGACCATCCCGAGTGCGTCGAGCACTTCGGCGTAGAGTTCGATCTCGGCCTTTGCATTGTGGCCGTGGAGGTGGCGGCACTTGCCACTGTAGTTTAAGAGACGATGACCATAACAGAATTCGATATATCGTGTGACCTTGTACATACGACCCCTTTCTTTTTTAACGATCTGGCACACCCCTATTTGGCTTCGCGAGACCCATCCCTCCATGTCTGCGTTGTTGTGGTGCTCGAATCCTCACGTAGTGACACGACGCTGCGGTTCTGTGCTCCTCACTTGCCCTGAAGAAAAATAGTGGCACGCTGAATAGGGACTCTTTTTAAGAAATGAGCCTGCCTCCGTCGATGATGATCGTCGATCCGGTCATAAAATCTGTCCCTTCCAGGAGGAAGAGGACGGCATTGACAATGTCATCCGGTGATCCGAATCTCCCAAGCGGTGTGTGCCGGATGATTGTTTCCTTGTCGTTCTCATCATAGTCTTTCGCCGGAAGTATGGGGCCGGGGGCAACGGCGTTGACTTCGATCTTCGGGGCCAGGGTACGGGCCAAGCCCTTAGTCATGGCGATCACGCCGGCTTTTGATATGCAGTAGGGGACGTAGTTTTTATAGGGCCGTAGTCCTGACCAATCGGCAATATTAATGATTTTCCCGCCCCGCTCCTGCATCTCTTTTGCGGCGGCCTGAGCACAGAAGAAGCCGCCTTTTAAATTGGCGTCAAGCGTTGTGTCCCATTCTTGTTCAGTGACTTGAAAAAAGGGGGTTTTGAAAAAGACCGAGGCATTGTTAATCAGGACGTCTATTCCGTCAAACCTGTCGCAGCATTCCCTGACGATCCGCTCACAATCCGCCACCCTTCGAATGTCCCCCTGAACGGCGGAGGCCATTCCCCCACCCGTACCGATTTCATCAACAAGCTGTAGCGCCTCATCTTTTGACTGATTGTAGTGAATGACGGCCTTGGCGCCTCTTCCGGCAACGGACAAGGCAACCGCTTTTCCAATACGTCGCGCTGCCCCGGTGATGAGAACAACCTTTCCTTCCAGCTTCATTCAGAAAACCCTCCTAGGTACCATTCATAGGTAATGTCCCTGGTACTGCGATTTGTCTTTTTCGGGCCCTTTAGGGGCTTTGATTTCACCAAATTTTTCCTCGAACCTCCGGACATTGTCCTGCAGGGCCATGAGCAGACGCTTGGTGTGGGCCGGGCTGGAGAGGATCCGCGCCCGAACCTTTGCCTTGGGTGTTTGGGGTTGAATATAGACAAAATCGATCACAAACTCCGTTTCTGTATGCGCGAGAAGGGCCATATTTGCATAGATCCCCTGAGACGTAGTGTCATCAATCTCAATCTGGATTTGAGCCTGCTGTTCTGGTGTTGGCATTGTATACCTCACTGTTTATCCGGTTATTTAGAATTAGTCCATGAGGACCGACTTGGTCTTTTTCTCTTCTGGGCGGACTGTTTCAGGTTCGGCGCATTCTTCGTCGACGCTCAGAAGGCGATCTCCCAGACGATCCAATTTCTTAGAGGCCTCATCATATTTTCCCTTTGTATTGGAGAGGTGCCTCCCGATGACATCGAAGTCTTCCTTAAAGCGATGAAAATCGCCGGCCAAGTGTTGAAGACGCTGATGAATTTCCTGCGCCGACTTTTCTATGCGAAGTCCTTTAAAGCCAAGAACGATTGCCTGGAGATAGGCGTAGAAAGAGTTCGGAGAGACCGGGACGACCCGTTTTGCAAGGGCATAACTGCAGAGGGCGTTTTCATCTACGAAAGTTTCATCTTTGATGATCGTTTCGTAATAGACATTCTCTGCGGGGATGTACATCAACGCGAAGTCATAGGTCCCTTCATCGGGGAGGATGTACTTTAAGGCGATCTGGTCGATATGTTTTTTGACGTCGGAGCGAAATTTTCTGCGGTGGGCCTTTTTTTCATCGTCGGTGGCCGCTTCAATCAGCTTTTTAAAGTTTTCCAGCGGAAACTTGGAGTCTACGGGTACCAGACCCGGCCCCAGGCGGATTGCGGCATCGACCACTTCGTTGCTCTTGAACCGGTGCTGTAATGTATATTGTGTCGGCGGGAGGACCTGGGAGAGCAACTCGCCCAGAAAGAGCTCGCCAAGGTTCCCTCGCAGCTTCGGTGCCCGTAAGATCTCTTGAAGACTGGCGATATCCTTCCCGACATCGTAGACTTGTTGTGTTGCCTTCGCCATTTCTCCAAGATTCTGTTTGACCTCTCCGACGACACGGGCGGCATGATCGAGCCGGGTTCCGATCTGACCGCTTGCGTTCGTTAACTGCTGGTTGACCGAGTGAAGCTGGCTGTTGACCTGTGTTGTCATTTGAGTGATCTGCTCACGCACTGATTGGGTATTTTCAGAAAGGGAGGCAGAGAGCTGCCGGCGGAGCTGGTCAAGTTGCTGTTGCATCAGGAGCATTGCCGCATTGTTCTCCGGCCTCTCTTTTTTTATTGCCTTGAACAAAAGGACGCTCAAGAGGAGGGTGAACCCTCCCAATAAGGCGAAAACCGCCATCTCCATCTTCATCTCCCCCACGGTCGGCCCAATTACACCTTAAAAGAACATTTGAAGTCAAACGCTATTTTATCTCGCCAGGTGTGTCTGTGATGGGCTCCCCTGGACAGGTTTGTTATTGACAGAGGACCCCCATATGGCTATTCTCAGGCCATCGCAATAAACAGTTAAGAGGAGAGCAGCCGTGTCATTTAGAGATGTCTCAAAAGAGAAACAATTTTCTCTGGTTCGGGTGCTCATTGCCTTGGCCTGGGCGGATGGAGAAATCAGCAATGAAGAACTTAATTTTCTAAAGGATTTTCTCTTCAAATTTGATTTGACGGGGGAAGAGTGGGCCAAGATTGAGATGTATATGGAAGACCCGATTCCACCTGAAGAAGCGGAGGCTCTGGTGAAGGACTTTGTCCTGCACCTGGGGGGAGGGCAAGAGCGGAAAGAAGTGATCTCTGCCCTTGAAGGGATCATGTCCGCAGACGGGGAGACACGTCCGGAAGAGCAGGCCTTCCTTAAGCGTTGCACAGCCATCTTCAAAGAGAGTGGTCCGGCGTCCGCCCTCATGGGCCGAATTGGCGGCCTTTTCCGGGAGACGGTTTTCAAGCCGGGTGCGACATCCCAACGGAAGGAAGAACTGCACGACTTTCTCAATAATCGGATTCTCTTCAAAGTTCGCCGGAAACTCGAGCGGGAAAAGTTGAGTCTGGAAGGCGATCCGGGAAAGCTGGCCTATGCCTCCCTTTTCGCCGGACTGCTTTCTCACATTGCATCGATCGATGATGGTACCTCGGAAGTGGAACTCACCGTCCTGAAGCGGCAGCTAAAAGAGGTTGCCGGTTTCGATCAGGAAGGGGTCGAATTGATCCTGTCCGTTGTAAGGGATTCAGCTGCCAAAGGCCTGGACCGCTTTCGCCTCACAAGAGAGTTTTACGAAAAGAGCAATGTCGAACAACGCCGACAACTCCTCGACTGCCTTTTTGATATGGCCGGTGCGGACGATGACTTGGCCCATACCGAAGTGGAAGAGGTTCGCGCGATTGCCTACGGCCTGAAATTTTCTCATAAAGACTTTATTGACGCCAAAGTCAGGCATCTCGAGGCCGCCAGAAAAAAATAGCCTTTTTTCATCCCTTCCTCCTGCCTGTTCCCGGCATCCAGCGTGTTCACCCGGGCTATTGTTTCTTGACCCCCGCGGTGATAAAATATCATTGTTTGCAGGTGTTGCGGTTGTTTCAGTAGAACACGCATGCCGAGCGCAGTCTTCGCCCTTATGCGGCGGGCTTCTTCATAATTGGAGGTGCAAAAGAAGCATCATGACCCATCGTTCTTTTTTTCTAAGCATTATATCCCTTGTTCTCCTGCCCGGCATTCTCCTGGCGTCCCCTTCCCGCGATAGGGCTGACGCGTTCTTTGAGGATGCGGTCGCATTAAATAAACAGAGGCAGTTCCAGGATGCGGTTATCAGCTTTGTCCAGGCGGTAAAGCTGGTGCCGGGTGATCACAAATACCATCGGGGGCTCCACATGACTTACCAGGCGATGCGCCGTGTTCGTCAAGGGACCAACTTTTACCAGAACCTGGTTCGGAAGCACCCTGAAAATGCGGTGGTTCACTACTGGCTGGGGCGGTTTTACCTTTCAGGCCGTCTCCTCGAAGATGCGGCAAAGTCCTTTGAGGAATCGGTGCGTCTCGACCCGAAAGATGAGCATCCCGTTATTTCCCTGGGGCATGTGTACAACCGTTTAGATCAACATCAGGAAGCCCTGGAGGCCTTCCTCCAGGCAGACAAGATGGTTCCCGGGGTCGCGGTAATCAAGGTGGGTCTGGGAAATGCCTACTTTAACCTGAAGGCGTTTGACAAGGCGAGAAAGGAGTATGAGGCGGCCGTGGCAGAAGATCCTTCCTTCACCGAGGCGCAATATAATCTCGGAGTCATCTATGAGCGAAGCAAGGATTACGACAAGGCTTACGATCAATGGTCACTACTGATAGAGGCGGACCCGAACAATTCAGCCGCACGCGAGCACCTTGCACAACTCTACTACCGGGGGGGGTTCTATCTGGATGCGCTTCGTGAATATTCAACACTCTCCCTGGTGAAAGTAGACACCGCGCGTATTTTCTTGGGTCTTGGCGAAGCTCAGATTATGCTGGCGTCGGAATTGAATGATGAAAAAGATCGCGACCTGCTGAAGCTGAGGGCGATTGAAAGCTTTGAACGAACCCTGGAGATCGATCCGAAAAATGAAATGGCGATCCAGTATTTAGAACGGTTGAAAACTTTAGAGTCAGAGAAGTTGCTTTCAAAGAAAAAATAAAGTGGTTTTCCCCCTCGGGTCGGAGAATCCTTGACGCTTTGCGGCGGGGTTCTTCCAATTTTGTCTTAAGGAGAATATTTGTGCAAATGGAATATTTAGTGCGAAACACTTGTAGGAATATAATTTTAGGGGCGTCTCTTACCGTCTTTTTTGTCAGCATATTTGTCGGTGAAGCCGGGGCTTTTGTCGCGAAAGAGGCCTACAATTGCGATGCACCGGAAAGTAAAATAATCACGACGAAGATTGAGTTGGTCCTGGCCAAGAAGAAATGGAGAAAAAAGAAGAAAGAGATCAAAAAGGCCGTGATCGCAGGGAAGAGTGACTTGAAAGTTCGCCTAAAGTTTTTCCCTTTCCTGGATCCGCCGACCAACCTGGGCATCGGGAAGTGTATTTCAGCGGAAAATGGCCGGATGGCGATTGAGAAAGCGCTGAAATATAACAGAGGTGTTGATTTTGTGATCATGCAGGAGTTTGTGCCACATCACTGGGTAACGATTGGTTCTACAAATTTAGCCGAACTGACCTGGATTGCCATCACGCCGGAAGATCTTAAAAATTTGAGCGACCCGGGGCTTTCCACCGAACAGTTCCAGGATTTATATCGGAAACTGGCAACATTGAAAACGAGAAAGCTGCCTTTTGGGATGGGAACGCGGGAAATTGAGGTAGAACCGGGAAAATGAAGCTCCATCAGAACAGTCTATCGGTCCGTGTTATCGGGGGTCTTATCCTTGCGCTCTTGATCGGGATTGGAGGAGAGCGCATCGGCTTTGTGACCTCAAGTAATGCGTCCCACCGGGATGCTTCCAAGATTGAAGTCCTCAGGCACGGATGGCGTCCGGGCGAAGTATGGGACAAAATAGGGAGGACAAAGTTTTTCTGGGATACAACCGTGCGGAACAATTCGGAAACGAGAAAGCGGGTCTATGCCTATTATGACCTCCTTGATGAGAATGGTTTTCCTTTGGCTCGGAATGTTTCGAATAAATATGTCGGTCCTCACGAAACCGTCGAAATCATTGCAGATTCATACATTATGACGGTTGATCTCCCGAAGGTGACAGACAGCCGTGTCACCGTGAAGGTTGGCCTGAACTAGGGCAAAAAGGATGGAGGCTGGGTTGGGTCTCCGGAAGTGAGAGGGGTTCTGTTTTGAGGACGGTCATGGGGAAAAAAGTACCCGTCTTGATGATGGTTGCAGGAGCAGTCGTCCTAATGAACTTCTCCTCCTGGGCGGTCGATGCGCCATTGGAGGAGAAATCTTCTTTTCGAGAGAAAGCTTCTCTGGAAGGGCATGCGGATATCATCAGAGGCATTGCCTTTTCTCCGGACGGGAAGATGCTGGCCTCGGGGAGTTATGATAAAACCGTTCGTATTTGGGATCTTGAGACCGGGTTGATAAAATTTTCGATGACACATCCGAACCTGGTCCGCACGGTGGCCATTTCTCCGGATGGAAAGATCGTGGCAGCAGGAAATTATAATAAGACGGCTGATCTTTGGGATATTAAAACAGGAAAGAGGAAGACGATTCTGGGGCACGCGAAGCGCGTCCGGGCCGTTGTCTTTTCCCCGGACAGCAAGATATTGGCTTCAGGGAGTTCCGACAGAAAAGTAAGGCTTTGGTCTGTGAAAACAGGAAGAGAAAAGAAGATCCTGCTTGGGCATCGCAGGGCGGTAAATGCGCTTGCCTTTTCTCCGGACGGCACACTCCTGGCCTCAGGGAGTACGGATCAAACCATCCACATATGGGACGTGTCCTCAGGAAAAGAGCTGGCTGTCCTGACCGGGCATGAAAAACTGGTCTTGTCGTTGGCTTTTTCTCCGGACGGGAAGATTCTCGCATCGGGAGGGGGAGATGAGGTCATTCGTCTCTGGAATGTAAGAAGCTTTGAAGCGCAGGGCGTGTTTTCGGGGCATACTGACTCTGTGAACACTGTTTCTTTTTCACCCGACGGACTCACCCTTGTTTCCGGAGGAGATGACCGAACGGTTCGCCTCTGGGATATGGCACGCGGTATTGAGAAGGCCGTCATAAATGAAGGGCATGCGCTCTATGTTGCCTCGGTCGCTTTTTCTCCTGACGGGAACCTTTTGGCATCCGGAGGGGGCGACAAGAAGATTCGCCTGTATACCTTGTTATCCCGACAATGATTTGTCCTGTAAACCTCTTTTTTCCTATAGATGAACCCGCACCCGGATCACAATCCCCGTTATAGAAAGTCCTGCCTTGAAAGCGTCTAAGTGTCTAATTAATTGAACAAAAATGGGAATTAAAGTGTCGATGCTTCTGGACATGTAAAAAGTGCTTGACACTTTTTTTTTCGCGTGCTAGATTCAGCGATCATCATTTACGCCTAGTGCTGTTTGCGATGTTAATTTATTGTTATTTGTTAACATTTTCCGTAGCTCAGTGCTCTAGTTAGAGCAGGTTGTTGCGCATGTATCGAGGGCAGGCATCATTCTTTATTTTTCAGCCAAATCAAAATTACCCAATTCAAAAAATACACAACATCCAAAATATCCAATTTCAACGATGAAAAAAGAGAAGGAGAGGAATATGAACATGATGAGAAAGAATTCACTAAGCGTGCTCTTCGCGCTCTTGCTGGTTTTCTCTACGCAGGGCTGGGCCTTGGGCGGGAGCGATCATGATCATTCGGAGGATGCAGAGCCGCAAATGGTCGCCTCGGCAGACTGGAAGGCCAAGCTAAAGCAGCAACTACTGAGGGAAGAGAAAGAGCAAGGTCAAGAGGGTCGCAAGGCGAAGGTGGATGCGGCGATGGGATCCTTGATGAACGAGATCATGGGCCATCAGAAGGAGACAGGGCAGAAGGGACCGTTTGGCGAGGTCACTGCGCAGATGCAGATGGACCGGAGCTGGTTTCTTGGGCCAACGGGTGCCGCAGAGTCAGTTGGCCCCGGCGGGCGTTGTCCGAGCAATGCGCCGGTAAAGGAGCTGGACATTACGGCGATCAACGTCGAGATCACCCTGAATCACTGGCAGGACTTTCATCCCGGTTACATGTATGTTCTGACGAAGAATGTAGAGGGCGTTCGTAAAGAAGAGGCAATGAACACCAAGGCGAGGGAAGCAAAGCATCTTGATCCGGGTTCGATTTCTCTAGGACTTCAGACCGACCTGATCCAACCGCTGGTGATTCGCGGGAATCAGGGTGACTGCATGATCATCACTCTCCGGAACGAGGTTGATGAGGAAGATGTGGGGCTTCACATTCACGGATCAAGTACGGTCATCCAAAAGACCGGCCAGCCGGCGACCTCGGTCAATCCCGATTCGAACGTCGTGCAGGGCGAAAGTGTTGTCCTAGAATGGTACATTCAGCCGGATGAGCAGGAGGGCGGACACGTTTTTCACAGCCACGCGGGTCGTGAACCTGGGAGCCTCGGCCTGATCGGTGCCTTTATCGTTGAGCCGATGGGGGCCATTTATCTGGACCCGATCACGGGGAAAGAAGCCCAGAGCGGCTGGCAGATGATGATCGCCTATGACGATGAGATTGAGCCGGTTTCAAAGGATTTTCGTGAATTTACCTTGATCTATCACGAGGTCGGGGACGAATCGTTCCGTCCGTTGAACCGTGACGGGGAGATGATTCCACAGCGTGATCCGAACACCGATGCCTACCGTCCCTCGGCGCGCGCGATCAACTTCCGCAGCGAGCCTTTCGGAATCAACAACCTGGCGGTCCAGGAAAAATATTTCCATTTTGAAGATGAATCCATGGCCTACAGCTCCTACACCTTTGGAGACGTGCCGACCACGATTCCGCGCTCCTACATGGGGGATCCAGCCAAGTTCCGTCTGATCCATGGCGGCGGCGAGGTTTTCCATTCCCACCATCCGCATGGCGGATCGATCCGTTGGCTGCGTCAGCCGAAGGCGGACGGGAAAGGTGAAGCCCTCCTTACGACGTCCTGGGATAACCCGGTGAAGTTTCCGGTGATCCGGACGATCTCCGATCGGGTTGATGTGGACGTGATCGGACCCACAGAAGCCGTGGATCTGCAGACCGAGTGCGGATCGGGACTCTGCCAGCAGTTGGCGGGTGACTTTCTTTTTCATTGTCACGTCGCGCATCACTATGTGGCCGGCATGTGGGGCTACTGGCGTGTGTATAACACAATCCAATCAGGCGACTATCCCTTTGTCAGCACG
>JAJDBV010000035.1 GCA_029261165.1 Nitrospirota bacterium | reverse complement strand
GTGGTACGGCGGTATGGGTTTTTTGGGGACGATGGGGGCCTTTACCGAACAGATGCAAATCCCTCCCCTCTTCGCTTTTCTCGTCATCATTGGAGAATCATTGGGTTCGGTGGGACTGATTGTCGGGTTTCTAACTCGGTTGGCGGCATTTGGGCTGACTTGCGTTATGGTAGGGGCCATCTGGATGGTTCACTGGCAAAATGGTTTCTTCATGAACTGGTTTGGTAAACAAGAGGGTGAGGGGTTTGAGTATCACTTGCTTGTTATGGCGATCAGTGTGGTGTTAATCATCACAGGCTCGGGGAGATGGTCGATTGATAAGGAGATTGAGAAAAGGCTCTGGCCATGATATCTTTCTTTGGTATTGATTGAAAGTGAAGGTGATATTTCAAACGACGGGGTGTGAAGTACTGACGCATACTATGATCCTTATATCTATCAAGGAGGTCCTACTGAAATGGATTTTCGGAGTGAGCAGAGTGCGGAGGGTGATTTTGTAAGACAGGAAGACCAATTTAGAGATTGGGTGAAAGAAGACCCTGCTTCTGATTATCCTGCTGAGGTGAATCGCTACCATCTCTACGTTTCCCTTGCCTGTCCCTGGGCGCACCGAACGATTATTGTCCGCATACTCAAACGGCTCGAGAATGTTATCGGATTGACTGTTGTAGACCCGATTCGTGACGAACGCGGTTGGGCATTCCGGAACGGTCCAGGGCACTCTGAAGATCCAATAAACGGGTTTCAATACTTGAGTGAAGCTTACAAGGCATCAGACAAGTCTTTCAAGTCCCGGGTTACTGTTCCGGTTCTCTGGGATAAAAAGCGGGGCCGTATCGTTAACAATTCAGAAGTCGACATTGTTCGAATGTTGAATAGCGAGTTCAATGCGTTTACTGAAAGTGATCTTGACCTTTACCCGGAAAGGCTCAGGCCGGAGATAGATCGAGTAAATGACCTTGTTTATTCTAATGTGAATAACGGTGTATATCGTACGGGGTTTGCCACGACACAGAAATCCTATGAAAACGCGGTCCGAAGGTTATTTGAGGTGCTAGACAATCTGGAAGAATTGCTCTCTAAGCAGCGCTACGTCGTGGGAACCCGGCCTACGGAGGCGGATTGGCGACTGTTTCCGACCTTGATTCGCTTTGACGCCGTCTATCATGGTCATTTTAAGTGCAACATCCGTCGTATTGTCGATTACCCAAATTTGTCTGGATATCTAAGGGACCTTTATCAACACGACCGGATTGCAGCGACGGTGAACTATGAGCATATCAAGCAGCACTATTACGTCACACACACAGACATCAATCCAACCCAGATCGTACCTGTAGGCCCGGAAATGGATCTCTCAGCACCCCATGATCGGGATCTACTTGGATAAACAGGGGTAAGGTGATGCTCCACGAAATTAAATTCGAAGATCGAAGAATTGTTGGAATGGTGTTTGATGGTGGAATCACCCTCAGAGAGATTGAAACATTTTGGGACAAGATCGAATCGATGCTGGAAAAAGAAAAAAAATTGCGCGTCTATGCTGAAATTAAAAACTTTGGCATGATGGAACCGAAAGCCTGGTTTAAAAATATTCCTAAAAAAATACAGCACTTTTCAGACTTTGAAATGGAAGCCATTGTATCGGACAAACATTGGCTGGAAATCTTGGCAAAGGTCAGCGATAAAGTATTTCCCAGTATCAAAGTGAAACACTTCAGCTTTGAAGATGTTGATAAAGCAAAGGCATGGATCGTCAGTTAAGTTCCCTTTTCACCCAATTCTAAAATACGCGGAGAACCCTGTTATGACTCAAAAAAGTACCGTCTCCTCCGATGGTGTAAGTGTCGTCGGAATCTGTGGCAGCCTCAGGCCTGGAAGTTACTCTCACAGTGCATTGCGTATCGCCTTAAAAGGGGCTCAGGAGGCGGGTGCCGCCACGAAGTTGATTGACCTGAAAGAATATCAGCTCATCCATTGCGATGGAAAGGAAGATGAAAGCCGTTATCCTGAAGACGTGTTCAGACTGAGAAAAGAGGTCCACGCGGCGCAAGGTCTTATTCTTGCGACACCGGAATACCACGGCAGCTTTAGCGGGGTACTGAAAAATGCCTTGGATCTGATGGGGTTTGACGAAATTGAGGGGAAGATGATTGGTCTTCTAGGGGTGTCCGGTGGAAAGATGGGGGCGTTAAATGCCCTGAACGGTTTACGGGTTGTCGGGAGAGCGCTTCACGCCTGGGTGATTCCTGAGCAGACCTCGATCCCTGAAGCATGGGGAGTCTTTGATGAGGAGGGGAACATTAAAGATGCCGACTTGAAAGTAAGGATCATGGCATTAGGGAAGCAGGTCGCGCGTTTCTCATACCTGCACTCCTCCGAAGGTGCACAGGAATTTCTTCGTGCCTGGGAGGGTGCACCCTTGAACCCCGGAGGCGGAACTCATGATTAAAAAAATGAATCTGTCGGGAACCAACTCATAATGGCGGAACTTTTTCCAGCCAATCGATGATCTGAGCGATTTCTTCTTCCGTTAGGACACCTTCGAAGCGGGGCATTCTGTCCCTTCCTTTCAGCACGGTCGCCGTAAACTTTTCGGCGGCCAATGTCTTTCCGGACTTGACCAGGGCCGGAGCACGAGACTTCCCTTCGCCTTGTGTTCCATGACATTTAAAGCACCGGACAGCCCCTTTTTTTAACCCGCTGAATAATTGACCGCCGGGATGGTCGGGGAGGGGGATATCTTTTTTTGCACAACCCATGAATAAAAGAAGGAGGATGAACGCTTTGAGGAAATTTCGCATTTGGAAGCCCTTGGTCAATATAAGATGAAGTGCAGTGTAACTGTTTAGGTGTAGGGTCGTAAAGTAAAAACTCAGGTAACGATTCAGCACACCCCTCTTTCCCTCCATGGCGGCATTGCTGTGGTACTTGAATCCTCACGTATAAACCATACGCTCCGGGTTCTGCGCGCCTCGCACCTTGCCCTGAAGCCAAATGGTGGCAAGCTGTATCGATAAAATGCAGATTTTATGTCTTGCCTTTTCGCGACTTCTTTTTTAGACTCTCAGAGCATGTATTTCTCATGGTCGAAACAAACAAAATTAAAAAATAGTTATCCGTTTTTGATATTTCTCGTCTTTATTCTGCTCTTTGCTGAGGCAGGGGAACCCGCTGCGCAGGAGGCCGAAAAGGTGTCATTTTCGGCGATTTCCGTTGAAGAAAAATCGATTCGGATCGATGGTCTTTTGGACGAACCGGCTTGGCGGGAGGGCGGTTCCGCGAGCAGATTTATCCAGCAGGAGCCCTTTGTCGGGGTTCTTTCGTTAACGCCATCAGAGGTGCGCGTTGCCTATGACGAGGGGAATCTCTACATCGGGGCCTTCTTGAGTGATCCCCGGCCAGATCTTGTCCGGGGTGATGAACGGCAGGAGGATGCCCTTTTTGATCGAAGTGATGCCTTCGCTGTTTTGATAGACACCTATCATGACCACCAGAACGGTTTTTTCTTTGAGACGACGCCTTTGTCGGCAATGGCCGATGCCCTGATCAGTCAAGAGGGATCTCAAGTCAACCGGGACTGGGACGGGAAATGGGAAGTTGCGGCGCGGCGGACGGCCACTGGGTGGTCTGCGGAGTTTCGAATTCCATTTGAGACACTCCGATTCCGACCGGGTGATTCACAGGACTGGGGCATTCAATTTCGTCGCCGCGTTCCTCGTTTGAAAGAAATCTCTTTCTGGAGCCCGCTCAGTTCTGAACAAACTTTTTTTGAGGTCTCCCGATCGGGGCATCTCAGCGGCGTCAAACCGCTTAGTCGGGTGCGACCCTTTTCGATTAAACCCTATGCAAAGGGGTCGTATTTAAATGACCGAACCGGAGCCAACGACCGCTCTGAGAGCGATCTGGATGGCGGAGTAGATATCCGCTACCGATTTCGGACAAATTTTACACTGGATCTGACCTACAATACCGACTTTGCCGAAACGGAAGTCGATCGCCTCCAGGTCAACCTGACCCGATTTCCGCTCTTTTTCCCAGAGAAACGAGAGTTTTTTCTTGAAGGGAAAGGTTTTTATGATTTTGGGCTGTCTGGCCGGATTCAGCCCTTCTTCAGCCGCCGAATAGGCCTTGTTAATCGGCAGTCTGTCCCGATCCTTGTCGGCGGGAAACTGAGCGGCAAGGTTGGTCCATACGGGGTCGGGATGCTTCTCATGGAAACCGAGTCAGAGGGTGGAAATTCGGCAGAACAATTCGGAGTGGTCCGCCTTTCGCGTGATATCGGCCTCCGTTCTAACCTTGGACTGATTGGGACCGAACGGTCGAAACGGGGCGGTTCTGGAAGTGGGACGGTCGGAATAGATGGCGCATTTTCACCCAATACGCGCCTGACCTCAAACGGTTTCTGGCTCCACTCAGAGGGAGACAATAGCGGTGAACGTGGTCAGGCGTCTTTCGGCGAGATTCAGTGGCGGGATCCTTTCTGGCGGATTAGACTCAACCACCTCCGAATCGATGAAACTTTTTCTCCTGCACTCGGTTTTGTTCAACAGCCGGATTTGGTTGAAACCTTCGGTTTTGTAGACATCCGTCCGCAGCCTGCGGAGGGGTTGATTCGTGAGATCGGGCTCAAGACCGAGATGACCCATCAAACTGATGACAGCGGAAGGTTTTTATATCGGAGCAATTACAATCGGATTCAGGCCGATTTTCGTTCTGGAGATTTTATCCTGCTCAGCGTCGATCCGCAAAAAGAGCGGCTTCCGGAAGATTTTACAATTCGTCCCGGCATCACGATTCCAGCGGGGACATTTACCTATACCCACTACAGCGTCTTTTTTATCAGCGACAGTCGGCGGCCTCTCTCCAGTGTTTCCAGTATATTATGGGGCGGTTTTTTCGATGGACGTAAAACATCCCTCGATCTCAGTCTGATCGCCGCACCTGGAGAAGGGATAAAGGTCGGCGCCGGTTGGGAGGTTGATCAAGTACATCTCCCCCAGGGCGAATTCACGTCTCAGATTGTGGATGGGAATATCGCCTGGTCGCTGAGTAATCGGCTCTTGCTGCAGGGGTTGATACAATGGGACAAAGAAGACGACTCCCTTGCCGCAAACCTCCGACTTTCATGGGAGTATAGGGAAAATAGCTGGTTTTATCTCATCATTAATCCCGCACAGCAAGAGGATGGTGACACCCTCCTTGTCCTCACGAAAATTACCTGGCTCTGGGAGCCTTAGGGTGGTCAGCTATGGAAAATATGCTCCTTCGCATCGTGTATCTTGCCCTTCTCGTGTGGCTGGGATGGTCTTTTTCACCCAATAAAAATGTCCTTGCCATGCGACGCTCACTTTTTGATTTCCAAGATTGGAGTATCTGGCTGGGTGTTCTCCCAGCGATACTGATCCATGTAGTGGGTATTGTTGCGGGGGCCCTGTCTCAAAATAGACCGCCGGTTTGGTTGATCTATATCGGTATTGAAGCGGTCATCCTGGTCGTCCTCCTGATTCTTTATCCCGCTTTGACCCGAAAATCGTATGCCGTGCTCGGAATTTCTTTTCATCAGCTTCCGCGACAACTGGTGATGGGATTACGATGGATCCTAGGTTACTATATTATCGGCAACGCTTTTCTTTTTCTGATCTCTTTCATTTTTGTCACTCTCCTCAAACTCCCCGCCATTCTCGAATTTGTGCTTATTCGTCAAAGGCAGACCATGCGTGGCGGAGATGTGTTGCTGAGCTTAATTGAAACCGAATTCGGCCCAGGATACCTCTGGATTCCGGTCTTATTCCTGGTGCTGATCGGACCCCTGCTGGAAGAACTTGTGTTTCGTGGGTTTTTTTATGGCCCGATACGGCGCAGGGTCGGATCGAGCATCGCGATATTCCTTACTGCAATTCTCTTTATGCTGGGGCATGGGCATGTTGCTGCAGGTACATTTGTTTTCGGTCTTTTCTTTGCCTACTTGTATGAATCAACCCAATCTCTTGTCCCCAGTGCCCTCTTTCATGTGCTGCTTAATTTAAGAATTGTTCAATTTTATCTTGAGCGAAATAGGCCATTGCAAGCTGCACTGGAGGGGTCTGAAGCTGGTTGGCGGGTTCTTTTCCTGGTCTTGATGTTTGCTGTGGTCTTCATTATTCATCGTAGGATGAACAAAAGAGGGAGATTTATTTCCTTACCACAAGAAAAAAGTACAGGTCGTGCACCATAGTTATTGTTAGTGAGCGAGAGGTGAAGGAGGCGGATCGGTCGAAGCAATCAAGGCTTTTGTGCGTTCTTGGGGTTTTCCAATGAGGTCTCCTTGGACGAGATGAATGCCCATCTCTTTGACGATGTTCATCTCCGCCTGGTACTCGATCCCCTCGGCGATAATGTCTTCCAGCACGTAGTTCCGGATGATGCTGACCAGGTCCTGAAAGAGATGCTTGAAATTTCGGGAATCCATTGTCTTGACGATAAGGGACCGATGCACTTTAATAAACTCAGGCGTGAGTTCCGCCAGAAAGGGTACAGAGATGAAGCCCACCCCGAAATTATCCAGGGCAAATTTATAGCCCCGCGCTCTCCAGGTTTTCGCCACATTCAAACGATGGTCGATATCTTGAACCGCCTCTTCCTCTGATATTTCCATGATAATATCCATCTTTTCCGGCTTTGGAAAAGGGGAGATCTTTCCCAGGATATCGAAATCTACCTTGAGAAAAAGCCTTTTTACCCCGATCTCTGCTGCGGTCTTGATCTGAGACTTAAAGCTCAGGATCTTGATCTCACTCAAGAGTCCTTGCGATTCAAATCGGCGGAACACTTCTTTGATGGTAATCTCTTGATGGTGGCTTTGGTTGAGTGCCTCATAGCCCAGGATCTGTCCTGAGCGAACATCAAGAATCGGCTGGAAGAC
>JAJDBV010000034.1 GCA_029261165.1 Nitrospirota bacterium | reverse complement strand
GCGGGCAATGTCCCCCATGTATACTTGGAACGGCACAACTTTCCGAAATCCTCGAGAAGGTCGAGTCCGGGAGGGGAGATGAAAGAGATCTCCAACAGATAGAACAGATTTGCGGAATGATTAAGGGGAGAGGGCAGTGCTATCTTCTGACCGGGGCCTCAATCGCAGTAGAGAGTATCTTTGAGAAATTTCGACATGAGTACGACCTTCATGTATCAGAATCAAAGTGTCCCGCCACCTCACAGGCAGCTCTTTAGTACACGAGCGTTACAATTTGTTATACTGATGCTGTAGAGAGCAGAAAGGTAAAAAGGAGAAGAGAAGACATGATTCAACTTACAGAAAAAGCGAGTGAAAAAGTCAAAGAGCTGATGACCTCTGAGAAGAAAGAAGGCTATGGATTAAGGGTTTATGTCGAGGGTGGCGGCTGTTCTGGCTTTCAGTACGGGATGGCCTTCGAAGAGAAGGCGAATGACGAAGATGATGTTCTGGAGCTGTTTGGGGTTAAAATTATGATTGATCCCTACAGTGCGCCAATGTTGACGGGAACAGAGATCGATTACAATGATAGCTTGCAGGGGGCTGGGTTTGACATCAAGAACCCCAATGCCAAGTCGACCTGCGGTTGCGGGCAATCCTTTAGTTAAGAGTCCATGAAGATTACGGTAAACGGTACAGACAAAGAGGTGCCGGTCGATACCAATGTTACAGAACTCCTTCTATACCTAAAGATCCTTCCTGAACGTATTTCCGTTGAAATTAATCTTGATGTCATCCGCCGGGAGGCGTATGATCACTCCCACTTAAAGGATGGGGATCTGATAGAAATTATCAGTTTTTTTGGAGGAGGTGCAGATGTCGGCTGATGGGTCATTGAAGGTGGGTGGTATACCCTTTCGCTCCCGCTTGATTGTCGGAACAGGGAAGTATGCCTCTTTCGAAGAGACCAAAATAGCGGTAGAGGCCTCTGGCGCTGATTGTGTCACCGTTGCGGTCCGGAGAGTGAACATTCTGAACCGTTCTGAGGAGAACTTGCTCGACTACATTGATCCAGCGATCTACAAGATTCTCCCGAATACGGCCGGATGTTATACTGCCGATGAAGCGATTCGGACAGCGCGTCTGGCGCGATCGTCCGGAATTTCAGATATGATCAAACTGGAAGTGATCGGCGACCCGAAGAACTTGTTCCCTGATAATGAGGCCCTTCTCGAGGCAACCCGTCTCCTGGTGAAAGAAGGGTTTATTGTTCTTCCATATACCAACGACGATCCCATTATGGCCAAAAAGCTTGAGGAAGCGGGGGCAGCCGTAGTAATGCCCCTGGCTGCGCCGATCGGGTCCGGACTCGGAATACGCAATCCGTACAATCTCAGGATCATCATGGAAAATGCCTCCGTGCCGATCATTGTTGATGCCGGTGTCGGCACCGCATCAGATGCGACCATTGCAATGGAATTGGGATGTGACGGAATCCTGATGAATACGGCCATTGCGGGAGCAAAGAACCCGATTCAGATGGCAGAAGCCATGAATCTCAGTGTTCGCGCCGGACGACTGGCCTATCTCTCCGGTCGCATTCCGAGAAAGCTTTATGCTCAGGCAAGCAGCCCGATTGAAGGCATGATTGAATAGGCTGTTGCTTTGAGGCTTCTTCTCCTTTCCCTTGCGCGTTACGCATCGTTTGAGACGGTATGCCGCAGGTCGATTTCCAACTCATCCTCATTACAGATCGATCCCTGACGCATGGGCGGCCTCTGACTGAAGTGATTCGGCAGGCTTGTCAAGGTGGGATACAGGCCATACAGCTTCGCGAGAAGGATCTTCCCCCGCGTGCGCTGCTTCAGCTTGCTTCTGAAATCAGATCGATCACAAGAGAATACGGCACAAAATTGTTAATCAATGACAGGCTTGACCTCTGTCTTGCGATAGATGCAGATGGGGTTCACCTCCCCGCCACCGGTTTTCCCATTCACGCGGCCAGGGAGATATTAGGGGTGGGCCGGTGGATCGGTGTTTCATGTCATTCCCCAGAAGAGGTCCAAAGGGCTGAAAAAGAGGGGGCTGATTTTGCCGTATTCGGACCGGTTTACGATACCCCCTCAAAGCGCCCCTATGGGGCTCCCTTGGGACTGGAGACTTTCCGGGAGGTGAAGCAGGAGACCTCAATCCCCCTCTTTGCCATCGGTGGGATCGATGCAGATAGACTCGAAGCGGTTTTTTCGGTAGAGGCCGACGGGGTTGCAATGATTTCCGGGATTGTTTCTGCTGAAGATATTTCCGGGAAGTGCGGGAAACTCCTAAAGAAAATAAAACACCTCCGGGATGATTAAGGAACTTCGATGGAGATTCCCTTCACACCCAGCGCACTACGAATGCTTGCCGGTTTTGGCGGACTCGTTCTTTTTTCGGTGTCTGAAAATTGCTTCCCTTTTCGGAAGCGTGTCGATCCGATCCTGCAGCATTATGGCGCCAATCTTTTAATCGCAGTCGGAAATGCGGCTGTGATCTTCCTCCTTTTGGGCGGCCTTGCCATTTCATATGCTGATTTTCTAACAGAGCATGGCATTGGCCTATTGAATATTTTTCCGGTCTCGCGGGTTTGGAATATATTTTTCACGGTGCTCTTCTACGATCTTGTGACCTGTTTATGTCACATCGCTTATCATCGGCTTCCGACCCTCTGGCGCCTCCACCGGGTCCACCATACGGATCGGGATCTCGACGTGACATCAGCGTCCCGTTTTCATCCTGGAGAGATATTTCTTTCGACGCTCTTTCAGATCGGACTGATGACGTTCCTGGGGCCGCAGGGACTATCCTTCCTGATTTTTCAAGGCGTGCTCCTTGCAGCGGCACAGTTCCAACATAGCAATTTCAGATTTCCCGAGTCTTTTGATGCGACGATCCGGCTGGTATTCGTTACGCCCGACATGCACCGTATCCATCACTCCGATATCCCAGCCGAGACCAACTCAAATTATGCGACGATCTTTTCATTCTGGGATCGTCTTTTAAAAACCTATTGTGAGGCGCCGCAAGAACGAATTGTCATCGGCCTGCGTGAATATGTGAACCCGGAGGATATTTGCCTCAAGAAACTGTTGCTCATGCCGTTTGAGCCAGGTTGCGATAAAGAGGCCAAGAACAGCGGTTGATCGGGCAAAATGTCAAGTCGCCTGGGAAGACAAGGCCAGAGACCTTTGGCCGAAAACGCAGTATTATCAGGCGAATCGGCGTTTTCTAATTCCGTAATCGTGGAATCAGGGAAGAGGACCTTGCGAAGATGGGAGAGGTATGATATACAGGGAAAGGATAATTATGAAAAAAACAATGTTACTTACAATATTTCTTCTTTTCAGTGTTGTCTTGTCCGGAGAGCTTCGGGCGGATGAGGTCCGGCCAAAGGCCCCTCCCTTTGAACTCATCTCTCTAAAAGGGGAGAAAATCACACAAGAGAACCTGATCGGTAAAGTGACGCTCGTTGTCTTTTGGGCTTCCTGGTGTGGAACCTGTCAAAATGAGCTCCCAAAGATTGCTCGCCTTCAGAAGAAACTCAGGGGCAAACCCTTCCAGGTATTTGCGATTGGCTTTAAGGATACACGCAAGAACATCGGACGTTATGTTGCATCACATCAAAAGGCTTTTCCCTTCCAGGTGTTCTATGATACACAGAACCGGGTTTCAAGGCGCTTTGGTGCGCGTGTTACCCCGACTCTTTTTCTCTTTGATAAGAACGGGGAACTGGTCGTCCCATTCCAGGGGGGGGGATTACTGGAGCATCCCCAATTCCAGAAAGCACTCGAAGATATCCTGTAGGGTGTCGGAAAAGACGGAGTACATTGGAATATATTACAACTCCTGATGCCCGGGATGCGGCCATCTCGGTTTTGAAAGGTTGTTCCGTTATTGGGGTGGACACGGAAGGGGACTCTCTCTTCAGCTACCAGGAAAGGGTTAGCCTGATCCAGGTTTCAGGTGGAGAGAACCATTATGTTTTTGACCCGCTCCTTCTCGATTCTGTACTTCCTCTTGCCTCTATTCTGGAAGATCGATCGATCCTGAAGATACTGCATGGGGCCGATTACGATCTGGCTTCCATGAAGCGGGATTTTCACTTTAACATCGGACCGATCTTCGACACCACACTTGCCGCGCGTGCCATCGGCATCGAGAAGTTTTCTCTGCAGGGTCTGGTCAGCCGGTATTTTCAGGAAACCCTTTCCAAGAAATACCAGAAGGCGGACTGGTCGCATCGTCCCATTCCAAAGGAACAGTTGGACTATGCGTTCCGGGACACCCTTTATCTTATCCCTCTTTATCAGATTTTAAATAAGGAGGTCGAAAAAAAAGGGAGAGAGGATCAGATCGCGGAAGAGTGTCGGCTTCTGGAGGAGATCACCTGGAATGGAAAATCCTTTGAGCCAAATGACTATCTCCGGATCAAAGGAGCAAAACAGCTCCCCCCGGGATCTCAGCGGGTATTGAGGGAGTTGGCCGTTGCTCGGGATCGTCTCGCAAGAGAGCGGAATCGTCCCCCGTTCAAGGTCATTTCGAACTGGGAACTTTTGATTATTGCAAAGAATCCTCCTCGGGATGAAACGGCCTTGGCCCAGTTGTTTCCAAGGGAGAGTGCGAGTGTCCGAAGAAACCCACCCCTATGGCTTGAGGCGGTTTCGAAAGGCCTGACAACGGATGTTTCCCTCCCAGGGAGAGAAAGACGATCTACAACGGAAATCACACTGACACGGGAAGAGGAAAAACTTCTGGTGCACTTAAAGACGTGGCGGAACAAGCAAGCTGAGAGTGAAGGGGTGGAGCCCGCGATGGTGATCTCCTCCGGTATACTCAAGGTGATCACAAAGGAAAGGCCAACGACAATTGAATCGCTCAACAAAATTCCGCAGATTCGTAAGTGGCAGATAAAGCATTACGGAATGTTACTGATCAAAGAAATTACGCACCTGTATCCGCTACGTTGACAATATGGAAATCTCTGTTATCTTTTTAATATTACCCTGACCGGAATAGTATCACTGTCGCCAGTTGATCCAGAAAAGGGCAAACCAACCGAAAGGTTGGGACGCAAAGCTACAAGGCTTCGCCTTCGCGAGTTGAGTTCGAAGGCATGCCGGTTGGGCCGCCTAGGATAGACCTGAAAATCAGAGTCTGTTTGAACGTGTGGCCCATTTCTAAAAAGAAATGGGCTTTTTTATTGTTGAGACAACGATGCAAGCGTTCATGATAGGTTCCCGGTTCCCTCCTGGAATATCGGTCCTTGGGATTTTCTTAGAAAAACATTAAAGACTTTCTGAGAAATAGCCGAAAAGGTAGAGATGGATACGGCATAGATCTTTATCGTGAGGATGAATTTTATTTAAGGAGGAAAACAGAATGAAAAGGCTTATTGCAATTGCGTCGATGGGGTTGATATTTGGAGCCGGTCTTGCTGCTTGCGGTGGGGGTGGCGGAAGCGGTACGACGGCAGCGACAACGGTGACATCGAAGGCCGGTCTTGCCCTGCCCACTGAGCTATCAGCCGTGCCGACGGACGCGTCGAATCCCGCACCCGCACTCAAAGGGAGCTTTAAATCGAATCTCAAGGCCTTGCAGGCGGCGGCAGATCCCGGTACCGATTACAGCAAGGCTGTCACACAAAAGTTCGTAAACGAACATACCCTGGAACAATTTGAAATCGTTGAACAGGTCCTTGGGGCCTTGGCCCAGACCCATTACGCCGATGCGAGTAATATCGGAAACGGTCCCTATAAATCGATGGTTGCCTGGCAAGACGAACAAAACGGGATTGAGACAAAAACCTTAGAACCCTGGATCGTCCAGTCCGACATCATCTTAGAAGGCGGCCAAGAGGTTACACGCGCCCGTGTATGGATCGAAGAAGTCGAGGGAGGTCAAAAGCAGATTGTTAAGGGTGAGTTTAAAATCTTTGCCGCAGCGACGCAGGCAAGCGATGGGTCTTACACCGATTATGGTGTTTGGACCTTGAATGTAAAGTTCGGCGATGGAGGGGGTGGTGTCGTGACAGACTTTTTTGCCGCCTCTGCGGAAGTCGGACCAAATGGGGAGTCGATCGTCAAAATTAATGAACGTTTTCCTGAAGGGCCAGGGTTTGTATTTGAAGTCAAGGCGATCTTGAACAAATCTGCAACGAGCGGTTTTGGAAAGGTCTCCTTTCCAGACTTTGAAAGTTGCACGGCATTTCCGTGCGAACCTTCGCTCGTTGAGGCGAAATATGCCTACAATCCAAACCACTTGGCGGTTCAGAAGGCGGGAGCGGCCAACCCGACTTTTAAAGATAGGTCTTCTGTGACAGAGATGACCCATCGCTACGGGATGTACGACGCTACAACAGGGGCCGATGTTTTTAAGTCAAAAACCTTCGGCTTTCCGGTTTTCTTTTTGGACGGCAACGGTTTCCAGAATTACGCCTTTTATGGGGCTTGGCAAGGACGTCACCAGCTTTGGGGTGGCGGACCTGGGGGGTCTGTCCCCGCCGGCACAACGGTCACGCGTGACGATCATGGTACAAATGAGACCGTTCAGACCTACACGGTTTCGGAGCCGTTTGTCGGCACCTTGGTCAAACGGTCTACGGTTGAGGGCAGTTTAACGGATGTCCTCAATATCCCGGTGGAAACCTGGATCAATGACAATTACAATATTCGCTGGAATGCTGTGAGCTCAATATGGGAGTCTTGTGTCAATCCCTTCTGGGATGGGCAAGGAAATCAAACTTGTGGTAGCCAAGGGGATTTCACTTCAACATTACCCTTGTTGGAGGTCGGAACAGGAGACAACCGAAAAAATGTCAATATCAATCGATGGGATCCTAACGCCAACGGCGGGAACGGAGCACCGATTGACTATGTTTATTTTGCTACGGATGCCGCTGCGACAGCTGCCGGAGGCACGGTTGCAGGTTTCTACCCTGGACAGATGGACCAACAAACAGGTCGCATGACGATGGTAAGTGGCGCACAAAAATATGTCCCTAGCAATGGGGACGATATGTGGGTAAATATCGGTGGTTCGATCTACATTGAGCACACCGGAACCGGCACCACAGGCTGGGTTGAAAAAACGGTGTTGATTTTTGACCAACGGACTTGGACGCCTGAATTTGATCCAAATGGCGACAAACCTTATACGCTTCCCGAAAATCAGGAGTTGTATATCAATAGCCGTGGCACCAACTACATTGTTAAGAGAACCGGTACGACCACGACGGTGGAACTTGAGATTCAGACGGTTGCAAATCCGTTGAATGTTTCAACTTTCGTTCCGCTCAATACGGTCTTCAAATCACAGTGGAATCCAGACAACGATTCGACCTACACATTCGACACCGTTTCAACCAGCCCGACCTTTATGAAATTGATCTACGCAACAATCGGTGACAACGATCGTGACGGGACCGGCCAACCGAATCAAGGGGTTACGATCGGTGGTGTCGTCACCAGTGGAAATTGGGGATTGGTCGCCTACGTAAACGGCCTTATAACCCCTACCCAATACAACTGGGATTATCCGAGAGCAGGCGAAGATTGGGGCAAGATGACCTTCCTCAAAGATGCCAATGGTGCTTTTATCCTGCTCGACGATCCGATTCAATTAGCCCCCAAAACATTGGCGAACAATGCTGGGGACGTCAAGACCCTTTCCTTGCAGTATGACGGCTGGATGCACGGCCTGCCCGATCTGTTCGAGGAACTCAGGAAGAAAGATTTTGTCATGAATCCAACGATCTCCAACAAGATCATCAATATCCCGGGCGGGACCCTCGTAACCGACGCCCAGGACCCGAACAAGCAATATCTGCTCAAGCCGCTCGAGGTCAGCCAATTCTTGAAGGTTGTGCCGGATCCGACGACGCTTGATATCACCAACGCAGACGGTGTTGATTTGACGACCGTTCCGAACTTTGTTGAGCACAATATGGGGACAATGCCTGTTGTGTCGATCGTGAGGTATTCTGAGGGCCGATTGATCCAGTAATCATTTTGTCTGGGGAGGGGGAGCCGATTTAAGGACTCCTCCTCCCCGCCTTCTTTTCCTTGCAATGTCGCTGACCTGTCTATGCAATAGTGTCTAGTGACTGTCTAAAAGCTTAGACAGATAGACACTATTCCTCTTTTTCCCTTCTTGGGAGAATTCCACTTATAATGCAATAAAATCAAGGAGTACCGGGTGTTGTTGGTGCTTATATCAAGGTTTCGATATAGCCAATCCGGCCTGGCATGTCTTTTGCTCTATCCCTCTCTCATCAGTCATCTTTTGGTAATTAATCTTTAGAAATTAAGAATAAATCTCAAAAACCACCGTGAAAATGAAGGGGGATGTAAATGGAAAGAGTTGGAAGAAATATATTGAGAGGGTTTTTCGCACTCTTGCTGGTGTTTTCCGCCCAGGGATTGTCTCTGGCCGGGAGTGATCATGATCATGAGAAAGATTCAGAGCCTAAGATGGTCGCTTCGCCGGACTGGAAGGCCAAACTGAAGAAGCAGCTCCTGCGAGAAGAGAAGGCGCAGGGTCAGGAAGGCCGGAAATCGAAGGTGGATGCGGCGATGGGGACCCTAATGAACGAGATCATGGGCCATCAGAAGGATACGGGGCAAACCGGCCCCTTTGGTGAGGTCAGCGCGCAAATGCAGATGGACCGGAGCTGGTTTCTCGGGCCGACGGGTGCCGCAGAGTCGGTCAGCGGCGGCGGACGTTGTCCGAGCAACGCCCCGGTGAAGGAGCTGGACATTACGGCGATCAACGTGGAGATCACGCTGAACCATTGGCAGGATTTTCATCCCGGCTACATGTATGTCCTGACGAAAAATGTCAAGGGTGTCCGGGCGGAAGAGGCGAAAAACACGAAGGCGAGAGAGGCGAAGAATCTTGATCCAGGAGCGATCTCCCTGGGGCTTCAGACCGACCTGATACAGCCCTTGGTGATTCGCGGGAATCAGGGTGACTGCATGATCATCACCCTCCGCAACGAGGTGGATGAGGAGGATGTGGGGCTTCACATTCACGGATCGAGTACGGTCATCCAAAAGACCGGCCAGCCCGCAACCTCGGTCAATCCCGATTCGAACGTCGTGCAGGGCGAAAGTGTTGTCCTGGAATGGTACATCCAGCCAGATGAGCAGGAAGGCGGGCACGTCTTTCACAGCCACGCGGGGCGTGAGCCTGGAAGCCTCGGCTTGATCGGCGCCTTCATCGTTGAGCCCATGGGTTCCATTTATCTGGACCCGATCACGGGGAAAGAGGCCCAGAGCGGCTGGCAGATGATGATCGCCTATGACGATGAGATTGATCCGGTGGCAAAGGATTTCCGTGAGTTTACGCTGGTTTATCACGAGGTGGGGGACGAATCCTTCCGACCGTTGAACCGGGATGGGGAGATGATCCCGCAGCGTGATCCGAACACCGATGCCTACCGTCCCTCGGCGCGCGCGATCAACTTCCGCAGCGAGCCTTTCGGGATCAACAACCTGGCGGTTCAGGAAAAATATTTCCACTTTGAAGATGAATCGATGGCCTACAGCTCTTACACCTTTGGAGACGTGCCGACGACGATTCCGCGCTCCTACATGGGCGATCCTGCAAAATTCCGTCTGATCCATGGCGGCGGTGAGGTCTTCCACTCCCACCATCCGCATGGCGGGTCGATCCGCTGGCTGCGTCAGCCGAAGGCGGACGCAAAGGGAGAAGAACTCCTCACGACGTCCTGGGACAACCCGGTGAAGTTTCCGGTGATCCGGACGATCTCCGACCGGGTTGATGTGGAAGTGGTTGGACCCACGGAGGCCGTGGATCTGCAGACCGAATGCGGATCGGGACTCTGCCAGCAGTTGGCGGGTGACTTTCTTTTTCATTGTCACGTCGCGCATCACTATGTGGCCGGCATGTGGGGCTACTGGCGTGTGTATAACACAATCCAATCAGGCGACTATCCCTTTGTCAGCACG
>JAJDBV010000033.1 GCA_029261165.1 Nitrospirota bacterium | reverse complement strand
CCCCCCGCAGATTGCTTCTTTTTGTGGAACGTCCCGCTCTAAATGATTAGGTATCCACAGGATTTCGTCCGCTGGAGGAATTGATTATGTCCACTTGCATAGCCCTAATCATTGACTTTTCTGGCGCGGTCTTTTGTGTATCCAGTTCCCAAAGAAACGCGGCTGCCAACCTTCTTCATCGGAAGCTTTTAGCAGGTCTTTAGCGAAAGCCGCTGAGCCCCCCACTAATGCACCAGCAACCGCACCTCTTGCTCCACCGATGCTCGCTCCGAGACCTGCTCCAGTGGTAACAGAGGCATATGTCGCAATCGAAAATATTTTCTCCCGATAGCTTGTTAATCCAGTGCTTGTCCGGTACTCTTTTCCGTAAGTTGCTTGCGCAATTTCCGACTTCCCACCATATATCGAAAACCATTCTTGAAATCGCGTAGCCTTACCACGGATTACCAAGACATCCTTCCAATTGATACTGCCCTCGTTGAAGGAGCCGCGAATATCAGGGAAACAAGCTTTCTCCTGTAAGTCCACTGTTGTTTTTGAAAATTGCCTCCCTTTATCGCAAAAGGAGTCCATTTTGGAAAACACAATGACCGATAGCGGACTCGGAAGATATGTATCGAAACCATGAAGACGGCTAGCATAAAGAATTCTATGAGTCTGAACTAGGCCTACACCAGTGATGTGTTTTCCACAGTTAAGATTGGGGAGGTGGGGGCGCAGGCTGTCAAGGTTCAAATTGTAGTGGTGACGAGTGAGCTTTTTCTTTTCGTCATATTCAGCGGTAACAGTGATCTTATCGGGAAAGAGTCGTTTTTTCTCTTGAGGTAATGAGTCCTTGAATGCATTAAGTGAGAACTCAATATCTTCATAAGACTTCGCGGCCTCGCGGGCTGCCTCAATCGCCTTGGTATAGTCTTCGCTCCCATCAATAAGAGCGGATCGCATTACAACATCATAGAGTCGATTCCGGTGTCTTGCCTTAGGCAGCAGGTTTTCAATTGTGGAGGTGTAGAATATCTTGCGTTGGAAGGAATTCCGATGAGATTTCTCTGCCCCTTCATCTTGTATATTCCAGTAGGATAACACCCCTTCTTTTTCTATGGGCGCGGAAATGAAATCAAAGTAGTGGACACGGATGGCACCTGCTTCGATCAAGTCTAGAAATGGATCAATTGAGTCGAATGACCGTAGAAATCCTCTAAGAACGTCAGCCAGATTTTGTGCTGACGTGATATTCATATCAACCTGATCGAATAGAACCAGGGCTTCGGCGAGAAGGCCAACATCAGAACATTCACCACGCATCTTCTTTTCCGGGGATGCAAAGAGATGGCTTTCAATAGGTACGAATACTCTTTTCTTCATCTCGTTCACCCAAGCACAATTAGGAATTAAGAGGATGGCCCCAATGTTCAGATGAACATTTAGTAAACCCCCACCAAGGATTAAATTGGTGGTGAGTCCACTCTATCTTTGAGTCTTTAGCCATCGGAATCAACCAATAATTTTGCCAAATTTAGTGCCAGAGTTTGAACGTTCCAATCGACCTCAAAGACGCAGTGTTGAAACTCGGATTCAAGTTCTTCAGTTTTGATTTCAATCTCGATGCGACGGGCCACTTCCGGCGTCACTTGGTCTGAACGACACCTAAACAGCAAGCTGCGCATTACATACCAGCGATTATGTGTTGACCCTAAATGGATAAGTGCAACCATTGCCATGGTTTTTGCCGCAGGATCACCATTGTCGAAGATCGCGGTCAGCCTAGTGCAAACGGTATCAGCGAAATGAAAAAGAAACCGCATTGACCGCGCCCAGTCACAATACTTCTCGATTATGGCCGCCGAAACACCGTCGTTACGCTGTACAATTTTGATTATGGCTTCAGTGGGCATTCGGGTAAGAAAAGGTGTAGACAGTGAGTACACCCATTCGACTTCATGGCCATCAGTACGCTCTTTAATATCGAGGTGTGCGAAGAACCTCGCAAACTCCCCAAAGTCGTCGTCGCTCCAGTCATCGACCGATGTGAGGCGTTCGAGCCAATCGCCTGACCTCTTGTCGGCAACCGCGCAATGGCCCCCAATCTCGACAAGTATGTCCAGGAGCATACCGCGGAGCACCATGACAGAAGGACGACGTGCAGGATTGAGTTCAGTGCATTTCTCGATAATAAGACCGACAGGGCCTTCCGCAGTTTGCTTGGAGTAAGGTATGCGGTCCTGTGCCCCGAAAATATCGTGCAGTATGCAGCCAAAGGAATAAATATCAGCTGAGGGCATTGCACTATGGAAATCATTTCTTTGTTCTGGAGCACAGTACCGTTCGGTGTAGATGATAGTGCCTTCGGTGAGCGTAACCGTGCGTCCCATGGGAGGCAAGACCGCACCAAAATCTGAGAGTTTCCAGTGGTCCTCAGAAAAAAGCACGTTCTTAGGGTTCAGGTCACGATGAACATACCCAAGTTCGTGTAGCTGCTCAAGACCATTCATAGATATCGGCTATCGCGTCAATATCAACGCTGCCCAAAGATCGGTCTTCCGTAATCTGCTGCTCGTATGTTTTCTCCGCAAGCGGCATTACGAACCACGGCTTCTCCGCGTTGAGATCCGAGGCTAACACTGGCATTATCTCTCTGCCACCAAGTTCAGCTTGTATTCTTACCTCACGCTTAAAGCGTTTACGGAGACGATTGTGGGCGATGTCGGGAATGTACTCAGCAGGTTTAAACGTCTTTCGAGCGAATGGCTGTCCACTTGTGTCTTCAACTTCCTCAACGACGCCGAAGCCGCCACGGCCAATCTCGTTAACGGTCTTGTAGTCGGCCATACTCCACCCCCGCGATGCATCCCTGAATAGATTACAAAAATCAGAATGGTATCATTTTATCACTTCAAATCCAAAGATATTCGGAAGGCGAATCGACACGACTTCGGCTGCCCATTAAAAGTTCATAAGCAACAACTCTTTGGCTTTCTTTTTTTGGTAGCGGCCACGGGGTAGGTGGTTGTTGCTTTCTCTATTTTAAAGCCTTTGAAGAGTTCCCGTATCTGTTTTGTGTCGTTTAATGACATGATGAAACGGCCTTTAATGGTCCTTAAAAGGGCCCTTCAACGAGGGAAATCTTCTCTTTGAAACACGCCTTTTCCGTAGTCGTTTTCGCAGCCGTAGTATGGGGGGTCATGTAGAAGAAGGTGTGAGGTTTGTCGAATCTTTTGATCGGTCTCTAGTATGACATGTTTTCGATGTAGACGTTGGCCAGCCTCATGAATCAAGGGGTCTAAACCATGACCCCTTGATTCACAAATCCTCAGGAAACCGTCAAGTCGCCTGAGAGACAAGGCCAGAGGTCTTTCTGGCAACCGAGGCGTACTCCTTGTACGTTGAGGAGCCGCGAAAGACCGATAAAGCAGTATGTCAGGCGAATCGGCGGTTTCGGCATGTGCTATACCAGGATGTAATGCAGCGCAAAGTCGATGACGATGGCAATCAGAGAGATGATATGAAGCCAGGCAATATCCTTCTGGTTTTTTTTGAAAAAGTAGTAGACATTATAGATCATGAACAGTTCTGCGATATTTGATAAGGGCATGTGCAACCAGCGCCAACGGCCCAGGGCAAAGGTCAGGAAATAAAAAACGAGGGCGGAGAGCAATATCGTCCATTCTTTCCGGGTCGGTTTTCCGCGCTTTACGACACGGACGATTGCGGTAATAAGACAACAAAGAACAATGAAGAACAGGAGGGGAAATAAAGGCCACCACACTTTAGCAGACATGCTTATCGACCTTCCTTATGCTTCCCGGCCTTGGCTCGCCCCATATCGGACGCGGAGAAATTCGATGAGCATGGGGAGGAGAGAGATGCCGATGACCCCAAGAATCACCAGCGTGAAGTTTTCTTTAATCAGCGGCAACTGCCCAAAGAAATATCCTCCGGCAAGAAATGAAACGATCCACAATATCCCACCGAAGATATTGTATCCGGTAAAATACCAATAATCCATTCGTCCGATTCCGGCAACAAAAGGTGCAAAGGTTCTGATAATCGGAACGAAACGGGCAATAATTATCGTTTTTCCTCCATATTTTTCATAAAAGTGCCGGGTACGATCAAGGTGTGCCCGGTTTAAGAAGCGGCCACTTTTTTTGCTAAATATTTTAGGACCAAAATAGTGTCCTATCCGGTAGTTCACGGCATCTCCGGCAACCGCCGCGACGATGAGGGCCGGGATCAACCATTCTATCTTGAGCCCATTCCCTGCAGCCAGGGCACCGACGGCAAACAGGAGGGAATCCCCTGGGAGAAAAGGGGTCACAACCAAGCCTGTCTCACAGAAGATGATCAGAAAAAGGATAAAGTAGATCCAGAGGCCATAATCCTGAAAGATTCCATTGAGGTGTTTATCCAGATGCAGCATCACATCGATGTAATTCTTGATGAGTGCCACGCTCTCAGCTACCCGACTTGCTTTGCTTCTTTATGGCCGCACGACTTTTTTTCTCGATTTCTTTGACGAGCGCACGATGTGTAGTACATCCGACAATTTTTTTGATCAGAGGCGCGCGGATAGCCGGGGGAGGGAGGAGGAAGCGTTCCTTTAATGCGAGGAGACGGGCGAGCGACGCGTCCAGTTTCTCTTCAGAGAGGGTCCCTTTTTCGAAGGCATGAATGAGTGCCTCCAGGACGGCGGCTTGTTGATCGGGTGAGTGGCAAACCAGGATCAAGTCGCTCCCTGCCTTTACGGCCCGGACTGCAGCTTCGGGCACGGAAAAATCGGATGTGATTCCTTTCATCTCCAAGTCGTCTGTAATGACAACTCCATTGAACTGGATGGTCTTTCTCAATAGTTGCCCAATGACCTTTTTAGAAAGTGAAGCGGGAAGACGGTCATCGATGCCCCGATAACGTACATGGGCAGTCATAATACAGGGGATGCGGTTTTCAACGGCGTGAATGAATGGTTTTAGTTCGATGTCAACCAAGCGGCTGAGGGGGTGGTCAAGCTCTGGAAGGGTCTCATGTGAATCTGCAGCGGTATCCCCGTGACCTGGAAAATGTTTACCGCATACGATGACCTTTTGGTCCATCATCCCAACCATCATGGCCAATCCATGCTTTGAAACAATCGTGGGGGTTTCTCCAAACGCACGATCCCCAATAATTGGATTCTTGTGGTTTGTGTCGATATCAAGAACGGGGGCAAAGTTCATATTGATCCCGACAGACCGAAGTTCTTTTGCGATCGCCTCCGCATGACTGTAAGTCAGGGAAATGGTATCACATTGTCCAATCGTCCTGGCCGAGGAAAATTGCGTAAATGGCAGGGGGAGGCGTGAAACCCGTCCTCCCTCCTGATCAACCGCGATGAATAGCGGCGCGTCTGATGAAAACTTCTGGAGGGCCTTGGTCAGCCGGGCACACTGGCTCGGATCCTCGATATTACGGGAAAAAAGAATAACCCCGCCAAGATCATATTCTTTGATCAGATTCTGGATCTCTTTAGACGGGCTTGTGCCCTCAAACCCCGCCATTAAAATCTGTCCCACTTTCCGTGCAAGTTTCATCGAGATGCACCCCCGGACTTCTTGGACAGATTTGTCAAAAATTGTATCAAAAGCCGCACAGGAATTCCGGTTGCCCCTTTTTGTATATAAGGGTGTCCTCCCTCATGCTTCCAGGCGGTCCCCGCAATATCAAGATGAACCCAGGGGGTCTTTCCCACAAACTGCTTTAAGAAGAGTCCCGCCGTAATGGCCCCGCCACCGCGTCCACCGACGTTCTTTAAATCAGCGACATCGCTTTTGATCTGGCTGAAATAAGCCTCCCAGAGCGGAAGCTGCCAGGCCCGCTCTTCTGTTTCTCTTCCCGCAGTCTCTATCTGAGAGATCATTTTTTGATCATTTCCCATCAGGCCAACAGCATGTTGGCCGAGGGCCACGACACAGGCACCGGTCAAGGTTGCGAGGTCAATGATTGCGGCCGGTTTGTACCGCGCTGCGTAAGTAAGGGCATCTGCCAGGCAAAGTCTTCCTTCGGCATCTGTGTTAATCACTTCCACCGTTTTTCCGGACAAGGTCGTGACCACGTCCCCGGGGTGGACTGCCGTCCCGCTTGGCATATTATCGGTCGCGGGGAGAAGGGCAACGATATGGATCGGCAGGTTCAATTCGGCCACCACACGCATCACACCCAGAACGGTGGCCCCGCCGGACATGTCGTACTTCATCAGTTCCATTTTATCAGAGGGCTTGAGGGAGACCCCTCCGGAGTCAAAGGTAACCGACTTTCCCACCAGGACAATCGGCTTCTTTTTCTTTTTTCGAGTGCCTTGTCTGACATTGGAAGCGGGTCGCGCTCCCTCATATTCAAGGACAATAAATTTGGGAGGTTCAGCCGTCCCCTGGGCAACGGCAAGCAGGGCGCCCATGCCGATCTTTTCAATTTCCGACCGGTCATAGATCTCGACACGCATGCCATGTTCCGCCCCGATCCGTAGGGCTTCTTCCGCAAGATGACTCGGCGTTGCCATGTTGGAAGGCGTGTTGCAAAGATCCCGGACATAACACACCGCCTCAGCAATCCGATTTCCACGATTCGCGCCGATACGGATATCAGGGATGGACTTCCCCTCAGATCCTAACAGGGTACAGTTCTTGATTTCCTTTGTATTCGGGCGCTCTGTTTTATATCGCTGAAATTGATAGAGACCCAGCATCATCCCCTCAACGATGGCCTGAGACAAATCACAGATTGAAACCCGCTTCACTTGCTTCGCGTAAACCGGTATCGAAATCTGCTCCAATTCCATTTTCCGGACAAGTGTTGCAGCATGCCCCATCCCCTTGCGGATATGATCAAGCGTTAACTCGTCCCGTTTTCCGAGCCCGATAACCAGGAGGCGCGGAAAACCCATCTTGCCATTTGGCCGAATAAGGGTGCTCTGAAGGAATTTTCCTGAGAAACCTTCCGTCGAGATCACTTCTCGGAACAAACCACCGATGGCCTTATCGACCAAGGCGATCTCTTTCGCAAGATCCTCCCCTTCATGGTGGGTAAGGATGAGGATTTGCCCTTTTGCCCTTAGAACAGTTCCCTGTTTAACAGTAATTTCCATACTAAATCCTCTTAGATTCCCTTCATCGCGGTGTCCCAGATATATTTATGCATTTGTAATTGAAAGCGAACCGGAAGCGCTTCTTCCAGAATCCATCCAGCCAGTTCCTTCGCCGGCATCTGTCCGAAGACCGGAGAGAAATGTATGATCTTGTCCTGAAGCACTGAATACTGGTTGAGGATGCCCTTGGCCCAGTCGTAATCGGATCGGTCGGCAATGACAAACTTGACCTCGTCTTGGTCTTTCAGGCACGCCAGATTCTCCCAAAGCGTGGTATGATCCATCCCACTCCCGGGACACTTGATGTCCATGATGATGATCGCTCGGGAATCGACCTGTTTGATCGGCACGCTCCCGCCTGTTTCAACCAGAACCTGATAGCCTTCATTCAAGAGCGTTGCGATCAGCAGAGGGCTCTCCTCTTGAAGGAGAGGTTCGCCACCGGTCAACTCTACGAAACGGCACTCGAAACGTCGCACCTCTTGAAGGATGGATTCGACAGAGTATTCATGCCCCTCGTGAAAGGCATAAGCCGTATCGCACCATCGACAACGGAGATGACACCCTGTGGTCCTCACAAAAACACAGGGGAGTCCCGCATAACTCGACTCCCCTTGGATACTTTTAAAAATCTCATTGATCTTCATTCATCTGGTACGACCAATTTGGGTTTATAAAGAGGCGAGGGGTAAAGTTCTTTTCTTGCGTCGGTCATCCTGGCGACGGTCTTTTCTTCGCTGTTCAGCCCGGCGAAGATCTGCACTGGGAGGAAGCAGGTCGATGACGCGACGTTCGGGGCCGTAGCCGCGTGTCAGTTTCCGTCGTTCGCCGCGTCGCGCTTCCATCTCTCCCCTTCAACCTAATATATACTGCGCAATTGAATGTCGGGCAACGGTCAAGTCATCTGCGAAGACAAGGATCAGGACTTTTGACCGACCGCAACGTCTACGTAGGCGATGAGCAGAGGCTCCCGATTCTGCAATTATGGCATGAGCGTCTTATCGGTCGATGGAGTCTAGCAGGTCAATAAAATAAGGTCAAGTTCATAGCGGAAGACCCTATTTTGAGACTCGCGATTTAAGAACTCATTCCCACAGAGAGGAGGGGCAGGCGAAGAAAGAAGATACAAGGAGGGAAGCTATCTGCCAGGACTTCCAGGGATAAAACTGGCACGGAGGGCTTTAAGGCGCTTCTTTCTGGCTTCTTTCTGTTTTCTTTTCCGCTTTACCGAAGGTTTTTCGTAAAAACTTCGTCGCTTCAGTTCCTTTAAAAGCCCCTCTTTGGCAAGCTGCCTCTTGAGGGCTTTTAAAGCCTTCTCGATCTGGTTGTCATAAACCTTGATCAAAAAAAATCTCCCTTAAATTAAAAAAACCCCAGCACCACCTCACCTGGGGAGAAACCATCCTTACTTGTCGGATCGGATTATCTCCTATTTACATTGCCTTGTCAAGGGCATTCCATTGCACCGACCTGGTCCTTCGGTAGCATGGTCTAGGTCAACGGGGTAAGAAGGGGAGATCCCACGTTATCGACAAAGGTCGGCTCGTTTTGGCAGGTGATCTTGGTTTATCTAGGCGATTGAATTTTCTTGAGGCATTTGTTATTCTGAATCGGACTTATGAAGCCATTGTTGTCGCGCGTGAAAAAGGTTCATAAAAGCGGTTTTCTGTCAGTGTTGATGGCCCTGTTTGTTATTATCCAGGCCCCTTCACTCAGCGGGGCGGCGTCCCCCTCAGTGCCCTTGTCTTTAACAGATGCCATCACGATTGCCCTGGAAAACAATGTGGACATCCGGATTGAAAGGGAAACGATTCGGTTACGTGAGTTAAGTCTTACTCTCGAGGATGCCCAATTTGATCCCGCCCTCCGCATGGGTACACGGACGGACCGAAGCACCCAAACGACCTCATCGACGATAGATACCACTGTCCTCGGCACAAACAAGCTTAAACAAACAAAAGTGAATTTCCAGGCAGGATTAAAGCAACGCCTGCGGTGGGGGGGGGATTATGGCCTTTCTCTGAACCAAACGCGGTCAACCCGGAATTCGGGTCAGGTTTTTAATCCGACCTTCACAGGCGATGCCGTCCTCACCGTGACCCAGCCCCTTCTCCAAGGATTAGGGCGAGAGATTACGCAAGGTCTGGTGCACATCGCACAAACCGACATCACCATTTCTCGGACGGCCTTCCGGTCAAAGGTCTCAACCCTTCTATTCGATATTAACAGCACCTATTGGGACCTTGTCTTTCAGAGAGAGAACCTGAAGGTAAAACAGCAGGCACTCCAATCGGCCCGACAACTTCTCGAAGCCAATCGGGCGAAGGTCGAGCTGGGTCTCCTGGCACCGATAGAAATTCTGGTGGCTGAAGCCGGGGCCGCTTCTCGGGAGGAATCGGTTGTCATCGCCGAAAAAGAGATTGAAGATAAGGAAGATGAACTCCGGCGCCTCCTGAACCTTCCGGAGCAATCGCTGATCGACCCTCCCTCCCTCCATCCGACCGATAAACCGATGGACACAGAGAGGCCTATCGAAAGGGGAAAGACCTTGAAAGTGGCCCTGACACGGCGACCGGAAATTGAGGAAAATCACTTGAACCTCCGGAACCGCGCACTGCTTCTCAGAATTGCAAAGAATCAACTTTTCCCTTCTCTAGATTTTGTCGGCAGACTCGGTCTAAACGGCCTCGGCCAAACCTACGCGCAGGGGTTTGATCAAATTACTTCAAAAGAATCCTTCCGATGGGAAGTCGGTCTTGAGCTTCAGTACCCCATTGGAAATCGCAGGGCACGGGCCAACTTTAAAAAAGAAAAAACCGAACAAAACAAGGCAATCCTGGCCCAAACCAAGATTGTTCAACAGATCACCCTGGAGGTGAAAAAGGCCCTTCGACGCGTCAGGACTGATTTTCATCGAATCAAGACCACCCGCCGCGCCAGGGTTCTTGCAGAACGGCAGCTTTCCGCCGGAACCGAGCGGTTTTCTCTCGGATTAATCAGCAGCAACGACCTCCTCGAATTTCAAGATGATTTGGCGGAAGCAAGAGTAAAAGCGTTGAAGGCCGTGCTTGATTACAATAAATCGCTTGCCAGTCTAGACGGGGCCACCGGAACGCTCTTGGAGAAATATGGGGTCGAGACGCCTTCATAAAATACTCACCTTCATCGCGACATTCTTCCTTTTGGCGGCAACGATTTATGCCTTTCGTAAGGGGAACGGAGAGGAAGTCAGAAGTGAGGATCTGGTCCTTGTCAAAAAAGGGGATGTGGTTGTCAAGGCGGCAGAAACAGGATCACTGGAACCCGCCAATGTTGTTGAAATCAAGTCGGAACAAGCTGGCGAGGTGAAGCAACTTTTTGTTCAAGGGGGAGATGACGTCAAGGTGGGTCAGCCCTTGGCAACGATTCAGCCGGAATCGAACCAAGCGCGGAAGGTCGCTGAAGCCCAAGCATCGATCGAACAGGAACAACTCAACCTCAAAGAGAACCAACGGGAGGTTCACCGTATGAAAGAGTTGTTTACAAAGGGGTTTGTCTCTCGAAAAATCCTGGAAGATGCCGAAAAAGGCCTTGAAAATGCGAAAATCCGCTTAAACCTGGCAAAACGAAAACTCCTGCTCACCCTGGATGGCGACAAAGCGCTATTCAAAAAATACTTCAATCGCGCTTTGACATCTGAGTCTTTGGATGACTATACCATCTTTTCCCCAATTTCCGGGAGGGTTCTTGAGGTGAATGTTGCCGTGGGTGAAATCGTCTCTTCCGGCACATCAACCATCACCGGTGGGACAGCCCTATTGCGAATCGCCGACCTCTCAAAGATGTGGGTAAAGACAAAGATCAATGAGGTAAACATCAACCGGATACGGGAAGGACAGCCGGTTGTCATTCAGTTAGATGCAATTCCTTTCGAGGTGTATGAGGGCCGGATTGCCAAGATCTCTCCAAAAGGAGAGAAAGAGAATGATGTGGTGACCTACGAAGTGACGGTCGAACTGGCCAATTTCGATCAACGCCTGATGCCCTCTATGACCGCAAATGTCGACATCATCACTCAGATTGAGAAAGATGTCCTTTACCTTCCGCTAACCGCCTTACAGGAGGTCGACGGGAAACCGACCGTCACTGTTCGCCAACGCACCGGCGAAGACCAGCTCCATCCTGTTAGCATTGGGATAAAAAATGAGACGATTGCAGTCATCAAGGATGGATTAAACGAAGGGGATCAGATCGTCCTGCCGACGATGGAAGAGAAGGAACGACGAAGAGGCGCCTAGCCTTTTTACCGTTTAACGTAGATGCTGATCCAATTCAAAGCAGTTAGCAAAGTTTATCAGATGGGAGAAGTGGCGGTCCACGCCCTCCACCAGAACAGCTTCACGATAGATTCGGGCGAGTTTGTTTCGATCGTTGGTCCGTCCGGAAGCGGTAAGACCACCCTTCTTGATGTGATCGGATGCCTTTCAAGACCGACAAACGGTTGTTATCTGTTCAAGGAAGAAGAAGTTCAAAACCTCTCAGACCGGGACCTGGCCCGAATCAGGAATGAAAAGATCGGATTTATCTTCCAGACTTTTCATCTGCTCGGGCGAAACACCGCATTGGCCAATGTGGCACTCCCCCTCTTTTACGCCGGCCTTCCAAAAGAGGCACGTATGGCGCGGGCCAGGGAGGCATTGTCCCAGGTTGGCCTTTCAGACCGAATCCATCATCGGCCAAACCAGCTTTCAGGCGGACAACAGCAGCGGGTTGCCATTGCCCGGGCCCTGGTGAATAATCCCGACATCATCCTGGCGGATGAGCCAACCGGCAACCTCGATTCCAAGTCAGGAGGAGAGATCATCGAGCTTCTGCATACGCTTCACAAGCACGGCCATACGCTCATCCTGGTGACCCACGACAAGGAGCTGGCCGGCCTGACCGACCGGACAATCACGATCAAGGATGGCCGTATCATCGGCAGTGAAGATCCCCGAAAACAGATGGAACATTTTCGATAGGACGCGGTGACCATGAATTTTATCGAAATTTTTACAGACGCGATTAAGAATCTGTCGTCAAACAAGCTCCGTTCCGCGCTCACGATGCTCGGCGTGATCATCGGCGTATCGGCCGTCATTTCCATGTCGTCGATCGTGGCGGGGGGGGAACGGATGATTGTTGAGATGATCGAGAAACTCGGAACCAATCTCTTATCGGTTCGTCCAAAGAAAATGGATAAAGAGGACCGTCGAAATACCGTAGGCCGTTCAAAAGGACTTCGATACAAAGATGCCGAAATCGTGAAGGCGATGATCCCTCATGCCGAGAAAGTGACGCCCGTGATCAATGTCCGGACGCATCTCCGACATGGAGATAATGACCGAAGCGGCATGGCAGAAGGGGTACTTGAGAGCTACCTAGAAATTCAAAATTACGAGATCGACCGAGGTCGTTTTCTTTCTGAGGAAGATACGGATCGCTTTAAAAAGGTGGCTGTGCTTGGGAAAGAGATCGTAAAAGACCTTTTTGAGGAAGAGGATCCCCTCGGAAAGGATCTGAAGATCGGGAACCAACGCTTTGTCGTGATCGGTATCCTAAAAGAAAAAGGGAGTCTTCACGGGATTAATTATGATGATACCCTTTTGATCCCGGCCACAACAGCCATCAAGCTGTTCAATGGAAACGACAAGCTGACTTCGTTCGTCGTCAAGGTGGACCACCGTCGAAATATGAAAAAAACTGACGAAATGATTCGGAACCTCCTGCTTCAACGCCATGATGGCGTTGAAGATTTTGTAATCCGGAGCCAGGACCAACTGATTCGTAATACCGAAATGATCATCTTCACCTTTCGTGTCATCCTCGGAGGAACAGCCGCCCTCTCCCTGATGGTCGGCGGGATCGGCATCATGAACATCATGCTGGTTACGGTAACGGAACGGACGGCTGAGATCGGACTCCGGAAGGCCCTCGGCGCAAGCCGTCGTGCGGTACTCGCCCAATTCCTCATTGAGTCGACCGCCATCAGCTTGTTTGGTGGTGTGATTGGAATTTTACTCGGGTGTCTGATGGGGATGGGCTTCGGTTTACTGGCCAGTCGGGCCATCACAGGCTGGAACGCCGTGATATTGCCGAGTGCGGTCTTTCTCGGCTTCTTTTTCGCGATGGCGGTTGGAATTACTTTCGGTCTTTATCCGGCCTATAAAGCCGCCCGACTCGATCCAGCAGAGGCGCTACGATATCAGTAGCCCCCCCCTTCCCTGTTGAAAGAGGAAGAGACCTATGGACTTGGAAGACGATCTTAAAAAGCAGGGATACAACAAGGAAGAAGCCTACTTCTACGCCTTGAATAAAGCACTCATTGAAAAGAAAAAGAAGAAAACCTCACCGCAAGGGAAGTGCCCGCAGTGTGACGCCATTTTAGAAGCGCTTGAGACGTTTGGCGTCAGGGCAATGCGCTGCAGGAACTGTAATGGGACCTTCCTTCCAAAAGAAGCGCTTGAATCGCTCCTGGACTCAAAAGAACCCCAAAGATTTTTAAGCGCCTTGCTGCGGCCCCCTGATGACTCTCACTGAATTATTTTCAAACCGATCTGTTGCGATTTTGTAATGGAGAGTTCTTTTGTCATTCGCTGAGCAATCTCGGCAAAAGCCTTCGACTGGGTTGAGTCCGGATCTGAGATCATAATAGGGACACCATGATCACCCCCCTCTCGAATGGCGGGATCAATCGGAACTTCTCCGAGAAAAGGGACACTCAATTTCTCTGCCGCAGCACGCCCGCCGCCACGATCAAAGATCTCTGTCTTTTCCTGGCAGTGCGGACACTCAAAATAACTCATGTTTTCTACGATCCCCAGGACCGGCACACTGACTTTTTTAAACATGGCCATCCCCTTCCGGGAATCAAGGAGGGCAACTTCCTGAGGGGTCGTGACGATGACGGCCCCGCTCAGCGGCACCAGCTGGGCGATGGAAAGCTGGGCATCCCCCGTTCCGGGAGGAAGATCGACGAGGAGATAATCAAGTTCGCCCCATGCCACATCACGCAGCAACTGCTGGATCGCCCCATGAACCATGGGGCCCCGCCAGATCATCGGGGTATCTTCCGGAACAAAAAATGCCATCGAGATAAAGCGGACACCGTGGTTTTCCGCCGGCATGATCTTTTCTCCCTGGGGAGAGGGCGGGGTTTTAATCCCCATCATGAGGGGGATGTTCGGCCCATAAATATCAGCATCTAACAGCCCGACGCGTGCACCTTCCTGGGCCAGGGCGACCGCCAGATTGACGCTCACAGTCGACTTTCCGACCCCCCCTTTTCCGCTGCTGACCGCGATCGCGCTCTTGACCCCAGGGATATATTTTTCCTCAGCCGGGGGTGCCGCTGCCTGCGAAGGGCCTTGGGTGTTTGCCTGGAAGTGAATATGGACCTGTCCGATATCCGGGAGGGCCTGGTGGAGGGCATGATCAATATGTCTTCTTATTTCATCCTGCTGAGGGGGCGAAGCGGCCGGGGAGATCAGGCGAAACGAAACATCCTTCCCGTTGATTTTGAGGTCTCTTACCTTGTCCAGGTGGATGACATCTTTAGAATCGCCCGGTTCAATCACCTGGGCGAGGGCTTCCACAACCTTCTCTTCCGTCATATGCAACACAACCTCCCAGCTTAATTTCTGTGCACACAGTATAGCACAGGCCGGAGAAGGCTTGTAAAGCGAAAGGTCGGCTTTGTGAAGGTACTATTCGTCACATTCCAGGATCGACTCAATCATACTCTTGTTGATCGAAACAAATGCAATGGGGTCTTCATTACCATCGACGAGGACATCAGTTAAGTTGATAAAACGTCGGCCTTCCTCATTCAAGACATCGGAGATCCTCTTCCGCATTTGAGGAACCGTCATGTAACCTTCATAACTGGCCCGCAGTGTTCTGACCCGAATCTTGACGCGCTTCAGCTTTGCCATGGTTTCTTCCTCGTCCTTATCCCTGCGGTTAACGACTACCGGCGTTTATGTCTTGTCTTTTTCAACAGTTTTTTATGTTTGTGTTTTCGCATTTTTTTTCTTCTTTTTTTTACAACACGTGACATCTGTTCTCCTTATGTTATCACTTATGTTATTACACAGGTGGCCACTCACGCTAAGATCCAGGGTGAGTCCCGGCCAAACCGCTTATGCGGTATTGATATCCAATGATATCTTTCCGCGCTTTTCCCGAAAAATGAGGACGGGACATTCCCCGTATTCAATGACCTTCAGCGGGACGCTGCCAAGAAAAAACTTTTTGACGGTCGAACTTCCACTCGCCCCCATCACGACAATGTCATGATCCAGAGCCTCATCAATAATCTCTTCAGAAGGCCGTCCGACACGGACTTTCTGTGTCGCCTCAATCCCCATTTGCCCCAAGATCATCTCGGCCCTTCGTGCCATTCGGACCGCGCCTTTACGTCCCGTTTCCTCTTCCGCTACAGAGAGAATCGTGACCTTCGCCCCCAATGCACGGGCCATCTCGGCACCCTTAATCTCCGCCTTCTCGGCGAGAGGGGATCCGTCGGTACAAAGGAGGAAATTATCATCTTCCCGGATATTTTTTGCGATCAAGACACTGCATGCGGCAAGATCGGCCACTCGTAGCGCAGTGCTTCCGACAAAATAACGTGATAATCCCTTATGTCCGCGAGAGCTGACGATAATCAGGTCGTAATTTCCACGGTTGGCCTCCTCCAGAATCTCATCAACGACATTTCCTTCCCGTAAACGAAAACGGACATTTTCTCCATGAATCCCCTCCAGTTGCAGTTCGGTTGCCCCATCAACGCCTTTACGAAAGGTATGGCTCCGTCTGCCTTTTGAAGCGCGGACCTTGGTAAGTCCAACTTTTGTTAAAATCTTATTCGCACGCGCTAGGTAGTCCACTCCGGGAAGATCAAGATCCCATTCTCCCAATTTTTTCCGTGCCGTCATCAACTGGACGCGGGTGGAAGGTGCAATTGGGGGGCGGACATGGACGACACCAACATCCGCATTCATCTCCTTCGCCAGCCTTCCGCCAAATTGAATGGCCGCTTCCGCATATTCTTCTCCATCCGTACACATCAACACTTTCATCGCAAGTAAACTCTAAAGACCCAAGAGGCTCCAATAGCCCCCACAGATCAGAAGCAAGAGGAGAAAAGAAATCAGGGTCAGTTTCCAGCCGGCCTTCACAAAGTCTGACCGCTTCAGATAGCCGCTCCCGTACATAATATTGCATGCGGGAGAAGCCACTGCAGTCAAATACACAAAGGAAGAGGAGATCACGGTCACAAATCCAGCGGCCATCAGGGAGGTCCCGGAGAGACTCGCGACATTGAGCGTGATCGGGCCTAGTAATCCGACTGTCGGTCCGCTGGTCATGATTGAGGCGAATACGATGGTAATGACACTCATCGCTGCAAGGAGTGGAATACCACTCTTGATCCCGGTCGGCTCCAGCCACTCAAGAAGAGACAATGAAAGCCATTCCGCAACACCCGTTCGTTTCATCATGATGCCGAGGGAAATGGCACCCCCGTAGATTAAGATTGTTCCCCAACTGACATTGTTATTCAAGTCCTCCCAACGGACAACACCCGCGACCAGGAAGAGAAGCACTCCGATTAAGGCCGTGATCCCGAGTCCGATCTTATCTGAAATGGTCATCCACATCAATACCGTCACTAAAAAAATTCCGATGGTGGTCCAGCTCTGCTGGGTCATCCGTCCCTCTTCCTGAACCTGAAGCCGCATACTCTCTATCGCAGGTGAGAGATCTTTGACCTCAGGGGTGAAGGATCTATAGAGGAAGTAGGTAATGAAGGGAATTTCAAGTAAAATGATCGGATAAGCAATCTTCATCCAACTAAAATAACCCATTTCAATATCAAAAAGTTCCCTCCAGTAGGCCAACATAATCGCGTTCCTCGCCCCGCCTGAAGGCGTTCCAATGCCGGCAATCATTGCCCCGTAGGCAATCGAAAGGAGAATAACGATGGAAAGGTTCTTCACCTTTCTTTGATCCGTTGACGTAAATCGGATCAAAGAAACCCCCACGGGAAGCATCATCGCCGAGACCGTGTGTTCCCCGATAAAAGAGGCGAGCAGTGCGGAGACAGAGACCAACCCAAGCATGATGCGGTCGACGCATGGTCCGGTGACCCGGACGATAGCCAGAGCGATCCGTTTATCCAGGTTTTGTTTAACAAGCGCAGTCGCAATCATGAGCGATCCCATAATAAAGAAGACGGAATCACTCATAAAGGATTGGGCAACCGCAGTCGGTTTTGCCAAGCCGAGCAGGGCTTCAGAAACCGCGATGAAAAGGGCAACACCGGGAAGCGGGATCGGCTCGGTAATAAAGAAAATAAAGGCCACGATGACCAATGCCAGGGCCTTCATTCCGATGGGAGTAAGTCCGGCCGGGACCGGGATCGATAAGAGGATGGCTCCGACCAGGAGCCCGATAACAATCCACTTCCTCTTTTTCAACCAGGAGGCAAACGACATTCAAATAATCCGATGATCCCAAATGCCGCGATTGCGGATCCCAGGATGATGTTCAACGGTTGCACCTATAATAATAACATATACAAATGGCATTACCGATGCCACGATTACGGAACTTGAAACCGCTGACTCATCTGAATTGAAAAACACCGCCCCGGTAAGGACAAGGATTTCGCTCGCTATATATACTCGACTGGATAAACTGGTGCCGAAGGGGGGATTTGAACCCCCACAGGTTGCCCCACACGCCCCTCAAACGTGCGTGTCTACCAGTTCCACCACTTCGGCAAATCGGCGACATTATAGATTTTCCGCCTTGTTTCTGTCAAGTTATTGTCGGCTAAAACCGTGCGACCGGATCTCGGTGGAACTTGTTATGCTAGAATCGCTGTTGTACTATGCGCACATGCCTTCAAAAAAGGAATAAATCGGGGTTAAAAAAGTGAAGCTCACCTCTGTTGAATATGTGAAGGGCACTCCCTCCTGGGATGATGGTCCTCGGGACCGAATGCCTGAGATCGCCATGATCGGGCGCTCGAATGTCGGAAAGTCCTCGTTGATCAATTATCTGTTGGGACGGAAAATCGCCTATATTTCCCGAACGCCGGGGAAAACACAGTTGATTCATTATTTCAAGATCAACCAGGCCTTCTATCTGGTGGACCTTCCCGGGTATGGATACGCCCGCGTTCCGAAAGGGCAGCGGGAGCAGTTTGGGACCATGCTGGAAGACTACCTCTCCAAACGGGAAATGCTCCGGGCCGTTTTGATGTTGATTGATCTCCGGCATCCTGGCCAGGCGATTGACCTGCAAGTAAAGGATTGGCTGAATGCGATTCAACTTGAAACCCTTTATATCGCGACGAAAGGAGATAAAATCAAGCGCTCACAACGAAAAAAGCAGGAGGATGGAGTCAAAAAAGTGTTTGCAGTTTCAAACCTGGTGATCACATCGACACTTAAAAAAGAGGGGAAAGACGCAGTCTGGAGCCAGATCGAGGCGGTCCTAACAAAAACACCGCCCACAAAGCGGCAAGACTCAAAGAACATTGACCTGTAAGGGTTCAGCATGCCCCTATTTTGGCTTCGCGAGACCCATCCTTCATGGCAAGGTACGAGGAACGCAGAACCGTAAGGTCTCCTTAGAGGGATGGTTCTCGCGAAGCCAAAGAGAGGTGTGCTGATGAACCCTTACAACTATTTTATTTCGACAAAGGACCGCTCCCACAGCGCATCAAGCCATTTCCTTCGAAGATGTTCCCGCTTTTCCGATATAATGATCTCTTCGATTTCAGGACGAGCCCTGTCGAAAGGACGCAAGCGTCCTTCCTGCCGTTTCTCAACTTTGAAGATATGGAACCCCATGGGCGTTCGAACAATCGGACTGATCTCTCCCTCTCTGAGATTGAAAACAACTTGATCGATTATATCGGCAAGATCTCCCTTATTAAAAAACCCAAGGTCCCCTTCTTCCCTTTTTTCAGGGCCGTCGCTGTATCTTTGGACAAGACCGATAAACGCGGTATTTTTTTTCGCTTCGGCAAGGACCTCCTCCGCTTTCAGCCGGATGTCTTCGACCTGCGCTGCTGTCGAGGCTTCTGAAACCCGGAACAAGATCTGCCTGAGTCGAATCCGGTTTGAAAGTTTAAACCGTTCAGGATGGTCCTGATAATAGGCCTGAACCTCTGCATCGTTCAGAACCATATTCGATTCAACTTCAAGATTGATCAGTTTCATGGCAATCAAGCGGTTTTCCAGATCATTCACATATCGATCCCACGCGATATTTTCTTGAGCAACAGCGCTTTTTAAAGATGCCCGATCAGGCAGTTTATTCTGGCGTTCAATATCGCTCAAAGCAAAGTCCAGCTCGGAAGCGGACACCCCGATGCCTTTCCGCCTCGCCTCTTGAAGGATGAGTTTTTCCTCAATCATCAAACCCAATATTTTTTTTTGGTAAAAAGAGGAGTCTTCATCCGAGATCACTTGACCCTCTTCCAGGCGTGTCCTCCCATCCGATATCGCGGCAAGGTCGAGATCACTCTGCGTGATAATTTCTCGATTGACCACGGCTACGATGCGATCAATCACGACAGCACCCCATACGGGATAGACGGCCCAAACCAGGAGGAGAGTCCCCCAGAGAATCGTTCTAAGAAAATTTGTGGAGCAGCTCTTCATTGATAATTACCTCCGTGCGACGCCTTAATTTTTTGATCCATTCAAGAAAGATGCGCTCTTTTTTCCCTTCGAGAAAGGCGACCCCTTCCTTTCCATCTTTTATTCGGTTTAAAATTTCCCAAGCACAAAATTTGGGATGCCTTCGGCCTTCCCTCGGACCATCGTCATCCCTCCTTCTTCTGTAAGACCTTCAGGCAATGCGCGGTCTCTAAATAAAGGTCTTCCCAGTGCTTGCTTCTCGGTTTGAGTTCAAATGAATACGGAGAGGTAAAATGAATCTTCCCCTTGAATTGATTTAAAACCCGATGGAGGTCGGCTTCTAAGAGAGGTGTCGATTCATCGAAGACAAAGCGTATCGTTTTTTCCTGCTCCTCAATTTGAGTAATTCGGATCGGCAAGGCCAGCTTTTTCAACTGGATGATCTGCAAGAGATGAACCAATGGATCTGGAACCGGACCATAACGGTCCTCCAATTCGGAGCGAATCGATTCCACCTCTGAGAGGTCATGGCAACTCGAAAGACGTTTATACATCACAAGGCGTTGATAGGAATCATCGATATAAGTATCCGGGATAAAAGCAGAGGTGCTGAATTGGAGCGCCGGTTCGATCTCCTTTTCGGCGGGGGTGCCCTTTAATTCCTGGACCATCTCATCAATCATTCTCAGGTAGAGTTCAAAGCCGATGGCCGCAATTTGCCCCGATTGTTCTTGCCCCAACAAGTTCCCTGCCCCCCGGATCTCCAAGTCACGTGCCGCAATCCGAAACCCCGATCCGAGTTCAGTAAATTCATGGATGGCCTGAAGGCGTTGGCGGGATTCTTCCGTCAAAATCCGCCCCTCACGCACCAGGAGATAGGCATAGGCCTGATCGCCTGAGCGGCCGACCCTTCCCCGAAGCTGGTAGAGTTCTGCCAGTCCGAAGCGTTCCGCATCATTGATAATGATGGTATTTGCAGACGGAACGTCGATCCCGGATTCGATGATCGTGGTCGTCACCAGGAGATTGTATTCTTTTGAAACAAACTTGAGCATGACCTCTTCAAGGACGTGCTCACGCATTTGGCCATGCGCGATCCCAATCTTGGCCTCCGGAATCAGTTCGGAGAGGAAGGTTCCAATCTGCTCGATGTTATGTACCCGGTTATGAACAAAGAAGATTTGACCGCCACGCACGAGTTCCCGGAAAACCGCCTCCCGGACAATTGCCGCGTCGAAGGGGGAAAGAATGGTCCGAACAGAAAGTCGGTCGGCAGGCGCGGTTTCAATGACGGAGAGATCTCTCACCTTTGCCAGCGCCATCTGCAGGGTTCGGGGGATCGGGGTGGCCGTGAGGGTCAGAACATCAACCTGCTTTCGTATCTGCTTCATCCGCTCTTTGTGGCGGACACCAAAGCGATGTTCTTCATCGATAACAAGCAGCCCGAGATCCCGAAATTTGATATCCCCCTGGAGAAGCCGATGAGTCCCGATCAGGATGTCGACGCGTCCCTCTCCCAGGGCGGAAATGATCTCTTTCTGTTCACGGCGCGTCCGAAAACGGCTGATCACCTCCACACGGATTGGAAAGGGTGCGAAGCGTTTCACAAAGGTCTGGAAATGCTGTTGGGCCAGAAGTGTGGTTGGAACAACGATTGCGGTCTGCTTATTGTCCATGACCGCATGAAAGGCCGCCCGCATCGCAACCTCCGTTTTTCCGTACCCAACATCTCCGCAAACAAGCCGGTCCATCGGTTTCGCTTTTTCCATGTCCCGAATGACCTCTTCAATCGATCGGAGCTGATCCGGGGTTTCCTCATATTCAAACGAGGCGGCAAATTCTTCGGCCAGGGCTTCTGGTGTAGAAAAGGCATGGCCCTCGACCACTTCACGGTGAGCATAAAGGTCAAGAAGTTCCTGCGTCATCTCCCTGATCTCACTACGAACCCGCGCCTTCGTCTTATTCCACGAGCCGCCTCCCAGCCGGTCGAGACGGGGGGGCTTCCCCTCAAGACCGATATACCGCTGAACAAGCTCAAAAGAATCGAGCGGGACATAGACCTTGTCTCCCTTGGCATATTCAAGGACCAAAAAATCGGACTCCTGTTGAGGCCCCCTTTCTTCCTGGCGAATCCCCAGTCGTTTCAAGCCGACAAAGCGGCCAATCCCGTGATGGACATGGACCACATAATCAGAAGGTTTTAAATCCTTAAACGATGAGAGAAAGGTTTCCCTGTTGTCTTTTACGCTCGTTGTCGCGGCACGAGACTTCTGTTGCCGGGGGCTTGAGACGCGACCGCTTCCGAACAATGATTTTTCAATCAGAAAGACCGCTTTGACTTCGGGAAGGGAAAATCCTTCGGCAATCGGCCCGACTGCCAGGAAGATGGGCGATGGGAATGAAAGCGCATTTCCCTTTTCTCCCTTCCATAAGGTCCAGGGGATTTCATGATCAGAAAAAAGGTGTTGGAATCGGGTGAGCTGACCTTCGTTCCTGACCGAGACCATGACCATGTGGTCCCGCCGCAGGCCGTCCAGTATCTTAATCATTTCAGAAAAGGGTTGACCGGGGCGGCCCAGCCCAAGGGACGACACAGAATGGGTGTCGAATGTAAATCTCTCAACACCTCTTTCCTGCCTCAAGGAAAGCGATTCAAGGTCGATGCTTGCACGACCCTTCCCCACATCAACAAGGTGCGTCAAGGGAAGATAGAGATCTTCCACCTTCGGATATTTCGTGTTTCGTTTCTCAGCAAAAAGAGCGCCGTCTTCCGCCTCCTCAAGGAAGCGCTTTCCCTTTTGAACGACCTCATCGGGCTCATCAAAGACCAGAAGCGTCTCGGAAGAAAGATGATCTGAAAAAGGGCTCCGGTAAAAATTAGGGTCGAAGATGTTTTCCCGGCCAAGGATGACCTCGACCGCATTGATCGGCTTGATCGATTTCTGTGATTCAGGGTCAAAGGCCCGAATTGATTCAACCTGGTCTCCAAAAAATTCGATCCGAACCGGATGCGTTTCGGTCGGCGGAAAAAGGTCAATAATCCCCCCCCGAACAGCAAGCTCTCCATACTGCGTCACCCCGCCGGTGACCTCATAACCGACTTGGTCAAGTCGTTCGACCAGTGCTTCCATAGAAAGGGAATCGCCAATCCGAATGACTTCTTGACGTTCACTTAGGAAGATCTTGGAAACCACCTTTTGCAGAAAGGCCTCAATCGAGGTGACGACACAGGCTGCAGTCCCCGACTCCAGACGATGAAGTGTTCGCAATCGTTGGGCAATCCAGTCCGGACGCGGCGCGGCGGGTTCGTAAGGAAGGATGTCCCAGGGCGGAAAGAAAAGCAGTTCAAATGAAGGGGGTGGAGAAACCGGATCGATTTCAACAAAAAACCGGATCTCCTGGAAGACTTGTTCCGCCTGGGCGCAAGATGGGGCAACGAGGCAAAAAGGTTTTCCTTCTCGAACAAGGGAGGCCAGGAAAAAGGCCTCCGATGATCCCCATAGGCCGTTTACTTTGATCTTTGAGGCTCCTGCCTCGATCGCTTCCATCACCGGGGAAAAATAGGACGCCTGAAGCTGATGGATCATCATACCGCACGGGTCCTGGAAGGAGCAGCGGGGAGCGATTTCTCCACGATGCGTTCGATCAGGCCCGTTGTCGAGGCCCCCCGGACCACCTTGATGCGAACAACTTTTCCGCCACGTGCTTCCACCTGTTTTCTACCGACAATTTCTTCCAAAGACCAATCCCCCCCCTTGACCAGGATATCCGGCCCCAGCGTGTTGATCAACCTTCCGGGCGTCTTTCCTGTGAAAAGAAGTAGATAATCGACAAAAGATAAAGCCGCGAGGACCTCGAGCCGCTCTCTTTGCGGGACAATGGGCCGTTGTTCTCCTTTCAACGCGCGAACCGATCGATCAGAGTTGACCGCAACGATTAAGACATCCCCCAAGGCCCGCGCTGCCGAGAGATATCGGATATGGCCGACATGCAGGATGTCAAAACAGCCGTTGGTAAAGACCACCTTCTTCTTTTTTTTCTGGAATGCACGGACCTGCTTGGTGAGATCTACCAGTGTCATGAGCTTGGTATTTTTCATATTGAGCTTTTATTTTCTTTTTTATCAGTACCCAACTCGGCAAGAAGCCCGGCGATCAGAAGCGGCACCATAATCTCATGATGGCCGGTCAGGGAATATCCTTTTCCATTCCTCTGTGTCGGCCGCTTTACGACATTCGTGAGGGGGCGATAATGCTGGATGAAGTCCAGATTGACCACGGTAAAATCCTGGACCGTCCGCCCAAGGTTTCTCGAAAGGGAAAGGGCCTTCAAAAAGATTTCGGGCAGGAGAACAGCGGAACCGATATTCAAATATACGCCCCCCTCCAACTTCGCCATGCACTCTGTATAACGGCGAAAATCGAGAAAAGATCCCTTCCCGATCGCGGCCCCATCCGCAGAGGGGTGCATGTGAATAATATCCGTCCCAATCGCCACATGGACCGTCACCGGGATGCCAAGACGCGCCCCTGCCGCCAGAAGGCTGTATTTTGTGTGGGGGAACTTCCCTCCAAGAATCATCGTCCCAACCGCTTCACCGATCCCGATCCCTTCCGCGGCCCCCTTGGTAATCGCGCGATTTAAATGGGTCGCCGTCTCTTCTGCCATGCCAAAGCGTCCATCTTCTAATTCAGCCGCAACATCTTCAGAGGTCGAACCAATGTAGGCCAGTTCAAAATCGTGAATAATTCCTGCGCCATTCAGAGCGATAGAAGAGACGATGCCCCGTTCCATGAGATCAATAATCAGGGGGTTTAATCCCACCTTGATCACATGGGCCCCAAGTGCCAGAGAAATCATCTTGTCTTGATGGTAGGCCTTGGCCATGGCCGCAATAATTTCGTGCAGATCTTTTGCCGCCAGGATCTGCGGCAGCGTATCAAGAAAAGGGGCCACCCCGTTTCCAGAGGGAAGCGGGGTGGCCAGGTCCTCTTTTCGGACCTTGCTGATGCGGTCCTTTATAGAATAGGTCTTCAGTTTCTCCCAGGGGAGCGGCTCTATTTTTTTCAAAGGGTAACTCCTCTCAGGGAATCTCTGATCTTGACCGCGCGGCGGGGATCTTTTCCCCCGGTAGAAACCGCGACCGTTACATCCCGTTTTGTAAAAATCGCCGGGAGAATAAAGTTGCCTGGAACGGATTGGTCGGCAACATTGATCCAGATATTTTTTTGTTCAGCGTCCTCCGCGACCTCTTGGTTCACCCTATCACTGTCTGTTGCCGTGAAGGCGATAACCGCCTGGCCCAGATCTCCTTTCCGGTACGCCCGCCGAATATGTCTGACCTTCTTCTGGGAGATCCAGCCAGCCAGACGACGTGTGACACTCGGACTGACAACTGTCACATCGGCACCGGACTTTAAAAGAGTCGCCACCTTCCGCTCGGCCACAGCCCCACCTCCGACCATAACCACATGCTGCGCTTTCAGATCAAGAAAAATAGGATAATAACGCATTTTCTATGATGAGGAAGGAACATCAAGGGAGGTTCGCATCTTTTCGCTCTTCAGGGTGTAAGGAGAATCGGGGTATTCGTTGAGCAGACGGCGAAAGGATTCGGCAGAGGCCTCCCGGTTTCCGGCCTCGTAGTGGGAAAGGCCGAGATAATAGAGGGTTTTCTCGAGAAGGGAGCCTTCCCCTCCCTCTTGAAAGACCTTTTGAAAACGAGAGATCGCCGCCGGATAAGCATCCGTCCTATAATAAAAGAAACCAACATTGAAGTGATGTTCCGCCCGGCGGAGCCTGAGTGCCGCGATTTTTAGCGCTGCATCATCGACATAAAGGCTTCTGGGATAGTTGGCCACCACTTTTTGCAGTGCTGCTATCGCCTTTTCCATCGGCGCCGGATCACGGTCAATGGTATGCATCTGCTTATAATAGCTCATGCCAAGACGGTACTGAGCAAAGGAGGCCATCCGGTTAAAGGGATGGAGTGTCAGGAAACGTTGGAACTCTGCCGCGGCCTCATCATATTCTTTTTTGACAAAGTGTGCCTCCCCACGCTTCAAAAGCGTCAAGGCGTCGTAAATATTGTCGACCTCTTCGGATGAAACATCGACAATATCCTCATCGATCCCAAGTAAGGAGAGCAGCTCTGACTTTTCCTCTGTCCCGGCACACCCGGCCATGAGAAAACAGACCAGGAGGATTCTTCCGCAAGGCCAGATCCATTTTTGAATGGAAATTTTTTCCATAAGATTTATGACCAATAAATAAAAGGTCCCCTAAGGGAAATAGTATCAAAATAACAACCAAAAAGTAGCAGATATCAGGACAAAGCGCAAGAATCTATTAGAATACGGTCAATCCACATGGCGACTTTTCCAGACACATCGAAGTGTCCCCGATAAAAGGGCGAGGCATTAAGCATTTAGTCGGTCGCTTGTTCGGTTTTGATTTCTCTAAGCATATCGTTGACCCACTTTACTTTTTGTTTTTGCAAGGTGGGTAATGGATGAAAATATTTATTATCCGTCCCCGGCTTCAAAAGTCCGGCAAGATCCGCCCGCGCGGGCATTCTAGAGATCCCGGCTAAACATCTTTGAATAAGTGGGTCTAAGTCGGCACTGACGCCCCAAGCACAAACAATGGGTGCTCCAGTCCTCTTTTTTAACCTGCTTTTCAGCTCATCCGTTCGGTCATCTGAAAAAATAGAGTGGGATTGAAATCCTGTTATTTTCTCAATATTTCTAAAACGCTCAATAAATTTTCCACTCTTAGGATCTCTCATATCGGAGATGTTCAACACGCGCACATGATCCCATGCACAATAATGCATCACTCTCATGACTTGATACTGCGTGGTATCCGGCCTCGTTGGCACCAAAGATACGGCAAGCTGACTTATCTGTTCTTCAGAAAAGGCGTTATTGACTTCTTCCAAGGGGAATGATGACCCTGGATTCATCATGATAAATATCGCGTCAGGAGATTGCTTTAATATGGCATCTCTTTCAGCGGGTTTATTTTGCTTCGCCACAATTTCGAGAACGCTTCGGCAGTCAATCTTATCTCCTGACTTTAAAATCACCGAGTAGAAATGACCAAAAATATCGAAACCTTTTTTGAGTATTTCTGCAGGGATAAATTCAGGCATTTTTTGATCCTCCAAAAGAGAAGCCTCTATCGCTTACGCTTTATTTTTGCTAGCTCATCTCTTAAACGCTGAATTTCCTGATTGAGAGATCGCTCGATCATTGCGCCCATCTGCATGGCAACATCCCGTTGCTGTTTGCGGGCGGCAAGCGACCTCCTCAAACTCTTTTCTGTGTTTGCAGCATTTTCTTTGGTATCCATCAGTTCCGTCTTGATGTCTTCGATTTGCTTTTTAAGACCGACCGCTTCCTTTTCCAAATCACCACGTTTTTGTTGTTCCTCTTTGAGTTGGTCTGTAAGGACCTGCGATTCTGAAACCTGCATCAGATATCGTTCTTTCGTGACACATCCTTGCACAAACAGCACTGCAACCAGAACAGATATTATAAGGAACAGGTCGCATCGGCTGTGTGTTTTCATATCTGCTCCTTTTGTTTGAGATTTCTGTTTGTAGCTATTCCGGTTGCCTGGATTTCCCAACAGATAGAATCGTAGCGAGAGCGCCTAAGGTGCTTAAGGGACCGATTTTCCAGGTTGTTTTGAGCGGAGGCGTATGTGTCTATACGGTGAGCGAGAAATGTTCTGGAAAATTGTGTCCATTAAGTGCATGAGTCGCTCGCAGTAGATTCTAATCCTCTACTTCTGCATGGCAATATACAAGTTTTCGACTTTTTTTCTTGCCCAAGGCGTCTTTCGCAGAAATTTCAGGCTGGACTTTACGGATGGGTTGCTGTTGAAACACCGGATGTTGATGCGTTTACCCAACGCGCTCCAGCCGTAATGCGCAACCAGGCTATTCACAATCTGCTCCAGGGTAATGCCGTGCAGTGGGTTATTGGCTTGGTGCTTACTCATGAATCGGGCTTTGTCTTTCTTTTGGGCCAGCGAGGCGATTATGCCTTCTTTTCTTTCTTCGCTTTCCTCTTTTCCTTTAGAGTGAGTTTAGGCTTCGTTTGTTTTTCTTTTTTACCTTTGTCTTTTTGGCCCATATTTAATCCTCCTTAATAAAGATTCATGAGAACAACCATATCATAAAAATAATTCCGATCAGAATGGACAAAACCATCTTTTAACCACTCGATGTGGTTTGCCCTTCGCAGGTGAGTTTTTCCCCGGATTGTGTAACAGGCCAGCTCGGTTTCAGCCTCTCTTCATCAAGGTCTAATCCCTCGATTTCGCCAAGGTCCGGCATAAAGTCAAGCCGTGATTTGAGATCCTTGATGGATACCAGGAAATGATCGATATTAGAAGCTTTGGCCGACTGCCGATTCGGAAACACCCAGGCGACGGACTCGTTTTTATCTAAGCGGTAGATGAGTTTCCACCAACGGTCCGGCGTCTTAACCCCGTGTGTCCCAGTGAAAAAATCATCCTCCGGATCATGTCCCCAGATAACCCCGCCCCATACTTTTAAAGGGCTAATGTCTCTGTAGCATTCGGTGATGATCTCTGTCTGATGCCAGGCCCCTTTCGCCTGATTGAAGGTCGAGTTTTGAGGAAGTGTATTGGTCAAGGAAAAAGTATCCATCAAGGTGGATTTACTGCTATCCATATGGTTCGCTGGAACCAAGTGCCCTCGATCCCATGTCCCAAAAAATGGATCAACAGTTGTTGTCCGGTAGGAACGCCAAGACTGAGGCTGGCAGTTTAGTGGAACCTTTCGGTCATAGTCAAACTTTACATTTCTGTGGCTGACATTGCCTTTGTCCTTACCAATTTCATAGTAGAAGGCAACGGCACCATGGTGTTTCTCACAATCAAGCCAGAGGGTGAACCCGTGATATTCTCTTTTGAGAAGATCCGGAGCGGCTTGAGCATTCCCTTCAAACGGAAGAAAAGTTATGAATATTGCGAACAACAAATGAATCATAACGACCTCAACAATGTTTATTTTGATTTATTCTGCAGGAAATTGTCGAACCAAGTCTCTCATTCATTTACCGAGAGTCGGGTTAAAGGCCTCGCTGTAAAAAGCCATCACGATCCCAGCATATTACCACGGTTGGTATTGAGAATGGGGATCTCTCCGGTAAGGGAGAGATCCTCTGAAAAACCAGAGACTTGAAAAGCAAAGTTTCGCCTTAAAAAGGGCCGATCCTAGCAAGGAATTTCCCTCTCCGGGTGAGGTCTTTTCCACCAAAACCATGAGGATATTAAAGCTTTCTTCCTCTCCATCCGATAAGATTCTAAGACGTATTCGTGCGTTCCCTCGCATAAAGGGCGGAGCTTCAAAAGACCAGTCCCAAGCTCTGCGCAACGATTGAAAGCACTTATGGATAATAAACACAATACATTTTTAAAAGTCATCAAGGACGTCCGATGCCTCCCCACCATTCCCGGGACCATCGTAAAAATACTCTCTCTGGTAGGCGACAACAAGACCTCTTTTAAAGAGATCTCCAAGTTGATCTCATCCGATCAGACCCTGTCCGCCAGGATCCTCCGTCTCGCAAATTCCCCATTTTACGGCTTTCCGGGCCAGGTCGCAACCATCTCGACAGCAATGGTCATGCTCGGCACCAAAACCATCAAGGGACTTGTCTTGACCTCAATGATTTTTGAGATGATCGATAAAAATTCCTTGGGACTCTGGGAACACGCACTGGGTACTGCCACCGCCGCCAATATCATCTCAAAACACCTAAAAGTGGCCAAGGCAGAGGAGACCGCAACAGCGGCCCTTTTACACGATATCGGAAGAGTGATCTTGAAGACAAAACTTGGAGATCAATATGAAAATCTCCTCTCAGGGGTCAAAAATAAGGAGATCTCTCTGAAGGAAGCAGAAAGGGAGGTGCTTGAGGTTGACCATGCTGAAATCGGAGGATGGGCAGCGCGGGCTTGGGGACTGCCTGAAACATTATGTGAACCGATCGCATGTCACCATGATGTTGAGAAGTCGGGGACGTACCGAACCGAGACAGCTGTCATCCACGTGGCCGATATTTTGATTAGGACAAGCGGATTTGGTAACACAGGAAACTATTTTATCCCTCCCATCCATCCGGAGGCATGGAATATACTGGACTTGAGCGCGCCTTTGATCGAGGAGATCACCGAGACGCTTGAACATAAATTAGTCGAGGTGGCCGCCTTTAGCCAAGAAATCCAGTCAGCCGAGAATCCCCATTCATAGCCCAACTTTTAACGCTTACCCTCCCGCCTATTTGACACCCAACGGAAAGGTTTGTAGAGTGAGTAGAGATCCTAGAACCAGTCTCAATAGACACGATGGGGGGAGCGGTGTCGAAGATCGGTTTGAAGCAGACTCTTGCCAGGCGTTTGGCCCGTTACTCCCGCGAACTCAAAAATCGTAGACTACCATCCAAAACCGTCCATGAGGTCAAACGACGCCTGATCGATGCCTTTGGCTGCGCGCTCGGAGGATGGACCGCGACGCCGGCGCAAATTGCTCGCGACACCGCACAATCTGTCCGGTGCCACTTGGGGTCAACCCTGCTCGGAACCGCCTGGAAGACGACGCCGGATCTGGCGGCCTTTGCCAACGGGACCGCTGTCCGTTTTCTGGATTACAACGACACCTATCTGTCGAAAGAACCGGCCCATCCCAGTGACAATATCGCCGCGGCGCTCGCCGTTTCCGAGGTTGCGGGAGAGGGGGGAAAGAGGTTGATCGAGGCAATTCTCCTCGGCTACGAAGTCCAGTGCCGCCTCTGCGATGCCGCTGCCCTCCGCCCAAGGGGCTGGGACCACGTGGTCTTTGGCGCTTTTTCGACGGCATTGGTCGCTGCAAAACTCTGGCGGCTTTCAGAAACAAAGACCTGCCATGCCCTCGGCCTCTCCGGAACTTCTAACTATGCCCTCCGCCAGACACGCGTTGGAGAACTTTCAATGTGGAAGGCGGCCGCCTTTGCCAATACGGCCAAAAACGGCCTCTTTGCCGTTTCCCTGGCGCGGCTCGGAATGACAGGCCCGGCTCCCATTTTTGAGGGAGAGAAAGGAATGATGCAGATTGTTTCCGGATCATTCGATCTCCCGGCCCTCCCTCTGGAAGGCCCCTTCAAGATCTTAGAGACCTACATCAAATATTATCCGGTCGAGTATCATGCACAGAGCGCTGTTGAAGCGACGCTCGGACTTCGTGAACAACTCAAGGACGTGAAACCAAGCCGTATCGACGAGATCGTGGTCCGGACATCTAAGATTTCTCATGAAATCATCGGGCGTGATCCGGAAAAGTGGCATCCCAAGACCCGGGAAACAGCCGATCATTCCCTGCCCTATTGCGTCGCAGTGGCTATGCTGGATGGAGAGGTCGGACTCCGGCAGTTTGACTCAAAAAGGATCTCCGACCCAAAACTTTATTCCCTCATGAAACGAATTCAGGTGGTTCCCGACCCTGAACTCTCGACCGCCTATCCGGGGGCTATCGCAAATACGGTAGAAGTCAGAACAGGCGGAAAGGTCTATTCCAAACGCGTTGACCATCCCAGAGGTCACCCGAAAAACCAGATGACCGACACCGAGGTTGAAGCAAAGTTCCATCTTCTTGCTGAACCCTTGTTATCGAAGAGAAGAATTCAAACTATTCTTGATCGCCTTTGGAATCTGGAAAAGGAAAAGTCAATCGGTGACATTCTCGCCCTCTTCAGGATAAAGGGGAAGCAACGGTGAAGACCGCCTCCCCCGGAAAACGGCTGCGCAGGCTGATCAAAAAAAAGACCCTTCTTCTCCCGGGGGCTTATAATGCGCTTTCGGCCTTGCAGATCGAACAGGCCGGATTCGAGGCAATCTACATCTCCGGTGCCGGCATGGCCAATGGCGTCGCAGGTCTCCCCGACACCGGCCCCTTAACCTTGACTGAAGTGATCACACAAGTTCGGTATATCACGAAGGTGGTTGGGATTCCGGTCATTGCCGACGCCGATACCGGGTTTGGTGAAGGGCCTCAGCTCCATCGGGCCGTAGAAGCCTTTGAAGCTGCCGGCGTCGCTGCGATTCAAATCGAGGACCAGGTGTTTCCAAAGCGGTGCGGCCACCTTTCTGGAAAAGAAGTGATCTCCGCCTTGGAGATGGCGGAGAAGATCAAGACCGCGGTAAGGGCACGTCAGGACCCCGATTTCCTAATTATCGCCCGGACCGATGCCAGAGGCGTAACGCATTTCCAGGACGCAGTCAATCGTGCGAAACGCTATCTCGATGCCGGTGCCGATATCATCTTTCCTGAGGCCCTCAGATCGGCCGATGAATTTTCCAGATTTGCTGATGCGGTCCCCGCCTCCCTGATGGCCAATATGACGGAGTTTGGGAAGAGTCCGCCCCTGGGCCTTGAGGTGCTCTCAAAGATGGGATACCGCTTGGTCCTCTTCCCGATGACCCTCCTCAGGATTGCGGCGAAAGGAATCGAAGAAGGACTGGCACAATTGAAAAAGGAGGGAACCTCGGTCGGGATGATCGGGAAAATGCAGACCCGTCAGGCCCTGTATCAACTGATCGGTTATGATGCCCCTCCATCCAAAGGGGAAAAGAGGAAGAAATGAGCAGCGAAGAGGTTCATTCCGGCCTGGAGGGAATCAGGGCGGGCGATTCGGCCATCTGCCATGTCCATCACAAATCCGGAGGACTGTCCTATCGGGGTTACCGGATTGAAGCGCTGGCCGAGCAGTCCACATTTGAGGAAGTCGCCTATCTTCTCCTCATGGGTCAGATGCCGGACCAGAAAGAGCTCAACAAATTCAGAAAAATCCTCCTCCGCTCCCGAAACCTTTCCGAACGCGTTCGGGTATTTTTGAAATCAACCACCCCTTCGGCACATCCGATGGATGTCTTAAGGACGGCGGTTTCCATCTCCGGCATGGAGGATTCGGATCGGGACGCAAATGACGATCAGGCCAACAGGAGAAAAGCGATTCGCCTGACCTCACAAATACCGATGTTCCTCGGCGTGTTCAGACAACATGTAAAAGGGCAAGAGGCCGTGACGTCCGATGCCGCCCTCAGCCATCCCGAGTTCATCCTCACTCTGATGACAGGTATTTCTCCGGATCCCGCCGACATCCGGGCGATGGAGATCTCACTGATTCTTTATGCCGAACATGAGTTCAACGCCTCGACCTTTGCCGCCCGCGTGACCGCCTCTTCTCTGTCTGATTTGCATTCTGCCGTGACCTCTGCTATCGGCTCTTTAAAAGGGCCGCTCCATGGCGGGGCGAATGAAGCGGTGATGAGGTTGCTCCTGGAGGTCGATCAGGCGGGGGACCCCGAAAAGGATATTATTGAGCGGCTTCACCGGAAGGAGCGGATCATGGGCTTCGGACACCGTGTCTTAAAAAAAGAGGACCCGCGCTCCAGGATCATGAAAGAAGTCGCGAAATCGCTGGGGGAACGGAAAAGAAATCAAAAGTGGTATGCGCTCTCGGAAAAAATAGAAGAGATCATGCTTCGGGAAAAAGGGCTCTATCCGAACCTCGATTTCTATTCCGCATCAGTCTATTATCTGCTCGGGATTCCCGTGACATTCGACACCGCCCTCTTTGTCTGCAGCCGGATCGCCGGCTGGGCGGCCCACATCATCGAACAGCATGATCATAACCGCCTGATCCGCCCTCGCTGCCGGTATGTCGGAGAGAAAGAAAGGGAATATATTCCTCTCAACAAACGAGAAGAGATCTCATAAAGGGAAGGGCGGATTCCCTCTGACGAGAAATTCAGGATTTGCAAGGTCGGGCTTGTTGTACCGTAATCGATTTCCCTTCAGGTCAGTGACCGATCCCCCGGCCTCGGTGACCACGGAATCTGCCGCAGCGGTATCCCATTCCATCGTCCGTCCGTATCGGGGATATAAGTGGGCAGCCCCTTCAGCAACAAGACATAACTTCAATGAACTTCCCCTCCGCATGCAATCGTAATCAATTTTCTTTTCGAGAAGACGGGCCGTGATATCTTTGCCGTGTGACCGACTGATCACAACCTTCAGTTTTTGTTTCCGGTAATCACCTGTCTGAATACGCTTCGGGGCTTCCCCCCGAACTTGCTTAAAGGCACCGGATTCATGGGCGGCATAATAGGTCAGACCCAGTGCAGGTGCGTGGACAACACCAAGGGTCGGTATCCCCTTCTGAATAAGGGCGATATTAACTGTAAAGTCATCATTGCGCTTAATGAACTCCCGCGTCCCGTCCAGTGGATCTACCAGCCAACAGCTCTCCCATTCCTGGCGGACATCAAAAGGGAGTGCGGTCGATTCTTCCGAAAGGACGGGAAAATCGGGAGTCAGCGCTTCCAATCCAGCCTGAATTAGATGATGGGCGGCCATATCGGCGCTTGTGAGGGGAGATTCATCTTCCTTGTACGTAATCCCAAAATCGGCCTGAACATAGACCGCCATGATGGCTTGACCCGCCCGCTCCGCGAGCGCGACCAGTTCGGGTAAAAATGACGACACGTCCTTATCAATGTCCTGTTGGTGTTCCAAATTCGTTATCCTCTGCAAACCTTGGGACAGAGATCTCTATCCTATGATCGCTGCAAGCGAACGAGACGCATAAAATCATCAATCGTGTAGAGGCTCTCAAATTCAACTTTTTCCTGTGAAATCCGCTCTCCCCCACCCTCCTTACGGTCGATCAAAGAGATTACCTTTGTCACCTTGTATCCGGCCTCTCTCAGGACGCCCACCGCTCTGATCGTCGACCCACCCGTGGTGACCACATCTTCCACAACAACCAGTTTGGCTCCCTTTTTTAATGCGCCCTCAACCTGCTGTCCACTCCCATGCCCTTTCGGTTCCTTACGAACAATGAAAGCGGGAATCGGCTTTTTCTTGAGAAAACTGACCACGGATACCGCCGTTGCGATCGGGTCGGCCCCCAGGGTCATGCCTCCAATCCCGCCGATCTCCTCCATCGCGCTGATCCGCTCAAAGATTTCCTCCCCAATGAGATAGGCCCCCTCCGGATCGAGAGAGACTTTCTTGCAGTCGATATAAAACGAACTCATTTTTCCGGAAGTGAGTTTAAAGGTCGGCTCTTCAGAATAACGAAAGGCACGATGAAAAAGAAGATCAAGCAGTTTTTCCCGGGAGGAATAAAAGGACATCCCTATGCCTAACGAATTGGGCTGATTTTGTCAAGCCGATAAGGCCCAAAAGGGATACTCACTGAGAGAGTTCTCTCTCTTGGCAGACAAGATTTGATGTGATAACATGCGAACTTCAGCATATCGAATCAAAAATTACAAAAGCCCCCGTAGCTCAGGTGGATAGAGCAACGGTTTCCTAAATCGTGTGTCGGGTGTTCGAATCACCCCGGGGGCACCAATAATATCAACGAGTTATGAGTTTCCGAGAGATTGAAAAACAGAAATTGTGATCAGGATTGTGCTCATTCCGGCAAACTGATGTGAATCTCTTCTTGAATCCTCGCTGAATTTCTCAACCCCTCCTGAAGAAGAATCGCTGCATTAGAAAGATCTGTTTCATCTACAATGTCATAGCGGTCAAAAACCGACCGGGTTTTATGCCCCGTGATTTCCATTGCCACCCGCTCCGAGATTCCAGCCCTCACCATATTCCGAACCGCCGTTCTTCGAAGATCATGAAAGAGTTTCCCCTTTAGGCCTACTCGTTCACAGATTTTATCCCATGTCCGATGGGGTATCCTTCTCAGTCGTTCCCCTTTGTAATGGCAAACCCATGGACTCTGGGGGTAACGGAGTCCGGTGTCGTCTTTCCACTTCTGGAGGACTTCTCTCACCTCTTGGACCAAGGGAATCGATCTTCCTTTCCCATTCTTTGTCGTTCCAGGCTCTAGTCGTAGCCATCCTTCATCAGGATTTATCTGCTCCCATTTAAGATTTACGATTTCTCCTGCCCTCATTCCCGTCCAGAAGCCAATAATAAAGGGAATCTTGATGTGGTCCGGTAAGGCGGCTCTAAGGAGTTTGTATTCTTCCAGGGTGAAGAAGCCCTTTCTGACATTATCTTCCTTGAGAAGGTCGATGTGAGGCCGAGAAGTGACTAAGGGGGGTGTTTGTCGTGAGGCGAGATGAAACATTCTCTTTAGGGCGGAAAGTTCCAGGTTGATGGTCGCGTTGGCCGCGTTTTCGGACTGTCTACTTAAGATGTAATCGTTGATTCTCGTGCTTGTGATTTGGAGGGCTTTCAGCCCTTTAAATTCTTTTGTCAGATGCTTGGCCAATTGCCTGGCTCGGGCAATACTTTTTTTCTTGTTAATCTCGTAATCCTGGATATAGAGTTCAACAAGGTCTTCAAGCGTTGTCTTCTCGGCTTGAAGGGCGGGGAGTCTTCCATCGGCGATATCGCCCTCCCTCTTCTTTATTAGGGTAGAGGCAACCGATTTCAGGGCAGAGCGGCTGGACTCCCGGTAGAGTTGGCCCCCCCGGTAATATTGTATCCACCAGTTTTTCCCTCGCTTATATATTCTTCCCATGGGCTACCCTGATCGATCGCTCAATTCGCTCCAAATGTCAAGGATTATGATGGATTTTGCTTTTGTCGATGTAGGCATCTAAATCTACCAAATCCAGCAATACCCTTCTTTTCATTCGGACGCAGGGAATCTCTCCTCTAAATATGAGGTCTCGAAGCATCCAATAGGAGATGCCGAGGTAGATTGCCGCCTCTTTTTGTGAGAAAAGTCTCTTATCACCATTAGGGAAGTCCATCTCTTGCCTCCTGGATTCTCCTTCGCGCCGTGGAGCGGCTGCAATGTAATTTATGTGCAATCTCTTGAAGAGAAAGCCCTTTCTCTTTCAAGGCCAATGCTTGATCCGGTCTAGCTGAAGAAGGTGGTCTTCCGAGACGAACCCCCTTCGCCCTTGCCCGATCAAGCCCGGCCTTCACCCTTTCTCTGATGATATCCCTCTCCAGTTGTGCCATTGCGCCGATGATAATGAACATCGCCTGTCCGATGGGGCTTGAGGTATCAAACTGTTCTTGTAGCGAGATAAAGTCGATATTCAATTTCTTGAAGTTCTCCAGGGCGGAAATCAAATGTTTCACCGACCGGGCAAAACGGTCGAAGCGCCAGACCAAGACCACATTGAATCTTCCAATCCAAGCCTCCTTTAACATACGATCCAGGGCGGGCCTTCTCTCTTTGGCCCCGGAGACCCCCCGGTCAACATACTCTTCGGTAATCTCCCATCCCCGATTCGTGGCATGAGATCGAAGGGCCGATAGTTGCAATTCTGTGTCTTGTCCCTGGGTACTGACCCGGGCGTAGAGGGCTACTTTCATTGGCTACCCCCTTTAAAGATCAAGACATACTCATGAAGTGTCGGGATAAACTTTGCTGGGCCGTAGCGAAAGTGAGCTCCTTGCCGTTCGTGGTCTCCGGTTTTGACTAAGACGGCCTCTAATGGGAGGAGTTTCCATTGTATGATTTCGCTATGGATGGGGTAGAAGGTCCCGTTCTTTCTGCCATCCCCAATCATGATAACGAGATGGCCATCAGGGGATAGAAGATCTCTCAGACGGACAAAACCATCGTGTATGCGTTCCTTGAAGTCTTGTATCTTCTTAACATTGGAAAAGTCATTTGGATGGCTGCTGTATTTAAACCCCGGCCAATAGGGAGGATGCCAGAAGATCAAATCAAACTTTTGTTCTGGGAGAGGGGAAGAGAGTAGGTCAAACCCTGAGTTTAAGTCCCTCCCTTCATAATCGACCTTGAGGTCAAAACAGACCTCTCTCGTGGTTCCCGATCCCTCCATGGGGTCAAAAACGGACTTCGGCTTGAGGTAATCGAGCAGGTCCACAATGATATAGCCTGAGCCGTTCCCTGAATAACTTCCTTTCCCCCAGGGTCCTCGGTCGGGATATCGCAAAAGGGAGGTCAGGCTGCCTCGGGATTGGAGGTGCTTTATGATGACTTCCTGCCGAGATTTTGCTTCCAGGACGGCCCGCTCCAGTGTCGATTTCGGAACGCCTGTTGACCTCTCTGCCTCCCGAAGCGATTTACCTCCTTCTACCAGACGGATGGCCTCAAAGAGCTTCTTCTTATCGGGGCTGTCCCGTTTAGAATTAACTAGTATTTGGGACACTCGCTTTTGAGAGAGCCCGGAGGCCTTTGCGATCTCTTTCTGAGTCAATCCCTGGTTTGACAGTTTTATGAGGACTTTGTTGCGCTGCTCGATGGGGATGGGTGTCCCATGAAGGTTCAACTCCAAGGCCCGTGCAAGTTGTTTTTTGCTTGAACATTCCTCAAAGATCACAGGGATCTCTTCATTCCCCTTTTCTTTTAGGACTCTGACTCGGTGAAACCCATCTAGAAGGACGCGGCTGAATCGATCCACTCTAACCGGTGGAAGACGGTCGATGGATTCCCGATACCGCTTCAATGCCTCGGTGTCGTACTCAGACCGGAGCCAGACGGAGCGGTCTTGTATGATTTCCTTGAGTTGTATTCGATCCGCCGTTTGTTCCATTGCCTGGATTTCCCTTTTGTTCCTTTCCCTGGCCTTTACCTCGTGATATCGTTGAACCCTGTGCCAGAAAGCCCTTTCCGGGGTTTTGGCACACAATATAAGTTAGCTGTGGTGAACACTGTGGAACCTAAGTTATTTGCACCCAAATGGGGACAAGGGTAATCATTTCGGCTTCATCACCGGTGCCCTAAATAAAAACTCCAGGGAGGGGCGGAACTTTGAGCCCCCCCCTCCCCAAAGACATTGACTATCTCCGGTAGAACTCGTCTTCTTCCTCCTCGTTTGGGTCGTTATTTTCATTCCCTAAGACTGCTCCGCCGAAACCAATAATTTTTGCCAGCGCTGTCTCCAGCGCTTCTATCCTCTCCAACATTTCATCTTTGCTCATAGGTGCCTCCATGGCTAAAAGGTTCATCGTGTTTCCTTGATTAGAATCTGTTTTACGAGTTAGATTATGGCCATATTTGTTATCATTTCGTCGAGCCTGTATAAATAGGTCGATGCTTGGTGTTTTCACTGGCGGAGGGAATGAGATGTCACCATTGGTGAAGATGTATCTTTCGGATATACGCTTAGAAGATTTACAAGACCTGCAGGTGACATGGGGGATTGACGAGACTCAGATGGGGGCGTTACTTGATATGGCGGCCCTCTCCCGTCTGGCCTTCTCGACATTGATGAATTCCACTTACCCGCCGCCCTCCCCTCCGGCGACAGTACCTGAAGAAAGTATCCTTTCCCAGACTCGCTATGGCATGCAGCGTGGCCGTCCTAAGACGGCGGAATGGGCTTTTTGGGCAGCTTACCTAATCAGAAGAACACTCAAAGAGGATGGTAAGGCGTGTACTTTCGAATCATTATCCAAGTTCATAGAAAGACTTTTGAATCGGAATACACTTTTTGAAAAAGAGGTGAGGACAGAATTTGGTAAAATAAGGCGAAAGGCAAAAAACCATGCTACTGTCGCTGCAAAGGTACTGCTTGATAAGCAGCTCCATCGGCGGATGAAAGATGAAGGGTTCGAGCGCTGGATTAGGACCCCCATTGAGAAACAATTGAAGAAAGTTAACCCTTTACAGGGTGAGGATAAGACTTCACAATTTCAACTACAACCAGTAGGTATGGATGGTAAGATTCATGTTGCATGGATCAAGAAGCTCGTCAAAATCCGGCGTGCAATACTGAATCGTGTTGCTAAGAAGGGGGTCCTCACTGGAGAGGAGCCTGATGTGTGGATAAGTCCCCACGAGGTGCTCATCACGACCCGGTTCCTAGGAGATTCCTCGCCACCAGCAGGGACCATTCACTTGGATAAGTGCAGCGATGTCGATTTGCCACATCCAAAAATTGAGGGGCGCACAATCAATGTTTCCGTACCCAATGATTCTTCTGATATGAATCCATACGCTGCGACCCTCGTTTCGCTTCCGATATGGTGGGAGGAGTGGCAACAAGGCCTTTCTGTATTTACATATGGACCCCAATCTTAAAAAAACCTGAAAGTGTGCTTTCCATCTCACATCCTTTCGGTCCGCCGTTTGTTTCATCGCCTGGAGCTTCCTTTCGATCCGTCTTTGGGGTCTTTCGCGTTTGCGTCTTTTTGAATCCAGTTCGATAGTTTATCTTCGATAAGCGCAACCCCCTTTTTGATCAGCTTTTGGCCCGGGGATGTTTTAAGGGCTACCGCTGCTATTCCAAGGGCGGGAACGACCCAGCGGTAGACGGACCCCCTTTTTTTTTCTTGAAGGCGTGTTTTTTCTTTCTCCACGATGGCAGTCACAATATCGGTTATTTCGCCAACAGGGTCTTTGGGTCCATATGGGGTTAATTCTTTTTCTATGGCTTTACGAAGCCGTGCCCTTGCGTCCGCCGGTGCGCCTGTCGGTAACATCAAAACTGCACGATCTTTCCACTGTGACAGCCAGTTTCGATGCTCCTCTTTCTTTTTGGCGAATTCTCCCTGGGCACTGTTCCTTCGGTTTTGAATGGGTGGTTTACTTGGCATTTAATCCTCCTCTTTTTTCATCGCTCTCTCTAATAGGTATCGAAGACGGTCAAACCCTTTTGAGGTGAGGGCGTAGAACAAAACACGTTGATCCGGATCTAAAGAACGGCTGATCAATCCCTGCCGGTTTAGTCTAAGGAGAATCATGCCGGCGGACTCCCGGCTTCCATTAAAGTATGCTGCAACAGTGGCTGCATCCATGTCCGGCCTTTCGGCAAGAAGGTTCAAGACATCAATTTTTACCATGGTCTCCTCCTGAGTGCTTCGACAAATCATCAACGCACAGACGCTTATCTAAAAAAAAAGGCGAAGAAACCCATCACTAAGGATTCTTCGCCTTCACTGCCAGAAAGCACGGATATTTTAGTTTTTATCCGTGCAATGTTATACCTTTTAGGGGTAACTGAGTCAAGAGGGAAAAAGTGCTTTTGTTTTCTAACAGACTCGGAAGATCATTTCATGCACCCTCAGATAAAACTGGAGTGTAGGGTTTTTATCGTTCTGGGTTTTAGGAATAACGACTAGGTGTTATTTTAGGTGGCAAGGGAGAAGGCTTCTTGAAAATGACCCTAGGGTGATGACGAGAGAGCTTTCTAAGGAAGGTATCTCGTTATTGTTTCATCTTGGGTCTCCTGGGAGAAGAATGAGATTCTCTCCTTCCGGAGTTTCCACCAGTTTCTTGGATCTCAACTTCTGGCTTGTTACAGGTCCCGCTGTTCCGTAACGGATGGCGATGCTCTTGGTCCTTGTACTGATGGCCGTCGTCGTAGTCGCAAAAACGGAGAGATACCCCACTTCAGGATCGGTCAGTTGAATTTTGACGCCCAGTTCTCGCGTCTCTCCCCTTTTGATGTCCAGGAATAGAACCTTCTTTTCATTTGAAGTCAGGATTAAACCTTCGTAGGGAGAAACAGACACTTCGAGACGTTCCAAATCAGCTTGGGCGACAAACCGAATAATGGTTGAAACTGCGTCGCCCATCTGTACATTCTTGGGGACAGAATATTTTATCGCAACGGGGGCTGTGGGCTTTGCAAAAGCCATAAACGGCATCGAACAAACCATTACGAGACATATCCAAAGGATGTCTTTGGTTTTTCTAATCATGGCAACCTCCACAAAACCGATATCTAGAATATCCTAACCGTAAACAAAGCAGGTCCACCAAAACTACCCACGGACATGCTATGGTCACCTACAGTGAGGGATTTTGTCAAACTCTCGTTGACCCCTGCGATAAAGCTGTCCACCGTTGTTTTAGTCCCCTTTTCATTTAGCACAAGGAAAACGTCGCCACCCCCTGTGGGGGTCACTTCAATCGTATAGTTTCCGTTGGCAGGAATGGAAAACTTGAAAAACATCTCATTGAACAACTTATTGCCCGAATCAGTTGCGGTTATCGGACCATAAGTCTCCCATGTCTGTAAACCAAATCCATCGACATCAATGTTAACGACGGTCCCATCCACGGGCACAAAGGTATAGATCGGAGATGCCAAGTCTTCAAACTCATCCCCGCTTCCGGTATTTTCGGCCGCTGCCAGTGTTGTAATATTAGCGCTCAAGCTGCTGTTTGCCGCCTTGAGGTCATGGAGAAAGCTGAAGATCGAGGTAAAAGCAGGGGTATTTTTTTGTGCTCCAACCATCACATCATAGATTGGCTTAAAACCAAGGCTTAATGTGTCATCGTCGGAAACACCGGAATCAAACAGATCGTAAACGACTTCCTGGACCGAGCTTTCCGAATAAAAACCGTCTAAAACAGTTCCATTGCCATCCACGTCAGCATCAAGCACCGAATCAGCTTCGAGGTTCATGCTAATGCCAGGATTCGCTTGCGAAGGGCTATCTGTATCAATGTAAATTGGGTCGTTAAAAACCATCCCGGAAAATGCATTCCCAAATCCCTCTCCGAAGGCGACCCGTGGATCGAGAATGTCTAGATCTCCATGGGGTCCTCCAATGCTGTCGCTTCGACTTAGCTTGTCCTCAAAATAATGACTCCACTCGTGGGCGATCACGCTGGAATCATATTCGTCTGTGTCAAGATTCTCCGCACCGAGGATAAAAAGATTATTCGCTACATAGTGAGATGTTTCTATATCGCCAACCGAGTTATCCCCGGCTGCCGGTTTGTTGTTCTTGCTCCAATTGACGGTAAGGTTAGGAAATACGACGGCAGGGTCTGCTCCTAGGATCAACTTTTCAGCCTGGTAAATTGTGTCTAGAATTGCAAAAGGGGCTGCGGCACGTACCCCGGTATAAGCTGTCCCGTCCCAACCCGAGTTGGCATTAAAACTTTGAGTGAGATCGACTGCCCCCGTCGTGATATCAAATGTCATGGCATATAAAGCACTGCTGCCGGTATTATCCACGACCTTCACGTGTGGTGTATTGGTAGATCCAAGCGCTGCCTTTACAAGCACACGGAGTGCCGTATTGACCGGAGCCGTAAAGGAATAGGTCCCCGTTTCGGTGGTGTTACCCGATTTCAGTACAACACCGCTTGAATCCCTCAATTCTACGGCGGCACCCCTGATCGGTTTTTCCGTAGGGTTGCTATATTCAAGACCCGTTAGCCCGGCCTTGACGTGTGTATAGGTGACGGTCCCTGAAAGCGTTACTGAGACAGGGGTCGGCGAAGGTCCTGCGTCTCCTCCTCCGCCTCCACAGCCCGTTAGGACGAAAAAAAATGTAACAGCAAGGCCTAGCTTAAACATTGTATTTCCTCCTCTGTCTTGGCATTGAAGAGAGGTTCGATCAAAAGAAAGAAGATGGTCATATTTACAAATAACCCGTGAGTTTGACCGTTCATGATGATGTCCTTAAAATGTGAGCGTCGCAGCTCTCTCATTATCGATGAATACGATACACTCAAGCGTGTTTATAAAAAATCCCATGTCGTACGCACAGGACGCGTTGACGGCGTGAGTCTCGTATGAACCAGCGGTTTCTGTCCGTCCGCCAAAAAACCGTGTCGAGCCGGTAATCACCTCTTTATCATTGATGAAAATCTTGAAAAACCGCCCGACTGATTTTCCGTGAATCCGATATTGACTTTCTACCCCTATTGGGCGGTACATCTGCATCGCTGCGGAAACACAACCGGAAAGAAGCGCTAAGCATATAAAGACTGAAATATAATATTTGGCTTTTGGAGGACCCAATATCCTACGTGTAAATAAGTTAACTTTCATGATTTCTCCCTTCTAAAAAGGTTATTGTTTTTTTCTAAATCCCATGTTGGCAGAGAGATTCACGCTGAGTGTAAGAGACATATTCCCTCCCGTCTCATTAGAAACTGCAGATTAGATCATCTTCCCGTCTCTAAATGATGAAATATTAATGAAATACCTGTTTTTAGTGTAGAACACTAAACATATAATATGGGTATTGTCAATAATATTCTATATTATATGTAGTTACATAAACTTCCTCCAAGGATAACCATAGGGCATCTTTGGAGGATTTATGAAAACAGAAAAAAGACTACTTGGAGCGAGGATAAAAGAAATTCGGAAGTCAAAAGAGTTATCTCAGGAAAAACTCTCTGAAAGGGTCGGGATAGATGCCAAGCATCTGAGTAGAATAGAGGTTGGAGGGAGCTTCCCCTCCTTTGATACTCTTGCAAAGCTGGCGACAACTCTGGATGTAGAATTGAAAGATTTTTTCGAATTTGTTCATGTAACTGAAAACCCAAAAGAGCTAAGAAAAACTATAAACAGTTTGCTGAAAGAGGCAACGGAAGACCAACTAAAAATTGCCGTAAAAGTCTTAAGGGCAATAGTGAGATAAGAAATAAGTTCACACCGCTCTATTTTTGGTTCTGTCGCAAAGTTCGGATTGCTATTACCAGTAGTATCATAGTAGCATCCGTGGCATCGAACAAACAATGTCTTGGAGTCCTCATGAGGTGCGGGAAGGGTCTAAACCACCAGAAGGGAACCCTTTTAACAGGAAGGATGGTTAGTTATTGTGAGGCTGCTTTGGCCAAAAGCGGACTATAAGAGACTAGCTATTAAAGTAACATTTAAGTTTTGTCTCAGTCATCTCAACTACCGTCGAATAAACGGAACCTAGGAAATTGCTCATATCTTGAGATATATGTGACTTTTCTACTCCAGGCTGAGCTACAGCAAATTCAAACTGTACATTCGTGTATTTTACTGCTTTCCTAATATCGTCAACATCAGAGACGTTCCCATGATAAAACCTTTTTCCCTTCAATACTCCAACACCATTTCTTCTTTCCATATGCTTCAGCAGTTCCTCCGGCTTCCATTTGTATCGAAGAGATACAATTGCTTGGCCACAAACCTCATATAGATCTGATAGCCTCGCTCCAGAGCTTGCCTTAGAATATTTGCAATGTACCATTTCAAAACGGATTAATTCTTCTTCTAAAAATATCGCAACAATATCAGCAGATTCCCCCGAATTATCATCATTGAACACGACTCTAGCACCTTGATTAACAAGGCGCTTCATCATATATTCTTGAACGGAGTTATCTCTTTTTTTACTGCTTTTATATAAAGATTCAATCGTATAGTTAACATTTTCCCAATTAAGAGCTTCAATCCTATCTGTAGAGTCAATCCCAAAGTTAGTTGAAAAGTGATCCATGACCTATGCTGCTTTGGTTTGATGTTTCTCCTGGGCGTATTTTTCCATATTGCTTTTTAGTAATGGAAGAAACCGATATCCTTTGACCCTTCTAAGCGAGGGTTCGATTTCCAGCAAAGCTGTTGCAACCCACCGCTGCCGCTGGTTACTGTTTTTCCAATACGTCACCCTTCTCGTATATTGTTCCAGTTGGCTGTTCAATGATTCGATGCAGTTGGTCGTCTTCAAGCTGATTCCTAACTGCTCAAAAAGTCCTAAGCGATGTAAGGTCAGGGTTTCCTCCATGCCTTCTTCAAGACTTCTGACCGCTGATTCGTTGATCAGCTGCAATTCTTTTCGAATCGTGTAAAGTTTCTGTTTTGCTTTTCCGTAGCTCTTTTGTTCATAGGCCTTTTGAAGGTTCTTACGAAAACGGTCTTGCTCGCCTTTGGGTAAATAGGGCTTGCTGAATACCACTTAACGTATTGATATTAAAAAGAAATCATATGTAGTAGGATGGTGAAAGTGAACGGGAATATTCCCTATACCCCCCAAAAGCTTGCACCTGGAGAGCCATGTATCGGAAAACCAACACCAATCAGACGTCATTCGAAGATTTTGATC
>JAJDBV010000032.1 GCA_029261165.1 Nitrospirota bacterium | reverse complement strand
GAGGCGCCATCCCGATCGTCAATCCAGGCAGTTATCCCCCGCATAAAATCACCAATCTCTTCAATCTGGCCACCTACTATCCTCTGACGCGCTCCATCTCATTCGACTCCTCCAAAAGCGAGCAGTTCTTTTTTGAACCCTTCATTCAAACCGGCCCAAACAGTTGGGCGACAAAACAACTGGAAGGGGATCTCTCCATTGAACCGGGCCGCGACCGGAAAGGACCCATCACCATCGGGGCTGTGATCTCGGATAAGAAAGCAAGCCCATTGGAGGCCCTCCTCAGCCAGGACAATTCGGAGAAAAATGAATTCCGTCTGGTCATCATGGGTGATGCCGGTTTCGGAACAAACAGCCATGTCCGGTCCATGGGAAACGGAGATATCTTCCAAAATATCGTGAGCTGGCTGGCAGAAGAAGGCGACCTGATTTCGATTCGCCCGCAGGAGATTGTAACGAGCACCCTCGTCTTAAGCCCGGATCAGATTAATGTTATCCTCTATGTGTCCGTCCTCATCATCCCTTCGGGGGTCCTCATGATCGGCCTCTTCGTCTGGCGGGGGAGACGTCGGTTGTGAGGTTCAAGGCAACCGTGGTCCTCTCCTCCGTTCTCATCCTCCTCGGAATATACCTTCTGACCATTGAACTTCCCAGGGAAGAAAAACAAAGGGCAAGCAAACGGGCCTCAGAACGGCTTTTTTCCTTTTCAAACCTTGAGATCACAAGAATCCGGATTGAAAGCCGCAAGGGAATCTTTGAAGTGGAGTACTTTCCCGAGCACCCGGTATCCCCCTGGAGATTGTTCATGCCGGTCCCGACGGTTGCCGATCAGGAGACCGCATCAAGGCTCGCCAGTCTCCTGGTCAACATGCGCTCTAAACGCATCATAGAAGAAAACCCGAAAAACTTAAAAGACTTCGGCCTCGACCCTCCTGCCTATACCGTCATTGTCACCTACAACGAAACCAATACCGAAATCATTGAAGTCGGCGTAGAAAATCTGACCGGAAGCGATGTCTATGTTCGGCAGGGACTCGGGACGACCGTCTACCTCGTCCCGGCAGGGATCAAACCCTTTCTCGATAAAGATTTGAGCGCCTGGCGGCAGAAAGAGATCTACCCCGCCGCTTCCTATGACATCAAAAAAATTCAAATCCAATCTTCCCGCGGGCAGCTCCAGGTTATGCGACAGGGGGAAGACTGGGCTCTGGAGATTGAGCCTCTCAAGGAGACCGGTCGCGAAGCGATTTCGGGCAAGGGCGACCCCGGTGAAATTTCCAACCTGCTCGGAAGTCTCATAAATTTAAGGGGAGATGGTTTTATCGACAAACAAAAAGAGGCGGTGAAGCAGAGCCTTGGACCTCCTGTCCTGAGCTTGAAACTGGGCGTCAGCACGGTAGAGCGGCACAGCGCCTTTTACCGGACAGAAAATGATCCAGGGGTGGTCTACGTCGTCACAAAGGACTTTGCCCCGATCTATCAAATTTCCGAGAGAAGCTTCCAGGACATCGACCAGGCCTTCTCCGTCTTCCGGGATAAAAGGGTTCTCGCCCTCACCACGCCGGATGTGATCGAAGAGATAGAAATAAACCGGCAAGGGAAATCGCTCCTCCTGAAGAAAAAAGAAGGGGAATGGTGGGTGGAGGCCGCCACCTCAAAAAAGGTAGAAGAAACCGGGACAATCTTCCGCCTCCTCACCGACCTTTACAACCTACAGGCGATAGAATTCCTCGATGAAATCGATCTCAAAGCCTCCCGGACCGGGCTGAGCCATCCCCTTGTTTCTCTGCGTCTCAAAGGACAGGGCGGACTCTCTCTGGGCGAGGTTCACTTCGGAAAGATTGAGGGAGAAAAAGTATACGCCCACAGCTCCCAGCACACCTCGGTTTTCTTACTGGACAAGAGAGAACTCGACCGCCTCCCCGGAGAAGCAGAACTCTTTCCCTCTCCAAGGGACGGTTCGGGTGAAGCCTCTTCCACCGAGAGGCCGTAGAAAAAGGGGTCAAGAATCGACGAGACTCTTCCGGGAGACAGTTCATTAAAATATCGTGTATACTCATAGAGAGCTAAAAGGAGGACTATACTCGGTTCTCTGGCACCAGTAGCATGACGAACGAGACACGCTTATTTCCTTGTAATTGTTGTATAAATCATTTATGCCATTCGCTTATGACGATCGCCGCTGCGTATTTAGTCGTCCCTGAAAAAGCCGAATCTATACGAGGTATTGCTCGGGGACCAGGGGTAGTTTTTCTCTTTTTCTGTTTCGGTAGGCCTCAAAAAGTCGATTTAAAATAAAGACACAGAAAGCCACCAGCAGCTTCCTCAGATAAAGAATCCTCGAAGCAAGCTTCGGGGAATTGAACCCGAAAAAATGATTAAAGTGAGGTGAGCCAGGCTTGTTCGGGCGAAACTTGATCCCATACGTCATTAATTTTTCTTGGACTTTCACCGCAAAAAACTCACGACCGCGATCTGTTTGTATCCGCTGAATCGGGAAAGGCATTTCTTCAATTACTTGATCTAAAAACAATAATGTATTTGCGGCTGTACGCCTTGAGAACACGGCTAAAACCCTGTATCTAGTGCAGTCATCAACGGATGTATATTGGTAAATTCCTGGCCCGATATTACACGTATCCATCTGAACACGATCACCTGGAATGGGTCTTTGATAACGGATATATTCCGATTTTTTGCGATGGCGCTTAAGCGGTTTAACCTTATTTTTGACCAATACCTTGTGAATGGTTGCCAGAGCAAATAAACAATTGTGCTCGCGGAGCAACTCATTTTGGATACGCCTTGCTCCTAATTTCCGGTGCCTTCTGAGGTGAAGGATCCAGGATTCTTCCTGCTTGCCTACTCTTGCATTGGGCGAGTTGTGTGGACGCCTGCTTTGGTCTCGTAAACCATCCAATCCACCCTGTTCATATCGTTTTAACCACTTACGCAAAGTAGGTCTGGAAATACCACAACGTCGGCAGACCAAATCCGCATTTTGGGTTTCAAGATAGAGCTCAACCCACCTTATTCTTTGTTTGATTTCTTTTTCCATAGGCACCTTATAGTGAAAGGATGTTTATGAATCACACACATCACATTATGAATGAGCAACCCTATGGAGGAGTTCGGATATAAAACTTTGATACTTAACGCCCAACTGGGCTGCCTTCTGTTTGATCTTCTTTAAATCATTACTGTTCATTCTAATATTTAAAACGGAATCTTTTTGCCTTGCCTTGATTGACTGAGCTATTTCTTGAAACTCTTCTGGGCGAATATCTACAAATTCTCCGTTCATCAGGGAATCTTCTATCTCTTGTTCTTCTTTCGTAAGTTTTATCTGTTTTTTCATAATTTTTCTCCTTTGTACATCTTCGTATATTTTCTTGAAGGGTAAAGCGTTTTTAGAAACAGCGATCCATCTTTTTCTTTTACATAGGGAACGACCCATACATAATCCTTGTACTCAAATAAGATTATGTTCTGATTTTTTCTTTTATGATGTCTCTTGACCGCAATCAATTTTCCTTTGTTGATTAATTCTTCAAACGATGCACCTCTGGTAAAAAGAAGCTGCTCATTTTTTGCAATATCCCATCGAATTTCATTCATTCCTTAATATTACAATAAACAAAATGTATGTACAATAGTAATTATTTATGTTTTGGGGTCAAGAATCGCCATTCAGTACAATCATTTCGGGGGCCAAACCAGAGCATTCCGACAGGATTTTGCGCCTCATCTATGTTCTCATAGATACACCAAAACCTTGACAATCAAGGCCTTTATTTGGTAGTTATTATGGTTCTCAAAAGTAATAAAGGAATATCAACTTAATGCAAGTCAAGATCAATGGAAAACCGGAAGAAACTCAGGAAAGCACCCTCCTGGGTCTCCTCAAGTCAAAAGATATCGAGCCGCGCATGGTGTCCGTCGAGTTGAATTCAAAAATGCTCGACCGGTCCAGCCTGGAACAAACCCCCGTTCATGAAGGAGATGAAATCGAATTCCTCTATTTCATGGGAGGGGGATCGACCTGTTTCTGACATACTTTCAATCTGGGAATGGAATAAAATGAAACCATCCTCCATCATCACCGATCTGATCGGTAAAACACCCATGGTCCAGCTGAAGACGTTTTCAGAGGACAATGAGGCCGAAATCTTCGCAAAGGTCGAATACTTTAATCCCGGTGGAAGCGTAAAAGACCGGATCTGCCTGAGCATGATTCTGGCGGCCGAAGAAGAAGGCCGCTTGAAAGCAGGGGCCACGCTGGTTGAGCCGACGAGCGGCAACACAGGAATCGGCCTTGCAATGGTGGCCGCCGTTCGCGGATACAAATTAATCCTGGTCATGCCCGAATCCATGAGCATGGAGCGGGCCAGCCTCCTCTCCTCCTATGGGGCACAACTGGTTTTGACGCCGGCCTGGGAGGGCATGCGGGGTGCGATCAAAGAGGCGGAAAATATCCTGGAGCAAAACAAAGAGTATTTTATGCCCGGGCAATTCTCAAACCCAGCCAATCCGGAAACTCACCGAAAAACGACAGGACCGGAAATACTAGAAGAAATGGATGGTACGGTAGATGCCTTTGTCGTCGGGGTTGGGACCGGAGGAACAATTACCGGCGTGGGGGAGATCCTCAAAGAGAGAAATCCAAAGACATTGATCGTTGCGGTAGAACCGGACACCTCGCCGGTCTTGTCCGGAGGGGAACCTGGTCCCCATAAAATACAGGGTATCGGTGCGGGATTTATTCCGGACATCCTGAATAGAGATATTATTGATCGGGTCATCACTGTCACCGACGATGAATCTTACCAGACGGCAAAACAACTGGCCCGGCAGGAAGGACTCCTCGTCGGCATCTCGTCTGGCGCCAATGTCCTCGCTGCCCACCGGATTGCGAAAGAACTCGGAAAAGGGAAAAAAGTCGTAACCGTCCTCCCCGATACCGGAGAACGTTACATCAGCATCGAGAAGTATTTTAATATCTAAAAATAAAATAGAAAAGGGATAAAACGGATTCAGATTAACTGGATTTTTCTCCAGGGCAAGACGCGAGGAACGCAGAACCGCAGCGTATGGGTTATACGTGAGGATTCGAGTACCGCAGCAACGCAGCCATGGAGGAAAAGACGGGTGATCTGGACCGTTTGGGAAGTATGGCTTTTACAGAAGAACAACTCGTTCGCTACAGCAGACACATTATCCTCTCAGAGGTTGGCGGCAAAGGTCAGAAGAAGATTGGTGAGGCCAGGGTTCTGATCGTCGGTGCAGGTGGCCTGGGTTCACCCATCGCCCTCTATTTGGCAGCGGCCGGGGTCGGCACCATTGGAATCATTGATCCCGATATAGTGGATCTCTCCAATCTCCACCGCCAGGTCATCCATCACACTGCCGACCTCGACAGGCCCAAAGTCACCTCGGCACAGGAAAAGATCGCGGCTCTCAATCCGGACGTGAAGGTCATTCCTTACGTTGAATATCTCAATGCTCAAAATGCACTTGATCTCTTCGGAGACTATGATTACATCATAGACGGCACAGATAACTTTCCGGTAAAGTTCCTCATCAATGATGCCGCATACTTTTCAAAAAAACCATTTATTCATGGGGGAATTCTGAGGTTCGAGGGTCAGCTTTTTACAATTCTCCCTTCTGAAAGTGCCTGCTACCGTTGTATCTTTCCTGAACCGCCTCCGACGGGTATTGTCCCCAGTTGCCAGGAAGCAGGGGTTCTCGGTGCGCTCGCCGGCCTGATCGGAACCCTCCAGGGAACAGAGGTACTCAAACTCATTCTCGGGATCGGAAAGCCACTGACCAATCGTATTCTTCGTTATGATGCCCTCCGAACCGTATTTCGCGAGATCCCAATTAGAAAGAACCCCGATTGCCCACTTTGCGGCGCACAAGCGACGATCACACAATTAGAAATGGAGGAACAGACGGTCTGCGATCTCAATAAAGCAGATGCCGCGCTCCCGAAACAATGATGAAAAAGATAAAAGGCTTATTTTGCAAAGAATGTAAAAAGGAATATCCTGCAGAAGCGCTCCATGTCTGTGAGTTCTGCTTCGGCCCGCTGGAAGTGGCCTACAATTACGATCTTATAAAATCGGAAATCTCCCGTGAAAAGATCACACAGGGGCCAAAGAGCCTCTGGCGTTACATCGACCTTCTGCCCATTGAGGGGGGACCGACAGCAGGACTGAACGCCGGGTATACCCCGATGATTCATGCAAAAAATCTCGGCGCGGCCCTGGGACTCGACTACCTTTATCTTAAGAACGATACGGTCAACTGCCTGACCCTTTCATTTAAGGACCGCGTCGTTGCTGTTGCCCTGACCCGCGCGAAAGAACTCGGCTTCGACACCGTCGCCTGCGCCTCAACCGGGAACCTGGCCAACTCCGTCGCCGCTCACGCCGCAGAGGCAGGTTTCCGCTGCTTTGTTTTTATTCCCTCTGACCTCGAGTCCGGCAAGATACTGGGAAATTTGATCTACAAACCCAATGTCGTGGGCGTCCAAGGGACTTATGACGATGTAAATCGCCTCTGTAGTGAGATTGCCGGGGAATACCCCTGGGCCTTCGTTAATATTAATATCCGCCCCTATTATTCGGAAGGCTCCAAGACCATGGCCTATGAAACCATGGAATATTTTAATTGGAGTACACCAGACCATGTGGTCGTTCCCATCGCGTCCGGTTCTTTGTTGACCAAAATTTCTAAGGGCTTTGGCGAATTTGAACAACTGGGTCTGATCTCAGGGTGTAAGACGCAGATTCACGGAGCGCAGGCCGAAGGATGCAACCCGGTCGCATCGGCATTCAAGGAAAAGCGGGATTTCATCCGGCCGGTCAAACCAAAGACTGTTGCAAAATCACTCGCGATCGGGAACCCGGCCGATGGATTTTATGCCTTGCGTATCGTTCGGGAGAGCGGTGGAATCATTGACGAGGTCACGGACGATGAGATTATTGACGGGATGAAGTTGCTGGCCGAAACCCAGGGGATTTTTACCGAAACAGCCGGAGGCGTCACAGTAGCCGTCTTAAAGAAACTGGCAGAGCGCGGCATCCTCAAGAAGGGGGAATCAACCGTTGCCTACATTACCGGAAACGGCCTGAAGACGCAGGAGGCCGTTTCTCAAAAGGTCGGAAAGCCCTGGCATATCCAACCGAACCTGAAGAGTTTTCAGGACACACTTAAAAAAGTTTAGTCCTATAAACGAGAGAAAAATATGATCAAAGTTCGTATCCCAACACCATTACGCAAACTGACCGAAGGTCAGGGAGAAGTCAACGGCGAAGGTACAGACGTCGCCACACTCATCGATGCCCTGGAACAGTCTTATCCTGGATTAAAAGAACGACTCTTTGACGAAGAAGGAACGCTTCGCCGTTTTGTCAATATCTATATCAATGAGGAAGACATCCGCTTTCAGCAAGGGATACTGACACCATTAAAAACAGGCGATGAGGTCTCGATCGTCCCTGCCATAGCAGGCGGCTGTTATCCCGTGATCATATAGAACATATCCTACCCCTCTTCTTAAAAAGGGAGAGGCGCATGGGGAAAGGAGGAGCGATTGGCCAGCTTTAAAGTACACATTACCTTTCCGGAAGACAAGATTCGAAATCCGATTATTTACGATCTTGGGAAAGAATTTAACCTTGTTACGAATATCCGTCGGGCTGATGTGACCGAAAAAACCGGTTGGGTTGATCTCGAATTGACCGGCGAAACATCTGAAATTGAACGTGCGGTGGAAACGCTGAAGGGTAAAGGGGTCAGGGTGGATCCCATAGAAAAAAACATCATCGAGTAGCCGTAACAATCCTGGATACCCATCTAAGGCTCCATGGCGGCGTTGCTGTGGTGCTCGAGTCCTCACGTATGAACATACGTTGCAGGTCTGCGCTCCTCGTGCCTTGCCCTGAAGCCTTATCTAGGCACCCAGAACCGTTACGAAAAACAACAGAGAGAAAGAATGGAATTTACAGAAGAACAGCTTGAGCGTTACAGCCGACAGATCCTCCTTCCGGAAGTAGGAGGAAAGGGGCAGCGGAAAATTTCGGAGGCCAGAGTCTTTTTGGTTGGTGCCGGAGGACTCGGCTCTCCCGCGGCCCTTTATCTTGCCGCGGCCGGCGTGGGGACTATCGGGATCATCGACGATGATGAGGTCGATCTCTCTAATCTCCAACGGCAGATTCTCCACAGCACGGCAACATTGAAACATCAGAAAGTGGCCTCTGCCCAAGCAACGCTCACGAAAATGAACCCTGATATTAAGGTCGTCCCCCATTCTGAAAAGCTGTCGCCTGAGAATATCCTCGACCTGATTAAAGACTATGACATCATTCTTGACGGCTCCGATAATTTTGCCACGCGCTTTTTAGTGAATGACGCGGCCTACTTTCAGAAAAAAACCCTCATTTCGGGAAGTATTTTTCGCTTCGAAGGACAACTGACCACACTCAAACCGCATGACGCAAACGGCCTTCCCAAACCCTGCTATCGCTGCCTCTATCCGGAACCGCCGCCAGCAGGACTCGTCCCAAGCTGCCAGGAAGCCGGCGTCCTCGGTGTGCTCGCCGGAACCATCGGGGTCATGCAGGCCTCTGAGGCCCTCAAAGAGATCCTTGAAATCGGGACATCCCTCGCTGGAAGGCTTCTTATTTATGATGCCCTTGAAATGTCCTTCAGAAATGTACGCGTCCCAAAAGATCCGAACTGTCCTCTTTGCGGACCTCAGCCGAAAATAACGAAACTTCTGGAATACGATATCTCCTGTATACTTCCAAGCCCTGGGAGATAAATCGGGACCTTCCACGATACTCAGGGATTTGTCTCATTTATTTTAATAGCCCCGTGTTCCACAATAACCTCTCTCTTCCCAGAGAATTCTCGCAGATGAGTCTAGGTCTATTTCTATATTTATAGAAAAATACTCCTGCGGTCCTTGATTTTATTGACAAAGGGAAGGGTAGCGATTACCGTTGACTCCACTTCATTTCAGAAGGCCCATTTGATTCGATCAATTTGCGTCGAGGAAATATAAGTGTTCCGCAAGGTCATTTTTTTTTGGTCTTTAGTTTTTCTCATTAACACCTTGCCCCATCGGGGCCTCGCCGAAGAACTCCCTCAGGTCGATCCCTGGATTTCTCTCGAGAAAGGTGTTCTCCAACTTTATGAACAGTATGACCCAAAAGCCCCTCTCCTGAATACACCGTCATTCGGAATGAAAGTCGCGTCTTATCTTGATGCCGGTCTTTGGTCTTCGGCTGAGTATCTTTTGGAAAAGTCCACTCATGAAGACGCAGACCTGCTGCGCCTGAAACTCTACCATAAACAGGGAAGATCAGATCTTATTTTTGACCTCACCCTCACCGCTCCAAACCTTTTTATCGATCAACCCGACTGGTTGATGGCGGCAAGCCAGGGAGCGCTCGGCCGGCATCGCTACGGGGAGACCCTGGACCTCCTCAATCAGCTTGTTCCCTACGAGGACTTTATCCCGCAACGGCTCTATCTTACTGCACTCACTTATTGGGGCCTCAAAGACAGGACACAGTTTGCACGGGTCCTAGACGAGGCCGTTGCATGGAGCAGCGGGAATGCTGACTCTCCCTGGTCCGCTCGGATCACGCTCTTGAAAATCTACTACCATCTAGGTAAAAACGAAATCGATCAAGCCTTTATGAGTCTTGGGGAAGTATTCGATAATAATGCCGACCTGGCCCTCCTGGCCCTCGGGTGGGGTTATTTTAAAATGAACGCAACATCGAACCTTTATAGTATCCTGGAAGGGTTTAAGCTCAGCCAACCAGAGAGCCCTTACTATAATCGGGCATTTAGAATACTAAGCCGATTTTTGATTGACCAGGGCGACCTCCAGGGCGCAATTGCCTTGGATCAGCAGGAGCGTATTGTCTTAAACCATAGAGTCGAATCACTGGAAAATGAGACCGCCTTGATCCGCAAAGGGATCATCCCTTCTTCGACCGCGCTCCCACCCGGCTCCCTGTTGAGAGAAACCCTCTTAAGCCTACAAAAGAAGGTCGGTAGAAAGAAAGAGGTGACTGCCCTGCTCTGGTATGTTGATCTACAACAGCGGAGACAAAGCCTGACCCGATTTAAAAAGATGGAACATGCATTACAGGAAGAACAACGCCGTCTCCAGATGAAGATCATGCGCCGGTGTATTTCTCTTGCAAAAACACGTTCCAACAATGAAAGCGTCGAATATTTATACCATCAGGCCCTCAAAGCAGCCCAAGTCGGGGATCAAAGCGGCGTCGCCCAATTTTTAAGGGATCTCCTGGAACTTGAACCTTTGGGTCCCTATGCCGATGAGAGTGCATTTCGACTGGGAGATATCTCTTTTAAGGAGAAAAATTTTCCCGAGGCGATTTCATACTACAAGCGCTTGCTCAATCGGCCGGAATCCCCTTTAAACCGCCTGGCCCTTTATAAGCTGGCTTGGGCCTACTACCTTCACGGAGAGACAAAGGAGACCATTTCGCTCCTCCTTGAAAGAAAGTTTGGTCCGGATGAGGGCAGAAAAAAAGTTAATGATCAATGCGAGGTCATTGAGACACCTCAGGAGCAACGTGAGCCGTTTCGCCTTCTTGCCTTGGTGCTTCAGGCAGGGGAAGGACCGGCACAACTGCTCAACTTTGTAAAAGAGAAATCCCCGGAAGAGATCTTTCCGCTCTATTCAGGCCTCGCGGGATTTTATCGATCAGAGAGAAACCACAAAGACCTAAAACGTCTCGTCTCGTCATGGATCACGGCATATCCACTCTATGTCGAAACCCCTTTTCTACAACAAAAAGTTGTTATTTCAACCATACAGGACAGCCAATCCTCTTTAGGTCATATCATCAAGGCGCGGGCAGATTTTGTAAATAGATACCGCGCTGGCGAGGCATGGGATCTTAGTAATCTTTCCTCGGCCTCAGATCGGATCAGACCTTTGTTGAAATCCCATCTCCAGTTTCTCATGACATACTACTACGGGAAAGGTAAAACACAGCGGGAGATTGCCATGACACGAAAGGCAGTGACCTGGCATCGGATATATCTTGAGGCTTTCCCGCACGATGCAGAGATTGGCGCAACGCGTTTCCTCTACGCCGAGCTCCTTTCTGAGCTGAACTCGGATCACGAAGCGATGAAAGCTTACAGAACGAGTGCCTATCAGGACCCTTCCCACCGATTGTCTTCCGAGGCAGGCTTTCGGGAGATCGTCTTACTGGAAAGGGTCGTTGCTTCCTTTGATCCCGTTCTCCTGGAAAGATATACCCTTTTCGTTCAACATTTCCCAGACGATTACCGTGTTCCCGAATTATTCATGAAAAAGGCAGAAGCCGCTTTTCACCATGGAGATTATGGAAAGAGCCGTACCTTTGCTGAAAAAGCCTTCTTGAAAGAAAAAATACCGGGATGTAAGGAAACAGTTTGTCCTGAACCTGTTCACCCTGTCCTCCGGGGCATCGACCTCGACGCGTATCGTCTTATTGCCCAGGGGTACTTGAAAGAAAGTGCTTATGACGAAGGTATCCGCTTCCTCAATGCACTGTTTTCAAGATTTTCAAACCAAGACACCCTCCAGCAACTTCGCCCCCTCCTCTCCCTGGCTTATTACCAACAGGGAGAGGCCTTCAAACAACAGGGCGACATCAATCAAGCCGCCCATGCCTATTGGGGGGCCTATGAAAATGGACCGGAATCGAGGCTGGGTCCTCTCGCCCTCTTTGAGGCCGCCACCCTATGGGAAGGAACATCTGAATTGTTTCGCGCAGAGGTTGCGCTAAAGACTTTTTATGAGCGTTACCCCAAATCGTCCTTATACCAACCGGTGCTGATACGCTTGGGGACCATCTATCAGGATTCGGACCGGTTGGAACAAGCGGCGGTGGTTTTTGAAAAGGCGAGCCGCCTCCGGACAACAAAAGAGGAATCACGCCTGGCACTTGGAAAAGCGATTACTGCCTATGAAGAGATGGAGGTGTGGGAAAAGGTATATCAGCTTGCCATACAGGAGGCAGAGCGGCCTTCCATACATGAAAAAGTAGGGATGGCCTTAAGGCTAAAGGCCGCGGAAGCGAAACTTCAACTTGGCCAGAAAGGGGCGGCCAGAAAAATTCTGAATCATCTGACCCGACAACGAAAAGGGCACGATCAAACGCGGGAAGAACCTTCTATTCCTCTGGCAAAGGCTTACTTTCTCTTGGCCGAATTGAAGAAACGGGATTTTGATTCGATTCAACTGATTGCCCCGATCGACATCAACCTTCGAAAGAAGAAAACTTTATTCGACGCGCTTCTTCATGAATATGGCCAAGCCGCAGAAGGACCCTCTTTCAGTCTTCTCCTTAACGCCAACCACCGTATGGGTGAAATTTTTGAAGAATTCAGCCGATCGCTTCTAGAGTCAGAACGGCCAGGAAACCTTTCGGTAGGAGAGCAGGAAGTCTATGAAGACCTCCTGTGGGAACAGGCCCTCCCCTATCTGGCAAAGGCACGGGAGACTTACCTGCAAACCATTGCATGGGGTAAAGAACGCGGTTTAGAAAATGAATGGACCGCGTTGAGCCAAAGCCAGCTCATCTTAATCAACCGTAAGATGGACAGGAGCCATCAGACCAAAAGAAAGATCTCATAAATGAAAATATATACCTCTTTCCTGATCGGAATTTTGATCATTCTACATGCCATGCCTCAGTCAGCGGTTTCTGCTGAGCAGGACCAAACCTTCCTGCTTAATGAATCTCAAATCTTCGGGTCTGCATTAATTGATGAAGCCGTTCCAGAGACGAATGAAGTGCGTTATGTCGAATTCCCGGCATTATCAACATCGCTTCCCTGGGAGGGTGCTGGAGAAGAAGACCTGGATATCCCAAAAGAAATACTTGATCATTTGTCACAATCAAGCCCTTCCGATCAAACCACCCAGGACCTGAATTTGGGGCACACACAAAACAACTTACCCCTAGACGAATAACGCCGGACCATGCAGACATCTTCCCCAAACACTTTGCCTCCTTCTTTCCCCTATTTTCCTTGTCTACTTCTGTCTCTTGTCTTCCACCTCACCCTGCTTCTGGGAGTCCATCAGATCACCCTGTTGGACTCCTCTGCTGAGGACAAAAAAGAAGAGTTGATCTCATTTGTTGACCTGGAACCAACACCCCCTCTCTCCCGGGAACAACAGGAGAACGTTCCCGAGATTGCGCCTGAGCCCGAACCGGCGGTACCGCAAAAACTGACTTCTGTCCACCCACCCGACACTCCAGCGGACAGCGCACTGGGTTTGACCGAAGGTTCGGGACCGATGACTGAGACCTCTGAGGGACTTTCTGATCTCCCGGCCACGCCGCCGGAGATGGCTCCCGTTCGTGATGAAACGGTTTCTGAGACCCCTCAGGCCCTTTCCGATGTCCCGATCTCAACCCCGGAGCCGATCCCTGTCTCCACGGATACTCTCTCTGAACCTTCGGACTCTGAACCGGGTGAAGGAAGCTCTGATGAATCTTTTCCTTCATCAAATTCGGAGAGTGTACCGGAAGAAATCGGACAAGAGGCGGGAAATCCGGAGGCCACGCCTCCTTCTGAAGCGGCGGAGCCTGTCAACACATCGGGCTCCACACCCGGTAAGCCTTCTACAGACACAATGGAAAATACAGGGGAAGGGGAGAACCTCGAAGAAACACCCCCTCTTTCATCCGCGCGAATGACCGGAAACCAACAAGAGATTTTCCCTCCTCAAAAACCGACAAAAGAAAAGGTCAAAAGAGTGGGTTTACTGGGCTTGTTGGGAAAGAATCTGGGAGAGGGAAATTTAAACCTAAAACCCGGCCGCCCCCTATCCCGAAATAAAAGTGCCACCCGCGGCCAAAACAACATACAACCTTCCAACGAACAAGAGGACCGCTCCCGCTCTCGAAATAAAGGAGAAAGAATCGCGCGCCTTCGCAGCAAGGCCTTACAAGAAGAACAAAGCAGACTGACCCAGAGGGGTCGTCCACGGTCCGGACAATCATCCGGCCTTAAAGTTATTCAAGGGTCCGACCGCAACTACGGCATCATCTCGTCGTCAGTAGAAGTCAAGCGCTCTCAGCTTAAAATAGTCTACAACAACACGCTAAGAAACAGTCCGAATCTGGAAGGGAATGTTATTCTTGAATTTGTTGTCTCTGCGGCAGGAACCGTCCTGAAATGTAGTATACTGACCTCCTCTTTGGGAAGTCCCTCATTTGAAGAAGCCCTCATCAAGGAAATCCTTCAGTGGCGTTTCCCAAAAGTTGAGAAGGGAACAACCACCATCCTTTTCCCCATTTCATTCTTTCCCACCGGTTAATCGCTTATCGACTACGTATGGTAACGCAGTTGACCCCGGAGTCGACGATTTCTTCTTGACAAGATAAAGATCTCTCCCTTAGGATAAGGCGTTTTTTGCCGAAAAGGCACCGCGCGACCACCCACACTTGGTGGTTGCGTCCACCATGACGATGCATTCATCCCCAAGATGAAGGCATATACTTCTACTGAAAAATTATTTAAGACAAGGGAGAGATATGGCAGATCAAGGTTTGATTCCAGTTGTCCTGGGGATTTTCGGGCTTATTTGCGCCGCCGGGGTGTTCAAAATTGTGAAGAAGTACCCGGGAGGAACAGGCAAACTGGCCAATATCTCTGATGCCATACATAAAGGCGCCCTTGTCTTCATGCGTCGCGAGTACAAGGTGCTGGCGATCTTTACCGTGATATTGGCTCCGCTGATCTTCGTCTCGGATCTGGGCTGGCGCACCATGGTGGCCTTCCTGGTCGGAGGCCTGTGTTCCGGCACAGCCGGTTGGATCGGCATGTATACCGCCACCCAAGCCAATGTCCGCACCACCACTGCGGCCCATGACAAAGGCGCGCCAGAAGCCTTGACGGTGGCCTTTTTCGGAGGGTCGATCATGGGCTTGTGCGTGGCCTCGATGGGTCTGCTTGGGCTGGGTGCCTTATATATGGCCTTTGCGGGTGATCCCGCGACCGTTAACGCCATCCACGGTTTTGGTATGGGAGCCTCCACGGTCGCCCTTTTCTCGCGTGTGGGCGGCGGCATCTTCACCAAGAGTGCCGATGTTGGTGCCGACCTTGTCGGAAAACTGGAGGCCGGTATCCCTGAGGATGATCCGCGTAATCCGGGTGTCATTGCCGATAACGTCGGGGACAACGTTGGGGATGTCGCCGGCATGGGTTCGGATATCTTCGAGTCTTATTGCGGGTCCATGATTGCCACGATCGCCATTGCCTCGACCTTGCCCAAAGATGTCTTGCAGTCTCTGGCGGGTGGAGACAAGGGCAGCCTCATGTTCCTTCCATTGGCTCTGGCCTCCATAGGCCTTCTCTGTTCCATCGTCGGCATCATCCTGGTCCGGCAGGCCTCGTCCAAGTCTCCGGAAGTGGCCTTGCGTACCGGGACCATCGGCGCCTCCATTCTCTTCATGTTTGCCGCGCTTGGCGTGATCAAGTATTACAATATCAGTATCTGGGTGTGGGCGGCCGTTCTGGTCGGGGCCGTTGGCGGCATCGTTATTGGCCTCGTCACCGAACATTATACCGCCGGGGGACCGGTCGAAAAGGTCGCGAAAAGTGGAGAGACCGGACCGGCAACGGTCATGATCAGCGGTCTTGCCCTGGGGATGGAATCCGTCGTCGTGCCCATCCTGATGATCTGCGTGATCATTGTCGTGGCGAGCAGTATCGCCAGCCTGTACGGCGTCGGGATTGCTGCTGTTGGCATGCTGGGGACGGTAGGGATCACCATGGCGATAGACGCCTATGGACCGGTGGCGGACAACGCCGGCGGCATTGCGGAAATGGCAGGTCTCGGAGAGGATACCCGCAAGATCACAGACTCTCTGGATGAACTTGGCAATACCACTGCGGCCATCGGAAAAGGTTTTGCCATCGGGGCGGCGGCGCTGGCGGCCTTGGCCATCATCTCCGCATTCATCGAGGAAGTATCCCACCATGTACCGGATTTCAAACTTGAGATCAGCGACCCGATCGTCCTGGCGGGGATGTTCCTTGGCGGGATTATCCCTTTCCTGGTCTCCAGCATGACCATGAGGGCGGTGGGAGACGCGGCCTTTGACATGATTAAGGAGATTCGCCGTCAGTTCCGGGAGATCCCGGGCCTCCTGGAAGGAACGGCCGAACCCGACACAGACCGCTGTGTCGATATTGCCACTCAGGCCGCATTGAAGCGTATGATCGCCCCCGGCGTACTGGCAGTCGCCGCCCCGGTTGTGGTCGGCTTTGGCCTTGGACCGTCGGCCCTTGGAGGGATGCTGGCCGGGGCTTTACTCGCCTGTGTACTCCTGGCCCTGACCATGGCCAATGCCGGTGGCGCCTGGGACAATGCAAAGAAGTACGTCGAAAAGGGCAACTTAGGCGGGAAGGGTACGGATGTACACAAGGCGGTAGTCGTCGGCGATACCGTCGGAGACCCCTTCAAAGACACCTCGGGTCCATCCATGAACATTCTCATTAATGTCATGGCCATCGTCAGCCTTGTTATCGCACCCATGCTGGGATAAAAGTTTGAGTGCAGTGATCAGGGGCAGGGAGCCGGAAAAACAATGGATAAAGATCTTAAAATCCTTTGA
>JAJDBV010000031.1 GCA_029261165.1 Nitrospirota bacterium | reverse complement strand
TATTGAGGACATCCGACGCACAAAGGATCATGACAAATTCCAGACCCGAATTCTCATAAAAAAACGCGGAAAAGGAATCGAACCGCTACAAATCGTCCTTAGTGAAAAAAATGGGACGGAAATTCCTATGATTTGGAATGGTGCCGGAGAGTCGCACGAAGTCGTTGTAACGACACCCTCCCGTATCAAGACGGTCGCGCTCGACCCTCACAAACTTTCAAGCGACTCAAACCGTTTAAATAATCGCTCCCCTCCTTCATGGAAAGTCCTGCTCAATGATTTCTCGGTGAACTATGATTTTCAATCTCGCTTTCTGAGCTATCGGGCCGGTCTTCTCTTTCAGCGCACTTACGATACGAAAAACTGGATTCGACTTTTCTTCTCACGGTCTGACATCGAAACCGTTTCCCAGCTTGATTACACGCAGACCCTAAAAAATAGACACATTCTTTCAACAGGCATCACACACGAAAACCGTAAAACGGCTCAGGGGATGCTTCCAGAAGAATCCGCAGGCATCATCAATCTCGGATATGAGATGAATTATCCGGATATTCCCCTACTTGAGAAAAATATCCAGCGTCTGACGGGAACTTACCCTAAGCTCAGTGCACGCCTTCACTACAATCAAAAGTTTACAGATCGATCTTTTGACAATTCTATCTTTGTTGAACTCGATCTACGTCGAATTTTCTCTTTCTCCAACCATCATGAAATCAGTACCCGTATCTTTCTTGGTGAATCATTTGGAAAACTTTTCAAAAATAATCGATTTTTCCTGGGGGGAAGCTCGGGAATGCGGGGATATACGACAATGGCTTTCCAAGGAGAAAACATGGCGCTTTTCTCCATTGAATACCGCTTCCCCTTATTACGTGAGACAGACATTCAGTTTTTTGGCTTGGCAAGCCAGCGTACTCTGCAGATCGCTTTTTTTGGCGACGCCGGGACGGTCACGGATTCGCGTAATATCTTTCGGCCGAGTCAGTACAAGACCGACATGGGTGCCGGTCTTCGATTTTTCGTAGATGTTTTTGGACTTTATCCAACGATTGTTCGTTTTGATATCGCCGTCCCGATCGACTCTCCAATTGCCGATGAAGATAAACCACACTACTATCTCATCGCGGGCCAGCCGTTTTAGTGGAAAAAGAGGCTGTAATCCTTTATGATACGGCCACTTTGTCGGTTCAATAAAAAAGGATTTTGGATGGACCTGGAAGAAGAGCTGATCCGAAAAAAAATCGTTTATCAGGGACACTATCTCCGCACTGAGGAGCATATTGTGCGGCTTCCGGATGGGACAGAGGCCCTGCGGGAGATCGTCTCTCCGCCTGATGCCGTCGGGGTTCTTCCAATCGATCAGGACCAGAGGGTAAACCTTGTCAGACAATACCGGCCGGCAATTCGTCAGGTCACGTTGGAAATTCCGGCCGGCCTCCTGGAACCGGACGAAGATCGATTAGAAACCGCCCGGCGGGAAACGATTGAAGAAATCGGAATGGTCCCCAACAAACTCGATTTTCTATTCACCTACTATCACTCCGTGGGTTTTTCAACCGGGAAAATTGCCATTTACCTGGGCCGGGATCTGGCACCAAGCACGGAGGCACATGCCGATGCCGAAGAGTTTTTGGAGCTTGTCACGCTTCCACTTGAGGAGGTCTTCCAGATGGGGCTCTCCGGGAAAATAGTGGACAGCAAGACCCTCCTTGCTCTCCTCTGGTATCGGCAGGTTTTTGAAGAACCCCGCCTCTGAAAACAGTGCCCGCGCCTGTTCTCAATCTGTACGAAGTACCTACAGCAGCTCACGCATCGATAGGAACGATTTGTAACAATTCAGCACACCCATCTTTGGCTTCGCGAGACCCATCCCTTCATGGCGGCGTTGCTGTGGTGCTCGAATCCTCGCGCCTTGCCCTGAAATCTAGTCATGCTGAATCGTTACAACGATTTTTGCCTTTCGACGAAAAGAGCGGGAGACGCGTCTTCAGGCAAGATGATCTGTTTTGGCGGCCATGATGAAATCATTGACATGCAGTCCCTTTATCTTGTGGGTCCACCATGTCACTGTCACCTTTCCCCACTCTGTTAAAATGGCAGGGTGATGGCCTTCTTCTTCCGCGATTGCGCCAACCTTGTTTGTCAATGACAATGCCGCTTCAAAACCCTGACAATCAAAGACCCTCCTTAAGCGATTCATCCCCTCCTCCTGAATCATTTCCCATTCAGGAATTTTGGGCATAAGTGTCTCGATCTCGTCCTGGGTCACCAAGGGTGCACCAACCCTGCAGGCCTCACATTTTCGGTTTACTAAGTTCTCCATTTCTACAACCCTCTTCCTTGAACGGCTCATCCTCACATTCACTCATTATAGTCCCCAAGAAACCGACGATACAAGGGCCGCTTGGGTCAGAGACCCCTAATAGACACCGATATCAAGGTAGCTTCGTGCAATCTTATCCAACGCGACCACATAGGCCGCCGTACGATAGTCATCGACCCCTTTCACAGATTTTTTCGTCTCGAAGATCTCTTGAAGCGCCAAGCGCATGGAGTCATCCAGGCCCGACCGAACCAGGTCTACCTCTTGGGGGCCACTGGCAAGGTCCTCTTTCACAGATTTACGAAGCGGCTTCCCAGACAGGCGTTCTAGGGCACTCGCAAACTGAAGGCCTTTTGCTTCTTCGAAGCGGCGTTGCATTCGCCCGAAACGGATATGAGAAATATTTCGCACCCACTCGAAGTAGGAGACGACCACACCTCCGGCATTCAGAAAAGCATCGGGAAGAATCGTCACTCCATTTTTCTTGAGAATCTGGTCGGCTTCAAACGTGACAGGCCCATTTGCAGCCTCTGCAACCAACTTGGCCTTGATCCGCTTGGCATTCTTCTTTGTAATCTGTGCCTCCAGTGCAGCAGGAATCAGGATGTCGCATTCTATTTCCAATGCCTTCTGTCCTGCTTTTTTATCCAGAAACTCAACTCCGGCACTGGAGTAACCTTTTAATGTCCCTTTTTCGACCATGTACTGATGCACTTTTTCGACCGGGATACCCTGTTTTTTTCCTGCTGTTTTATCGACCAGGACACCATCCCGTTCGATGATGGCGATGATTTTTGCACCATCTTCTTCAGAAAGAAATTTTGAAGCATAATATCCAACATTTCCTAATCCCTGAACCACGATCTTTTTACCGCCAAGTCCCTTTGTGAGATGAGCCGCCTTTACCGCCTTGGTATTACGAAAGAACTCTCTAATCCCGAATTGAACACCGCGACCGGTGGCCTCTGTTCTCCCCCGGATTCCGCCATGCGCAACAGGCTTCCCGGTCACACAGGCAGTGAAATTAATATCTTCAGGGACCAGATGTTTGTAGGTATCTGCCATCCAGGCCATTTCTCGTTCACCCGTTCCCATATCTGGGGCAGGGACATTGGTTGCGGGACTCAGAAACCCTTTCCGAGTCAACTCCAACGTGAAACGGCGCGTGATCGCCTGCATCTCATCCCGGTTGTACTTTGTTGGGTCAATCAATAACCCCCCTTTTGAACCACCAAAAGGAACATCCACAATGGCACACTTATAGGTCATCAAAGAAGCCAAGGCCTCAACTTCATCTTGATTCACAAAAGTCGCAAAGCGAATTCCTCCTTTTGCCGGAAGCCGATGGGTGCTATGAACCGCCCGCCATCCAGTAAACAACTCGACCCGACCACGCACTTTCACCGGAAATTGAACTTTGAGTACGGAGTTGCACGCTTTTAATGCTTTCGCGATCCCCTCATCCAGACCAAGAACACGAATTGCGCCGTCGACCATCGCGTTGACATTTTCTTTAAACGATAATTCCATCATCTTCTCCTTTGGCTCCCCGTCACACATCTCATTATTACCATGAACAACAACCCCCGCTATTGGCACCCAGCGTCAAGTGTTCCTCGGCCACGCGTCCTTCCGATCCTCACCAACCCTCTTTCAGAAGAATACCAGATCTTAATAAATCGTCAAACACTTTCGGTGTTTTTTTATCTGTTTTTGAGCTTGAAAAGAGTTGTCCTCATATCAACTCCTGAAACATTTCCAGAAGCTCTTGTATCTTCCGCAGGTACTTGGCCTTCATCGACTGGCCTGCAACCTCATCCGGTTGAATCGGTTTCCACTTACCAGGGACAAGAACCTGAGATTCAATAAACCGCTCCAACCCCTCCTGGATCTCCTCCCTTTTCATCTGGTCTTTGAGTTGGATGGTTTCTTTAATCACCCAGATAAGACCATCCCCTGTTTTGCGATAGGCATAGTTGACCACATGAGAACGACTGGAGATACCGCGAAGGGTTTCTCTTTCCTTGTTACCGGCGGCCTCGATCAGTTGACGGTATGACGCTTGAAACTGGAGCGCCCTCTGCCTTCGGTGGTCCGTCAGTTGCAGATCACCCGTATTGACATAAGAAGCCGCCATGATCTCACAAAAGGTGTCAGCAGGCATGACCGGCCAGGCGCCGTTCTTCATGTTTTTTATCAAAAAATGCGGCAGTTCTCTGAGGATATGCCGCACCAAAAAAACCGGGGGATGGTCAATCCCGTCAGGCACCTTTTTTATCCCGTCACCTGTTTTAGCATCCTCAAAGTAGTTCAGTGCCCTGCGAAATTCCTGGACCTTCTCCAAATGATCTGCAAGGAGGGACTCCGCCTGCTGGGGCGCAAACCCGATTCTCCAGAGCATTCTCTTGAGCCGCTCCCGCGTAAAGGACCGGTCGAAGAGAGATAAGTTCGGATCATCTTTGAACGCCTCAAGCGGCCTGTTCGTCTCTGAAACGATCCAATCAATGGCTTGTGCAAAGGTTTGCACCATCCTCCTGGCCCAAAACCGCTGCTCGGTCAGAGAGGTGGAAAAACGGTCAACATCGTCGTAACGATATTTATTATGTTTGGCTGCAAACTGTCGGATGGAGCCGTAATCGAGGAGCGCCCCATCGGCCAGCATATTATCACCGTCCCATGCCAGCCAGTTAAAGATGTACTCTTCTTCAAGTACGGCGGTTAATTTCGCATAGGTTTGTGAAATATAAGCAAGTGCCGCCCGATACCGGGCTTTCCCTTGGCGAGGGAGAGTGACAACACCATTCTTTTCCTGACGCTCAAGAAAATAGTCCAGTGAGGCCTTCAGTTCAATTTGGCATCCCGATTTTAAGTAACGAAAGATATGGGCGGGCCGGATCAGGTTTGGAGACGTCCGGACGCCGATGCCGGTATTGTTCTTGAAATCAATGACGGTCAGGCATCTTTCCGTGGGAATTCCGGTCCGGTAGAATATCTCAGAGACCACGGCCGCGCCGAGCATTTCGTCAAGATCGGCCAGTCCGGAGGCATATCCGTACCGCGACTCCCCGGTCTTGAGCGGACGGCCCGCCTCATCCGCACCTGGGCTCAAGAGGGTCGCCCCCGTACCGCAACTGGAAACATCAAAGGTCATTTCCCCTGTCTTGATGCAGCCATTCCAAATACTCCGGCCATCCCCTGAGGTCTTCCCCTGTTTGTTCTTATGCTGGGCCTGCAAATAGCGGGTGGCCATATAGGGCCGATCTCTTAGCGTATCCTTCGCAAACCGGGTTTTATGAACTTGGTCATATTCATTAATAATCTGCAGGGAAAAAGTCTGTAAAACCGCCTCTTCCAGCTCCGGGTTCATGACCGCAGGATGGTTCCTGGCAATAAGACCCATCTCACGGGCAAGAGGGAAATTAAAAAAAAGGACCTTGCCTCCCGGCCGGTAACGCACAGGATAGTCGACATATCCATCCGGACAGACCCTCCGCCAGGGGTGGTCCCCGTTTATTTTTAGAAAGTTTTTATACACGCGTCTATCGCGTCAAAAAAAGGAAAGGGACTTGACTTGAATCGTGAAATAACTTCCGAACTTATGAGGCAACTAAACGACTCTCGACGATAAGTCGAGAGGTACAAGTAGGGTCGATTTAAAATCGACTGAGGACGTGCCGGACTTGATCCGGCATCCAGGGAACTTTGCGATGGTTCCAGTCTTAATGAATCGTCTGGATTCCAGCTCACAGTCTGGAATGACTTGTTCTAATGCGACACCTTGAATCTTCTCTTCCCCCGAAGACCACGGGTTTCGACCCTCTCCGAATGGGAGATTAATAACACCGGGAATAGCCGCAAAAGTGGCATTTCTCGCAGCCTTCGCCGAATTCGAGTTCCAGGCCGCATTCGGGGCAGGGGAAGATGACCTTTTGAATGTGTGAGGTGGGGTCTTCGAGGACAGGGGCCGTCTGCGTTGCACCATTGGTTGTCCCATTTGTTGCTCCATTTGTTGCGCCATTGCTTGCCCCGTTAGTCGTGCCGTTCAGTTCACCATCGGGGTAACGCGCCTCCGTCACCTTATTTCCGAGGTCCTGGTTAAATATCTTGGAGATGGCGTCCGAGCAGGAGAGGACCTTTTCTTTTCCGATCCCAAACGGTTTATTGCAGCGGATCCCGATCAACTGCTTGACGATATCCCGCGGTGTCACTCCCGCACGCATACAGAGGGAGATGAGGCGTCCTATGGCTTCATTAAAAGAGCCTTCGCAGCCTCCGGCCTTCCCCATCGTCGCAAAGGCCTCAAAGGGAAGCCCTGTTTCATCCCGGTTTACCGTCAGGTAAAGGTCGCCGCACGAAGTCCGCTTCCGCGTAGTCGTTCCCGTCATCACCTCGGGACGAGGACGTGGGGCAATCATGGAGAGCGGAGATTCATTATCATCGCTCTTTTCATCAGGTTGTATCTGGGGTTTTGCTACAGGTGGCGCAGAAACAGCCGACTTCTCTTCGATCTTCTTCGACTTGCCGACATTCATGACCTGGTCGGGCCGGGCACCGTCCCGATAGACGGTGATCCCTTTGCAGCCAAGCCGGTAGGCCAGAAGATATGCGTCCTTGATCTCTTCAGTGGTCGCCGTGGCGGGAAGATTGATCGTCTTGCTGACGGCGGAGTCGGTAAATTCCTGGAAGGCCGCCTGCATCCGGACGTGCCATTCCGGGGCAATCCCGTGAGAGGTGATGAAGACCTTCTGCCAATGTTCCGGTACCTGATCAATTCCCTGGACGGAGCCGCGATTGCCTAAAATCTTGTCGAGCAGATCCTCACTGTAAAACCCTTCCCGCTTGGCCACCTCGACAAAATAGTCCTGAACATAAGGGAGATGCTCTCCGTCCATGACGTTTTTATACCAGATCAGCGAGAATTCCGGCTCACATCCCCCAGAGGTATCTGCAATCATCGAAATCGTGCCGGTCGGCGCGACCGTGGTGATATATGAGTTGCGAACACGCTCGCCCCGGTGCTGGTGGAGCGATCCCTCCCAATTAGCATAGACCCCCCGTTCCTCAGCAAGCCGGGCCGATGCCTCATATCCGATACGCTGGATAAAGCCCATGACTTCCCGCGCCATCTGGATACCCTTTTCAGTGTGATAAGGGACTTCCAACTTGTAGAGCATCCGCGAGAACCCCATGATCCCCAGGCCGATCTTTCGATTCGCTTTCGTGATGATTTCGATCTCACGAATCGGATAGCGGTTCATGTCAATCACGTTGTCCAGGAAATGAATGGATGTCCGAATGGTCTTCTCCAGTCCTCTCCAGTTGATCGTGTATTTTCCATTGGCCTCTAGGAGGTGGGCCTCAAGGTTGATGCTTCCCAGATTACAGCTTTCATAAGGAAGGAGCGGCTGTTCTCCACATGGATTGGTGGCCTCCATCTCGGAAACTTTGGGAGTCGGGTTGGCACGATTGGTTACATCGATAAAAAAGAGACCCGGTTCACCCGTCTTCCATGCCTGCTCAGCAATCTTGTCCATAACCCCTTTTGCCGAAATCTCCTTTACAACCTGGCCATCACGAGGAGAGATCAAGGCATAGTCCTCTCCCTTTTCATAGGCTGTGATAAAACGGTCCGTGAGCGCGATGGAAATATTAAAATTGGTAATCTCTTTTGTATCTGCCTTGCACGAGATGAAATCGAGAATATCAGGATGGTCGACGCGCAAGATTCCCATATTCGCCCCGCGCCGTGTTCCACCCTGTTTGACAGCCTCAGTGGCGTGGTTGAAGACCTTCATAAAAGAAACGGGTCCGGAAGCAACCCCGCCGGTCGTCTGGACAACATCATCCTTCGGTCGAAGACGGGAGAACGAGAACCCAGTCCCTCCGCCGGTTTTGTGGATGATGGCCGCCTGCTTGACCGTTTCAAAGATCGACTCCATCGAATCAGCAATCGGCAGAACAAAACAAGCCGATAATTGCTGGAGGTCTCGGCCAGCATTCATCAAGGTGGGAGAATTCGGAAGAAACTTGAACCGGGAAATCATGTCGTAAAAGGCCTCTTCAACGACGACGACGTTGGCCTGTGGATCGTAGCTACGGTCTCCCTCAGCGATATTTTTGGCGACCCGGCGGAAAAGGGCCTCAGGGCTCTCGATGACCTCTCCTTGTTCATTCTTCAGGAGATAGCGTTTTTCCAGGACACGCAGGGCATTCGGAGACATCCCTAGTTTTTTCCGGTATTCTTCTCCTTCAGGCGGCGCAACTCCGCTTCCAAGGCTTGATTTTCGCTCTTCCGTCCTATCGCTTCCCTTTAACACTTCCACTGATCCGCCCCCCTTTGTCTTGTAGTGTAATATTCTAAATTCATAGCCGTCAAGAGAACAACAACCGTGCCGACCACAATACCCCAATCCGGCACTGAAGCGTCTATTTCTCCCTTCGGTTTCCTCAAAGATCTTAAAAGAATATTCGGTGCAGTGATCTTGTTAGAATTGGAGCTGATGGTAGAGGAACCTTAATTTTTTGTCAAGGAGAAAATACAATATATAGAGGAAAAAATAAGGAAGGCACCATTATATTGTGGAATTCCTGAAGATAAGCTGTTGATAATGTGTGGGTGGAAAACCTTATTCAACTCTAAAATAAAGGAGCTTGGTTTTTGTCCCTTTCCGCTGAATAATCGCATGGGCGATCTTCTTTGTATCCTGGACCGTCCCTTCAGCAGTCAGAGAAAAGACATTGCTTCGGGTCTTGATACAGTTGATTCTGCAGGCCGTTGTCATTCGAACTTTTGTATCCGGAAGGAGGTGCTCCTTAAACCGTCCAGGAGATTCAAAAGGACGTTTACGCATCAGCCGACCCGCCTCTGAATCATCGATCCCCTGATCAAGACTCTGGAGAACGAGAGATTCCGCTGTATTGATATTAATCTGTCCTATGCCGTAGATGGTTACATAGGGCTCAATCTTGCGATAGATCTCATCCGTCATTCCCTTCAGCATATGAAGTTCTGGCAGAGTTTCAAGCGGGCCGTTCCTGGCAGGATAGGCTGGGTCGAGACCGAGATAATAGCCTTCCTCCGCTCCCGATGAAGAGACCGTCTCGGAATTGGGATCGATCCAGTCAATCACCGGATCAACCAGATCAGGATCGATCTCAAGAAGCTCAAAAAGGAGACGAACTTGATTTCGCCTCGCTTGGTTGACCTTTCCTTCCTTCCCCTCGACAAGCTTGTTCAGGTTAATTTTTCCTTCTTCATCAACAATCAAACCGCTCAAGGTTCCATCACCCAGAGCATATTCCGGGATCGGAAAAGCCCAGAGCTCATCCAAACCGTCATAACGATTGCTTGTCTTCACGTCATCTTTGAGGATCGCCTCCCCGGCAGAAACAGCCGACCGGGCCAGGTAGAAGGCCTTGAGGTCATCACGAAAATTGCCAGCGGCACGCAGGTCCGTGCGGGTATAAAAGTCAGTCTCTAAAACAATGACAACAAGGAGGAACATGATCAAAAGGCTGATGATCAGCGCAAAGCCCCTCTGATCCCCAAGAATTTTACGAAGTTTCATTTTCCCATCGCCTGGGACACGTCCTTCTCGTAAGAAGAAACAAGAAAAGTAATATCCATCAGGGTGGGATCGGAAAACCGGGTCTTCAGAGCCAGTCGCTTGATACGCAAAGCATAAGGGGCCGTCTCAATGGCGTTTAGAAAAGGGATCACTCCAGCCAGGGTCACATTCTCAACCTTCACTTCAACCGGGATCTCACGGTAGGACGCGTGGACCTGAGGCGCCAAGGGACGAATATAGGCAATGTTGCCGCGGATCTGGTTCCTTACCGCTTTTTCTTCCAGAAAGGAGAGGGGGGAGAACTTGTTCTCCGTCGGAAGGCGTTCTTCGATGCTCCGAATCCCCTCCGAAATACTGAGGTACGCATCCTTTAACTGTGCGAATTCCCGGACTTCATTTTCTTTCCGAGGAATCAGACGCTCAAGCAGGGTCATCCGTTCCCACGCCGGGGCGAACAGGTTTGCATAGCCGATCAGGAGCAGAGCGACCAGGCCGCCTCCGGCCAGGACCCATCTCTCCCTTAAAGAAAGACGCCTGAAAGATCGATCAAGCCCTCTAAGAAAGTTTTTTCTCATTTCCCTCATCCTGAGCTGAGATCTTCATTTTGATTCGAAAACGGACTTGGGATTGGTCCGCCATCACCTTGGCATCGCTGACGTTGACCTCCTGAAATCGCGGGGCCTCCAGAAATCCGCTACGGATTCGATCAACTGAATCGAACGAATCCGTTCGAGCCAGGATGCGAACATTGCTCCCATCAATAACCAGTTCCTGAACATCGATCCGGACCTCTTTCGGAACACGGGACGTAATCTCTTTTAGCACATCTAGAGGGCTTTCCTCTCTCACGCCCAAAAAGGATCCTGCTCGGTTGAGTTCTTCGATCTCCACACGCGCCTGTTCAACCTCATTCATCACATTCCTAACCCGGGGGAAGGTTTCAAGAAAGGTTGCTCTAAGCTCACCTTTCAAGTCGCGGTAACGCTGCTCTTTTAGATCATAACGAAGATAAAGATCTCCCACGACGAGTGCTGAGAGCAAAAGGGCAACGAGACCGATCGAGACAACCCTGTTTCTTCTTTCAATCGTCTCCTTGCCGTAGACAAACTCCCCACGACGAAAGTTAATCTTCGTCCCTTCCATCGTAAGAAGGGCAAGACCAAACCCCATCTGATAAGTGTGAACAACCGAGGCTGTGTCCAGGACCTCCAAACCCGTCATAGAAAATCCTTCGCTGACCGGACCGGAACTATCGGACAAGGAGTTCATCTCGAGAACATCTGACAAAACCGCCTTCAATCCATTGAGGGACCCGCCCCCGCCACAAAGCGAAAAAGCACCTTTTTTCACCCCCACCGTCCCACCAAGGGGATGTTCTGATTCCCAAACATATCGCAGGCTCTTTTCAATCTCGGTCAGCCAGGGTTCGATTGCCTTCTCAAGGCACTGAGCCGCCTTGTGGACTTCCGGGGTCTGTTCCACTTTGGCCAGGTCGATCTCTCTTTTCAATTTTTCTGCGGCTTCCTCCGAAAGTTCAAACGCCGATCGCAGCGCCTCTGTGACAAGATTCCCTCCCATCGGAATGGTCCGAACCCCTTCGAGACTTCCCCCCTGAATGAAAGAAAGGACCGTCTTGGACGCGCCGACATCAATCATCAAATGCGCACCTGAACCGGCGCCATGGCCCTGATCCTCTGTTTCTTCCGAAAGAAAACCATCAAGAAAATATTGAGAGAAGGTCTTCAGGGCAATTGCATCGACACTGATCCAGGCAGGATCGATCCCCACAGACTGTAGGTCCTGCAAATATTTCCGCAATACCGTCTTGGGGACGGTCGACACCAAGAGATGAGAACGACGGGCTTCGTCCTCATTCTCCGCTTTACGCTCTCCCTCACTTCTCCCTTCCCCCGCGGCAAGGACCTGATAATCTATTGCAATCTCTTCCAGGTCATATGGGAGATGACTTTCCATCTCATAAGGAACGACCTGGTCCAGCTTCTTCGGATCAGTAAAAGGAAGCGTCATTTTTCGGGTTGAGACGAGATGGCCCGGCAAGGATACGGAAATCATCTCCCCTGATCGGATGAATCCCTCTGTAACCATCCTCTTTAGTGTTTGAATCTGACCTTTAGTCAAAGGCCCGCCCTCTAGGGAATCTGTTTCCCCTTCCTTCGCAACATTCCCTTTAAAGGCATCAAGGAGGCGAAGCCCCCTGAAGCCTTGTGTGATCCGGACCCCCTTGACCACGGAAGTTCCAATGTCAAGACCGAGTACTGTCTGTCCCATATACCCCTTCAATGTAACGAATCAGTATGCCCGTCTTTTTCTCCATGGCGGCGTTGCTGTGGTGCTCGAATCCTCACGTAAAAAACTACGCTCCGGTTCTGTGCGCCTCGTGCCTTGCCCTGAAGAAAAATTCAGACATCCTGAATCGTTACCTTCCTTCTATTTTGAAAAACCAATCTTATAAAGAATCCTCGCAGCAAGCTGCTTAGGATTGAGCCCGAAAAGATGATTAAAAACTGAGCGGTCGACCATTCAGTGAAACCTTAGGCTTTCGTAAAGGCCCTCTTATCCCGAGAATCAAGGACTCCCGACCCGTATATCCTTGTATGAAGAGCGTGGCCATTCGTTTGAGATCCCCTTTTGGCGTTGTTTTGAGCGTCAGGGTCACCAGGCTCCCGTCGAGCGGCTTTCGGAGAATCAGATTTCCGCTTTCACCCTGAAGATCAACTTCACTCCCCCGCGCGGAAAATTGATCAATAACGACCCTCCCTTTTCCCCAGGATATTTTACCATGAATGTCTGAGAAGGAAACCTCACCGATTGGAACGGCCCACGCGCCAATCTCTTTGAAACGTCCCTCCCTCAAGGTAAAAGAGAGCACCCCTTCTCCATTCAAGACGTCTTGATTCAACCAACCCGAGTTCCCTTCCAAATCAAGCTGGCCAGATGCCCCGAAGCGGGCCAGATCAACCTTCCCCCCCTGCAACCTTAAAAAATATGAAACATGGTCATCCTTTTCTGAAATACTCAGGTGCCCTGACAATACGCCATCCGCGACACCGATAACAAAATCGATCTCCCCTCGCCTTCCCGTGAGTAATGGAACCGGGGCCACACGTGCATCAATCGAGGTAATATTGAGATCCAGATCTCTTCCACCCCCTGGTAAAAAAGAGAGATTCTTACAGCGGGTTCGAATCCCATTCCATAAAACCCGGGATGGAAAATAAAACTGACTCTCTTCGACGGAGATCTCGCATCCGCTCTCTTTTTCCAGAACAAGAATCAACTTCGAGGTCAAAAGGTGAAAAGGGAATGTCAGATACAAGAAAAGAAGGAACATCAAAAGACCAAAAAAGACATAGCCGAAGATAACCGCGGCCTTCTTCTTTCTACTTTTCAGCCATCCAAATGTCGAACGATTTGACGCAGAAGCGTGCTCACGGGTTTTGCTCATAGACGTGCGCCGACCGGAAAATCAACCCAGGTCTTGAAGCGGCGGACCTCGCCCTTTTCTTTCTTGAGATAAAACTCCACTTCAATGGCCAAAGGGGGACGGTTCTTTTTCTCCAGCGCATCCCATTCGTCGATCCAGGTACGACCGTCAGGATCCAGGTATCTAAAATTTAGTCCATTGAGCGGCTCACCAATCTCTTGTGTGACCACCCTTCCGTTCGAAAGGATGGCTTCCTGAATCAAGCGCTTTTCCTGTAGGTAGTATGACACCGTCACCTGGTCCGATTCAGGCGCGTCCCGCATCGTTCTTCCATGAGACACCGAAGTAAATTGAAGCAGATCATTGGGGAGTTCACCCCCCTCCGCTAAGCGTATCCGGTCTTCTCCGATGAAGATCAATGGGGACGCCTCTGATCCCGTGGACACCACGGGATCCCCGACGTGGAACATGCTGAGATCTTTCGCCAGATGATAAATGCCAAGCCGGGCCAGTCGGTAATCGTCCGCCTCCGACTCCATATGTTCAGAGGCCTTAAATGTCGCACTGAATGTCCCATAGACCAAGAGAAAAAGGACGGAAAGAATGGCCATTGAAATCATCATCTCGATCAGGGTAAATCCGTGACAAGCTCGGACCCGATCCGTTTTCCCGTTCATTTCCGTACAACCCCCTTACGCATCAAAAATATAGACGGTAAACCGGCTCACCTCTTCACGCACCCCCTCTTTCCAGACGACACTCAGTTCCAACTCGCGTACCACATCAAAAGGGGTCTGCCTCACTTCCTGCCGCCACTTAAACTCGGGATAGGTCTCACCAAAACCGCCATCGCTGGAACCGAGGTCTGGAAATCCTTCCACGGAGACCTCAGTAATCTTCTGGCGTGCCAGCAGCGTCGATACTGTGATATGCCGTGAATACTCAGCCAGTACGATATCCCGGTTGCGAAGCCCCAACAGGACCACAAAAGAAATTGAGACAACCGCCAGGGCGATCATGATCTCAAGAAGGGTAAACCCAGATCGTGATTTTTTGGCCTTATTCCACATATTTTTCAAATACCTTTACCCGGCCGGTTAATGGGTTGATCACCAGAGTCCATAATCGGTCTCCCTGCTTTAAGTGAATCCAGGTCTTTTCAACACCTACCGGATAAAATTGTGTAAAGGCCTCTCCTTCTCTGACTTTTCCTTGTTGCGGCGTAATGACATCTTCAAAAGAGATTCCCTTCGGCAAAACCCGTCTGGGTGCCAGGGGGTCGCCTGTTGGGCCAAACGCAAGGTTCTCTCCCAAAACCTCTGACCAATAGGCTTCGTTCTCAAGGTTATAGTTCAGGCGAAAGGTCTTCTTTCTTGAGACCGATTCCTGAGCAAGATGCTGGATCAATGCGGCAAAATGACGCGCCGTCCTTTTCATATTGCCGCTGCCAAATGAAGACATCCGGGGAAAGAGTACCATGGCAAGTATCCCCAGGATCGCGATGACCAGCATCAATTCCAACAGGGTAAAACCGTTCCTCTTTTCGATATAAGCGTCCGCCCCGCCATCAGACCACTGAAGGGTTAATATCGCCCGCTTTCGCTTCATCTTCTTCTCTGACGACCTATTCCAGATCCCAACTCTCGACATCAGCACTCTTCCCTTCGCCACCCTGTTCCCCATCGGTGCCGTAGGAGACGAGATCATAATCTCCATGCCGTCCCGGACTCAGGTAGGCGTAAGGGTTGCCCCAGGGATCTTTCGGAACTTTTGCAAGGTAGCCTCCCTCTTTCCAATTCTTGGGTATCTGGCCAATATTCGGCTTCTCAACAAGGGCATCGAGTCCCTGTGAAGTCGACGGGTAGATGCCGCTATCGAGTTTGTAAAGCTGAAGGGCTCCCTCAATATTCTTAATCTGGACCTTTGCCGCCACCCGTCTTGCATCGTCCGATCTTCCGACCAGTTTTGGAACGACCAAGGCAGCAAGAATCGCCAAAATGGTGACAACCACCATAATTTCAATCAAGGTGAACCCCCGATCAGAGGTCAATGCCTTGCTGTACGGCATCCGGAAGATCTGCCGGTGGGATACACGTTTTGCCATAAAAGCTTTCTTTGAAAGGAGACCTGCTCCTTCATCCCCCTTACAATTTATCTTTACACTGTCCATTTCTCTCCTCAGTTCACAACCTGGCTTATCTCAAAGATCGGTAGCAGGATCGCCAGTACGATAAAAAGGACAACCAGTCCCATTCCGAGTATCATCACCGGCGCCAGCAATGAGGTTAAACCGGTCACCGCGGTTTCGACTTCATTGTCATAGGCCTCTGAGACCTTCTGCAGCATCCCTTCCAGCTTGCCGCTCTTTTCTCCAATCGCAATCATGTGGGTCACCAACGGGGGAAAAAGTCCGCTTCGGCGGAGCGGGAGCGCGATCCCCTCTCCCTCCCGGATATTTCCTCTCGCCTCCTGAATCACCTCTTCCAGAACCTTATTTTCAACAACCTGCTGAACAATTTCCATTGCGGTTAAAATCGGAACGCCGCTCCCAAGTAAGGCTGCAAGGGTTTTTGTAAATCGGGAAATCGCAATGATTTTCACAACCCGTCCAACAAGTGGAACCTTCAAAATGACGCGATCGTATTGCTCCTTTCCATGCGGGGTCTTCACATGACGCCGTAAAAAGAAGGCCCCGATCACCCCGACCACCGCCACAAGCCATCCGTCCTGACGTAAAAAATCGCTGAAGGCCAAGAGGATCACGGTCGGCAAGGGGAGGGCCTGCTGCATATCGGTAAAGATGGTTGTCACCTTGGGAACCACAAAGGTAATCAGAAAAACAAGGATCATGAGACTGACAGCCATCATCAGGATTGGATAGGTCATGATCGTAAAAAGCTTGTTCCTGAGACGCACCTGGGATTCAAGGGTGTCGGCCAGCCGAACCAGAATATGATCGAGCGTCCCGCTTGCTTCCCCGGCCCGAACCATCTGCCGATAGAGAGAAGAGAAGGTCTCCGGATAGCGGCCAAGCGCATCGGCCAGCGCACTTCCTTCTTTTACCCCGTCCCGGACATCGACCCAGATCTTTTTAGCGGCTTCTTTCTCAATCTGTTCGGTCAGCGCTGTCAGCGCCTCCATCAACGGGATTCCCGCTCCAACAAGGGTCGCCAACTGCCGAGTCATCACCGCCGTTTCTGAAAGCGTCACCTTTTCCGAAAATAGAGAGACCGGACGGGAGAGGGGGCTTACAGCTTCTTGATGCGCAGGTAAGACCTCAGTGGGAAAAATACCGCTGTCCCGGAGCTTTAATCTTGCCATCCGTGGGTTGTCGGCATCAATGATGCCTGCCGCATTTTTTCCCTGAAGGTCCAAACCCTTATAGTCGTAGATCGCCATGCTGCTAGACCCTGTCCTCCTGCGTCACTCGGAGAACCTCTTCCGTCGTGGTCAGTCCGGCGACAACCCGCCTGGCACCGTCTTCACGCAGCGTCATCATCCCCTTCGAAATCGCAAGGGTTTTGATCCGCCCTGAATCAACCTTTGAAAGGACCATATTTCGGATCTCATCATCAAGCAACAGGATCTCATATAGGCCAGAACGGCCTCTATAACCGGTTTTCATACAATGGGAACATCCTTGTCCCCGATAAAAAAGATAGGCGTCCCCCTCCTCCTTGATCCCGAGCTTCTTCAACTCTTCCGCTGTGGGACGATAGGAGACCCGGCACTCCGGACAGACCAGACGGACCAAGCGTTGCGCGACAATGGCAATCACAGACGAGGAAACGAGGAAAGGTTCAACCCCCATGTCCAGGAGACGGGTGATGGCCCCGGCTGAATCATTTGTATGCAAGGTTGAGAGGACAAGATGTCCCGTCAGAGAGGCTTGAATCGAAATCTCTGCCGTTTCGGTGTCCCTGATTTCTCCCACCATGATGATGTCCGGGTCCTGACGAAGAATAGACCGGAGCCCGCTGGCAAAGGTCAGTTCAATCTTGGGATTGACCTGAATCTGGCCAACCCCTTTCAACTGGTATTCGATCGGATCTTCGATGGTAATAATATTCTTTTCAATAGAATTGACACGATTTAAGCCGGCGTAAAGGGTTGTTGTCTTTCCACTCCCGGTCGGTCCGGTCACAAGAAGAATGCCGTGCGATAAACGAAGCAAGCGTTCCAGTGTCGACAAGCCTTCGCGCTCGAGACCGATATCTTCCAGGTTGAGCATGACGCTCGATTTATCGAGCAGACGGAGGACCAAGCGCTCACCGTGCGCGGTCGGAACATCCGATACCCGGATATCAATCTCCCGACCGCCGATCTTCAAGCCGATCCGGCCATCCTGGGGTAATCTTTTTTCCGCGATGTCCATCCCCGCCATAATTTTAACACGTGATAGCAAGGCAGACTGGAGCCGCTTGGGAGGGGTAAGCACATTGTACAGAACCCCGTCAATGCGGTACCGGATCATTACCTCTCGTTCAAAAGGCTCGAAGTGAATATCAGAAGCGCGCTGTTGGACCGCCTGAAACAGGATCGAATTTACGAGGCGGATCATCGGGGCCTCATCACTCGCATCGAGAAGATCTTCCGGTTCGGCAAGTTCCTCCGCCAGCACGGTTAGGCTATCACCGTCGAGATCAGAGATCGCCTGTTCGGCGCTGCCGGTCGCACGCTCATAAACCTGGTTGATGCTACCGATGACAACAAGGGAAGGTGCCGCGATGATCTGTATCGGTTCTTTCATTAAGAGGCGAAGATCGTCCAGGGCAGAGAGATTTAGAGGCTTTGAGGTGGCAACCTGAACCACGTTCCCCTCCCGTTTGAAAGGGAGGACTTCGTGACGTTTCGCGAAAGAAATTGGAACTTTCTCTATAAGTATTGGATCAATCTCGGCAACGGGAACCCTAGGGATATAGGGAATCTGCCATTGATGAGAAAGGGCCTCAAGGACCGCTTCCTCGTTAAGGAATTTTAACCGGACAAGTATCTCGCCAATTTTCCCCGCCTGCGCCTTCTGCACACGGAGACCTTCCTCGAGTTGTGCCGAGGTCACAAAACGTTTTTCGACTAATATCTGACCAATGAAGGGCCGTTTCTTTGAAATCAAAACATGACCTCATTCCAGTATCCGTCACTGAGGAAGGTTTACCATTTTTTCAAACACATCCCCCCGGTTCTCACGTCTCGGCAAGCGGTTGTCTTCCATAAAAACGGCAGCCTGAGTGGTCTTTTCCAGGCGAATCTCATCCAGATCCCGCTGTGTTTTCACGATATGCGGGGTCAGGAAAATCATCAGATTTGTTTTTTCAAGTCGCTTGGACTGCACCTTGAAAAGCCAGCCAAGAAGCGGGATGTCCCCCAGAAGAGGGATCTTTCGCTCTGTGACGACGGCATTGTCACGGATCAGACCTCCGATCACCACCGCCTGTCCGTCACGAACCACGACGGTCGTATTGGCTGAGCGCTTGTTTGTCGTCGGACCCAGCACGGTATTTCCGACAGACTGGGAGGTTTCGGTCACCGAAGAGATCTCCTGGTAGACATCCAGCCGCACCAGGTCATTTTCCAAGACCTTTGGAGTCAACCGAAGAATCACTCCGACATCTTTCCGCTCAATCGTCGTCTGAACATTACCGCCAGTGGTCTGGCTCTGCGCCCCGGGGAAAGGAATGTTTTCAGCGACGACAATCTCGGCCTTCTGACTGTCGCTGGTGAGAATCTGGGGTGTCGAAAGAATATTCACATCATCTGCAGACTGTAAGGCCTTCAACAGGCCCCGGACATTGACTGTTCCCACCTCAACCCCCGGAACTCTGGAGAGGGCGATTAAATCATTCGGATCCTGGTTAAAACCCCCAATGGCCGCAAGCCCTTGATTCGGTGTTGTATAACCGAACACAGCACCGAGATCCGTCCCGAGCTCTCTGAACTTATCCGCTCTCATTTCAAGGACGACGGCCTCAACAAAGACTTGACGGCGCTTCCTATCAAGCTTTTGAATGACCGCCTTAATGATCTCGTAATCATTATCGGTCGCCGTAATGATTAAACTATTGGTGGCCTTATCGGCCAGGACCTGAGTTGGACCACGCAATTCTCCAATAGCCCGTCCAGATGCCCCCACGCCTCTGGACGCCTGTTTAACGCGTCCGCCACGTGCAGCCGGTTTCGATACAAGCCCCCGAAGCACCTTTGCCATCTCCTCTGCACTCGTATTCTCCAGGGTATAGACGTGAACGGACCGGATCGGCGGAACCTCTGCCAACGGTCGAATCTGGTAAATATCTCCGTGGACAACAACCGCAAGTCCCTTCAATTCGAGGACGGAGACAAAAACATCATATACGCGGCTGACCGCTATCTTTCCAGGGGAAAAAATCGTGACTTTTCCTCTGACCCGCTCATCAATGACAAAGTTTTTCCCGGTCAGTTCACTGATAAACTGGACGAGGACCGGCAAATTGACATTATTAAAGTCAAGCGTGACTTTCTCCTCATGGGATTCTTCCGGGACAGGCTGTGTCTCAGCGGGGAGAGAACAGGGAAAAATGATTCCAACAAGAAAAAAGGCCGATATCAAACAACCGGCCCCGAAGCGACTCCTCATAAAGTTTCCCTATCGTATCTCGTAGTTGAAGGTCTCGTTCTCGTTCCTGCGAACCAGATCAACCGTAATTTGAGACTCGTCTTTTAATTGTTCAAATACCTGCAGGAAATTCTTAGGGTCTTTCACTTCGATCCCATTGACCCTGTGGAGGATATCCCCGTTCTGGAGCCCAATCTTGGCGTAAAGGCTCCCCTTAGAGATCGCAAATATCCGAAACCCATCCGGCTTGCCATTGTTGAAGTTCGGGATGATCCGTGCCTTGGTCAATAGTTGAGGAAGATTGTTGATCGCACCATCAATTTCTTGTCGGTCAAGGACCCACTGATCTTTTGAAATCTGCCGCACCCCCTCGCCCCGCGTCGGGACCAGTGCCGCCGGAACGGGTGATGGAGTCGACCGTCTCGCTTGTCTTCCCTTCGATCCCGATTGTTTCGGTGTATAAGCAACCTCCAGGATCTCTTTATTCCCCCCGCGAAGGATTACGATCCTGTTTCGCTCGACATCGGTGATCCTGGCACCCCCCATTAAAATATGACCCACACGATAGAGGGACTGCTCCTTGGTCCTCTTATTCTCAATAATCGCAAAAGAGGTGGCCCTTCCAACAATCGTTCCGACAAGGGTAAAATCCAACGGGGTCCTTGGAACCTGTATTATTGGGGGGGAGGCCTCCACACCTCTTACAGGCTCGGGTTTTTTAAACCGTAATTTGGAGTTGAAGATATTTCCCTCTACAATGGAGCCATATTCCAGGCCGCTGCCCTTTAAAGTAACCGGGACCAGCCCACTTCGAGGGGAACGACGGTCTTCACTTGGTATTGCGATAGACGCCTCCAGATAGGATCCCAAGACTAAATTCACCACATCAGCCGCAAGATAGGCCCCGACGGCGATCATAAGAAGATGCATTAGCCAAAAGTATGATTTTTTCATATTTAAAAGGTAAGCTCTGTTTCAAAAAGAAGCATCATGTCCCCCAAATACCCCATTCATTACTGAATGAATCACTGAGCAACGATGAACCCACATGTGGCGAATCACGACAAAACAACCTACTCACAGTATAATATTTTCTGGAATAAAGTCAAACATCTTCACATACTTAGCCCCTGCGAGCCCCGGAAGCTGCTTCCGGGACAACCCACCCATGATGAAAAGTACGATCAAACCCAGGTTGTCCCCTGAATCAAGCGCCTCAGGTCATCCTCGGCCAGGAGAAGGTTTTCCCGAAGGCTTTCGGAGGCCCTTCCTCTTTTTTCCAAATCGGGTGATCAATAACATGCCGGCAACAAAACCGCCAATATGGGCAAACCAGGCGACACCGCCTCCCTCTTGAAGACTGAACATCCCATTCATGAACTGTGCAACGATCCAAAAACCCAGGACAATGATTGCCGGGATCCGGATCATATGAACAAAAAATCCAAGCGGAATGAGCGTCAGGATCTTTGTCCCGGGGAAGCGAATCAGGTAGGCCCCCAACACCCCCGACACTGCGCCGCTGGCCCCGATCATCGGGACCTGTGACATCGGATCAATGGCGGCGTGAGAATAGACGGCAATGACTCCGCAAAGGATGTAAAAGAAGATAAAACGAAAATGACCCATCTCATCTTCTATATTGTTGCCAAAGATCCAAAGGTAGAGCATATTTCCACCCACGTGCCATAATCCACCGTGAAGAAACATTGAAGTAATCATGCTCTTGAAGATGGGAGAAACCGGCTCACCACGCGTAAACAGGGTTAATATGTGAGTAAGCTTGAATGGGATTGCCCCGAAAGTGAGAATGAACTGCTCCGAATATGTCCCGAGAGAAATCTCGTAGAGAAAGACGAAAATATTGATAGAGATAATACAGATGGTAATCAACGGGAATGTGCGGGTGGGACGATCCGCCTTGATCGGAATCATATTTTCCTCATAATAACGGTTCAAACGCAATGAAACCGCAGACGACACCTGTCCCAATTATATTCTGTCGGGGAAGTGAAAACAATTGAGGAACCCCCTCCTAACATGAGGACGGGGTTTGCGCTCGATATCCGTCTTCACCCCCATTTTGGGATCGGGAAGGGGGTCAGTTAGACGGCCTTTCCTGAGAGGAAGGTCTTCAGGAAGTCTATCCCGGTGATGAGCTGGTCCCTCCAATACCAACCGGCGGCAAATAAAAGAGACACGATAATCAGGAAGAGAAGGGTCCCTAAAGTCCCCTGCCTACGGGTCACCTCCACTTTTTTAACAGGGGCAGGAGACGGCGCCGATAAACCCTTTTCAAGTTCTTTAATCGCTTGAATGACAAGTGATTCCACCACATAAGTTGCGTTGGCCACATAGGCAGCCAGAAGGGCCTGATCTGCGACGACATTGATGAGACGTGGAAATCCTCCACTGAAGTGGAAAATTCTATCGATCGCTCTCGGAGCAAAGGTCACAGAATCGGCCCCTCCGGCGACCTTGATCCGAGTCGCGATGTACAATCCAACTTCTTCCCTTCCGAGTGGGCCGATCTCATGGATCAAAGAAATCCGCTGTTTAAGTTGCCGGAGCGACCGGAAGGCCAGCTTCTCTTTCAACTCGGGTTGACCGATGAGAAGAATCTGGATCAGCTTTTCCTGATCGGTCTCCAAATTGGAAAGAAGACGGATCTCCTCCAGACAAGCGATGGAAAGAAGTTGGGCTTCATCTATAATGAGGAGCGCGCTTTTTCCCTGAGACAGCAGACCGAGCAGAAACTGATTGAGTTCATCAATCAGTTTCTTTTTGGACCGGCTTTTCCCTTTTAAACCAAAATCCTGATTAATGCTTTGGAGAAGTTCGATGGCTGACAGTTGCGGATTAAAAAGCAATGCGGTCTTGAACAAAGAATCCAGTTGTCCCAGGAGAAGCCGGCAGAGGGTCGTCTTTCCGGTTCCGACTTCCCCAGCGATGACAATGAAACCCTTCCGCTCCTTAAGCCCGTATTGGATATGTGAAATTGCCTCATCATGGTTTTTGCTGGAGAAAAAGAAGTGTGGATCAGGGACAAGCTTGAAAGGAGGGGTACTAAATCCAAAATATTTTAGATACATCACAATGGGTCCTAAATTTCCGCCCAGATGGTCACAATGGCGCTCACGAAGACAACTCGATATTGGCAAACCCACACTAAAGGAAGGGCTGAATAAGTCATGAATTGTTTTTTCAAGGCTAAAATGTCCCGCTTCTGCGTTGCAAATCTTGAACACGCATAGCGAGTGCGCGGAGTTAGCGAGCGAATTAAAAATAATGATCTTTTCATTTCAGGTCGAAGAAGCTTCGCCTTCGGGGCGTGGTTCTTCCAAATAGCAGGCTATTCTCTGTAATTTGCGCCTTGATTTGCGCCTTGAATCGAAACATTTTATCTCATGAAAAATGGAAGAACCTTCCAGCAAGCTGGAGGGATTCTTCGATACGAGTTGAACATAATCATTTTTATGCTAACGCGACGCGTATGCAACCCAGACTTAATCAGAGCTTCCTAAACTGAACGACCTCCGACGATCAATGAAGGGGTTTCAACCATCCCCGAATGAAACACTAATCACATTCATAATTTATTGTCAATGTGGAAGTACGAAACGCGACCATCGGCCGAGAGAGAAAGTGCTTGACATTGAATCAACGGCAGGATAGAATCTCAAGGTATTGATAATGAATATCAAGTTCATCTATCTCAAAAATAGGGAGAAAATCTATGGAACAAGTCATCGGCGTTCTTGATGGCAAGAATGAATCAGAAAAAGTAGAGGTCTTGCTCAACTCTGAAAAAGGAGAGGCCGGACACCTGCACCTTCGACTCCTCTCTTGGGGTGAAGGAATCGGCTGGTATCCCCAGAAAACGATCGAACTCGATTGTCGAAACCTTGCCAGCCTCCAAACCCTCTGCAAAAAAGCAGAGATCCACCTTGAAACCATAAGGAACAAGACACCAAGATCCTCCGGAAAAATTATCCCTTTCCCAACAAAACATCTGATGCCAAGACCCGGTCTTCAGCACAAACCAACCGCGCAGAGAGCAGGGTCGTAACAAGAAAGGGAACATTCCATCTGTCTCGGAGTGCGATTTTTATAGGTCACTGGACGTTGAGATCGCATGCCTTATTAACCATGAGGAATTAATTCAATGGTGCATAACAATCTAAAAGGGCAGCACTTCACAAATCGGGATTCGATCAACATCAAGGCATGTAACTGCGGTGCAATCCATCTTTCCTTTTTCGGACGAACAACCTTTCACCTCAGCCGTCAGGAATTTCTCGATTTTTCAGGCGGAGTGGCCCAGGTTGCGGCAACGATACAGCAAGACCGTAAGCACGGTGCGCTTGTTACACAGCAGGAAAATCGACTCGTCCATTAGCAAGCTATTGAAAATAGCATCTAAATTGTGCGTTAAGCCGTCATTCCCGATGAAACATTTGGGAATGACAGATTATGGGTTTCTCAACAACCTGCCAGGGCTTAGGAACTTCATCTCAGCCAAACTGTTGCGGATCGACATCAACTTCCAAACGTGTTCCCCCTTGTGCTTTTTGCTTCCATCGGTATATGGCCGGTTTTAGCGCGGCCGCAATCCGCTTCTGATCTTTGGCCTTCATCAGGATTTGGTATCGATATTCCCCCCGTATTCGCGCCATCGGGGTTGGGGCCGGACCCAGGATTTCAACACCGCTTCCACTGAGATACTCTTTGATCAGGGCCGTCAGCGACCCGGCCCCCCAGACAACGGCCTCTTCCCGGCGATGCCGAAAAAGAAGTCGGGTCAAACGGCAGCACGGCGGATAGAAACCTGCCTTTCTCGCCTGAATCTCTCCCTGATAAAATGAAATGTAATCATGGGCCGTCGCGAAAACAATGCTCGCGTGATCCGGCTGAAAAGTTTGTATCATCACCTCACCCGGGCGTTCACCTCGACCGGCACGTCCGGCCACCTGTGCAAGGAGCTGAAAGGTCCGTTCCGGGGAGCGAAAATCCGGAAATTGAAGAGACAGGTCTCCACAAAGTACGCCGACCAGGGTCACGCCCGGAAAATCATGCCCCTTCGTGACCATTTGGGTCCCGATCAAAATATCCACCTCTCCCTGCACCATCGCGGCAATGATCTTCTGATGAGATCCTTTCTTCTGTGTGGTATCCCGATCCATTCGGGCAACGCTTGCGGAAGGGAAAAAGCTTCGAACCGTTTCTTCCACCTGTTCCGTCCCGATTCCCAGGTAAACCATGCGCGACCCGCGGCATTTAGGACATTTGGTGGGAGGCGGCGCTTCAAACCCGCAATAATGGCAGACCAGGCGCTTCCGATTTTTATGATAGGTAAGAGAAACCGTGCAATGCAGGCAGGAAGGAAGCGCACCGCAATCCCCGCAAAGCAGAGAGGACGAAAAACCCCGGCGATTGACAAACAGGAGGACCTGTTCTTTTTCCGTCAGACGTTTTTCAATCGCCGCAATCAAGGGTCTTGTGAGGAAGGGCTTGACCATCTCTTCTTTTTTTCTTAGATCGACCAGACGAACCGCGGGCAGAGACCGCGCCTCTATTCGGTCCGGGAGATGCAGGTATCGATACTTGCCGCTCTGGCTGTGGTGGTAGGACTCAAACGAAGGGGTGGCAGAGCCAAGGACAACAACGGCATTCTCAGACCGCGCTCTCACCAGCGCCACATCCCTTGCGTGGTAGCGAACGCCCTCGTCCTGTTTGTAAGAGGAATCCTGCTCTTCATCAACAATGATGACCCCGACCTCTTTCATCGGCGCAAAAATCGCCGATCGGACCCCGATGACCAGACGAGCCTGACCTTCCTTGATTCGGCACCACTCGTCGTAACGCTCCCCTGCTGAGAGACCGCTGTGAAACAGGGCAACGGCGTCGCCAAATCGTTCATGAAATCGGGCGACAAGTTGCGCCGTGAGCGAGATCTCCGGAACAAGGAGGATCGCCCCTTTCCCTTTCCGCAGCCCCGCTTCGATCACCCGGAGGTAAACCTCGGTTTTTCCACTCCCGGTCACCCCATGAAGAAGAAAGGGGACAAAGCGCTTTGATTCTATTTCGGCCACAACTTCTTCAGTGACCCGCTTCTGATCGGGATTGAGCCGGATCGTTCCCTTTGGACGAAAACCGCTTTTATTCTCTGGGATGCGCCGTGTCGGCTCTTCAAGCTGATCAATCCAATTTTTCGCAATGAGGCGTTTCAGGGGGGCGCGAAGCGGGGCCTCCAGTGCCGTCGCGGGAAGCGATCCCCCCGCCGAGAGGAGGATCCCCAGGAGGGCCGCCTGTCGGTGAGATCGCTTAGAAAGCGAAGCCGCAAAGGCTTCCGTTTCTTCGACACTCTTCTTTAAAACAAGGATACGACGAAATATTTTTTTGACGGCCGGCGGCACGATCTCCCACTGCGCCTGAACCCTTCCCGCCTTCACGAGAATGGACAGAATACGGATCAATCCCTTTCCCTCAAGGCGTTTCTTTAACTGCGCTTCCGTCAGCGGACCTTCGCTCGCCAGAAGATCAATCACACTTTTTTGAACCGGCTTCTTCTTTTCCGCTGGATCCACTTCTCCGGATCCAGTCAGGCTGAATCTTCTCCGAACCGAAAGATGGATCCCCTGGGGAAGGCTTCCCTTAATCACAGCGCCCAGCGGGGCAAAATAATAGTCTGAAATCCAGAGAAGGAGCTCGAAGAGCGGCCGAACGACGAGTGAGGTCTCCTCAAGGACAGTAAGCACCGCCTTTGTCGCCTTCACATCCGGTTGGTCTACGGCCCGGACAAAGAAGGCCATTCGCCAGCCTCTTCCGAACGGGACCAGGAGCCGAACCCCGGACTCCAATCGCATTTCCACAAGTTCCGGGGGCAGATGGTAATGAAAGCGTCCCTCCACCTCTGGAGTCACCACCTCGACATAATGCCGTTGCTGAGCGTTCATTGATGGAACGCCGTGTTCTGCTTCGCATAAAAGACCCTTCGGAATATCTTATGGACCCGCTCCGTGTAGCGCGTGTGGTCTTTCAGAAGCTGTGTCGAAACAGAACTCAGATCCAGGTCTTCATAATTCATTATGAGCGCCGTTACCCGGAGATCATCTGGATCGGTCGGAATAAGATGGGTTTGTTTGTCATGAACCATTTGAAGTTTATTTTCAAGATCTCGAAAAAACAGATAGGCCTCTGATAACAGACAGACCTCTTCGCCAGAAAGATACCGGCTTCGTCCCAATTTCTTTAAGACCCCCATGGTCCCAATACCTCGGATTTTTTGGTTTTTCCCGGCAAACGCAACCTGGAGGGACTGAACAATAAACTCGATCTCCCTGATGCCCCCTCTTCCCCGCTTCACATCCCTCAGACACTGATTCATCTCAGAACACTCTCCTTCGATCCGTTCCTTGATCCTCCTTACCTCTTCGAAGCCTTTAAGGCCAAAGGGTTTTTTGTAAATGAAGGGTTCCGCCATTTTCAGAAAGCGCCTCCCAAGCAGGCGATTTCCCGCCACAGGCCGAACCTTCACGAGGGAGAGACGTTCCCAGGTTTCCCCGCGGGAGGCATAATACCGCCGATACCCTTGAAAGGGGATTGAGATTAATCCCGTCTTCCCTTCAGGCCGAAGACGAAGATCAACCCGGTAAACATAACCCTGTTCCATCGTCGCATTCAGAGCCGCCGTCATCTCCTTTGAAAGTTTCTCAAAATAAACCGCAGTTGGGATACATTTTTTCCCGCGTCCGCCCGACGACTCGCCTGTACTCAGTGCATAGAGGTACATCAGGTCAACGTCAGAACTGAAATTTAACTCTCTTCCTCCCAATTTCCCCAGCGCCAGGACCGTGAACCCGATGGGATGGTTTTTACCGAAATCGTCCTTTACCCGGGCAATCCCATATTTCCGCCGCATCTCTTTATCACAAATCCAATAGGCCTGCCGGATGAGAACATCGGCCAGGTCTGATAGAGCCTTCAAGGTCTCTTCGATCCCGGATCGACCCAGAAAGTCTCTGACCCCGATTCTAAGAATCTCTTTCCGCTTAAAGATTCTGAGGAAATCAAGTCGCGCTTCCTTCGCTTTCAAGAGGCGCAACGCCCTTGAAAGTTCAGCTGAAATCACTCCCCGCTTCTTTGGTTGATCCAAGGCTTCCGGGGAAAAGACCCAATAAAGATATTCCGGATTTCTGATTAAGATCTCTGAAAAAAAAGGAATGCTCCCAAAAACCTGTGACAAGCGCCAAAGGGTTTGTGGAGATTTCTGTAGGTAAGAGAGAAACGGTATCTTACCGAAAGACGCCCGGGAAAACCGCTCAAAATGGTTCATGGCCAGATCCGGGGAAGGCGTCAGCGAAAAACAACGCAGACACTCCTCCAGGATCTCGGCGAAAAGTGCCCGCGCCTCCGGTTCTGCTGCAATAAGTTGAATATTGGTATCGGCCTTTTTTATATCCTGGAAACCAAAAGGCCGCAACAGCGCGGCAACCTCCTGAAAATCGAGTTCCCGTGCCAAAAGAAGATCTTTTATCATGTATGTTCCCATCACAAAATTCCATATCGATAATCATTTAAGGGCATTATACGCATCAAGAATGGGCGATGCAATTTTTCAGAAACAGACCCATGGCCATCCTCCTGCCTAGATTGATAAACGACCTGCTTTCTTGTATTTTGATACTGGAAAGGTGGTCCCGATGCGAAAAACACAACTGATCAATGAATTGACTTCATATTTAAAGGAGGATGATACCTCCTTCATCCATGATTTTCTATCCGAAATGGATCGGGATTATCTCTCTCTGTACACGCCGCCCGAAATTGCCGAACATATTCAAATGTCCCGACAGGTTGAGCCGGAACATCCTATCTCCTTAAATATAAAGCCCCTCGATGAAGGCCAATTCAGGATAACCATCGTTGCATTCGATTATTTTTCAGGGTTCTCCATCCTCTGCGGCCTTCTCTCCTCCTTCGGCCTCGATATCGTCTCAGGAGAAGTCCACACATATTCCGACCGAACAATCAGAAAGATTATCGATGTCCTCCACATCCGGACAACCAACCATGAAGGTGTTTTTGACCTCCCTCAACAGGAAAGTTTTAAGGAAGAATTTCAAATACTCGAACAACTCCTAGGGAGAGAACATTACCGGGAAGCGCGGAAACGCGTCAATGACCGCCTCGTCGCTTACCTGGGGCAAATCGAGGGAAGCGTCCCAGGGCTGAAAAAGAACCTTTTCCAGCCGATTACCGTCCGATTTAATAACACGGTCTCCCGGAAGTGGACACTCCTGGATATCCACGGACAAGACAGCCCTTTCTTTCTCTACGCCTTCTCAAATGCCCTCGCGATGCGGAATATCTATCTCCACAAGATCAAGATAAAGAAGAAAGGACAAGAAATTGAGGACCGGTTTTACATCTCTGACCGCCGGGGTAAAAAAATAAAAAAGGAAGAGGATAAAAAGGCCCTTCGCATCTCTGCTATCCTGATAAAACAGTTTACATACTTCCTTACTGGCGCACCCAATCCAACAATGGCGATCGGACATTATGACCAATTTCTGGACAAAATCCTCGAGGCGGGACATTCACGCCCCCTCCTTTCGTTTTTGAGGCAGAGAAAGACGATGCGGGTCCTGGCTCGTCTCTTCGGAACAAGCCAGTTTTTATGGGAAGATTTTCTAAGGACACAGTTTAACAACCTGCTGCCCATCCTTGAACAATTCAACGAACAAGAACTCCAGATCGGAAAATCCGTAACACGGCGTGCACTCCATCGGCGGTTAAAGTCGGTGAGTGTCCTCGAAGAAAAAAAACGGGTCTTGAACGACTACAAAGATCAGGAACTGTTCCGTATCGATATGAAGCACTTGATCGAACCTCCCGGAGATCTCACCCATTTCTCAGAGGCTTTGACGGACCTGGCCGAAGTGGTGATTAACCAGGTCTATCAACTCTGCCACCGTCATCTTGAAGAGCAGCACGGCACCCCTCTGAAGGAGGATGGCACCATCTGCAGATTCTCCATCTGCGGGCTCGGCAAGTTTGGAGGACGGGAATTGGGTTATGCCTCAGACATCGAACTTTTATTCATTTACGAAGGTTCAGGGAGAACAAGGGGAAAAGACGCCGGGGGGAAAGGCTCGATTGATAACAGGGTCTATTTTGAGAAACTGGCGCGGGACATCATTCACTTCATTCAGGCAAAAAAAGAAGGGATCTTCGATATTGACATCCGGTTGAGACCCTATGGCGAATCGGGCCGACTCGCCTTCCCTTTTTCTCTGTTTACCTCTTATTATGACGCGACAGGTGACGCAGCCCCTTTTGAAAGGCAGGCATTGATTAAACTCAGGAAGGTCGCGGGGAACAGGCACTTTGGAGAAACCTGTGAATCGGCGCGAAACCAATTCGTCTACAGCCAGCATCCCTGGGATCTCAGGACGGCAGTCGCACTCCGGGAAAGACAGATCAATGAACTGGTCCCCAAGGAGAGGGTCAGTGTCAAATATAGTCCTGGAGGGATCCTCGATATTGAATATCTGGCACAATATCTTCAGATCATTCATGGTCATCAACAGCCGGGACTCAGGACCTCCAACACCTTGAAGGCGCTTCACCAGTTATCCCTGCACAAAATAATCCCGGCAGAGACCGGGAGAAATCTACAAAGAATATATCTTTTCCTGAGGACCTTGATTGATGCCCTGCGGATTGTGAGAGGAAATGCAAAAGACCTCATCCTCCCGGAAACCCGCTCAGAAGAATTCACCTTTCTGGGCCGTAGAATGGGGTATGGACAACGTGACTGGGAAAAAGGAAGATGTGAACTGGAATCGGACATTCAAGGGCATATGTCGGAGGCCCATGAGGTATTTGCTTCTCTCTTTTGGGAGAGAGATGCGCCGTCCTAAATCATGTCCATGACCGCCTTGACCAGTTTTTCTATCCCTTCCGAAACTTCTGAAACCCGCTGACCCAGCATATATGCCGGTGTCGAGACAATACGATGCGTTTCATCGACAACGATATCTTCCACTTTTGTGTCGACATGTTCAATCCCCAACTTTTTCAGGGTGGCGACGGTCTCACCATCACACCCAATGGTCAGCTTGACCCTCTCACCTTTTTCCTGCGCCACTTTTGCCATAAGGGCCGGAGCGATGCAGATCACCCCGATCGGTTTCCGGGCATCCACTAGCGACCGGACCAGCTTGCCCACATCAGGCTCGACCTCACAGTTTTCTCCTTTCACCGCAAAATTGCAGAGATTTTTTGCCGCCCCATAGCCTCCCGGCAGGATCAAGGCATCCAGCTCGTCCGGATCGACGCCCTTCACGTCTTGTATATCCCCACGCGCAATCCGGGCGGATTCGACCAGGACATTTCGTTTCTCCGGCATCTCCTTTCCGGTCCGATGATCGATGACATGCATCTGGTCAACATTAGGTGCCATGCAGATCGCCTCTGCCCCGGCACGATCAATGGCCAGCAATGTCACAACGGACTCCTGTATCTCCGCACCATCCAAATAACCACAACCTGACAAAATGACGCCGATTTTTCTTGCCATTCCCACCTCCTTCTCCTTGTTGGACAAATCAGGAGTACGCTATCAGAAGCCTCCAAAAAAAGTCAAATCAGGCATTTCAACCCAAGATCAAATCATAGGATTCAGGAAACCATTGAAAACCTTCGCTCAAGGAGGACAGGGCTTGTACTCGCGATGAGGATTCAAGATTATCATCAATTCGACCGATAAGACTGTTAAGAATAAGAAGAAAAGAAAAACATTTCGAAAAAACGGGGAGAAAGGTTCATATCGGCACACAAAATATGACTATATTGTGAATCGATATACCTACAAGACATAAGACAGAATGGCAGATCAGTGGTATAATTACTATGGAGGTGGAAAAATGAATACATTAAGACGCTTTTTCACAGTAACGTCCTTAGTGATCATCTCTGTTCTCTTCTTAATGACCTACACGGTCCTCGCGAGAGAACTCCCACTCCTCCTTGATGTCTCTGAACTTGGGGAGAAATATGACAACCAGCGGGTCGCCGTCATGGGTTGGGCGCGCTCAGCGATGGTCATTAGAGGCAGGATGGGCTCGAATTTTGTCAGCGCGACAGTGGGCGAAGAAGAAGACGAGGTCACCGTCTTCAGCGATTTCCCCCACTATAACCTTGTCAACAGCCGGGTCATCGTCCAGGGAGTCTACCACCATACAGGACGGTTTGGGGGCTTGCTTGCCGAGAACTTTATCGTGGCAGACGCCGTTATCAGAGATTGGGGTCATGCCAGCTCGAAGACGCCCTCTCAGGCACCGAGACCTTCGAATCACAACGACTGATCATTACGAGTACACCCGGTTGAAGAACTCTGCCTTTGAAGGGCAGGGGTTGCGCTCTCTGTGCGCATTCATTCCAGGTTCTATCCCTTTGAGAAAGAGCCGTGGGTTACGCTCACTATATCTGCTCAAAAATCAAAACCGAGTCTCGATTTTAGCGTCGTCTGGAGCCGGTCAACACCTTCCGGTGTACGGGTATCGATTGTCAACAAAAAGGTATTTCGGATAAAGAAGGCCCCGGCACTGATCTTCAAAGAGGTATCACTGAGAACCCTCAAATCACCGGGATCATCAATGACCGGTTGAACAAAGGCCGTCTCAGAAAATAAGAGATTTTTCTCGAGATTCAGATTCAACTGTATATAATTCGACCATCGGTTCGAAAAGGTCTCTGGATCGTTTGTGCCATTTCCCGGTGCTCCGGTCAGCACCTCATACTCTGCCATATAAGCCGTTCCAAAGGTAAAACGACCCTCATCCCACCTTGTGAGCGTCAAGCGGCCACCGATACCGGCCAGAGCACGGACAGACAATCTCTGGAAGGTATCATGAGAATTCTGGAGAAACAGCTCCCACGAAAATCGATCTGTCTTTTTCTTACGGACTCGTAAATGCTCAAAATGACCCGACAGGAACTTTTCTCCTTCTTTTTCTCCATATTCGCCTCTCGCGATAAAAAGCACAAGACGGTCGTCCTTCCGGTAACCCACATCCACCTCCCCTGAAACCTGGAAGAGATCAGGGTTTCCCGTCCGCCATTGCAGAGGAAGACTCACAGCGCCTGAATATCCCTCTGGCAAGTCATCGACCTGATCGAGGATGTTGATGATCTGTCCTGCCGCAAAGCCCGTATAGAGGGGAAAAGACAGAATAACGATGATCCATAAAAGTTTTTGATGCACGGCTTCACTTATAATTGACGGGGATCGTTCGACAAAAACGCAGTCCTGAGAGATGCCCCGGATGCCTGGTTCTGCCTGAGAAAAATTTTTCTACCGACCGGGTTGGTTCGGCTCGGTTAATGTCTGCTTTTTTTGAAATCCTTGGGGAGGCATAAATTTTTTTTCAGGAATGCGCTTCCGCTTCAAGAGGGTGAGGACCTGCTCCCGCCCACTCCGGTTCCCCGGGCTGACCACGGCAACATGGGCCGGAATCCCCGGCGATTGTTTCAGGTCAAAGAAGATCTTGTTTTGACCCGTGGTATTGGCCCCGATCTTGACCAAAAACTGTTCATAGGCATCAAAAGCCTGAAAATCTTTAAGCGAAAAACCCGATTTTTCCCATACAATAAAACAAATCTCTTCAATCGGAAGGCCTTTCTCCATCACGCGAAATGGGCTGCAAGAGAAGCCGTCTTTCGTCTTTCGTTTCGTCCCGCTTGCTTTAAAAGTCAAGGCTCTGGGGGGCTCAGCCGTCCCCTGCGCCATCTGTTTCAACATGCCCCGAAGTTCCATCTGCTGCTCTGAAGGCAATCTTTCCATCTGTTTTTCGATTCGGCGCTTCATCTTCTCCCGCATCGTCTTGATACGTGCGATGTCTGCTTCACTGACTTCGGAATAACTTTTTTGTTCTGAATCGATTGTCCAGAGCCTCTGCTGACCACCATCAAAGATCAGGGTACCGCCTCTTGAATCCTCAACGCGCAGTTTCTGTCCTTCCAACATGAAGGTCACCGCATGCGTAGACTCCCCTGTTGGCTTTTTGGCCTCAAAGCGAAGTATCAGACCGGCAGAGGCGGTAGAAGCCGACATCAGGATGATTAAAAAAATAAAACAACCGATCCTCCTTTGAAACATCACGTCCTCCTTACTTCGTTCGTAAACTTTCGCTTCTGAGCTTATTCGACTGTAACTGTTCAGCATGCCACTATTTTACTTCAGGGCAAGGCGCGAGGAGCGCGGAAACGCCACCCAACACAACAATAGGAGAAAAGAGGGGTCTGCTGGATCGTTACATTAATCCGCCAGGGGGTTTATGTCTTCCTGTACCTTCGGCCCTGAGGCCTTCCTGGATTCTGCTTCTGCGGCGGCGATCTCATCCCGTATCATGAAAGACACGGCGACGGGTTGGACGGTTTTCGCAACCAGATCTCGGGTCATGACGACGTTTAATTTATTAAATAGAAAGACAAATCGTTCTTCAAGCGCCCGGCCAATCTTTTCCCGGAGTTCAGAGGGAAGTCCCCAAAGACGTCTTTTGAAAGGTCCAATTGCCTTCTTGCGGGTCTTGTAAATAAATTGCTCCTCCGTCTGGTCCGATGTCCTCTCTCCCTTACAGGCCTCACGTAAATAGGCGTAGATCTCTTCTTTTAAGGATGCCGGGAGCCGGTCATAGATCATATTCTGAAATTCGGTGGCCAAATGAATCTCAGATGTCCCGGTCAGAGGGAAGCGGTCAAATACTTCTGCCGGCAAGGTCGATGCCCCGTGTTGAACGGCACCGGACAAGCCATATTTTTCCTGGGCCACCTTTGAAATCTTTTCTAATACACTAAAATCGAGTTTGACCTCTGCGACGGTCCCATCGGCCAGGGGGACCCCCCCGTGGCTTGTTCCCGTCTGAACGGAGATCTTGCTGATCCCTGTAAGCTTCGATCCCTGCTGCTGAAGACTTTCGAGGAATTGATCGAGATAGACTTCGAATTCCTCCACCGTCGAATTTTTTCCTCCGACTTCACCGATCTCTCCGCCCACTGAGATCGTCACCCCCAACGGTTCAAGAGAGCGGATATAGGCCGTCAGATCCGCGGCAACCTCAAAATTGTCCCGCTGCTGCTCAATCACATTCGGTCGTTCAAGGACGACGAGCGTAGAAGAATCGATGTCAATATTATAAAAACCCGCCGTAATTGCCTCTTTGATCAACTGGCGGATACCGCTCAGTTCATTCTCACGATCTTCGGTGAATTTCTTCGCATTGACCTGAATATGGTCTCCCTGGATAAACAGGGGTCCCTTAAAACCCTCCTGGATCGCAGCGCCCGTCATCACTGCGGCATATTCCGCAGGAGACTGATGGGTATAATTCATCTCCGACTTGGCGATCTCCAGGATAAAAGCCCCGACTTCTCCCCGGGAGGCCGCCCGAAAGATTGCACGTGCGGTGTCATAAGCCATTCCTCGGACGTTGATCGCAGGAATCGTAAACCCCTCATTCTCTCCCCTTCCTCTGGCCTCGTAAAGCGGCTGGATGGAGCTTAAATGGATGCCGAGATGGGGCGCAGTCATCTTGATGATCCATCGGGCCGTTCCCCGCATCTCATCCTTCTCATGAAACACGGCGGTCCAGACCAGACGGTCAATCAGCGCACCCCGAACCCCGGTCGCATCGATCACATGGACCTGCCCGTCCGAGATCTCAATAATCCCTCTCAGGGTGTCTCCAAGCTGACTCATGGTCTGAAAAAGCATCTGATTCTCCTAGGAACGAGGCCTGGAAATAAAACCGACGCCACCTTATCAAAAGTACCCTAAAAGGTCAATTCAGAGAGGGGACAACGGAAAGAAGTGAAGGCAGATTATTATGATGATTACGGAAAATTCATTATTCATTATTCATTAGAGGACAATCAAGGAGGATCTTTGACAACTTCCAGGACCATCTGAGCTGACTGGGTCATCTCGTCGATATGAACCCACTCCCGGACAGTGTGGATCGCGTGCATGCCGGTCCCAAGATTTGCGACCGCAATCCCTTTCTCATTAAAAATATTGGCATCGCACCCGCCGCCCGTCGCCTCGGTTTGCACACGGACGGAAAGCCGTTTGGCCGCGCGCATGATTGCTTTAACAATCGGCGTAGCATCTGAAAGATTCATTCTGTTGTAATCTCGCCATATCTTTTCTTCAATACGACCGGAGGTCCGTTTGCCGTTCACTTCCACAAAATACTTTGCGGCGGCCTCACGGAAACAGTCGCGCATATGTTCGGTCTGGGCCACCAGTTTTTCCTCATCCCGGCTCCTGGATTCTCCCTTGACCCGGACCGTTTTGGGGATGATGTTGACGGCAGACCCTCCCTCAATCAAGCCGATATTAGCCGTTGTTTCAGAATCAATACACCCAAGACGCATCCGGCTGATTGCCTCAGACGCAATCTGTATGGCTGAAATTCCGGCTTCCGGGGCGAGTCCGGAGTGGGCCTCAAGTCCGTGGATAATGAACTCCATGCGGTCTGACGCAGGTGATTTTGTGAAGAGAAAATCAACCCGGTCGCAATCAAGCACCAGACCATTCCTGGCATGCAGTTTTTCGTAATCAAGATGTTTCGCGCCGACCAGACCATCCTCCTCACAAATGGTCAGGACCACTTCAATTTCGCCATGCTCCGCCTTCTCTTCACAAATCACCCGAAGCACTTCGATAATAATCGCGATTCCAGATTTGTCATCTCCGCCGAGAATCGTCGTCCCGTCGCTCTTTATAATTCTTCCTTCAACAATCGGTTTGATCCCTTCTCCCGGCATCACCGTATCCATGTGCGCGGATAAAAGAAGAGGCGCATGATCTTTGCTGTTACCAGGGATTCGGGCAATCAGATTTCCAATCTCACCGCCAACGGTTTCCGCCGCATCGTCAAAGACAACCTCCGCACCCAGGGCCTCCAGATCCGACTTGAGTTGAAGGGCAACTTTGCCCTCTTTCCTTGAATGACTGTCTATTTGGACCAGCTTCAGAAAATGGGCAATCATCCGATCTGTGTTAATCATCCTCAGAATCCTCCACGATTGATGGGAGGTGAGACAAAATCGATTGAATGACTTGATCCGGGTGAAGCCGGCTGAAGTGCCGTTTCCCCTCTACATCAGTAAATTTTAAGGCAGAGGTCATCGATCGGCCCGCATAACCCTGCGTGAGCCATTTCCCTTCAACAGGGCTTTCCATTTGGTTGAGATGCTCCGCCAGAGACTCCATCGGGACCATCGAAATAAGGGGTCGTGTCACGGTCTCGGCCCAGGCATAGTAGCGGTATTCCAGTTCGTATCCAAACCCGCCCTCTTCGCACTCCCGATCTTCGATCACCAGGAAGATATTCCCCTGGCAGAAGTGGTCAATCGCCTCTCGCGCCGGACGCTGCTCATCAATCACAACAGAAAGACCGACCTCCGGATGTTCCTCCAGGCCGATGATCCCTTTTTCAAAAAGTTCCATTGAGAGAAGGATCTCATCAAAAGCCTCTTGCCATAATGAACGGTAAGTGTCCTTCTTCCGGAAAAGGTCTGGCAGAAGGGGAAAGAGCGCTTTGTAATAAGACGCTTCTTTTGGACCGGAGTAAGAAGCAAGTTGAGAAGCAATCGGACTCTCTTCAGAGTGGCAAAGGGCATTAATCAATAAATTAATCTGGACCCCCTCTTCTGATGAAAAGATGGAATGATCTCCCGCCTCCGCGGCGGCGACCAATCTCCCGGAAATCGGCTCCGCCTTATGGGGATTCAACAAGGCCCACACCGACAAAAGACCGTCAGTATCAAAATGGTTATTTGTAAGAATGTTGACTTGCGGGAAGAAAGACTTGCGATCCGGGTGGGAGATATAGCGCATCACAATTTCTGTCGCGGTGTCCGCTTTCAGAGGCGCGGGGGTTTTATTCCCCTTCCAGTGACTGAGGTGAAAACTTTGTGGGACAATGCCATCGACCGAAATCTTGGCAACACCCTTCATTGCCTCTTCGTAAAGATAAAAAACCATTTGCCTTCATTACCGGAACGGAAAAATCAGTCGCATCACCAAACGAAGAACACCCGCACAAGAAGCGCAACACCGCGCCCTGATTTATATCCGCGTTAAAAAAGATTCGTCGTTAATCTATCCCTTGTAATTGGACGCCACTATAGCAGAAATACCCCATCATTTCAAAAACACTTACCTTGGTACCCGGTTGACTTACAATGATATAAGCGTTATTAAGAGGGTCCAAGCTTAAAGGGTCTGAAGTAAAGGTCCTAAATCTCTGCGTCTTATCTGTAAAATGAATACCCATTGGAGAGGAGATCAAGTGGCGAGAACAAATTTCAAATTTGAAAAGCGGAGGAAAGAATTAGAAAAATTAAAGAAAAAAGAAGAAAAAAAACAACGCAAACTGGAGAAGAACGAGGAACAGGCCAAAGAAAATTCAGATCAGCCTTCGAATGAGGGAGAAATCGGATAGATCCCTCAAGGACTGACTCCTCAGGGAAAAAGTATGCCAAGAAAGTTTTATGTTGTCTGGGTTGGCCGGGAAACAGGGGTTTTCACAAGCTGGCCGCAAACCAAAAAACAGGTTGATCAATTTCCCGGGGCAAAGTACAAATCGTTTGCAACACGGGAAGAATCAGAAACAGCCTATACCGCAGGGTGGGGAGCACCTCCACCGAAAAAGATTAACAAAGAACCTACGAAGCCGCCCCGTATTGGTACACCCTCCACAAAAAAATTTGACCTTACCATCTATTGCGATGGGGCCTGTGATCCCAATCCAGGTAAAGCCGGATCGGGGCTGGCTGTTTATCAAAAAAATAAACTCACCGAACTTTGGTACGGCCTCTACAACCCCCAGGGAACCAACAACACCGCAGAACTGAATGCCTTGCATCAGGCATTACAGATCGCGAAAACTTATATCGATCAGGGCAAAGTGGTTCAAGTTTTTTGCGATTCGCAATACACGATCAATTGCATCACGGTTTGGGCCTATGGCTGGAAGAAAAAAGGCTGGAAGAGAAAGAAGGCAGGGGACATCAAAAATCTGGACATTATCCAGAAAGCACATGCCTTATACGAAAAAATACGAGGGGGTGTTGTTGTCTCCCATGTAAAGGCCCACAGTGGCATTGAAGGCAACGAACTCGCCGACCGCATGTCTGTTCACGGGATAGACCGGAAAGATCCCTCTTTTTGTCGATATTCTGAGCCAATCAACATCAAGAAATTGCTGGATTATCGGACAGGCTGATTTTGCCCTCAAATACCCACGGTACAATCTTTACCGCTATAAAATATACTTCTCTGTTCAAGTCAAGCTAAGACCGAAGCACTTGTTTTAAGGAACGCACGAAGGTGGACAGGCGGGTTAGGTAAGTCGGATCACTCTTGGCCGTTTCGATGATTCTTACCAGGGCACTTCCGACGATGACGGCATCGGCTTCCGATCCGAGTTCCCTGGCCTCTTCAGGGTTTGAGACCCCGAAACCGACGGCGACGGGTTTCTCCGTTTGCGATTTAATCTGCCGAATTCTTTCGCTGATGGTCTCTTTCCCCTTCAACTCCGAACCGGTAACGCCTGTGAGCGGAACATAATAAAGAAACCCGGAAACCACCTTAATGATCTTCTCCAGCCGTTCCTGAGGTGTTGTCGGCGCGGCCAGAAAGATGTGGTCGATCCCTGTCTTCCGTGACTGTAGTATGAAATCGCGTGCCTCTTCCGGGGGAAGATCCGGAACGATCAGCCCATCCACTCCCGCACGCCGGGCCTCTTTAAAAAAGCGCTCAATGCCGAATGCATAGAGTGGATTGCAATAGCTCATGAGGATCAAGGGAACCTTTGTCTGACGTCGAAGGTCGGTGACAAGATCCAGGACATTCCTCACGTTGACCCCCTTCGCAAGCGCACGCTCGGATGCCTTCTGAATGGTCGGGCCGTCCGCAATCGGGTCGGAAAACGGGACACCGATCTCGATCAGGTCTGCGCCCGCTTTTTCGACCTCCAGAATAATTTTCCCGCTCTCCGCCAGGTTCGGATCCCCCGCCATCACATAGGCGATCAGGCCCTTCTCCCCTTTCATCCCGACATTCCTCAAGGCAGCCTCAATCCGGCTCATTCTGTTGCTCCATTCTGGAAAGCTGGGCCACATCTTTGTCTCCCCGCCCGGATAGGTTGACGATAACGATCTGTCCCTTGGGAAGCGAAGGGGCCAGCTTAATAAGGTAGGCTACCGCGTGCGAAGACTCCAGCGCGGGGAGAATCCCTTCCATTTCGGCCAGCAAGCGAAACGCCGACAGGGCTTCATCATCCGTAACGGATGTGTATTCGATCCGCTGTTTGTCTCTGTAATAACTATGTTCCGGACCAACCGCCGCGTAGTCCAATCCGGCTGAGACTGAATGGGTGTTCTGGATCTGACCATAAGCGTCCTGTAACAGAGTCGTCATCGTTCCGTGGAGGACACCCAGGGTCCCGCTGGCAAATCGGGCCGCATGTTTCCCGGTCTCGATCCCCAGGCCGCCCGCCTCAACACCAATCATTCGAATCTCGGACTCGGAGAGAAAAGGCGTGAAGAGACCGATCGCATTGCTTCCCCCGCCGACACAGGCGATCATGACGTCGGGAAACCGTCCCTCAGTGCGCAGGATCTGTTGCCGCGCCTCCTGTCCGATGACCGACTGAAAATCCCGGATCATCATTGGATAAGGATGTGGCCCCAAAACCGATCCTAGAATGTAATGGGTATCCCGAACATTGGCCGTCCAATCCCGTAAGGCCTCGCTGATCGCATCCTTCAATGTTTTACTTCCCGCATCAACACCGGAGACCTTTGCGCCTAGTAGCCGCATCCGAAAGACATTCAGCTCCTGACGCTTCATATCCTCCGTCCCCATGTAGACCTCACAGTCCATCCCGAACCGGGCCGCCGCCGTCGCGGTGGCGACACCATGCTGACCGGCACCGGTCTCGGCAATCACCCGCTTTTTTCCCATTTCCTGTGTGAGAAGGATCTGTCCAAGGGTATTGTTAATCTTATGGGCACCGGTATGACAGAGGTCTTCCCTTTTCAGATAGATCTTCAGGCCGCCGAGATGTTCCGAAAGACGCGGGGCAAAATAAAGGGGGGTCGGACGACCGACAAAATGTTTCAGGATATCGGCCAGTTTCTTTTTAAATCCCGGCTTTCGACGGACCGACTGATAAACGGCTTCCAACTCCTGAAGAGCCGGCATCAATGTTTCAGCAACATATCGCCCCCCATAGGGGCCGAAGCGGCCCTTCTTATTCGGAAGAAGCATGCATCTCCTCCACCGCTTTTGCCGCTTTGATAAACTGTTTCAGCTTAAGGTGATCTTTCTTCCCGGGACGCATCTCTACGCCACTACTTACATCAACACCATACGGCCTGACCTTCTCGATCGCCGTTTGAACGTTTTCCGGCGTTAAACCACCGGCAAGGATAATCTTTCCGAAGCGTTTTGCCTTGGCAGCAACATTCCAATCAAACGCAACACCACTCCCGCCGAGAGCCTCCTCCTGGTATGTATCGAGAAGAAAAGCCCGAACCGGAGCGGGAGGGACGACATCGAGGCTTCGCTCATCCTGAACACGAATCACCTGAATAATTCTCCTTGAAAAGTCAAACGAGATCTCCTGGGGAAAAGCCCCATATAACTGGATCAGATCAATCGCGCACTGATCAATTGCAGACTGCAATTCCCTCTCTCCTCCCGAACGAAATACGCCGACTGTGGTCACAAACGGCGGGAGTTTGGAGATGATCTCAGAAACATCCTCAAACGAAATATAGCGAGGACTCTCCGGCACAAAGATAAAACCGACGGCATCCGCCCCAAATTCGACTGCGGCGAGCGCGTCTTCTAAATTTGTTAGGCCACAGATCTTAACTTTCATTTTACATCCCCCATCTACCCGATTAATTCTTTCACCTTTTCATCTATTTTTTCCGATGCCATCAAAGATTCTCCCACCAGGATAGCATCAACCCCCGCCCTATGAAGGGCCTCAACATCTTTTCGTGAAGTGATCCCGCTTTCGCTGATAATGGTCCGGTCTTTCGGCACTTCTTTGAGCAGGCGGAATGTCGTATCGAGCTTTGTCTCGAAGGTTTCCAGATCACGATTATTGATCCCGATCATCGGCGCCCATTCGATAACCTTTTCTAATTCTTTCTCTTGATGTACTTCGACAAGGACATCAAGAGAAAGCGCTCTCGCCAAGTCAAAATAATCTTTCAGCTCTGATTCTTCCATCAAGGCCGCGATCAACAGGATTGCATCGGCGCCCCAGGAACGTCCCTCATAAATCTGAATTTCATCAATGATAAAATCCTTCTTCAAAAGAGGAAGCGACACTTTCGAACGGACCGCCTTAAGGGTAGAAGGATCTCCGAGAAAAAAATGTTCCTCTGTGAGGACGGACAGGGCGGCTGCACCCCCGTCTTCGTATATTTGCGCGATCTCGACCGGATTAAAGTCCTCGCGAATGACCCCTTTCGAGGGCGAGGCTTTTTTGATCTCAGCAATCAGTCTCGGACAAGCCTGTTTTTCTCCGCTCAGGACCTTCTGGAATGGACGCGTGGCTTCGGCATCTTCAATCCGCGATCGAAGCTCTCCGAGATAGGCTCGGCTTTTTCGACCATGTACCGCTTCACGCTTTACACGGACGATCTCGTCTAAAAAGCGCATCGACCTCAGCTTCCCGACCGTGAGGATTTGTCAGTGATCTTTATCAAGCGATTGAGTTTTTCCAACGCACTCCCGGAATCAATCGATTCGCCGGCCAGCGCCACACCTTCCTGCAAAGTTTTCGCCTTTCCGACCGCCACAAGTGCCGGGGCGGCATTCATCAAAACCACTTCGCGTCTCGCCCCTTTTTCACCTCTCAAAACGGAAAGGAGGATCTCTGCATTCTTCTCAGGACTCCCCCCCATCAGGTCTTTTAAGTCTCTATTGGAAAACTGAAAGTCTTTGGGTTCAAGGGTATACGCTGCGACCCGTCCTTCTTTTCCTTCTGAAATACGACTCCTTCCGGAAACCGTAATCTCATCCAAGCCATCCATCCCATGGACGATAAAACAGTGATGGGTCCCAAGATTGACGAGAACCTGCGCCATAAGGTCGGTCAGTTCCTCCGAAAAAACCCCCAGGACCTGGACCGACGCCCGGGCCGGATTGGTCAAGGGGCCGAGGATATTAAATATTGTCCGAATGCCCGTTTCCTTCCGGGGAACCATGGCATGCTTCATCGCCCCATGAAAGAGCGGCGCGAAAAGAAAACCGACACCGAGTTCATTGACACAGCGCTCCACCTCATCCGGTGGAAGATCGATCCGAACGCCGAGCGACTTCAGCACATCGGCACTCCCGCAGGAGCTTGAGACAGACCGGTTGCCGTGTTTTGCGACCGTCACCCCCGCCCCGGCCACAACGAAGGCCACGGTTGTCGAGACATTAAAGGTATTCATCCGGTCTCCGCCGGTTCCGCAGGTATCCACCACCAGGGGATCATCGACCCGCACCAAGGTCGCCTTTTCACGCATCACACGCGCCGACCCGGTAATCTCTGCGACGGTTTCTCCTTTCATCCTGAGCGCGGTGATATAGCAAGCGATCTGGGAAGGGCTTGCAGCCCCTTCCATGATCTCACGCATCGCCCCTTCCGCTTCAGCTTCCGACAGATCAACGCGCTCGACCACCTTACTGATTGCCTCTTTAATCATGAGTTCTCCTATGATCTTTTTTCACAGATTTTTATTTCTTCAGGAAATTTTTCAAAAGGTCTTTTCCAACTTCCGTCAATATGGACTCAGGGTGAAACTGCACCCCTTCAATGGGGGCCGTCTTGTGACGGATGCCCATGAGTTCGCCTTCGTCGGTCCATGCCGTGGCCTCAAAAAGATCAGGAAGGTTCTCCCGCCGCAGAATGAGCGAATGATAGCGGGTCGCCGGGAACCGATCCGGAAGATCCTGATAAATTGAATGGCCGTCATGCGAGATGATTGAAGTCTTCCCGTGCATGAGGCGATCGGCACGGATCACTTCGCCACCGAAGGCCTCTCCAATCGCCTGATGCCCCAGACAGACCCCCAAAATCGGAATATTCTGCCCAAATTTCCGGACCACCTCAATAGAAATACCGGCGTCCTTCGGCATCCCCGGACCCGGAGAAATGACAATCTTATCAGGGCGCAGGGCCTCTATCTCTTCCAAGGCAATCTGATCATTTCGGTGAACCGCGATCTCTTCCCCCATCTCACCCAAGTATTGAACCAGATTGTATGTAAAAGAATCGTAATTGTCGATTACAAGCAGCATTATCCTCAATACCTCGTATTAATCTATTCTGAATCCGTAAGGATTCAGATTGCCTGGAAAAGGCTTCAGGGCAAGGCGCGAGGCGCGCAGAACCGCAACGTATATTTATACGTGAGGATTCGAGCACCGCACCAACGCCGCCATGGAGCCTTAGACGGGTGAGCTGGACCCTTACGTTAAACCGTTTTCGGCGAGCTGTATCGCCTCCAGCATCGCCTTTGCCTTATTCATCGTTTCTTCATATTCACGATCGGGATCGGAGTCGGCGACAATGCCGGCCGCCGCCTGGACGGTGGCCACATCCCCTTCAATTATAATGGTCCGGATGGTAATACAGGTATCCATGTTCCCCTGATAACTGAAATAACCGACCGCGCCGGCATATAGGGAGCGCCCTTCCGGTTCCAATTCATCAATAATCTCCATCGCGCGGATTTTTGGCGCCCCGGTCACAGTTCCGGCCGGGAAACAGGCACTCAGTACATCGAAGGCGTCCCTTCCGGCAACAAGCTTTCCAATTACATTTGAGACAATATGCATCACATGAGAATAACGCTCAATCACCATGACCTCATCGACCTTGACCGTTCCATATTGACAAACACGGCCAACATCGTTCCGACCGAGATCGATCAGCATGACGTGCTCAGCCCGTTCTTTGGGATCAGCCAGAAGTTCCTTCTCAAGGGCCACATCCGCTTCCGGGGACTGCCCGCGAGGGCGCGTACCGGCGATAGGCCTCAGCTCGACACGCTCTCCCTCCAGTCGGACCAGAACCTCGGGAGAGGTCCCGACCATATGACGCTGGCCCAGATGAAGGTAAAACATGTACGGAGATGGATTAATACTTCGAAGTGCCCGATAAACCATGAAGGGATCGGCCTTTAAACGGGTTGAAAAACGTTGGGAAATCTGGACTTGAAAAATGTCACCGGACTTGATGTATTCCTTGGCCAAAAGAACCGCCTTTTTGTATTGGTCTCGTGTGAAATTAGACTTGGGCTCTGCAACATGCCCATTCAAAGCCGCCGGAGCCTGCTCCGGAAGCGGTTGTGCCAGACGCTTAATTAAGAGATCAATCTTCTCAACCGCCCTCTCATAAACAACCTTCAGATCGTCATTTTCGATGAAGGCATTCGAAACAACTTTGATTCGGTGCTTGACATTGTCAAAGAGGAGGAGGGTGTCGGTCAACATAAAAAAAAAGTCCGGCGTCGTCCGATCATTCTTCTTAAATTGTAGCGGCTCAAAAAAACGAACCATATCATAGCCGAGGGTCCCGACCGCTCCGCCAAAAAATCGCGGGAGACCCGTAACTTCAACCGGCCTGTATTCTGCAAGAACCCGTTTCAATACATGGAGCGGGTTGCCTTCGCTCTTTATGACCTCGCATTTCCCATCCCGGATCACGGAGACAGAATCTCCTTCGCCCTTGACCACAACCGATGGGGCGGTCCCCAGGAATGAAAATCGTCCCCACTTCTCGCCGCCCTCGACGCTCTCAAGAAGATAGCCATATTCCCCCTCCTTGATCTTCAGGAATGCAGAAACAGGTGTTTCCGTATCGGCCAGGATCTCCCGATAAACTGGAATCAGGTTCCCTTTTTTGGCTTTTTCGCAAAAGTCTTCGAACGAAGGAATAACCATATAATGTCTCTTTTATAAAAGGATTTACGCTACCACAGAGGCCAAAAATTGTCAATCATTCAAGTGTTTGCGAGAATTTTACAAATAGATTAGGGCCTCCTCTTGATAAAATAAAATCTGCTTGATAAACTCCTTTCTACTTGTAAGTCAGGAGGTCTGAGTTGCCCTTGCCGAAACATATCCACATGATTGCCATCTGCGGCACCGGAATGGCGGCCCTTGCCGGACTCTTAAAAAAAGAGGGACATGTCGTCACCGGTTCCGACGCGCAGGTCTATCCCCCGATGAGTACCTTCCTCGAAAAGGCCGCGATTGTCTGCAAGAGCGGGTTTGTCCCGGATCATATTGATCCGCTTACAGATCTCGTGATTATCGGGAACGCCGTTGGAAAAAACAATCCAGAGGTCGTGGAAGCCCTGAAACGGAAGCTCCCGACCCTTTCGATGGCTGCCGCGGTGGAAGAGTATTTTCTGAAGCCCCGGCAGTCCCTGGTGGTCTCCGGGACACACGGCAAGACGACAACCTCCTCCATTTTAGGATGGGTATTGACCTCGGCCGGGTGCGATCCGAGTATGCTGATCGGTGGCTGGGTGCAAAACCTCAACAGCAATCATCGCCTCGGTTCGGGGCAGCATTTTGTGATTGAAGGCGATGAATATGATACCGCCTACTTCGACAAAGGTCCTAAATTTCTCCATTATCGCCCACAGCATGCCATTCTGACCAGTATCGAATTCGATCATGCCGACATTTTCTCAGATCTCTCTGCCGTAAAGGCGGCCTTTCAGAAATTTGTCCGGCTCCTGCCGCCGGAGGGCATCTTGCTGGCAGGAGCAGGCGATGAGGCGATTGATGAGGTCACATCGAACCTAAGTTGCCGGGTCGAACGGTATGGCACTGAGATGGATGACAATACACAACTGCACCTTATGGATTGGCTGGCCGATGGGATTCAGGTCGTGGGAGATCTGATCCGCTTTGATGTCTCCTATCATCAGAAAAAGCTGGGGGCCATCGAAAGCCCGCTCTTCGGTCGACATAATATCAAAAATACCCTGGCCGTCATCGCCCTTTGCCATCACCTCGGCCTTTCCTGGGAAAAGATCAAGGAAGGGATCAAACTGTTTCAGGGTGTAAAACGTCGCCAGGAAATCGTCGGCATCGCCGAAGATATCATCATCATGGACGATTTTGCCCACCATCCGACCGCAATCGCTGAGACCCTGGCCTCTCTCCGACTGCGCTATCCCAGCAGACGGATCTGGGTCATCTTTGAACCGCGATCGGCAACGAGCCGGCGCAACATATTTCAAGAGGCCTTTATAGAAGCCTTCAAGAAAGCAGACCGGATTGTTCTGGCCCAGCCCTTTGCCCCGGAGAAGCTCCCTCCCGAGGAGCGTCTTGACCCCGACAGAATTATTGAAGCGTTGGGCCATGCGGGGAAAAAGGCATTTTTCATCCCGACGCCAGAACAAATCATTTCTGAATTATCCAAACAACTTCAAGCTGGTGACCTAGTTTGCATCATGTCCAGCGGCGGGTTCGGAGGCATTCACCAAAAACTCCTTTCCCAGTTACAGCCTGCATGAAAACCCCTGAACCGATTACACAGAAGATGGAAGAAGGCCTCTCAACGAAGGTCTTCCCCGGAGGCGTCTTGCTCGTCCACCACCGGGGAAAAATCGTTTATCACAAGGCCTTTGGTCATGCGTCGCTCCTTCCTCATAAAAAAAAGATGAAGCGCAATACCCTCTTTGATCTTGCCTCCTTAACCAAACCGCTGGCAACAAGCGCCGCCCTGCTCCTCCTGCTTCAGGAAAATCAGGTCAGCCTCGATGATCCGCTGTCCCGATTTATTTCAGGATTTACACGCGGACTAAAAAGAGAGATTACCCTAAGTCACCTCTTGACCCATTCCTCAGGACTTCCCGACTGGAAGCCCTATTTCCAAACCATTGCAAAACGGGCAACGAAAGAACAAGGTTTTCTCGGATCGCCTGAGGCAAAAGCGACCGTTTACGCATTGGCCCGGAAGGAGTCCCTCATCTCCGCTCCCGGAGAGGTAAGCCGCTACAGCGATATTGGATTTATGCTTCTGGGAGAGATCATTGAAAAGGTCGAAGGGACAGCGCTTCATCGAATCTGCTCCCGGAAACTCTTTACAAAAGCCCACTGCAAAGAAACCTTTTTTATCAATCGGGGACGACGTCCTAAGGCCGCCCGAGGCCGGGACTTCGCATCGACGGAAGACTCCGTGTGGCGAAAAAAGGTGGTCTCGGGCATCGTCCATGATGACAACACCTACGCTATGGGCGGGGTCTCCGGCCACGCCGGCCTCTTCTCAACGGCGAAGGAGGTTTATCAACTGGTCCGGCTCTGGCTTGACAGCCTCAAAGGGGAGGGAATCTTCGACCCGGCCCTTACCTCAGACTTTGCCACACGACAAAGAGGGAACAGAGTCCCGGCAGAATCTTCGCGGGGATTGGGATGGGATACCCCTTCAATACCTTCCTCCTCGGGCCATTATTTTTCTAAATTGAGTTTCGGCCATCTCGGCTTCACGGGAACCTCCGTCTGGATCGACCCAAAGCAGGACCTTGCCGTCATTCTCTTGACCAACCGTATTCACCCGGACACGGCCAACGAAAAGATCCGGGCCTTTCGACCGGCCCTGCATAACATTATCTTCAAGGAGATCGTTCATGAATAATCGCTCCGCCAATAAACCGCCCCGCCTCTCGTCCGGAGGGACAATCGGTATCGTCGCACCTGCCGGTCGGGTCGACCCGACACTGCTCCATAAAGGGATTGCCCGACTGAAACACCTGGGCTTTCATGTTGTTGCGGGAAAAAATGTAACCAGGAAACAACGCTATCTCGCTGGGACAGATCGCGAACGGGCCGAAGATTTTCAGGACATGGTATTGAACAATGAGGTGGACGCCATCTTGTGTGCCCGAGGCGGGGTGGGCACAGCCCGAATCATCCCCCATCTGGATCAAGATTTGCTGGCAGGTTCTCCGAAGATTGTTGTCGGCTCAAGCGATATCACCACGCTGCTCCTCTACCTCACACATTCGTTCGACTGGGTCACATTTCACGGCCCGATGGCGGCCACCCATTTTGGCAAAGAACCTTTACCTGCACATGAGACCCATTTATTTACTTTGCTTTCCGGGGAAATCGCTGAAATGAAATTTCCAGACCTCCAGACCCTCAGGCCGGGAACGGTCGATGGAATTTTGACAGGGGGATGTCTTACCCTGCTTTGCACCACCATCGGAACCCCTTTTGAAATAGAAACCGATGACAGGCTTCTCTTCATTGAAGACATCAATGAAGCCCCCTATCGCATCGATCGGATGCTTTCCTATTTGAAATTTCTGGGGAAGTTTGATCACGTACGGGGCATTATTTTTGGTGAGATGCCCGGCTGCCACCCAGAGGATCTTCCGGATATCATCCTCGACATCCTGGGGGAAGTCCGATGTCCTATTCTTTTTGGTTTTCCCTCGGGGCATGGCATGGGAACAGCCACCCTCCCCCTCGGTCTTTCCATGCAGCTGGACGCGAATGCCGGAATACTTCGCATGCTTGAGCCGGCCGTATTATGAACTGATACTACATCTGGTCTCGGAGCCTCTGAATCTGAAGCTCTACCGCATGGATCTGTGGAGAAGCGCCCGTTTTCTTGAAAAGCGCCATCGCGCGTTCCAGATGATCCACCGCCCGAGACAGCTCCCCCTTCTTCTCATAAATGGTCCCGATCGTTCCTTCCGTATGGGCCATCCCATTGGTATCCCCCAGGATCTCCCGGATCTCAAGTGCCTCCTCTGCCGATTCAAGCGCCTTTTCAAAGGCGCCTTTTTCCCGGTGGATCAAGCCCAGATGGATGAGGGCTTTTGCCTGAGAGGGCCGATCCCCCAATTTTTTGTAGATGTCCAGGGCACTTATCTGGGCCGTCAGTGCGAGATCAAAGCGTTTTTCATCTTTGTCAATCACGCTGAGACCATCCAGAGAAAGGGCTTCCCCAAGCGGGTTATCGAGCTTCCGGTAAAGGGTGAGCGCCTTTTCATGGTAGTCTTGTGCAATGTCGAGAATGTGATCACGGGTATAGAGATTCGCAAGCAACGTCAACTGGCGTGCTTCCAGCCAGGGGATCGGAATCGTCTCCGCGATTTCCAGGGCCTCAATATGGGCGGCCGCTCCTTTCTCCCTGTCCCCAGCCTGGAAGTACAAGTCGCCAAGGAGGGAAAGGGCCGTGCCTTGTCCCAGCCAATTGTCGGTTGTGCGATCAATCTCCAGGGCACGTGTCAACCACCCAATGGCTTGCTCCCATTTGCCTTTTGTCGATAGAACGAGCGCAAAATTCGCCATGGCGGCCGCTTTATCCCGGGTTTTTTTTGTACGACGGTAGGCCTCTTGATAGGCGGCCACGGCCTCTTCTTTTTCTCCAAGGAAAAAGAAACTATTCCCGGAAAGGAGAAAAATAGCGGCACTTTTTTCCTCTATCGGGAAAGCCCGAACCGTATCCAGCACCCTTTCGAAGCGGTTTTCATCGTACAACTTTACAAGAGAGGAAAGGTGCTCGGCATCCCCCTTATTCTCTTTGGCAAGACGAAGCCTACGCTTCAGGGCATCTATCCTTAGCTGGAAAAGTTCCCCCTTTTTATCAGGGTCCGCGCCCGCTTTAAACCGCTCCGCTGCAAAGGCAGCATCATGAAATGGGCACATCCACAACATCCCGCCGCTGAACCAGAGCAATATAAAAAGGCCGAGAAAAAAGTTAAAAGAACTTCCTGATCTCTTCATTTTCAGAAGATTATCTCTAATGATTAAAGAAAAAAAGCGGGAGGTGGAAATATCCCCAGCTTTTATAGCGGGTTGTGGGCCAGGATCGTCCGGGACGGTCAGAAACAAGGGGTGAAACAAACAGGTGGAGACGAGGAGGGGATTGTGGACCGTTCTTATGAGGCCTTGTAATCGATCCAGGGTTCTCGTTCGGCCAAATAGCGGTCGTCACGAAAATTGACGCGAGAGCGAAGGTCGGTGAATCCTTTTTTTTGAAGTTTCCTGATAATATCTCCCAGGACCTCTTCGACGGTAGGATATTCGCTTGACTGAACTTTCAGGCCTTCATAACCGAAACGCCCCATATAACCGTTCTCATCCACTTCGACAATCACATTCCGGCTATACATCCTTAACAGTGGATCGAACCCTTCCAGATGGTGAATCTCATAAACCATATCAAGCCGCTCCCCTTCAGTTTGGACCGATTATAACGAATCCATTTCCCCCAATCAAGCGATTTTGTGACTATTCAGTCTAAGCGAAACATCCGCGCGGTGAAAAAACGGGTCATGACCTGATCAGCGCTGCTTGGGCTTGGCTTCATCGAGGACCGTTCGAATTGTTCGTTCCATGTCACGGGGGCTGAATGGTTTTGGGAGGACCGTAAACGGTTCCAGGTCTTTCTTTTCCTCCCGTTCATCGGAAATATCGTGACCAGAGGAGATGATCACTTTCAATCCGGGATCAAGCGCACGGAGCCGCCGAAGCACCTCCCAGCCGGACTGACGGGGCAGGGTCAGGTCGAGGACAACAATCTGGATACGTTCACCTTCCCGTTTGAAGATCTCCAGTGCCTGATCCATATTATTGGCCAATAATACCGTGTAACCATAGTGTTCCAGGACCGTTTTTCCAAGATCCCGTATAAGTTCATCGTCATCGACAATCATGATGGTCACAGAGCCATGCGTGCCGGGTTGATCCGTCACCCCTTGAACCGCCGCGACAACAGGACGCTTGCTCCGAGGAAAATAGACCTCAAAGGTGGTCCCTTTGCCCTTGGCTGTTTTCAGGCCGATCCATCCTTTGTGTCTTTTAACGATGCCGTAGCTGGAGGCTAAACCCAGACCAGTTCCCTGGCCGACCTCCTTGGTTGTGAAAAATGGTTCAAAAAGATGAGGGATGGTAAGCGCATCGATGCCCGGGCCATTATCCGCCACAGAAAGGCAAACAAAATCGCCGACCTCCGCCCCAGGGTGGGATCTGGAGAACGCTTGATCAAGATAAACATTTCTCAGTTTGAATTTTATAAAAGGCTGAAAATCGTTCCTGTCGGGCATACATTCCTTCAGGGCGTCCCGCGAGTTCACGCACAGGTTCACGATGACCTGATGGATCTGATCTGCGTCGATGAGGACAGGCCAGAGATCGTCAGACGATTCGACGGTAATTTCTATTTGCCGGTCAATGGTCTGACGGAGGAGGTGTTCAACCTCTAAAGTAAGGTCGAACAGGGATTGTGACTTGAGGGTCATGGGAACCTGGCGACTAAAAGAAAGGAGCTCTTTTGTCAATCTGGCAGCACGCTGAGCGGCCTTCTGAACCATGAAGAGGGGGTCTTGCATGTGCGGTTTCTTCAAGGTCTGTTCCAGGAGGATCTCGACATATCCAATGATCGGGGTTAAAAGATTATTGAATTCATGTGCCACGCCACCAGCCAGTTGACCGATGGTTTCGAGCTTTTGTGTTCGGAGTTGCTTTTCCTCGATCTCCTTGCGCTCAGTAATGTCATGTTTCACCTCAACGTAATAGCGCGCGTTCCCCTCGGAGTTCAAGATTGTAAATGCCGCAAGTTCTACAGGCACTTTTTTGCCTGATTTTGTCTGACTGGTCGCTTCCTCCCGGTATTTTTTATTTTTCCTGAGTTCTTTAAACATCTCAAGAAATCCCTTTTCTCCGAGGTGGATCGCGGGTGTTTTTCCTTTTAACTCCTTATCCGAGTATCCAATCAACAATTGATGAGAGGAATTTTGCTCGATATATTGACCTTCCGGACCCATAATTGCGATCGCATCGCTTGAGTGAGTGAAAATATCCTTGAACAATCGTAATGCTTCTTCTTTTTCCTCTAGCTTTTTGGAGAGACTCTCCTCATACATTTTGACCAATACAGCATCACCTTCCCTGGGTTTTTCAGGAATCTCTAACTCTCCTCTTTTGTATTCTTGTATAACCTCGTTGACCGTCTTGAGAAACGCGGTCGTCTCCACCGGTTTTTCAAGATAGCTGGAGGCCCCGATACTGAAGGCCAACTGCTTGTCTTTTTCCGAAAGGTAGGTTGCTGTATAGAAAATAAAAGGGATTTTTCTTAATTTTGGGTCTGATTTTATTTCTCTACAAAGGCAAAATCCATCCATCTCCGGCATGAGAACGTCAGAGATAATCATATCCGGCTGAGCGGTCTTTGCCATTGCAAGGGCGGCCCTGCCATTCGTCGCCGCTTCAACATGATACCCCGCATGCTCAAGCATTTTCTTTAAAACCATTCTTGCGTCTACATCATCATCCGCAATCAATATTTTCATGGCAGACTCCTTAAAATTCGAGATGTTTCTCTTCTTCCAGCAGGGCAACAAAATCCTTCGGAGGGAGGGGCCGGCTAAAATAGAAGCCCTGCATCGCATCACACCGGTTTGCGCGAAGAAATTTCAGTTGTTCTTTTGATTCAACCCCTTCTGCGATGACCTTCAAGTGGAGGTTATGGGCCATCGCAATAATTGCAGTGGTAATGGCTTCTGCGTCGTGGTCTTCAGAAAGCCCCTTCACAAAGGATCGATCGATCTTGAGCGTGTTCAATGGAAAGCGCTTCAGGTAGCTTAGAGACGAATACCCTGTGCCAAAATCATCTACAGAAAATTCAACGCCGAGATCGCTCAACTGATTCATGATGACAATACTCTTTTCGACATCTTGCATGGTGATGGTTTCAGTGATTTCCAAGTCCAAATATTTTGGGTCGAGGTTTGTTTCTTTGAGCACATTCCCTACCAGCTCTGATAATTCACGATGCTGAAACTGGCGCGTGGAAAGATTGACCGCGATACGCAATTCGGAAAATCCGGCGTCAAGCCACGCTTTGGTCTGTCGACATGCAGTCCGAAGCACCCATTCTCCCAAGGGGACAATCAGGTTCATCTCTTCTGCCAGCGGGATGAATGCGGCCGGGGAGAGGAACCCGCGCTCCGGATGTTGCCAACGGACGAGGGCCTCCATCCCAAATATTTTCCCCGTTATCAGATCCACCTGAGGTTGATAGTAAACCCGGAACTCTTCTCGATTCAGTGCCCGGCGCAGTTCAGATTGCAGCACGATGCGCTCCCCTGACTGCAAATTCATTTCTTCCGAGTAAAACCGGTAACCGTTTCGTCCCTGTTCTTTGACCCGGTAAACCGCACGCTTTGCACGGTTTAGCAAGGTTTCTCCATTTCTTCCGTCCGTCGGGTAAAGACTGATTCCGATACTGGCACTGATAATAAAATCACGTCCATCCAGTGTCAGCGGTTGAGACATTGCCGCGAGTATTTTTTGGGAAATCGCCACCGTATGCTGCATATCACTCGGAGGGCTCAAAAGAATGGCAAACTCATCCCCCATGAGACGGGAAACGGTGTTAACTCCTCGAACGCAGCCTTTCAGGCGTCGGGCAACTGCGGCCAGCAAGCGGTCGCCCATTTCATGGCCCACCGCATCGTTAATAAACTTGAATCGGTCCAGATCGATAAACAAAAAGGACAGGGGGGTCTCATCCCGGTCTGCCTGTTTGATCGCCTGCCCGACCCGGTCCATCAAGAGACGTCGGTTGGGAAGATCGGTGAGGGGGTCATGATGAACAAGGTAGATAAACCGCTCTTCCCGATCTTTCAGTTCCTTTTCCTTTTTTGTAAGCTTATCGGTTAAGCGCGTCTCATGCCGCCGTAATAATATAGACTCCTCTTCTCCAGGCTTTTCAGGCAAAGGAAGCCGACCCTCTTTGTACTCCTCAATCACCTCATTGATGACCCTGAGAAAGGCCTCTCCCCCCAGAGGTTTCACAATAAAACGGGACGCACCCATACTGGCTGCCAGGCGTTCGTCCTGTGGATCTACATAGGAAGCGGAATAGAAGACAAAGGGGATTTTTTGCAGAGACGGATCTGTTTTCAGCTCACGGCAGAGCTGAAAACCATCCATCTCCGGCATCATGACATCTGAAATAATCAACTGAGGGGAAAATATTTTTACCACCGAAAGTGCCTCAACACCATTGGAAGCCGATTCGACACTGTGCTCATGATGTTTGAGTGTTCTTGTCAGAATTATCTTTGCATCCTCATTGTCATCAACGATAAGGATCTTCATGGGGGTCTCCTTGCAAAGGTCTGGCTTCAGGGTGCAGGAGTCAGGAAAAGATTTTAAAATCATTTGACATTCCTGCACTCTGACAACGGTACCCTTATTTTTCAACAATCTCCCTGATCTGGTCCATGACTTTAGCGGGGTCAATCGGCTTCTCGATATACCCGTTACAGCCTTCCCGAAGCAGCCGTTCCTTATCGCCGCTCATGGCATAAGAGGTCATGGCAATAATCGGGATGTCGCCATTGGCCTCTGAGTTCCGAATCCCCTTTAACACCTCGAGCCCATTCATATCAGGGAGCTGGATGTCGAGGATGATAAAAGCGGGCCGATGGGTATCCGCAAGCGTCATTCCCTGCTGCCCATTTTCAGCCATTATTGTAGCATAACCGTTTTTCTCAAGAATAAATGTAATCAATGCCATGTTGTCGTCATTGTCTTCGATGATGAGTACTGTTTTCATCCTGGTCCTCCATGTGCAGTTCAGTATTCAGCCTAAATATTTACCGGCACCTTCAAAATAAAGGTGCTCCCCTTTCCATATTCACTCTCCAATGCGACCGAGCCTCTCAGAACTTCATCGGTCAGTTTTTGGGTCAGATAAAGACCCAGTCCCGTACCGAGCGGCCTGGGCCTCTGCCCTGTATCAATACGGGAATAGGGGGAAAAGAGTTTTGGAATATCTACGTCCTGAATACCAACGCCGGTGTCCTTCACGCGTATTTCGATCATATTGTTCACTTCTTTGGCCATAATAAATATCTTTCCCCGGTCAGTAAACTTCACCGCATTTGAGAGATAATTCAGAAGGCACTGGAGGAGCCGGGTACGATCACTCTTCAATTGGATGTAGGGAGGAATGTCTGTTTCAATGCCAAGCCCCTTCTCCTTGATCTGGTTTTTCAGATTGGAGATCGCTTCCTTGATCACCCCATACAGAGAGAAAGTCTGCAGGTAGGGTTCCAACTTGCCGGCCTCAACCTTCGAGATATCAATAATCTCTGAGATCAGTCCCAAGAGGTGTTTCGCTGAAACATAGACCCGTTTCAGTTGCGCCCTCTGATCCGCATTGATCTCACCCGACATTCCTTGCAGGATAATCCCGGTAAAGCCGATAATCGCGTTCAAAGGGGTACGCAGCTCGTGAGACATCGAGGCAATAAACATCGTTTTCAGGTCATCCAGTTCCTTCAGTTGTCGGTTCGCCTCATCCAGTTCGACCCTCGATTCGTTGACATCTTCAAGGAGTGAGGTGAGGGCCTCCTGGGACTGACCAAGTTCCTTGTTTTTTAAGTATAGCTCTTCTGTCCGGACGCGCACCAGCCCTTCCAGATGATTGCGGTGCAGTCTTAACTCTTCTTCTGACTTGTCACGGTCCGTCTGTTGCCGTTCAATTTGTTCAAGCATGGCGTTGAATCGGTCTGTCAGAAGGCCCAGTTCATCCCGACCCGTTTTGACGGCGCGGACAGAATAGTCTTTCCGTGTCGCAACAAGGTTTGCCCTATCGGCAAGATGCCTAATCGGACTGGAGATCAGGCCCTGTAATTTCAAAGAGAAGAGGAACGCAACCAGACTGGCAACAAACATCACCGATATGACAATCAGGAGATTCTGGGTCATATGGGCATTGATCTCACGCAGATCGGCACGGATGTAAATCGTGCCGATCTGCGCTCCATCCAGAACAATGTCCTGAAACAGATGCAGGCTGTTCTCTCCGAAACGATGGCCTCCCCCGGATGGCTCAGAGGGGCAAGACCTTCCGCCTGCAGGTGTTTCGTCTGATTGGCCACGCGTATAAGTCGCAAATATTGTACTTGACTCTGAATAGATACAGGCTGCGACAATAGACGAGCTTGCGCTGAGCGACGCGAGATTTTCTCTGGCAAGATCCGGATCACTAAAAACCAATGCGGCCGTACTCCGATCCGAGATCACCTCTCCCAGAACAGCCAACTCCTCCCTCATCTCCTGCCGATGCATCTTCTTGTCATACGCATAGAGGATCAGAGCGGACACCAGCAGCCCGGTAAAGCTTGTGAGGGTCACAATCAGGGCCAATTTTTGCTTGATCGGTAAATCTTGAATAAATGACATCGGGTCCCTTACTTCACAATCTTTGCAACTTCCAGCAGTTTTGCGCTGATCTTTAATCCCGCCCGTTCCGCAGCACGGAGGTTGATTTCGAGTCGAACCGTGTTTTTTCTTCTCACAAAGAAAACGATGCCGCCACGACGCGCAAACGATTTCATGTCGCCTACCGTCAGGATGCTCTTCGTCTTCAAATCTTGAAGCACCGCATCAATGTGTCCCTCCTCAGAAGCACTCAGGAAGACCATATGGCAGTGCGCACAAGTCGCCGGGAGTTTTTCACTCGCTCAACAACCAGTTC
>JAJDBV010000004.1 GCA_029261165.1 Nitrospirota bacterium | reverse complement strand
TGGATAGAGGATGCCCCCTCTTCCATCGGGAATATCCGATTGAAGCGTATAAACCATATTGACCTTGACCGTGCGGTCATTTTCGGCGCGTCCTATCTTTTTCAGGCCGGAGGGCCGGTAAGATTTTACAACCTTTTCCATCGTCTTTTTATTGATGATCTTCCCCCAGTCGACCTCTTTGGCGCGGCGTTCGATCTCATCGAGCGCATCCGGCTCCACAATCGCATAGGTCGCCCCGAAGGTCCCGAGATCTTTCGCAAAGGCCGTTTTTGGCAAACCGAACATCACCAAAAGCAAGGCGAGAAGAACCGCAAAGGAGAAAACTTGATCCCTCTGATGTCCCATCCATTGTCCACTCATTCCGGCCTGTCGCTTATGGTCGTAACTCGTTATAAAAGTCACTGATCTCGTTTCCCATCTCTGTTTGGATCCGGCCTTGGCTCTTGGTCGTGATGTCTCCGAAGTAATCCGAAAGATCGATCCGGCTGAAATCGATCATCTGAAAGTCTTCTGGTGAAAACCCGGTGCAGTTCGGGGCATCAGGCGTTCCCCAAGCACCGCCGGGTCCGAAGGTGTTCAGTTGGGGGCGCCCCTGTTCCTGGATGATCCGGCCGAGTTTCCCACTGAAGGCGCAATAAACCCTTTCTCTTTGAACGCAGCCGATCAGCGGAATTTTTTTGATGCAACGCGACCCGATCTCGCGGGTCCGGCCCTGATCCCTCGCATCATTTAATCCCTTTTCAGACGCCTTGCAGTATTTTAAAAAGTCGAGGATCGACGAAGATCCGTTGCTGCAGCAATTGAAGAAGGTGGTCTGAGCCCCTGACGGTCGGCAGGAGGCACCCGTCCCTTCGAAGATCTTGATCCGACCCGTGCAAAGCCCTGTGGCCGGATCAGTCGTTCCGTCACAGGTCAAGCCCTCTCCGGCCGATTTGAGCACCTCCATCAGGGAAGCGGCTTCGGCAAAGTCATCCTGGCATCGGCAATCGGTGACCAGGGTTTCACCCGGATCGAGCGGACAGGTCGGGCTTCCTGAAACAGTCGGACACGATTTATAGAAGAAGTCGGTGCTGCGCGTCGAGGTCCTGAATTGCGCTGTATTCCCACTCAGCGAGGCGTCGGTATTGATCGACGGTCTGCTCGTCTTGCAGGAGGTTTGACAGCCTGTGACCGGGGCCAGCCGCGGAAGCCCAAATGAGTCGCTGCCGGCGGTCCATGACCCGTCGAGTTCCTTCCGGAGGTCCTCGTAGTAGAGCGACGCCGGGCTGTCGATAATGTTTCCAGTGACGGCCTCCATCCTTTTTTGCGCGTCGCTGAAGTCGTATGTCGTCCCGGTTTCACAGCGGTAGGTCCGGTCCTTTTCCCACCAGGCCCTGCACTCCGTATAGGTTCCGACGGCGCCCGTAAAGCTCTTGCAGGAGGAGAGGGAAGAAAGCCCTGTCGGATTGTAAGCGGCGTAGGTCATAACACCGTCGACCGATTCCTCTTTCAACTGGCATTTCGGATCGGCCGCCAGTCCCAGACAGGTGTCGTTGATCACCTCCGTGATCTCATCCTTCGTATAATTGAAGAGATAGGTGTAGGTATAGGACGGGACCTGCGCGCCGGGGGCCCAGCAGGTGATCACGTTGACCGCCCTATTGGGCGTGGAAACCGTCGAGGTCGATGTCGTGCCGCATCCGCCCCCCGACGCATTGACCGAGAAGCTGAAAGATGTCGGCGGGGCGGGAAGGGTGACGATCTCGATCGTATGCCAATCCCCTATCCCGCCGCCCGATCCGGGCCAGCCGCAGTTCCAATGTGGAAATCCGGCCGGGCTCGTATCGAGGAGCTGGAGATGAAACGTGGTCGGGTTCTCTTCATAGACCCTGGCGTAGACAAAATGATCATTGCAGATCGATCCGGAACCGGACTTGTTCAATGTGCTGGTCGTCGTGGTCACCGTGATCACGCGGTCGATGCGGCAGGCCGGATAGGCCGAGGCGGCTGTGCCCGAGGAAAGAGAGCCGGTCATGAGATTGTAGTCGCTGTCGGGATCTGCGGACTGGCGCGCCACCTCGGTCGCGGTACCGGTCGCCAATCCCCCGGGGGATCCGAAATATTCCTCGGGATTGATGGATCCGCTTATGGGAGGCACCGTGGAGCAATCGGCCGAACTTTGCCCGTAATAGTTGATCGATGACCCGATGATCTTGACATCCGAAACGGCCACCTTTGGATCGACGGCCTGGATCGCAGCCGTAATACCGCCGCCCAGGTCATCGAGTATCCTGGAAAGGATCGTGGTGGACGGGCTGCCGCAACTTCCGTTGACACAATAACAGCCCTCCAGGTCGGTCATAAAGGCCGGTTGGAGGGTGACTTTAAGGCCGGGACCGGCGTCCCATTTGTGATAGCTGCAACCGCTCCATGTGCCGGAGTTGCATGCGATCACGCCGTTGGCGCAGACCCCTGAGACCGGAAAAGTTGGCCGATAGGTGTAATCAATCCTGTTATCCATATCCAGGTCGAGTTCAACGGTGATCGGAGAAAGGTCTCCAGTGACGGGCTGGGGATCCGTCGTGACCGTCAGGAAACGATTCGATGAAGGACAGGAGAGCTGGGCGTCGAAGGTCACGGCGTCGTCCAGGCTCTTCATAAGCGTGTCCTTATGGGTCAGCGGGTTTGAACTCCGTTCTCTGATGCCGTCGGTCGAACCGAGACGGTCCAGGACCCAGTTCCCGAGGTCCTTCCCCGCCTGCCGGGGATCGGTCTGGGCAAAGCCGGGCGGGATCGACAGAATCATTGTCACGGAAAAGACCGCCAGGGCCTTAACTCCGGTATTTTTTAACCATCTTTTCAATTGCATCCTCATAAGAGAGACCCCGTGACACCAGCGCTTCGATCTCGGCGACCTCGGCCCCGTCCGAGGTGTAGACATAATAGGAAAAGGGATCGACCACCAGACGTCCCACACCCTTTCCGAAGGGGGTGTCCATGAAGATCTCCGAGTAGTGCGGTTTCCTGCTTTTCGTGCTTTTTAAAAGTTTCATCGTGAAGGGATCGTAGTCGATCAGCCCTTCCTGATGCGCCTTTTCGAAATCGGGCGATTCGAGGTAAAATTTGAAGGCGGAGTTTGCACTGATCACCTCCCCGACACTCCCGAACATCTTCAGATCGAGCGGCGATTGCGTGATGACGTTGAAGCTGCCGCCGTATTTTCTCGCCCGACGATAGCCCCCTTCGATGACCTCTTCCAGTGCCATCGTCTCGCCCCCCTCCCCGATGAATTGCCAGCCTTCATCGAAGTTGATCAAGCGCTTTCTCGACTTGTCGGAGAGATAAAGATCCTGCGTAACCGCGTTGACGACCTGGAGCGTGATCACCTTGAAGAGCTCCTTCTGCGCCTTGAGATGTTCGAGTTCCAGGACGACGAACTCATCGTGGGAGATGTCGAGCGTTGATCTGCCGTTGACCCATCGCCCGTAATTTCCGTGGGTCGTGAATTCCATCAGGTTGAAGGCGAGCGTCCGTGACAGCGAGATCAGGCCTTTCAGGTCGAGATCGAGATTGCCGGCATGCTCCGGAAAGGTCTTCAGGTATTCATAGACAAGATCGATGTGATGATGGTTTTTCGGCTGCTCCTCATAAGCCCAGGTCGCCGCCGACTTGATCAGGGTCATGATCGTCTCGGCGTTGTCCCTCGGGACCGTCCCGGTCGCGGAGAAGGTCATCTGGAGGATGATCGCGGCGATGACGGAGATGTCTTCCTTGAAGTCCCTGATATTGCTGAAGGGGTTGAGGCAGGCATTCGAGGTCCTGCCGAAGTCGAGATAGACCCCGTTGAACATCTTCGCCAATTTCTTGTAGGAGCCGCCGATATCGATGATCCGGATGATCGAATCGCTCCCGAAGTAGTTGTAGACGAGGTAGTTCACAAAAAAGGACTTCCCCGACCCGCTCGTCGCCGAGACGAGACAGTTATGGTTATTGGCATGTTTGTCGAAGATATCGAGACCGCAGATCTGCCCCTTCCGGCCGCTGAAGACGATGATCGGTCTCCCCCCTCCCGAGAAATCGGACTGGATCGGGAGGATCGAAGTGATCGCGGCGGCCGGCGCGATGAAGTCGCGGTCGATCAGGTCGATATTCTTTCCCTTGTCGTAGAGACCGAAGGGAAGGGCGCTCATCAAAAGGACCGGGAGGATCCCCCGGTCTTCCTGCATCACGAAATCGACCGACTCCCAGATCCGCTTCACCCGGGTGATCGCCTCCGCAGCAACCTGGTCCTCTTTGTGCCAGACCCAGAGGGTCGGGAGGATCTGGAGAAAGCGGGTCCCCTTCTCGAGTTCGTCGGTCGCCCACTGGAACTCTTCCTGTTTCCTGGCCAGAGAGAGGGCGAAGCTGCCGACCCCCTTTTGCATCAGGATGAGATTGCATTTCTTGTGGAGGGCCGTCCGCTGGTCATGGAAGAGGATGTTCAAGGTATAGAGGAACGGCGTCTTGATCTGGTCGCCGTCGGAGCCGCCCCCCCAGCATCCGCCGAAGAGCTGATTCGTCATGAGGAGATCGATCCTTTTTGGAAAGATCTTCGGCGTCGTGCACCGGAAGAACTTCCCTCCGATTTCAAGACTGGACCGGTGGTGCCGTATCGCCGTTTCGGAAGAAATGACCTGTTTCCGTATCGGCATCCCTTCCGCATAATGGCCGTGATGTTCCGATTGATTGAATAATCGCCACATCCAGCCGATCAGCCGATCCGGAGGGACCGGTTCCGGATAGAGGGCAGCACCGTGAAGAGTCTCTTCGATAGATTTTTTGATCTCATTGAGTTCGTTCAGGTAGCGTGATTTCTTGGCGGTCGGAAACTTGACAGAGACGAAGAGCCTGAAGTTTCGGATCGGGATGCCGGAGAGGCTCTTCAATCCGCCGGTTCCCCGATTCAGGAAGTTGCAGAAGGTGTCCGTTGTCTTCCGGACGATCGGAATCCCCCGAAGTTTCGAGGCACGGAAGTGAGAGAGGAAGGGATCGATGTTGTCGTCCGCATAGAGGATGAATTGCAGGATGGCCCCTTCAGGCATCGGGGACTGGATCAGGTTTTTCAAGACCTGTTGCGATTTGAGTCCGGCGAAGGCCAAGGGCGCGCATTCCCAGAGATAGCCTTCCGTCCCGTCCGTGTTGACGTAGCGCTTTGTCTCCGCGTCGTAGGCCAGCCAGGGGAGATAGTCTGAAAACCGGCTCCGCGTCGAGAGCGATTCGAGTTCGGAAACCCTCAGGCCGCCGTTTCCTCCGAATAGATTGAAAAGATTTGCAATCCTCATGGCATCTCCTTCAGCGTAAGGGGAATGGCTGCTTCTGCATCGTGGCGCTGTCTCCCCCGGACCCTTTTCCCGAAAGCCGGTTTTCAAGCACCCATTGCGGTTCATCGACGATCAGGTAGATATAGCGCGGCATGTAGAGCACCGCGTTTTCTCCCTCATAGGGAAGGACAAGAACCCTCAAGACCTGAGGCGGGGCAATCACCGGGACCGTCGGCTCTTTCAAAATGCCGGTCAGTTTCTTGATGAGCGCATTGAAGTAGGCGGACTCCGGGGGGAGTTTTTTTACCTCTTCTGATTTCCTTCCATCATGCGTCTCTTTGTCTTCCAAGGCGTCCTTTTCTCCGGCCTCTCCTTCGGGACGCCTCTGTCCGGATACGTCGAGCGATGCCTCATAGGCCGTCGTCGTCGAGACGCAGCTCCCGTTGAATGTCTTCGGACAGGTGAAACTGGACTCATACGGGGTAAAGGCGGCGCAGCCGGTCAGTATGAAAAAGAGGGTGATTGATCCGATTGTTGTTACTGGTCGCATGGTGAGCCTCCTATACAGGTCTCCTTGATTTTCAGGTCAACCCCTTCAGTAATAATCAATGTCACTGTCTTGGTCGCCCCGACCTCGATGATCGGCGTCGCCTGACGTGCCAGATCGAGAAAGAGGCGCTGGATCTCCTTGCTCCCGCCTGAGAGTCCCCCGCCGATCGCCGCTCTCCCGAGGTTTTCTGAATCGATGATCCCGGTCGCACCCAACGGACTGGTCGTCGTCGTGGTCGAAGCGGTCGTAAAGGCGTCGCCTGCGCCGCCTGCAAAACCGGCGAGGGTCGCAAAGGCGATCGAGGCCCCCATCCGGGAGACGACATTTCCCCTCAGGCCGTTCTTGCCGTCCTCGTCGGCGACGAAGCCTTTGATCGCTTGATCGATGACCGCATGCCCGTCTTTTGCCAAGCAGGAGAGGGTGACCAGGCGGAGCATCACCCGCTCCTTCGAGAGTTTTCCGTATCCATGTGCAATGACGAAGCAACCCTTCAGGTTCGCCTTGATCCGGTTCGGCAGGACGGCCAGGTCCCGGATCCGGAGCAGGACCGGCTCGGGCTGTCCCCTCGCCGATTCAACCGTCTCCGCATCGAGGCCGGTCAATAACGTCGCCTCCATGAAGGAGGGGGGAAGGTAGATGCTTCTGGGTTTTCTTTTATTCCGGTCGTCTTTTTCTTCGATGATTGATTCGGCGAAGGGATTGGAGGCCACCGAGATCTCGCCGAGGATCTCCCGGGTGGAGGCCTTCGGCCTGACGGACTGCTGCAGCGCGGGTGACGGGGGCAAGGGCGGAATCATGAAGCGGTTTTCCGGCGGAACAGGAACATCTTCCTGATCCGGTGGATGGTTCGATGCTTGTCGGTCCTCATTCTCTCTCTGGAGCGCTTCGATCTCTTTTGTAAGTTGCAGGATTTTCGCATTTTGTTCCCTTGTCGCCTTCCTGGACTCCTTGACCATCGTCTTCTCCAGGACCTTCGGATCGAGCGAGATCTCCTTTTGTTTCACACCCATATTGGGGAGAGTCGACGATGAACGGCTGACGCTGTAGGCCCAGAGCGCAAAGAGAATGATGCCGATCAGGAAGAACATCAGGACCGCCCTCTGTTTTTGCCCCGGTTTCAGATGGTTCCAAAACGTCCCTAATTTACTCATGAGGTGGACCTCCCTTTCGTTCGACGATCAGCATCCGGGCCGACTCTCCCGGTTTCAATAAGAGCCTGTCGATCGTGATCCCGACCGGCCGGACCGCGAGTTCACTCCGGAGGAAATCCTTTTCCTTGAGTTGGACTGTCGTGCCGGTCATTTTGGGTGTGATGAGGAATTCCTTGATCAGCAGGCCTTCGCCGTCGACCGTGATCGTTCGGATCTGCGTGAGGGAAAGATCCCGGAAGAGGGGGATCGCTTTTCTGCTGTTCCGGACCGTGAAACTGTCCGGAACAGCGTCGGTATAGACCGCCTTGATCAGCTTGAGGACTTTTTCTTCAAAGGGAAGTCCCCGGAGATAAGAACGGTTCGCTTGAATCGTCTTTAAAGTCCCGCTCGAAAGGCGGACGGTCTTCGAAGGGATCCGTTTCGGAAGGGCGATCATGTGGTAGACGTCCGCCCCGCAGGTAATATAGATCTCCGTCGGGACCGAGGCGTAGAGGATCCTGTTGTTCTCTTTGATGACCTCGAATTTGAGATAGGCATCCTTTTTCGTGTAATGAACGGTCAAGCCTTTCTCCTTCGAGTAGACGATATCGGTGATGGCGCCGGAGCAGATGATCCGGTTGACATCGGTATTGCTCAGCTCCACTTTCGTCGTGACCTCCGGGAGGAGACGGGCCTCCCCGGCCGGGATCTCGATCTCCTGAGGAAACGCCTCGGTGGTCAAACTCAAGAGTGTTAAAACGATGGCTAACAGCATGGTCATTTCTCCTCTCTCCTAGACCGGTTTCTCGCTGATCTTGATCAGGGAAAACCGTCCGTTGATGATCTTGAAATCAATCAGATAGGTCCGCATCGTTTCGCCGAGCGAGGCGGACTCCGAGAACTGTCTGTTAATTCCTCGGACTTCTATCCTTTCCGGCGTGATCAGGACCTGTTGAATAAAGAAGGCATTGGTGACCTGCGTCGTCTCGATCCGATCCGCAAGGTCATAGAGTAAGGTTTTTATTCCCTGAAACGACTCCGGCGTAAAGAGGGTCAGCAGGGCATCGAACTGGATCCTCGCCGTCGACGGGGTGAAGTTCCCGATCAGGCCGATCACGTAGCGGGCGTAGGCGTCGATCGTCCGGTCGGACGCCGTTTCGCCGCTGATTTCCAATGGGGTTGTCATGACCGGCGGAACCAGGATGGTCCTCTGCCTGTTCATCGCCTTCTCGATCTGGATCGTGTTCCAGAAGACGGTGAGACCGATCACAATGACGAAAAACTTCAAGACCCTGTTCTCCGCATAGGTGTTTGATACCCGGTTCATATACGTCTTTAGCTCCATGTCCGCTCCCTATTCCTGGAATTCCTTTTCGAAGTAGATCGGGTAGCCCTTCAGCTTGGCCAGGCCGATCATGTAAAAAGTATGTTTCAAAAACCCCCTCGGATGCCGCTTCTTGATCGATACGTAGATGTACGGCCCCAGAACGATGAAGGGGATGAAGATCCGACCGAACATCAGCGCCAGGAGGTAAAAGATCACCGCGAAAACCAGATCGTCCGCTTCGAGCCATAAAATCTGGAAAGGGCGCGATAAATATGTCGGAAATCGATGCTGTTCCATAACCCTCCTTAAACCCTGCGACCGCACGCCTCCAAGCAAGGGGATGTTGATTCACTCAAGGATGCGGCCGCAGGGGGGCGTCAGATGATCATCCCGAGGCTCGCAACAACCGTATCGGCCTTGAGCAGGATGGCGCCGCCGAGAACGGCCGAGATCGCCATGATGATTTCCGTCCGGATCGCGGCCCAGGCGCCGAAACCGATCGCAAGCACGCCCAGGACGAATCCGATCGGGCCTTTCAGGATCTTGTTGACCCCGATATCGTAGGCGTCGTATGCGAACGATCCGGCGGCAGGCGCGACGATCGCCATGGCCGCTGTGCTGAAGACCAGGACAAACAGCAGCGTCAGGATGATGGCTTGGTTTTCTTTTTGAAATAAAAGGCGACTGATCTTGTTGAGTTCTTCCATTCTGTTTTCTCCTTCTGTTTTGTTGTTGTCCCCCGGCCAAGAGACAGGGGGTTGTTCCTGAATCACTGCCTCAGAAGTGGCCGTCCAGGATACCGGCGATCTTTCTAAAATCGGCCCCGGAAACGAAGCGGCCGTCGATCCAGAGGGCCGGGGTCCCCCGAACATTGAGCCGCTCCCCGATCCGCTTATGTTGATCGAGGAGGGCCGCGGCCTCTCCGTCGCTGCAAGGCACCAGCGGGAGATCGTCCAATCGGCCGGAGAGGACGGCGTCATATGCCTCTTGCCTGTTTTCCGCGCAGAGGATGTAGAGCGATTTGGCCTCCGCCTCGGGATGGATCTGCGTCAAGGGATAAAGGAAGACATAACGGGTCAGGTCATCCCTTTTATTGAAGAAGTCATGGGTCTTCCGGCAGTAGGGGCAGTCCGGATCGACGACCTCGATGACGGTGTGCGGTCCGTCGCCGATCTTGATCGCTTTATCGAGGGGAAGGTCTTTTATTTTTCCGCTGCTGATCGCCGCCTTCCGGAGGGCGGTCAGGTTCTTTTTCTCTTTGCTCCACATCTCTCCGAAGAGGGTGACGCCGGTTTCCGGGTGGTAATAGAGAACGGCGTCCTCGATCGTGATCTCGTAGAGGCCGCCGATCGGCGTCTCTTCGACGGCGTCGACCGCCAGATCGGTGAATTGATTCCGGATGGCCTCTTCGGCATTGACGGGCGCTTCATGGGAATGGGCCGCCTGCGGGTTGAAGAGAAAAATAAATCCGATAAATCCAATGACGAAAACAGCGTATCTTGATCTCATGAGGGTCCTCCTTGTTGGACAATGATCTCCACCCTGCGGTTCAGGGCTCTTGTTTTTGAGACGGGGCAGCAACTCCCTTTTCCTTTCACATCTTCCGGATTCAGATTCTCTGAGCGAAAGAGTGCTGCGACCGATTCGGCCCGTCTCGTCGACAGATCCTGGTTATATGCGGTCGGACCGATATCGCAGGTATAGCCGATGATCTGAATATGGGCTTCCTCCCCGATGGCCTTGATCCGCTCAATCGCACTTTTTACTTTTTCTTTTCCTGACGAGGAGATTCCGTCCGAATCAAAATCAAAGGTGATCGTGACCTTCAGATCGCCTGCGTCCTGGGCTCCACCACGCCGGACCGGCGTGCTCTCTGGAACAAGCATCTTCAAGGCTAAGGGCGGCATGACCGGTTGAAGCGCCGGTGCCGCCGGCTCCGGACAATCACAGATGACGAACATCTCCCCGCTCGAGAAGATGACCGGCATGTCGGTGGCATATCGATAATCCTGCATCACGATCTCGGCCGGATTGCTTGCAGTCGCGGCCCCTAAAATCAGGCCGATGAGCACGACGCCCATGATTATTTTCCCAGTGACCTTCATCGATCTCTTCTCCTTGAAATTGAATCCGCTCGTCTGTCGTAAGCAAACGATAGCACCGATCGTTCACGAAAAAACATGCGATTTTCGGCAAAATAGGGGGGTGTTTTTGCCGATTTTTGCATGTTTTTTCGTGAACAATCGGAGGTATGCTTGAAGGAATGTCTGAACGGAGGATGCAATGAATCGAAATCGGCTCTATATTGGAAAACGGTATTACTTGAGAAAATATCTGCGCGGCAGGGAGCGTTTCAGGCATCTCCTTGTGACGCCGTCCTATGAGATCAATACATTACGGTTCTGGTCGCATCTCCTTAAGATGGAGTCTACCCAGCCATGTTCTTCCATTATCTTTACGCGCAATCCTGAGACCGTGGAGCGGATCGAAACGATCCATCTCGATGAAAAATTGTCCGAAGGGAAGGTGCTGCTCCATCTTAATCCGGATCATCCCGATTCGCTCTCACTCGATCCGCTGTTTCATTGGAATCAATCGACAGTTCCATGGCTTTGTGACTTTTTCCTGGGAGATAAAGAAGGGGGCGGCCGGGGGCAAACGGCCCGAATCATCCTTGAGGGGCTCCTCCGGTTCGCGCTCGATGATCGGGGAAGCAAAACGACCCTCCCCGGCATCTATAGACAGGCGGGTCTGGGAATAAAGGAACTGAAGGACCACCTCCGTTTTCGGGGAAGACCCGGCCTTCCGGCTCTCTTGAATCAAATGAATGCCCTTCTCGAGATCGATCAGATGAAGGCGCTGCGGAAGATCCATCACCGACTCTCCCTCTTTCATGAGGATCGGATCGCAAGGCTTTTTTCGAGCCCGACGGTCTATGCGCCGATCTATGCTCATGAGCCGACTGCTCTAATCGTCTCTGTATCGAAAGAACGGCGCGAATCCGATCAGATTTTGCGCCTTGCCCTTCTTTCGATTGTTCATCAGCTCGTCAGCCTTCCGAAGCACAGGTCTGGAGTCCCTATATATCTCCATCTCGACGGTCTCGATCCACTGCCCTTCGATCTAATGACCGCTTTAACAGAGAGAGGGGTTGGTCTGACCTGTCTTGCAGGCCAAGCCGCTGGTTACGAAGGATGCGGTTTTCATATCGAGATCAGTGAGCCATTAAGTCGATTGACCTGGAGGGGAAGAGGGACAAAGTGGTTTCACCCCGTTTTGGATGGCCTGTCCCGATAGGGTTTAACCCGTTTATTGAAGGAGGCAAAGATGGATCAGATCAACGCGATTCGAAACAGCCTGCTCTTTGATGACCAAGGATTTTTTATATTGGTCGGTGGCCTCCTTGTCCTCCTGGTCACGGTTGGTTTGAGGAATAAAGCGAAGGGTGGCGCCACCGGCCGTTATGCATCCGCCTACGACTGTCTGACCCACCTGGGGAACTGGGCCCGCTTCCCTCTCGCGCTCTACGCGCTGATCGCTGTTTGCGCCGGTTTTATCCTGATGGTTTTCGCCTGGGTTTATCATCATGAGGGTGGGTTTTCTGCTATGGATCCGGATCGGGCGGTCTTCACTCTCGGCGCTGCCTTGATCAGTGCCCTACTCTTTTACTGGCTTCTATACGAAAAGGTCTTGATCCGATCGGATAAGAACCGTTATGCCTTGGGCACAAAGTGGTATGGACTTCCCCTGGCCCTTTCCCTCCCCGAGAAGGACCGGTTTGAGCATCTTCGGATTCAGGGAAGGGCCGGTACCGGGAAGACCACCGGGTTCATGTTTCCCCAACTGATTGCGGATGCCCAGGGGGATTGTTCCGCCGTCTTCCTCGATGTCAAGTCACCGGAAGGGTTCGAATCGATCGCGGGCGCGTGGACAGAGCAGGGAAAGAAGGTGATCGTGTTCGATCCTTACCACAAGGGTTGTGTGGGTTTTGAACCGCTGGGAGATGCAACCGCGAAAGCGGATTCGAAGCTCGCAGACATCGTCTTTGGAAAATTTAACACGGATGCCACCGATACCTCCAAATGGTTTGCGGCCCAAGAGCGCCGGATGTTTCTCCTTGTCTGCCGATTGGTCAGAGGATACAAGGATCGGGGACAACGTTGCCTGCCGATGGTTTACCAGCTCCTTGCACGAGGCCTCCCTTCCCTCAAGGCAGCGGTAACATACTGTCGGGATGAGGAACTTCAAGAAAAATTCGGGGCGTATTTTGGCCCTTACTCACGGGCTCAGGATACCTTAAATGGGATTCTCAACCAGATTGATCTTTTTTCAGAACCCAAAATCGCCGCCGCGTTTTCCCGTCCCGATCTTAATCTTGATCTCCTCTTTCAGGAACCGACCCTTCTCATCATCGCCAGCCCCCACAGTAATTCAAAGGTGCGTACGGGCGCGGCAATGCTCTTACGCGCCCTCATGCAGAAAGTCTATGGGAAACCGGTTCGGACAGCATCGGACGGGCCCCCGATTTTTTTCTACCTGGATGAGTTTTATGCGCTCCATATCCCCGACATGGCTGATTTCGCCAACACCTCCCGCTCGGCACGGGTCGGTCTCGTCACCGGTCTGCAGACGGAAGATCAGCTTTACCGGTATGAACGTCACGAAGCGGCATCGATTTTGGCCAATACAAAGACCAATGTCTATCTGCAGGGTTGCGATATCAAGACCTGCGATCGTCTCAGCGTACAGCTCGGGAACTGCCTGGTGAAAGATAAGCGGGTTTCTAGATCGATGAAAATGGGCGCAACGATTTCGACGGGGTATGTGGAAAGACCCCTTGAGACACCGGACGCCATTCAGAATCTCCCACTCGACGAAGCCTTGATCTTTACCGGCGGCATGCGGGGGTTCAAGGTCAAGCAGATCTCATCGTATAAAAACCGGCGTATCCGGAAAAAGATCGGTCTGCCGGCCAAGGCCTACCGTCCGGTCGATGCGCCGCTTGTCGCCCCTAACTACAAGGATCTCGACCTGCCGGAAATTCCCCTCGAAGAGAAGAGCGCCGCAGCGAAGATCAGCGCACTGCCTACAGGCCAGGATGATGGGGAGACACTCGGATTCCATTAATATTTTCGTCTGATTTAATTTGCTCTGAATTAATAAAGAGGTCTGCAATGAAGCAGGTCAATGCATTCGAAGCGGTCAAGCGGCGTGCCGATATTGTCCGGATCACGGAGAAGTTCACCGGCTTGAAGGCGACCGGCAAGGGAAATCATCGGCAACTTCCGGAGTGCCCTTTTTGCAAGGGACACGGCTGTTTTTCCATCTCTGTCAACAAGCAGCTCTTCAACTGCTTCCAGTGTCCGGGCGGGTCGTCCGGGGGAGATGTCTTCACCTTTCTCTCAAGGCTGAAAGGCTATGACCTTCAGTCGGCGCTGAAAGAGATCGCAATGGAGGTCGGATACACCCTTTCCGCATGGCATCAAGGAACAAAGCCGGGCATCCGGGATACGATTATGGATCAGGCCAGGGCCGACTGGTCGCTCCCTGAGGCGAAACACTTCCGGGAATACCTGGTTTCCATGAGGCAACTCTCCGAGGAGGTCTTGAGGGGACACGATGTCGGCTACCTGAGAGACCGGTCCGACCTGATCTCAGATCTGAAAAAGAAGGGCTACACCTACGAAGAAATCAAGGCCTCCGGGATTCTGACGCAGGGATTCGGGGGGCTTTACCGAATCATCTTCGGCTGGAGAGGTCTCGATGGAAAGGTGGCAGGATTTGTCGGCGCGGCGACGAAGGGACAGCTTGAGAAGCTTCTTCCTTCGGGCAAAGAACGATTTCCGAAATACAAAAAGAATGTGAACTTCAAGGCCCCGACCCCCTACAACCTATATTACGCCAAACGGCGGGTCCCGGAAAATCACACACTTGTGATTGTGGAGGGAATCGTCGATTGCCTTCACCTTCTTTCGATCGGTATCGATCATGTGATCGCGCTTGGGGGGAGCGCGTTCAAAGAGGAATTCACGAAGGCACTTCAAACAACACGGTTCAAACGGCTGATTCTTTTTTTCGACAGCGATACGGCGGGTTCGGACTGTACAGAACGAACGATTCACCTCCTCATGAAGGAATCAAAGTATTCCCTTTATGTCGCCCAGATCGCCGCAGCGGACCCGATGGATTCGTCACGGATCATCAAGGACCCGGACGAGCTGATCTGCAGGAAGGGGCCGGAGCTGACCAAGACGGTAATCGCTTCCCCCGTCAAGGCCGGCCCGTGGATGATCGGCACTTTGTGGAACCGGACCGACATGAAAAATCCCTTGCACAGGGATAACGTATTACAGCATATCGGCACGCTGTGGCCTCTGTTCTCGGATGAAGTGGAGCGGAAGGAGATGCTCGTCCTCCTCTCCGAAGCCTGCGGCCTGCCTCAGGAAAACCTGCGGAAGACCATTGAACGGTACGGAAGCCGTCAGGAAACGGATGTCCCTGTTGAAAATGCGAGGAATGCTGCCCTTGGTTCCAGGAATGAAAAGGACGACGAGCCCTCCCCGACACAGGAAGATAAAATCCATGCGATGAAAATAAAACTGAAGGAGGCGGCAAAGAAAAACCGGGAGATTCTCAGGATGAATCGTCTGCTGGTCAAGGCCTATGCGAGTCTTGTCTGTCAGGCAAAAGGTTTGTCGAGGGCGGGGCTCCTTTGGCATGTCTCCAGGTTGGTCGAGGGACATACGGCCTTGATCAAACAGATTCGTCACGATCCGGATAAAGCACAAGTGCTGATCAAGAAGGTTGAAACCGTTTTTACCGCATCCGGGCTGAAGGATCTCGATCGGATTCGTGAAGAAGTGGATCGCTTGTCCAAGATCGTGGGTGAAAACAGGGACGCGATCAATGCGTAAGGGCTTGCATGTGACAGACCGGGATATCGACCTGTTCAAATATCTCGCCTACGGCCCGGCCTTTGAAAAAGATCTTCATTCCCTGTTCTTTGTCGGAAAGAAGGGCTTGGTTTGCAGGGATGTTTTTCTCAGAAGGATGAAGCGACTTACCCGCTCCGGGTTCATCGACTGTTTGAGTTCGAAACGGATGTCGGTCAAGGAAAGATGGGGCCAATCGATCTATGCCCTGGGAGAAGTGGGGGTCGAGATCTTGAGTGTCGACGCCGTCATGCCCTCTGAGCGGATTCGGCGTCTACGACTCGATATGCGGACGATTTTCCATGAGGTGATCGTGACCCGTCTGATCCGTAGGATCTATGACGGCGATCCGACGCGATATCGCGTCGTCCGGCTTTATGACCATCAAGACCTAGCCAAGCTGGTACACCGGGCCAGGATGAAGCGCATTCCGGATCTGCGTTTCACGGTACAGCTTCGGAACGGATCGTATTTCAGTTATATCGTGGAAGTGGATGCGGGGACGACGCATATGCCCGAGTTCACCCAGAAATTGATTGTTTTCATGCAGCTAAAAAAGGTCTTGGCCCCCGCCGGATCGAAGGAGCCGGTGGGGTTTCTGGTCGTGTCCCATACATCGGATCGGATGGCAAAGCTTCAACGGGCCGTTCTGGAAAACCGAACGATGGCAAAGCTTGTCCCCTACTTTCTCTTCAACACGATCTATGACATTGACAATAGTTTGGGTCTGTTTAATCCCTGGTATCGGGCAGACGGGAGGAAGATCGAGTTGATTTTTAAAGGAAATCGAAGGGCTTGACTGCACCTCTTCTGTTATCAATGGACGAGAAATAACGCATGGAGATGTATCAAGAGAAGGACCTTCTTATAGCTTACCGTTGCTGTTTGTCCTCTTCCGCGGGAGAATTCACAAATAACATCAACTGCAAGAACTTTCCCCTCCTACGATAATTATAGAATAATTAAATAGTAGCAAGTTCCATCGGTATCCGTTATTGTTGGCTGAAACCTTCCTTTCTGAATCTCACTCATTAACAATATAATTCCAGTGACCTCATGTTTGGCTGATATTCATATTTTGTCCGGAACCTGATATATTTTTCTGCTAGGTTAAGAGTAAATAAATTTAACCATGACCCGTGAGTCAAACAAGGTTTGGATTAGTTTCTTCTGTTTGGTATTATGCGGAGGACTCACCTACTTACCGAGTTGGATAAACAATAGGTATCGAGTCCACGAAATACGATTACGCCTGAATACGTAGCGGTCGCCCCTAGGAGTCAAGTACACTATGCCCAATCGGTTTTTCGAGCATCCTATCCGTAACTCTCCCTATGAGTACCCGAAGGAGCACTGGGAACTTGATGACCAGGGCCAACCGACGCAACATATAATCGAGCATCGCAGAAAAGCCGAGTTTATCACGCCTATTCCGAAACCTCGGAAGCGAAAAGGATCATCTTCTCAAGAACAGATCGTTTTTGACGAAGGTAAAGGTCTTTCAACAAAAGATCAGCAATATGAGTCAACATCAATAGTCATTAATAATCTTCGCCGTAATGTGGACAAATGGCGAAGCATTCCGAATCAGAATGACTGGCAAGTGACGCCCGAAACCGCTCGTCTGCTTTCACATTGGCGGCATTACCGGTTCAATAACATCCGCCCGTTCTTTTGCCAGGTGGAAGCGGTTGAAATCGCCATCTGGCTAACAGAGGTCGCGCCGAAAATAGGCAAGACAGGTAAAATCTTTCTTGAACATCTCGCCAATGCCAACAACGACGCGAACCCCGAGCTCATGCGTCTGGCCCTGAAAATGGCCACCGGTGCCGGCAAGACCACTGTCATGGCCATGCTGATTGCCTGGCAGACGGTCAATGCCGTACGTCGTCCCGCCAGCAAGAAATTTACTCTCGGGTTCCTGGTTGTCACCCCAGGCCTGACCATTCGTGACCGCCTGCGTGTGTTGCAGCCCAATGACCCCGACAGCTATTATCAGAGCCGCGAACTTGTGCCGATCGACATGCTGGCCGACCTCGAACGTGCCAAGATCGTTATCACCAACTACCATGCCTTCAAACTTCGTGAGCGGATGGAACTCTCAAAAGGCGGTCGATCACTGCTTCAGGGACGGGGTGAATTCTTGAAAACAATTGAAACCGAAGGCCAGATGATTCAGCGCGTTATTCCCGGACTCATGGGGATGAAGAACATCATAGTGATGAACGACGAGGCGCATCATTGCTATAGAGAAAAGCCAGAAAAGGAGGATGAGGGTGACCTGAAAGGCGACGACAGAAAGGAGGCAGAGAAAAACAGCGAGGCTGCACGGCTTTGGATATCGGGCCTCGAAGCGGTCAATCGCAAGCTCGGGCTCACTCGCGTCATCGATCTCTCTGCCACACCTTTCTTCCTCAGCGGCTCTGGATATGCTGAGGGAACGCTATTTCCCTGGACCATGAGCGACTTTTCCCTCATGGATGCCATTGAATGCGGAATTGTCAAACTACCGCGCGTCCCTGTGGCTGACAATATCCCCGGTGAAGATATGCCCAAGTTCCGTGACCTCTGGAAGCATATCGCGAAGCGGATGCCAAAGAAAGGCCGGGGCAAAACGAAGGTCCTCGATCCTCTCAGTATCCCTGTTGAGCTGCAAACAGCACTCGAAGCCCTCTACGGACACTATGAAAAAACATACGTGCTCTGGGAAAAGAGCAGTATTCGTGTTCCTCCCTGTTTCATTATCGTCTGCAACAACACGTCGACTTCCAAACTGGTCTATGACTATGTCTCGGGCTTCCACCGTGAAAACGAAGATGGTTCGAGCAATGTGGTAAACGGTCGACTGAACCTGTTCCGAAATTTTGACGAGTACGATAACCCCTTCGCTCGTCCCCGCACCCTGTTAATCGACAGCGAACAACTCGAATCAGGCGATGCGCTGGACAAGAAATTCCGTGAGATGGCCTCCGACGAGATCGACCGATTTCGTTATGAAATGAAACAGCGGGGTGATCATAAGGGTGCTGAGAACATCACAGAGCAAGACCTGCTGAGAGAAGTCATGAACACCGTCGGCAAGGAAGATCGCCTTGGCGAGTCGATTCGTTGCGTCGTATCGGTCTCTATGCTCACCGAAGGCTGGGACGCCAGCACTGTCACGCACGTTCTCGGCGTGCGCGCCTTCGGTACTCAGCTACTCTGTGAACAGGTTATTGGCCGTGCTTTGCGCCGACAGTCTTATGACCTCAATGAAGAAGGCTTGTTCAACGTAGAATATGCGGATGTGCTGGGGATTCCCTTCGACTTCACGGCCAAGCCAGTTGTCTCACCGCCGCAACCGCCCCGACCGACCATCCATGTCAAAGCCGTTCGTCCTGATCGAGACTCGCTTGAAATCCAATTCCCACGCGTCGAGGGGTATCGGGTCGAGCTGCCAAAAGAACGCCTCACCGCTGTATTCAATGACGATTCCGTTTTGGAACTTACACCGGATCTTGTTGGGCCTTCCATTACCAAGAATCAGGGGATCATCGGTGAAGACGTTGATCTAAACCTGATCCACACGGACGACCTCCGCCGTTCTACACTGCTATTCAGCCTCGCCAAGCGTTTGGTATTCACAAAGTGGCGCGACACGGGTGAAGATCCAAAATTCTACTTGTTCAACCAGTTGAAGCGGATAGCAAGAGAGTGGCTCGACAATTGCCTGGTTTGCAAGGGAGGGACATACCCTGCGCAGCTAATGTACCAGGAGTTGGCCGACATGGCCTGCGAACGGATTACCGCTGGTATTACCCGTTCACTCGTGGGAGAACGCCCAATCAAGGCAGTACTCGACGCTTACAACCCCACCGGCTCCACTATCCATGTCAACTTCAATACATCGAAAAGAGACCGCTGGGAGACAGATGCCCGGCGCTGCCATATCAACTGGGTCATTCTGGATAGCGACTGGGAGGCTGAGTTCTGCCGGGTCGCCGAGTCCCACCCAAAGGTAAAAACCTACGTCAAGAACCATAATCTCGGACTGGAAGTGCCATATCGCTATGGTTCCGAGATGCGTAAATATATTCCGGATTTCATCGTCAACATCGATGATGGGAATGGTGATAATGATCTGCTGCACCTGATTGTCGAGATCAAGGGCTACCGGCGCGAAGATGCGAAAGAGAAAAAGGCCACCATGGAGGCCTACTGGGTGCCCGGCGTTAACAACACCGGCCAATATGGCCGCTGGGCCTTCGCGGAATTCACCGAGGTCTACCAGATCGAGGCTGACTTTAATGAAAAAGTAGAAACAGAGTTTAATAAAATGATCAATTCACTCACAAGGGAATCTGTGGAATAAGGGAGCCTAATGGCGAAAAGAACCCCCAAGAAAAAAACAAAAAAGACCATCGCAACACTCACCCACGAAGAAGCCTCCCGCAAAAATATCCCCACGGCCGAGTACCAGTCGGTGATGCGAAAAGAAGAGCAAACCCCCATTCAGGTTGCGTACGAACGCCGAAACCGCGACCTCGACCCTCAGCTTGTTTGGCGCGGTAAGGACGAACAGGATGGGTCTGATCTGGTGGTACAGGCACCACCCTTGTACATCCAAGAGAAGGTCCATCCCAAGGTGTTGATCGACGACCTGCGTCGACAGACTGAGGCCGATGACAAAACCTCCGAAGATCAAATCAGTTTGTTTGCCGACTTCAACGGCCTACCGGACGATAAGGCTAAAACCGAGTTTTACCAGCACGATGCTAATTGGAGCAATCGCATGATTCTGGGCGACAGTCTGCAAGTGATGGCGAGCCTCGCCGAGCGGGAAGGGCTGCGCAGCAAGGTCCAGTGTATTTACATTGACCCGCCCTACGGTATCAAGTTTAATTCTAATTTTCAGTGGTCTACGACCAGCCGCGATGTAAAGGATGGGAAGACCGAGCACATTACCCGTGAACCGGAACAGGTGAAAGCCTTTCGCGATACTTGGCGGGATGGCATTCATTCGTATTTGACGTATTTGCGAGATCGAATGACTGTCGCACGGGATTTGTTGGCCGAGTCGGGTTCAATATTTGTACAGATTGGCGATGAAAATGTGCATCGCGTTCGGGCGGTAATGGATGAGGTGTTTGGGGAGGACAACTTTGTAAGTGAGATTATTTTTAAGAAGACTGGGGACCAGCCCTCTATTTATCTACCGAATGTCAGTGACGCGATTCTCTGGTATGCAAAGAAGACCGAGAGCTTGAAGTTCCGGAGAATATACTTTGATAAGGCGAAGTCAGTAACAGCGGCTAGGGATTATGGAAAAAAAGACGAACAAGGTGCTAACTATCAAGCAACCAGCTTGACCTCGCCGAGGCCTCCTGGAGATTTTCCTGTTGAATTTCGAGAAAAGACCTTTCGTCCTTCCGGTGGTTATTGGAAAACTGGTACTGAGGGATTTCCGCGCCTAATTAAGGCTGACCGTATTGTCCCTTCTGGTAAGACGATTCGCTACAAGCGTTTCTTGTTGGATTTTCCGATTCAGAACTATACAAATTTCTGGACGGATACTGGAGGTACATCCGGAAAAATATATGTTGTTCAGACTGCGACTTCGGTCGTTCAACGGTGTCTTCTTATGTCAACGGACCCTGGTGATCTTGTACTTGATCCTACATGTGGGTCAGGTACAAACGCCTATGTCGCAGAGCAGTGGGGCCGTCGATGGATCACGATTGACACTTCCCGCGTCGCGCTTGCGCTGGCCCGCGCCCGCATCATGGGAGCACGCTACCCATACTATCTGCTGTCCGACAGTCGCGATGGCCAACTCAAAGAATCTGAAATTACACAGACTGCCCTATCTGAAGCCCCTACGCACGGCGACATTCGCCAAGGGTTTGTCTACGAGCGTGTGCCGCATATCACACTCAAATCGATTGCTAACAATACCGAGATCGACGTGATCTGGGAGAAATTCCAGGAGAGGCTCGAACCATTACGCCTTCGGCTGAATGGTGAAGTAGGAAGAGTGAAGGGTGAAAAAGATAAAGAACCTTGGGAAGAGTGGGAGATTCCAAGAAAGGTGGAGGAAGATTGGTCTGATAAAGAGAAAGCCCTGCAAGCTCAATGGTGGGAACAACGCATCGGTCGACAGAAGGAAATCGACGCCTCCATCGCGGCCAAGGCCGACACTGAATATCTTTACGACAAACCCTATGAGGACAAGAAAACGGTCCGCGTGGCCGGGCCGTTCACCGTGGAGAGCCTCTCACCGCATCGCGTGCTGGGGGTGGACGAGAACGACGAATTTATCGATGGCGTTTCGGAACCCAAGGATGGCTGCGGCGAGGAACGAAGTTTCGTCCAGATGATTCTGGAAAATCTCAAGGCCGCCGGGGTACAACAGACCCACAAGGAAGACAAAATCAACTTTACGTCAATTGCACCCTGGCCCGGTAACCTGATCTGTGCCGAAGGACGGTACATTGAAGGCGATGAGGAATCAGGCATCGAAAAACGTGCCGCTGTTTTCATCGGCCCGGAATTCGGAACCGTTTCTCGACCTGATCTGGTCTCCGCCGCCCGAGAGGCCGGTGATGCGGACTTTGACGCCCTGATCACCTGCGCTTTTAACTATGATGCCCACTCGACCGAGTTCGACAAACTCGGCCGCATCCCTGTGCTAAAGGCCCGTATGAACGCCGACCTACACATGGCCGACGATCTTAAAAACACCGGCAAGGGCAACCTCTTTGTCATCTTCGGCGAGCCGGACATCGACATCATCAATGTGAAAGGCGATCAGGTTCAGGTCAAAATAAACGGTGTAGACGTCTTCCACCCCAACACCGGCGAGGTCCGAAGCGACGGCGCGGAGGGTATCGCCTGCTGGTTCATCGACACCAACTATAACGAGAAAAGCTTCTTCGTGCGCCACGCCTATTTCCTCGGCGCGAACGATCCCTACAAATCCCTCAAGACTACCCTCAAAGCCGAAATCAATGAAGAAGCCTGGGAAACGCTGCACAACGACACGTCCCGGCCATTCGACAAACCTAAATCAGGCCGCATCGCGGTGAAGGTGATCAATCATCTCGGCGATGAAGTGATGAAAGTGTTTCGGTTGTAATGAACATTACCCCCGTCTCTGCAGTGCTTGCTAAAGTGGGTTTCGATCCACCAAGACTCCATGTTTTAGTGCCGAACGTAGACAACTATAAAGCACTACTACTACAGCCTCACGGCAGTATAGAGGTAAGCGGGGACGGTGTTCGGAATCAAGCCCGAGAGCTCGCATATAGACAATATAAAAAGTTTTTGAAAGATGCATCTCAGGTTGGGGCAGATTTGGTAGTAACCCCCGAGTACGCAATGCCGTGGAAGTCTCTCAGAGATGCGCTCAAGGCAAGTGTGGTTCCAGCTCAAGGTAAGCTCTGGGTGCTTGGCTGTGAAAGTATCAAGTACAGTGAACTTGAAGTGCTGAGGAACGAGCTGTCTGATTCTGTGAGGGTAATCTTTGAACCACTAGCGGTAGACAATGATCGATTTCTAAGCCCACTCGCCTATGTGTTCAATGCTCCATTGGTGGATGGTAACGGCAAGGAACGAACTGTCGTACTTGTGCAATTCAAGACACATCCAATGGGTGATCCTAACCATTATGAGGTCAATGCGATGCAGCGGGGCACTCAGATCTATCAATTCGGTGGTGGCGGAGAGAACCTAAAGCTGGTTTCCTTGATTTGCGCCGATGTATTTGCATTTGAGGATGCTCACGCTAGGGCTATTTATGATCGAGCTTTAATACTTCATATTCAATTAAATCCAGAACCACGCCACATGCAGTTTCTTGGGTGCAGAGAAAGGCTCCTCAGATTTAATGGGGATGCGACAGAAGTCCTATGCTTGAATTGGGCCAGAGAGGTTCACTCGTGGGATGAAGGGGTAGAGAAATCTTGGCATAATATAGCGGGCTCGGCGTGGTATCTGAAGTCTAAAGAGTATGACAACAAGGACACAACCTTGTGCGACAATCATCGACGAGGCCTTTACTATACCTGGCTTAAACCCCACCGTACCCATGCTTTATTTTTTAACTTCGAACCTGCGAGTTATCTACTTGAGGCGACAAAGGTTGCTCATATTGGTGTCCATGGCGCCGTATCAATACGGCGCGGGCCACAACTTATCAAGACGAGCGTCTGGAACGATACGGCCACGACCTGGGAAGAGAAAGCTACTGTAGAGGATGGTTTCTCCTGCATCGTTGGTGAAAGTGGTAAGGCCAAAGACGATGTTGAACAGATTGCTGATGCTAATCCCCTTGCAGCGGAACGCGTTCTTGCGCTGTGTGCTGGTAAAATAAGCTTTAGAGAAAATTGGCACTCTGTTTGCGAAGTGGACTCTTTTGTCATTGATGCGACCGAAGTCATTCGCCGTATCACATTTTGTCAAGACATAGATGAGAGTGCGAGTGAATTCCGTATCGCCCGCCTAAAGCGTTGCGGGTCCCTTTGGGATATCCTTAAGAAAGATGACTATTTACCACCAGCACTTGCCGATTTCAAGGAGGGGTTTAAACTCGAATGGATCGATAACTCTCCTCATCAGAATGCGATATCGGCCAAAGGCCAACGTGCGACAGTAATTTATATGGGGGAGGAATCAAACGATTCTCAAGTTGAGGCTACCGCCAAAAGAGTAGCAGAGTACCTTCATAGGTGGTCTAAGGATCAGAACGAAAGGCGGTCTGTATTACAACGAATTGCCGTCTGGTATCGTAAGGACAATGAGATCTCTCTCTACGATCATCATCAGCATGTACAGATTGACAAGACAGGCGACATCTCGGAATTCGACATTGGGAGGGAATGATGACTATAAGCGTTTCACAATTGCGTGACCGTGTAGCTATTCTTTTTCCAGATGTCAAGAAAGTGGATGATTCAGTGTTACGCTTTACTAAGAAGGTCGGCGATAAACCATACGCTGTGTATTACCTCGACATTGCACAAGAATTGCCAAATTCTCAAGAAACGTTAACGAAATATCAGGACCGAATCATCGGGAGTCATTACTTTGAAGGGAGGAAGAGCCTTCAATGGAGTAACTATCTGTATTTCATCACTAGCCGTGACCGTTTAATAAACCGCGATGTAGTTGACGCCAAAGAGCTGATCGAACGTGATCGGAGTTATGCACGCAAGTTTGTTATCCCTGAAGAAGACCTAGACTTTGTTCTTACGCCACCGGAAATTGCGCCAGTGGAGACGACCCCTTATACAGGTATTCTATCCATTTGGACGAAGATTCTTGTAGATGCTGACCTTGATGGGGCAATCCTGAGTGATGATGATCTCCCAACACGGTTGAGGCTGATAGAAGCTTCTTCCCCCGAGTCTAAACCCAGATCGAAAATTCCAAGATCAGATAAGGTGATTAATAATCAGCCGTTCATCCGATCATTGAATCTCAAAAAGTTTCGGGACTTTCCTATCCAACGTGACTTCGATTTTGGCAAGGTAAACCTTATATTTGGATACAATGGATCAGGCAAGACATCGCTTCTTGAGGCAATCGAACTTTTCTATTGCGGTCGTACTAAGAGGAATCCTGTTTCATCAGCCACATATAACTTGGTTATGAACTTTGTGGATGGACGGACTGAAAAAGTACTATCAAATCGCAAGTCGCAGATATTTAGAGATCGTAACCTCGCTTGGTATGGCCAACCGGAGGTGAAGACGGACAAGCTTTACCAGAGTTTTGCTCAGTTCAATTTTCTTGACACCGATGCCGCAGTTGGTCTTGCGGATTCTACATCTCGGATTGAGGATAATCTCTCACAGTTGCTGGTTGGGCCTGAGGTATCCGAGGTTTGGCGAAATATCATGCGAGTAACCGATGGAGTCGCTAAAACGCTGAAAGACCTTAACCCACAAAAAGTGAAAATCAAAGATGAGCTTAGGTTCTTGGGGAAACGGCTTTCAGAAGCCAGCGGTGTTCGTCAGGAATCAGACTCAATTGGTATTCGTCTTAAAGCAATGATCGAACGAGTAGGGTGGCATGAAACTCAGGATGAAAAGGAAGTATTTGCTGCTGGCCTAGTTGAATCACTAGCCGAGCTAGTGTCAATTGCACGACAGGCGACGAAAATTGAATGGACCACATCCCCCGTCACTATGGAGGCTATGACAACATATTGGCGTGATACCAAACTTGCAACAGATAAGGCCAAGACTGATCTTGCTCGACTAGCAATTTTACAAAAGGAACAGCAGAAGATTGAAGAAGCAATAAATCGTGACCGACGAGCAACGACTATAGCAAAGCAGATAAGACGTTTTATTGATGCTGGCCTGTTGCGTCGTGTGGAGGAAAATAACGATCTGCTGACAAAAGTAGCGAAATTATCCGGTTGGCTGGCTGGTCTCGACACAAAAGCCTTGGATGTAGTGCCAACCACTAGTCTTGAATTGAGCGTAACCGACTACCAAGAGAGTCTGGCTTCAAAGCGTTCCGCTGCAGAGATTTCACTCACAGGTTCGAAGAATGAATACGCTAAATTTAGTGAACTAAGAGACCAGTCACTTAATTTGGCTCAGCAACTTCGAGAGATAGCAGCCAAGCTTCTTCAGGGAAATGATAAGCCTGATGAGTGTCCACTTTGCCATACTCAGTTTGGATTGGGTGAGATGGAGAAACATATTAATTTGGGTATTGATGAGCACCTGGAGGCCCTTGGTAAAACACTGCTCTCCCAACTTCGGGAGCGAGAGGTAGTTTTGCGCGGTATTTTAGAAATTAAGACGGCATCTGGTTCGCTCATGAAGTTTTGTGAACGGGTAAATCTTGATGTAGATATGACGGTTCGTTCTGTTCTAGCCGAAGTGAAGAACACAAATCTCACACTTGCAGATTTACAAAATCGACTCGATGTACTTAACAACGAAATACAGTCTCTTGAGTCACAGGGGTTTTCAATAGAGAAATTAGAAGGGATTACAGATCGATTACGTGAATTAGGATATCCTATTAAAATGCGTTCTGGAAAGGATGTGAACAACTTTCTCTTGACGATTGAAGAGAGTGCAAAGGCTTTATCAAAGACGCTTGATAACCATCGAATGGAATCAGGCGAGTTACGACGTGCGCTCGCAGAATCCTTGAGATCAGCTAGCCTTGAGGAACAGGATCTGGAAGGCAAACTCTCCCAATTGAGAGAAAGGCTCACCGAGACGAAGACAATTCAAGAAAAACTAGGACACTTCTCTTCACTGTTTCCATGGCCATTAGGAAAGCCGCTGGTTGAGTTGGTCGTGGAAGCGAATTCGATCCGTAAAGTTGCCGCTGCGCTACAAGCTGCTCTTGGTATGGAAAAGCAGGCTAAAGATAGTTATGCGGAATCGGCAAAGAGGAAAGAGAAGGTTGACAAACAACTGGCGAAGCTGCTTCCATGGATAGATCGGTTTAATAAGGCCCAATCTGTACTTGGAGCACTACAAAAAGATCATTCGTTGAATAGCGCAATGGAGGCTGCATTACAGGAGAATCGTAAAGCGATTGAAACCATCTTTTCACAAATTCATTCACCAGCAGAGTTTCTTGGGCTTGGATCAACTTGGTTGAGTCTCATCCGCAAGATAGATGATAGGGAAGCAAAGCTAACTGAGATCAGTGCAGGTCAGCGAGCGGCGTTTGCCTTGTCTATTTTTTTAGCACAAAACGCTAAGTTGAATGTGGCGCCACCCGTAGTTCTTATTGATGATCCGATCGCACATGTCGATGATATGAACTCGTTATCTTTTCTTGATTACCTGCGCGAGATTGCTTTGAGAGGACAAAGACAGATATTTTTCACAACTGCCAACGACAAACTCGCATCTTTATTTGAGCGAAAATTTGACTTTTTGGGGCCGGATGGATTTCGCAGGTTCAATCTTACACGCAATGCATGATGGTTTTAATTTAAGAATCAACGGACTTCTGGTGAATTAATGGAATTTCGCATTGCCGACACTTTTACTGGGAGTCTCGCCAAATTGACTGGCGAAGAACAGAAGGCAGTAAAAACCACGGCCTTTGACCTGCATATAAACCCGGCCAGTCCAGGAATGCAGTTTCATAAGGTCGACAAGGCTCGGGACCCCAACTTCTGGTCTCTCCGTGTGAATCTGGACATTCGGCTGATTGTCCACAAGACCGAGGCAAGCCTGTTGCTCTGCTACGTCGATCACCACGACAAGGCCTATCACTGGGCCCAGCGACGAAAGCTGGAAGCACATCCGAAAACCGGTGCCGCGCAGTTGGTTGAAATCCGGGAGACGGTCAAGGAGATCATCGTCCAAAAATACGTCGAAGTAGAACAGCCGGCTCCGCCCAAGACTCTCCTGTTTGCGGATGTCTCAGAGAGTGATCTCTTAAGCTACGGTGTGCCTTCCGAATGGCTAAACGATGTCCGCAAAGCCAGTGAGGACACCCTGCTGGAACTGGCCGACCATCTGCCGAGTGAGGCCGCGGAAGCCCTGCTTGACCTGGCCACCGGCATAAGCCCGCATGTCCCACAGCCTGTTGCCGCAGGATCAGATCCCTTCGAACATCCCGACGCACAGCGTCGGTTCCGGGTGATGAACAATGTTGAATCGCTCGAACGCGCCCTCGAGTATCCCTGGGAGAAATGGACCATCTTTCTCCATCCCGCGCAGAGTCAGTTCGTTGAGGGGGATTACAGCGGCCCGGCACGTATTTCGGGTTCAGCAGGCACCGGGAAGACGATCGTCGCACTCCATCGGGCCGTCTTTCTTGTCCGAAACAACCCCGACGCTAGGGTGCTGCTGACCACTTTTTCCGACACTCTATCTAATGAACTCAGAACAAAACTGAGAAGATTAATCAGCAATGAACCCCGCCTTGCCGAACGTCTGGAAGTCCATTCTATGGATGGGATTGCCCAACGTCTCTATGAGCTAAATTTTGACCGCCCACAAATTGTATCCAGTCAAGTCCTACAACAACTTCTTAAAGAAGCTTCAGGAGAAGTCGATGGGCACAAGTTCAGCTACCATTTTTTGCTGACAGAGTGGGAGCAGGTCGTTGATGCATGGCAACTAGAGACTTGGGACGCGTACCGGAATGTAAAGCGCTTAGGTCGCAAGACCCGGCTGCCTGAGGGTCAGCGAGTTGTGCTTTGGTCAATCTTCGAGGGTGTTCGGTCCAGACTAAAGAGCCAGGGCCTGGTAACTCGTTCCAACATGTACAGCCGATTGGGATCTCATCTTGCGAAAAGCAAACATCCGCCATTCGCATTTACCGTCGTGGATGAGGCGCAGGACATTAGCGTCGCTCAGTTGCGCTTCCTTACTGCGCTTGGGGGTGGCCGAGCAAACAGCTTGTTTTTTTCCGGAGACCTTGGACAACGGATTTTTCAGCAGCCTTTTTCCTGGAAAGCACTCGGTGTCGATATTCGCGGACGTTCCCGCACACTGCGAATCAATTACCGAACATCACACCAGATCAGAATAAAGGCCGACCGCTTGCTGGCACCCGAATTGTCCGATGTTGACGGCAATACAGAACGGCGCGGGACGATTTCGGTATTCAATGGGCCCCAACCCACCATCAGGATTTTCGATACTTCGAAATGCGAAATCGAAGCAGTCAGTAAATGGCTCTCGGACAGAACAAACGAGGGTGTGATACCTCACGAAATAGGCGTCTTCGTCCGATCTTCATCTGAATTGAATAGAGCCAGATCAGCAGTCGACAATGCCAGGATTCCTTTCAAGGTACTCGACGAAAAGGTCGAATCAACAACCGGTCACGTTTCGATCAGCACCATGCATCTGGCCAAGGGCTTGGAGTTCCGTGCCGTTGCCGTGATGGCCTGTGATGACGAAGTGATTCCCCTTCAGGACCGCATCGAAACAGTCGTGGATGACACTGACCTAGAAGAAGTCTACAACACGGAACGCCATCTTCTTTACGTCGCCTGCACCCGCGCGCGCGATCACTTGTTAGTCACAGGTGTTGATCCGGCATCAGAGTTCCTTGATGATCTGAAGGAGTGAGTTTTCGGATTGCCGTTCTGGAAATTGTGGTGCTCTCTCGTCGATATGAAAGCTGTATATGAAATTGGCGGTGTTATGGACTTGCTCAGACATACAATCAAATCCACCTCTCCATGCACTACAGATCAGCTATGGGGGTATACACAGCAGCATAATTATTAAAATCACCGATTTCCCCCGGCTATATCGTCAATTCTCAACCCTCAAATCTAAGGGTTTTAAGATGAATTCGTCAGATTTCAAAGGTTAAATTTTTATCAAACAGTAAGATAAGCCCCCCCTGAAAGTGTGAATTGAAAAATATTGCAGAAAGATGTAGATTCGTAGCTGGAAATAAACAAATACAAATAAGGGAAAACTCTTCTGCTGAAAAAGCGTTCAAAACGCCATATAAAAGTTAACAGTAGACCCCTTTTTGGTAACTGGACTATTGTAGGCCTGATGGACCCTTATACACGACCACTTTTAGGTATATCGGTTGCGCGTTTAAGAAACCTACGCATGCCGAAGGATGTGCCTATTCTATTAACCCCCTATCCAGTAGAGTAGTGGAATCTCGGAGATGGTAAAAGTTACTTTCGATATTAACGGTCAGTCCATAACTCCTGGAAGTTTTGGCGATGTGTTCGAAGCGACAATACTTGAGACTATTGAAAACGAAGTACGAGCAAAGCTAGCCGGGATACGTGACCCCGATACGGGAGAATTCCCTGTCGTCTCCGTTATAGGTAGTACATTAGAGAACCTTTCCTTTGAGGTCGAAGGATCACCAAAGCTTGTCTCTCTCGTACAAGAAGCACTAGATCATCGGGACGAAGAAGGGACAAATGAGATGATTGCTAATGCACCCACAACAGACAAAAACACAGAAAATTCCACACCATGCGTATTTCTTTCTCATGCTTCAGAAGATAAGGAACTTGCACGGCGAATAGCGGGTGACTTCCAACGACAAGGGATTAATACGTTTTTAGACGAATGGGAGATCGGGCCAGGTGACAGCCTAAGAGAGAAAATTGACGCCAGCCTAGAACAGTGTACCCATTTCGTGGTGCTTATCACCTCCTGCAGCATTCAAAAACGCTGGGTAACCGCTGAAATAAATGCTGGCTTCGTTCAGAAGGTGTCAGGAGAATGTAAGTTCATCCCCCTGCGCCATGACTATCCGGCAGAGCACCTTCCTCCTCTTCTGAGATCGCTCTATTCTCCTTCATTGGAGGATTACGGCCGTAATATCAACACTCTTATAAACAATATTCATGGAATTACGCGGAAACCTCCGTTAGGGATAAAACCTCAGATCATTAGACAGTCTTCCCAAGGGGCCATAGGTCTGTCTGCAACCGCGGAAGCAATTGCAAGGCTAATGATTGAACAGTCTGAACACGGAAATTCTTTTGATCCAGAGATTGAGGTAGTTGATATTCGGCAGAAGACTGGACTTGATGATGACGACATTGTGGATGGCGTTGATGAACTTGTTGGGCGCGGACTTGTTCGCAAAAAGGTGTTTATGGGATGCGGCCCTATCGGATTTGGGTCAGTCATATCTGAAGCTGCGCTATTCGTTGCCTTGGATAAGTATTTCAAGGACTGGGATCCGGCAGTAGACGCCCTTCGTATTGCAGCCGATCTTGTGAATGGAGCCGTCGAGGGTATCGTCAGTGCCATAGCTGACGAATATGACTGGCTTCCTCGTCGTATGAACCCGGCAGTTAACTATCTCGTTGAGCGCGATGTTGTCAATGCAGGTGAAACGACTGGTACGCACCCATGGTGCTATCGCTGGATCTCCAAGAAGGACAATACGCGGCGATTTGTTCGTGATCGATCATAATAGGACAAAATAAACTATTACACTGTTTGGTGCGAGCTTGAGTAAAATTCTGCTAGTGAACAAAAGAACAACATACTGGGTTTTAATAATTTCTTCCTGTATTGTTGGATTTTGAACCACACGAATCAATACAACCTTTCTAATGCCTTTCAATAATCAAACAAGATTGTAATTTATGATTTTATTTTGGTATCATCCAGTAAATTTGCTAATTTCATTAGATTTCGTATTATAAAGTATAATGTGGTAACTTTATCGCTATGATTTTTTATAGCGATGGACTGACATATTGGATTGGAAGGGGAAAACTTATGAGACACCAAGATCGTCATGATGAAGCCATATTGGAGGCAGATTCTGGACGAGCAATTGTGGACGCAGAGAAAATACCCAGCACTACGTTGAAACGGCTTATTGAAGAGGTTCGCACAGAAAAGCTGGAGCCCGCAACCGCTTATAACCGCACACATAACCGGCATAACCGTGGCCGTTAACGGCTTATAGCCAATCGAGAAGTCTGTGCAAGTCGATACGGTTCTTATAAAAGTTGCCAGCCGCTGCAACATTAATTGCAAGTACTGTTATGTTTACCATTTAGGAGACATAAACTGGTCTCGAATTGACAAGCTCATTTCGACCGAGACGATGAAAAACATCGGTTCGTCGCTTAAATGTTTGGCAGAAAACCAAAAGCGTGAATTCAGTACGGTTCTCCATGGGGGTGAGCCATTAATGCTAGGACCAACAGGTCTGCATCAGTTCTTGGCATTGCTCAGGACAATCCTGCCTGTCAGTTATCCGATAAGTATTCAGACGAATGGCATCCTCATAACCAGAGAAATACTCGATGTCTGTTCGAAATTCAGGGCCAGCCTGGCGGTAAGCATTGATGGTCCGGCACAGATCAACGACCGCGCGCGTTTGGACCACAAAGATCGATCCACATTTGATCGCGTTATAGCTGGCATTGCACAGCTTGAGGCGCACCCCGATGCTGATTTCTTGTATGCGGGACTGCTTGCAGTAGTAGACCCCACTACGGATCCAGCAGAGATCTACGGATTCTTCAAAGGACTGACCCCACCGAGTGTCGATTTTCTCTACATGGATGGCAATCATTCACGCCTTCCCCCAGGGAAGTCCTCAATTGACTCCACTGAATATGGCTCATGGATGGTACAGCTTTTGGACTTATATTTGAATGACCCTGCCCCGATACCGATTCGGGTTTTGGACGATATGTTGAAACTCCTAATAGGTGGTGGAGCAACAAAGGAGGGGATCGGGTTATCTGACTTTGGCATATTGATATTCGATACGGACGGGACCATCACAAAAAATGACACTCTCAAGAGTGCCTATGAAGGCGCTGACCGATTTGCGACCAACTGGAAGGCCGGAGGAACAAAAATTCTGGATTTGTTGGACTCCGAAGAATATCGCCAGTACCATAATCTGCAAAAACCAACATCATCAGCTTGTTTGCAGTGTCCCGAGCTACAAGTTTGTGGCGGTGGTATGACCGTGCATCGCTGGAATGATGGCAACGGGTACGATAACCCTACCGTATATTGCGCGGACCAATTGCTCTTAATTAGCAATATGCGGAATCACTTAAAACAGCGCGGATTGGCAGCATGATACAAATCGCTCCAGTAAGATTAGAGAACAGCGAGTTCTTTTCGGATCCTTTCCCACATTTTCATTCCATGTGTACGTTGGATTCAGATGTAGCACTTCGGATTTTACGATGGATGGAAACAGCTGTATCTTGGAAGTTGGTTGAGACGGATTTCTACGAACAATTCGAATTCAGCCTTAGCGAGGTTAAAATACCTGACCATCTCAGTTTTTTTTTAGACGGTTCTTTTTCTTCGGCCGTTCTCAAGCAGATGGCCAGTACGTTCAATGTGACTCTGGCAAACAAGGTGGAAATGGTTGCGCACAAGCTGGTTCCGGGGCAACGCATAAGGATTCACAATGACTGCCTGGAAGGTGGTGAAACGCATCGTCTGGTGATTCAGCTTAACACCGGCTGGACAAGTGCCAATGGTGGTCTCTTAATTATCTTCTCCAGTTCTGACGTCGAAGATGTCCATCGGATAATCATACCACTACACAACAGCGCAGTTGGATTTGCAATTTCCAACAATTCTCACCATGCTGTCTCGACCGTGTACAACGACGCGAGATACAGCCTGATTTGCTCATTCCGGTCTCTGCAATGAATTCAGCGCTCAGCGCCCGTGTCGAGGCCTGGTGTTTGCGGCCCACTGATCTCTGGGATTATGAGACGACAAAGCTTCTTGTTAAGCACGAGTGGAGAACACTGCGTGAGCAGTTTTCCTGGACTCCAGACAACTACAATACCCCGGGATATATCCATAATGCCCCCAATCTTGTTACCTCAAAGAGGCCTATTTCCACATGGACCAATGAAAACCAGATCTATCTTGAGGCGCCCTGTTCAAACGAACTTAAAAAGTTTTATGCAGAAAACGACCTTTCCCTAATCGAGAAAAATGAACTCCTTTCAATAGGTGCAGTGGAGAAGCTCGATGATGCACTGAAGTTTCTCGATTCAGTTTCTGGTCTGGTTGATTGCGTTGCACAACTGGTCAGGGTGATTGGGGTGCTGGAATCAACTATCCCGGAGGAGGATGTGAGTTACAGCCATCCTGAGGTACCATTCTCTATTTTCGTATCGGTCTGCAATGAAAGATCCACTGTGGCGTCGGCAAGAGTTGCAGAGTCGATCTTGCACGAAGCAATGCATTTACGACTGTCGCTGATTCAGAAAGTGGTAAACCTTCTAAATCCGGGGAGGCGGGGCCGGGCGCAACACTTCACCCCTTGGCGGCAAGAAAAACGGCCCGCCAATGGTGTGCTCCATGGCATCTTCGTATTCCGGGCGATTCTGGAGTTTTTCTGGCGGCTGGTGTCTGATAACAAAGACGATAAAGTGGTCAAGTATTCTGAGCAACGTATACAGGAAATATCATCTCAGTTAGTACAGGTTCGGGATTTTTATAAGTCACCTGCGCTGAACGCTACTGGAGCAGGGCTGGCACGGCAACTCGTCAACATATGATTTGGCTAGATTGTGGCAGAACTCTACGGCTGTTATCAGCTGAGGAGATCTATCGCCATGGAGCTATATTCAGCATCTGGTTGTATAGCGGCATTTAGAAGTGCCTGGATGCCAGCTGCCACTTCTCGTTTTTCTTCATTGCCATTATCGCCTAATTCCTCAAGTGCTCTTTTCAAGATACGTAAGCGCTGGAAATGTGTTCGCCGATGTTCGTCAAGGTCAGGATGACGTAACAGTAATTTGATTGTACACTCACCACGATCCGATGAACGGTAAGCGTAAGGCTCTTCGTTGTGAAAACGGATATGCTCTCTGGGATTCTCCTCCGAAGCCGGGTCTATCAACATAGGTTGTTCCAAGCTTTTGTCGCCGTGATGATTTGTCGCCCTGAAGCTTTCATCACGTAGCGGAAAGTAGTCTTTTTTTGCTGAATTTACGCCCGCTTTGCATAACAGCAGATTCGACCACTCATAGGCAAGCCAGTAGTAGCCAGGATACTGTTTCTTGTTGCTCCCTGGCTGGCCAATCGCACCCTTCGGCCGAAAATGCTCAACGCTCACAGAATCACGGACGAATTTCGCTTCACTGTAACAGCACTTATTATGCTGGCATTTTTTTAATTCTTTTTTTACAGATGGGGCACCATAAATTTTATTATTGGCTGTGGGGAACTTCACCTCGCCACTATCGTAACCGGCAGAATTTGCATCATACCTAAAGCAAAGATCGTCTTTTGCCCGTTGTCCGCGATTTCTTAGAGTCGTTGGGACTGTAGCTGGCCGGCGCAAGCGAATCACGGTCTATTCCTTATCTTGTCTTATATGTTCTGCTGCCTTGCGTATGAGATCCATCGCCGCTTGGTCATCCCGGTCCTCCTCCGTTGGGAGTCTCGAAATCTTTTCGTCTAATTCTGCTAGCCGCTCTTTATCCTTATTGGATTTTCTTTTCTTTCTTAGAATGGCGCGCCTATCATTGATAAGTGCTTCTACCTCAGGGCTCCTGGCGCTGTCTACCCCTATTAGATTGCTCGTAGCAATTTGATCAATTCGCCAACCTCGAATGATCAAGGGATCATTCTCGATGGTCACATGGTCGCCGTCTCGTATTAGAACGGCCACGTTCTGATCCTCAGCGGCCTGTGCCATGAATGGGCTATGAGCTGTACAAATGAACTGCACGTTTGGAAAATGCTTGCATAGAAAAATTCTTACCTCACGCTGCCATTTCGGGTGTAGGTGCAGGTCTATTTCATCAATGATTACGATTGCAGGTTCTTCAAGAGGCGCGGGACTTTCCGGGTTGCTCAATAGCAAGCGCAAGGCCAAATCCACGGCCCATGCCAGCATGGTCTTGTAACCGAGGCTAAGTGCAGACAGGGAAACAGAGCCGTAAGGTGTACGGATTTTAACACCGCTTAGTTCATCATCATCCGTAAACCCTTTAGGCCCCAAAATCTCTATGGCACCTGCATCTTGTACATCGGGAAGCAGATCTATTAGGAGCTTCCTTACCTTATTCAGTAGCGGTCCCGCTTGGCCATTTTTCTCCTTGTGGGCTTTGTAGTCAAGATCAAGGAGCACCTGTTCAGCATCGTATAAATCAGCAGAACTAGAGAGGAGATTTGCAACCGGATTTCGTAGCTCCGAGTTATCAAGATTGCGAACGGCCATGTGCCTGCTAGCGCTATAGGCGAAGAGATTTGGCGTTTTAAAGGATGGCAAGCAACCCAGAATGGGATCGACGTCTTCCAGTTTTCCGTGGTGTCCCTTGAAAGACATCCCGACTTCAATCGAGCGAATTTTCTTTCGAGTATTCCGTTGTCGATCATCAAAACTAAAATTGAGCGAATACTTGCCCTTTACGGTCGATTCCATATCAGACCCTGCCCGAATCAAAACCTCCATTTCAGTATTCTCTTCCATGTCATCCATTATTGGTTTGACAATAATTTTACCCTTGCAAGATTCCAGTTTATCTTTGTCAGGTTCTTCTACGGTACGCATCCAGGTAAGGCACTGTAGCAATGTTGTCTTGCCTACTCCGTTCTCGCCGAGCAACAGCGTCCATGGCGCCGGCCTTCCTGCATCGTCCGAAAGATCAAGCGTCTGTTTCTCACCAAAACATCGAATATTTTCGACTTCGAGTGATAAAAAGTACATTGGTCTAGTGTCTGTCATGCTTCACCCTCACAAACCGTCGCCACCCAAGCTAGTGGCATATCCAGCGGGCAGAAGACTATAGGGAAAGGGTCGAGTCTTGACTTTATACATTTATTCATAGGATTCCTTTCCCGAGCGACACCGGCTCATTTGGTCATTGGGGAATGCCACGCTGGATAAGATGCAAGATCATAGCGGTTTTTGATAAGGGGGTCAATCTACTGAAGCTTTATTCTATTCCTCTCAGTTATCAATAATTCCTCAGGATTCCAAGGTTGATTGTAGATGCAGTTCACACCCTCAACTTCTACCTGTAATATTTGCCCACTTGATTTCATCCAACATCGTATATTTCAATTCGTATTCATTTGATTTTCACTGTAAGTGTAACTTGAAAAACATTCTAAAAATGGGTGTATTTTTTCTGTATTCAATGAGATAAAAGATGAGAATACATATTATGAAAAATTTGCCCAGAATAGGACTATAATGCGGAATGGCGGATCTTATTTCTTTGAATGGAAAACATGGGAACGAGTAAATACAATTTAGAACAACTTGGCTGGTATAATTTTGAACAATTAATCTGCACTTTATTGCGAGAGATCATTGGTGTTGGGATCTCTTCTTTTAGTGGGTCAGTTGATCAAGGCCGAGATGCTACGTTTTCTGGAAAAGCCAACTCGTTTCCAAGTCAATCTGATCTCTGGTTTGGAGATTGGATTTTTCAAGTTAAACACCGGAAGTATAGTTCCAAGGGTGCGGCTAAAACTCGTTCTGAACTAAAAAAAGTGTTTGAGAAAGAGATAATCAAGATCACAACTAAGCATCACTTTTCCTGTAAAAATTATATATTTATCACTAACTGCCCCCTGACTACTCTTGATAAAGATGAGATGAAGGTTACTGCATCGAAAGCATCACCTACGATTGAGAAAGTTGCCATATTGAGTGAGTCTGATCTGGACGAGCTATTGGGCTGCAACCCAAAAGTGGTATCAGCTTTCCCTCAGATTCTTGGCTTGAGTCAACTTAGAGAGCTTATTGAATGGGGGCTTCATGAGCGGTCAAAGGAGTTTTTGCTTGTTTCGCAAAGAGAAATCGCTACATTTGTTGCCACAACTCCATATTTAGATGCCATTGATCTTTTGCATAAACAGCATTTTTGTGTTCTATCTGGACCACCCAAAATGGGTAAAACATGTACAGCATATGCCATTGCAGCGTCCTTTTCGGCACTTTCCTTTGAAGTATATGATCTTAGGGTTCAAAAAGATTTCTATGATGTTTACAGGCGTGATGCAAAACAACTTTTTATCTGTGATGATGTTTTTGGTGACATTACAATGCGCGGGTCGTTACGGGACGAATGGAGCCGTGGTTTTATTCGTCTTCTAGGCAGTTTAGACAAAGACCATAAACTTGTGTGGACTGCGCGGGAATATATTCTTAGGGAGGCATTATCGTCATCGAAACTTAAGGAAGAGCGATCTTCCCTTGTCACTTCCGATAAAGTGACAGTTTCTGTAGATAAATTATCCCGCCTTGAAAAGGCTATGATTCTTTACAATCACGCAAAAAATGCCCATCTCCCTTCAGCAGCACGTAATTTCCTGAAAAGTAACCCATCCATTGCAATAGTAGACCACCCAAACTATTCTCCAGAATCCATACGACAATTATGTACTGGCAGGTTGGTAGATTTCATGGAAAATGCGTCGGACAATTCTGATGTGATTTTGACAAGCGTAAATAAATTCCTTTCTCAACCAGGTGAGTCGTGGAAGTCAGCATATCTTTCGGCACCCGAGGGCGAAAGGCTACTGTGTATCGAAGTAATGGCTTCAGGTGGAGCAATAATGCTCAGTGAACTTAAAAAAAGATATGAAAAGTTTTCTTCGACTTCTTCTGAAATTCAGGAACCGTTCGAAAAAAGTTTTTTTAATGCGAATGGGACATTTCTCCGAAAAAATCCATACAGTTACGGAGATGATGAATTAATTCATTTTTATCATCCAAGTATGAAAGATTTAATTGTGGAACTCATCGAGAAAGATAAAAATATGCGTGTAGCTTTCCTTAAACAGCTTTCTCTCGAAGAGGTGTCGTTAATAATAAAACCCAAAAAGTCTCTCTATCGAGATGAGTCTGCGGGGCATCGTATTTTGATAGATGACCCGGAAGATTTGGATCTAGTTAAGGACCACCTAACCCAAACCCTTCTACCAAAGTGCGATTTGCCTAGTATCCTTGTCGTATTGAAAGATTTGCAGGATATTCAGAAAGAAGATTCTTCTCGTCACAAATTATCAATATATCCAAAAGTCTTTTATCTTATTATGGATGCTGTTATGTCTCACGCTTGTTCGAAAACCTTTTGGGAAAATAATGCAAAGAATGGGTTCATTCCTGAGTGGAGATCATTGTTTGAGCTATTAAGAGAATTGCTCCCTTCCACACCTACTTTTTTTGTTCCAGAATATGTTCCAGAAATGCTTAGTGAGTATGGATATGATGCTTCAATAAATTATTGGGGGCTTGTAGCCGCGGCTCACAGAATTTTGCCAATTTTTGTTGAAAAGTGTGTTGACCTGGATGATAGAGAAGACTGTAGATCCGAAATGTTTGAAAAAGTGAAAGAGGCGGTAGAAAAGGCAGAAGATTATGACTTGGAGTGTAGTTACGAGAGTTCGCAAGATTGGCATGATGAATACGAATCACTCTTGGAGGAGTGCGAAGATTATGACGCCCTTTTTCCAGAGGATGATTTCAAAGAATATTTTGGTGATTTTTCTAAAATATTTGATGATTTTCCTCGTCTTGAACAAGAAGCAGAGTATGACAAAGAAGATGACTATGCTAGGGATTCAAACCCTTCATCCTCGGGTTCAGACGAATCAATTTTTAAAATATTCTCCGATTTATAGGTTTAAAAAAATAAGATACAGGTAAAATTGTTACAGAAAGCATCATTTGTTTCAATGAAAAAGACAAAAAAAAGAGACCCCCCCATCTCTTGGTGAGGGGTCTCTAGATTTGTTTAATTTTTACAGATCACGTAGCAAGCATGTCGTAATAGCTCGACAGCCTCATATTTTCCTCAGCAACTTCCTGGATCTCCCGCTCCAACAGTTTGATGAAGGATGAGACCGAAATCGTCTTTTCCCCCTTAAGCCAATTCGCATACTGCTCTATTGCCTCCTCAATCGCCTTTTTACAAAACCCTTCGACGGTTTTGGCATTGAATGTTGGCCTCGTATCAACAAAATGAAATACCTCCTGATCTGTGAAGAGATCAGGAAAAGCACGCTGATGTGTTTGCGAGAAGAGAAAAGTGTTGAGCATATAGGCCTTCCCGTTCTGGATATCAGGGAACCCAGATATCATCTGAGGCGAGACAATATCGAAGATCTTGACGTTCTTCCTAAGTCGCCTCAAATGTTGGATCAAGGGGGAATCCGGCCTGCTTCTGATCAACTCATTTTCCAATGATCCAATTTCTTTGATATGCTGAGGGAAGAGCGGCCGAAGACGTCCCGCCATTTGCATACGCACTTCGGCATTGTCCATCCCTTCACTCATGAATCCATACTGTGTGTAAAACAGATTGAAGCCCTTCAAGATCGATTTTGTTGTAGCAACCAGGGTCCGCCCCATCTCTCCACCCAGGCGATCAAATTCCTCAAGCAGCTTATATCTTTCCGATTTATCCGTCTTCCCTGTCACGGAAAATTCCGCCTTGGTGGTAGAAACCAAGCTCTGTTGTGAGAAGCGATACCGACAAGAGATCAAGAGCGGGACTTGATGAGACTTGGAGAGTTTCGCCATTTGGCGCGCATAATTTTCGAAGCCGCCGCATCCTGAAATGACCTTTCGGATCCGGTCGACATCCCCTTTTTCTACCTTCAGTTTGATTTCACGTTCTGCGAATAACGCGGACAACCGATGAAGAATCCGATCTGCAAAACGGAGGACCAAAGGAAAGTTCAATGACTCTGAGGCCTTGAAAATAATCCCGTACTCAGCCAAGGCCTGGGCCAGATCTACGTTTTCAGAGCCAATATCATGGAGGACCTCATTAAAGCGTTGCGCCTCCAGTCCTATGAGTCCTTTTGCATTGTCTTGAAGGACTGCCAAGGTCCCGCTGAGAAAGATCGGGTATTTCGCCAGGATAGAGGGTCGAAAGTGGATCAGTTGATCTTCTTCTGTCCCGATTTTATTCAGATCGTTTTTGAAGAGTGAAACAAGATCATGAAACGTCTGTTTGCCCTGTTTGAAACCCAAGGCAACCCCAAGGGTCTCCATGATCATTGCGCGTTTTTTATCAATTTCTTCCTCCTCTTGTTCGATCCTGCCTCGCTGATGCCCCTGCGATCGATTTTCCAATAAATGAAGCAACTCAAAATAGCGCACCGGGGCAAAGAACTGAGCCAACTCCCCGATCAGCCGATTGCCGAGCATCCCTCCTTCGGATAAATCCTCCAGCAGGCCGATCAATGCCCGTTTCTGATCCGGACGCGCCGCCAAATAAGAATGGGATTCCTTTTCTTCCACAATCTGAAAACCCTTATGCACTTTCCGTGTGACCTCTTCCTGTTTCGGGATCAGCGGGATCCCATGCATGAAAGCATAGGCGGCAAGAAATTCCATTCTGAGTTTTCTGCATTCTATTTCTACCTCTTCCCTCACGGACCACCAGGCACGATCATAGGATCGAACCTTCCGGACCAGGTTGACGAACATGATCAGGTTCAGGAATTGACGGATTTTCTCAAGGACCTCCAGGTTCGTCACCGCCTCGAGCAGATTCGATTGCAACTGCTTGGCGTTTATCTGAAAATGGACCTCCTCTTCGGCATTCAGCGCACGGTCATAGGTCAACGCCGAGGTCATCTCTTTGAGTAAGAGAAGGCAAGGGATCAGGACGTCCAGGTCCCTCGACCCGGGATGGACCAAGGGTTTCTCCAATCCAATGAGGAGGCAAATCGTCTCTTCTACCGGCTGCGTGATCCGGGTGTAACCAACTCCCAGTTTCTGCATGATATCGATCAAGGTCGGTTGGAGCGCGTCTCCGTCATTATTGTGACCCAGCCACGGTGTAATCGGAAAAAGACCGGAGTGGAAGACCGCCTGGTAGTAACATGTCAGAATAGCGCCGGCGCAGTCGGTATAGATCAGCTCATGCATTGTTTTTGCCGTTGCGTTTTCATTCTTGCCGTCGTCCTTAACTGATCCATTATTTGACTTTTCAATGCGATTGAAATCGATGAGCACGCCGGTGCGCGAGCCGCTGGTTCTTAAGAGGTTCAGAAGCCTATGCAAAGTGAGGCCGCTTCTGTCATAGATTCGGTTTTGGAGCGAGGTTAAAACCGACTGCATTTGATGGGCAATCTCTGGATAGGCGAAAAGGAATGCGCCGATGTTGATTTGGTTGGACGCCAGCAGGTAGAGGAAGTCACCGGTATCGTTATTCACCGGTGTGGCCGACAGCCTGTAATCAACCCGCAGGACCCTTCGTTTTTTCAAATATCCATAGAGCGTTTCCATGGCCGACGAAATACCGCTCTCCGAATTTTTCATGAAAGAAGATTCGTCCGCGACGATCATGAAGTGAAACCCTCTCCGAATAAGGATCTCCAGCGATTGCGTTATGTCCTCCTCTTTCTTCAATCCAACCTCATGCCGGCTTAAGACAACACAATCGCCATCTTTGACCTCTAAGGAAGGGAGGTTTTTTATCCGAACATGATGCAGGTTCTCCTTCGGAACCCCAATCTCGACCATCGATTTGATCACATTTTCACAGAGGTTGGCCTCCGTCAGATAAAGGGTGATGATTTTTGGGGCAAGCCGCCCACACTCCGATTCCGCCTTCCCGATCAATTCAGCAAACATCTTCAGGAATATCGGCGTCGTATAGGTCTTCCCCGCGCCGACCTGGGAGAAGTTGTTTAATCGATAGTAATCCTTTGGGTGCCGTTTTCCTGAGAGGAACGATTGCAGACTCATATAGGCGTAAAAGAGCGCCTTTTCCTGCATGGCAGTCGGCGATCCGGAAACCCGATTTGAGATCTCCTTGATGAACTGCTTAAATTCGACAAATCGGTCCCGGTAGGGCTCCAGGCCGGATTCACGCAACATCTCCTTTTCAAGGGTTTTGGCTTGTATCGAGATGAAGGTCGAAAGAGAGGCCCAGGAGGCGATTGAAGAGACAAACATGTTGTCACACAAGGGAACAAGCTTCTGATATTGCACCAGGGCTTCTCCCAATTCGGGTCCGGTGAGCCCTTGATTTATCTCCTCCGATAACTGATCGACGATTCTGCCGTTTTCGATCTGCTTCCGATCCAAAATCGATCCGACCTCCGTGAGAATCTTCCCCAACCTGGTGTTATCGGGGATCGTCGTATAGAGGCACTTAAAGAACCGATAATCGCAGAGAAAGGGATTCTCCTTATCTTCTCCCTCTTTCCCATCCGCCGAATCGATGCGGCTCGACCGTTCTTCCTTGTGATAACAGAGCTCCAGATCCCGGAGCCTTCCCATCAAAACTTTCAACGGCGCGATCAATCTTCCGAAACGGGTCACATAGTCTTCCCTGAACGCTTCGGTGTAGGGAAGGAGGAAGAGTCCGGCATCATGCGCAGCGACTTTGAGGGCAGGGGGCTTTCGACGGCTCACTTTTCTTGAGAAAGAGAGCTTGACCTCCGGTCTTTCCGGGATATGGATCGGCTGAATCGGATCAACCGGCCGCAATCGACTGATCTCATCCTCAACCTCCCTTTCCACGATCTCTGGAGAATGGGAAAAAGATGCAATTCTATGATAAAAATCTTGAAGCTGAACAAGCCTCTTCTGTAAGGCGTTTGATATATTTTCGCTCATTTAATCTCCTGTCTTGATATGAAATAGAAAGGCCCGGCTTTCCGTACAATAAATGTCGGGGAAAGTCGGGCCTTCAGATTATTCAATTGATGTTGCTTACTGTTTCTTCTCTTTTGTCCGGGTTTTCCTGCTCGGTTTTCTTGCCCCGTATCCAAACCGCCTCCATATTTTTGGATCAATCGGCAAGACACGGGTGCTCCTCGGATCGAGACTGATGTAGGCGGCTGAATACTCCAGGTATCCATACCGCAAGGCCTTCCAGAGCATCTCGGAGGCCTCCAGAGCGACCAAGGGGTTGATAAAGAGATCCTGCTGTTCGATCGCCTCCGCCAGAGAGCAGGATGGTCCCTGGTGGTCGTCTTCTCCCTCCGCCAACTCCGGATAGAAATCGAGAACGGTCGGAAGCCGGTCAATCGTCTTTACCTTGAGGTTTTTTGGCTGTCGTTTTTTACCAAGAGATCCAAAGATGACCTGCCCCTGACGTTGCATGTTGCCGCAGTCAATCCAATAGAGGGCGTGAGCATTTCGGTGCAGCGCGCGGCCGATCATCACCCTCGCCTTCGCTGTATCCACGGCCGTGATCACAATTTGTGGAGAGTCGCTATAACGCGCCGGATAGACAACCGGGATCCCTTCCCAGTCGAAGCCGGTACACTGATTGATCCGGGTGACCAACACCGTCACCTTCGGAAGTCCGATATCCGGCTCATGAAACATCTGCCTCCCGATATTGGCCGGGCTGACAATGTCCGGGTCGAACATCACGACATGGAGCCCTGGATGGCCCAGGGCCAGAAGCGTCGTATTGAGCTGAACAAGACGGGTTGCGAGGTGGCTTCCGGTCCCGCCGCAGCCGATGAGGTGAATGAGAATCGGTCTCCGACCGGATAACGACGTCATGTAATGCCGCACACCGCCCCCTTTCCAGGAACCTTCCGGAGCGTTTGTCCCTCGTGATCGCCAAAGAAAAAACCGGACAGGCAGAGCCTGAACGCCGTGTCGAGTTCGGCAAAGAGTCGGCCTTCTTCGCAATTTCCAACAACCAGGGAGAAATGCGCTGTGCCTTGATCCGACCGGTCATCCGTTATCGAGAAGAAGGCCGGTCCCGCGCCGTGGCTGTGCATATCCAGAACGAGGTGCTTTTCGGGGGCAAGCGCCGGCCATCTGAACGCGACAGAACCGCTCGTTCTCTCAAGGATATCCAGTTGCAGGTATTCCCAACCCTGCTCGGCGCTCCAGATAATCCATGCAGCTGTTTCGAGACCTCGTTGTGAAGACGCGTTTGCCTGGTTTACAAATTGTTCCTGCAATCGCATCGGGATCGGACCGCTCAACAGTTCCGTCTTTTCCGCGACCGATCCGTAGGGGAGAATACGTGGACTCTCAAAGATCCTTTTGATGAATTCGCCCCAGGGCGTTCTTGTTTCAATCCATAAACCATCTTTTGCCATCAGTAGCCGGGAACGGCTTTCTTGAAGCGGCGGCAGCGGTTCAAATCGCGGCACCATGAATGTCGGAAGATGTTCCTGAAGAAGAAGATCTTTTCGGTTCATAAAGATTCCTTTCCATCAAAAGCTGCCTTAATGTCTTGCCGGCAGGCTTGATCAAGCGGTATGGAAACCGTTTTCTTTTCCCGGTGAGCAAGGCATGCCAAAATTGCTCAAGGGCACCCTTGAGCAAGAAGTCCTGGTCATTGGCATTGGGATGCGTGAACGCGCTGTTGTAGAAGCTTTCCGCCCACGCCTCGATATCACAAGGTCGGCAGCCTGAAGGGGTCTTCGTCTCTCCGATGCAGACGTTGTGATCGGGGTAGACATTCAGAAACGGCGGACATAAAAGTTCAGCGTCAAGCCCAGGGCGCTGATTCCCCTTCACAACATAAATAAACAGCTTTGAAGGCTCCGCCAGCATGACCATTGAGGGCCACGAGACAATCCCGCTCTTCAAGGACGATGCCTGTCCGAAATAGATCGGCCGCCGTGTGGAAGGGCGAAAGAAGACCAGCGGACCATTGATCCCGGAGCCATAGGCAAGAAGGGATGGATCGACCCATCCGAGACGAGAGACTAAATCGGGAACGACCTCTTTGCAGAGCGCCTCGAGAACGATCCTTGAAACGGATCTTCCGGCCTCCAGATGAGGAACGCCTTTGGAATCCGTCATCACCGTATGGATCTGCCAATAATGGACGGCGCTACCGTAAGCGTCTGAATTGGCGTAGCATAGGAGTGCCTTCTTTAACCCGAGTGTTTCCACCATCATGCCTACGTCTCCTTCATTGTTTCTTGGGGTGGATCGAGCAGACGAGAACCCTTCAGAAAAAGATCGGACCATTCGGAAGACATATGCATCAGATGAACACTTTCGATAACCTGCGCCTCGTTGTTGAACGGTAGGATGGAGAACGGCTCGCTTCCGCTTTGATATTCCGAGTCCATCATTTCTGAAAAATACTCCGTCAAAGGATCGGTTCGGGACCATAAAAACGGGGTGAGAACACCCGGGTCCAGGAGGCAGGCATCCGGGAGAAGGTCGTAATGCGGAAAATAAGGGATCGGACTCTCCCATGTCCGACTTTTTTCGTAGACCTCTTTCGCCCAGTGCCACCATGGATGTGTCCATGAGGGTTCCGGAGGATATTTCGGAAAAGGAGGGAAGAGAGGTCGGCCTTTCCCCCGGAGAAGGAAGCGGTATGCTTTCGAAATATGATGATCGATCCAATCGAGTTGATTCTTGATCCCTTCCCTTTCATCGTCTTCCAGTCCAGTATCGCTCAATTGTTCTTCACCCCAATCTTGATATTGTTCCAGGCAATCGTCGTAGGTATAGATATTCTTGAACCAGCAGAGCGACTGGAAGGCTGCGACGATAACCGCCTCCAGCGCTTTATCCGATTCTCCAATTCTCGGCAGGATGTCGCAGAAGATGACATCGACATCATACGGATAATGAATCATCAGGTAGATTCCATTCGCCTCACCAACATCTCCGAGCTTCTCGAGGGTCAGCGTGCAGGCGGATCTTCCCAGCACGCTCGATTCCAAGCTTGAGAGGAGTTTATCGATCCATGAAACAAGCGCCGTCTTGATCCGGTCCGGATCCGTATGAGCAGCCCAGGGCCCAGGGGTCTCGATCTGTTGATCTTTCATGATTTGAGAAATCCAGAGACCGATCTGAGAAAGTTTGCCGTTTCCGATTCCGACGCTCGTATAGTCGAGCGTGGCAGGAACCCCTTTCAACACGGGAAGCGCGATCAAGGCAGGAGCGAAAGCCCTTCGCTCGACAGGACGACCTCCCCTGTCTGTCTGTTCCGATTGCCTCCGACGAATAGCTGTGTCAGCAGTCTGTGTGGACATCCGATCCCTCCTTGTGTGGGTTCTTCACGGGTTGTTTTTTCTGCCTCGCTGTCTGACAGCGTGTGAACGGTGATGGGGGGCGATTGCTCGCCCCCCTTTGTTCCCACTGCCCGTTTGATCGCGTAAACGAGTGTATCCCCTCTGCGGACAGGCTCTTCAATAATCGCCTGAGATAATTCCGGATAGACGGCAGTATAAAAGTTCTTGACGTCTTCCAGATTCATCGTCGGATCCGGGTCGTTCAGACGCATACCGCTGTATTCAAAGATCCGTTCAATCAGTCGTTTTTCCATCTTTCCTCCTCCCTTAAATTATTTAAAGAGACTGAAGTCCTTTTGCTCTGATCGTGTTTTAGTGGTCTTCTCTGATGCTCCAGGTTGTTCCCCCGTGACCCCTTTTTTGTCTTCTCCGGGAGGTCGCTTCTCGGTTGTCGAAATCGCCTTTATGATCGCCTCTTGTTTGGCAAGGAAGGCGCGTTGAAGGTTCCCCTCGGTTGCCTCGGTTTCTTCCAGGATCCGCATGAAGTCATTGTTCAATTCTTCAGGCGTCCCTTCGAGGACCATTGGAACGCGGGCTTGTTGGTAATCCTCTTTTTTCTGACCGGTCAGTCCCTCAATCGCCGCATAGATCGGTTGGACCAGAACAACCAGGTGATCCTTCCTTCCGGCCGTGATGGTGAACGAGATATGCCCCTGTGGGGGAATAAGGGTTGCAATCTTTTTAAAATCAAACATCGGTAATCTCCATAATATTGAGGTTTAACGAAATGGCAGGATTGTTTTATTGAAGGTTGATGGTTTCCGGCAGAAGCCATCGGGGCAGGTCCCTTCCGGAAAAGCCGCAACTCAATACCCCTTCGATCAGCTTCTTTTTAGGCTGGCTTGACAGCTTCTTGATCGACAGCCCCTTGCTCTTGAGCGTGGGATCGAGGGCGAGTTCTTTTGCGGTCGCCTCGATCTCCCTCTTGGTGAGAAGTTCGAGGTAGGTCTGGTCCAGATGAAACAGCTCTTCGGGACGCTTGTTCAGATCGACAAAGAGCATCTGCTCGACCGTCTCAATCCCGAGTTTCGGAATCACCTTGGCCGCCATTCGCCCCGTGATATGAAAAAGGGTCTCGATGTTCCGGGATCGTGTCCCCTTCAGCAGGCCGATTTCGACCGAATCGCCTGGGTCGGTCGCACCGTTGTTGAGTTCTTTGATCAAGGGATCCCCGGAGAAATCCCGCACCCATGCGCTATTCCCCATCGCAATCATGGCAAGCCTGAGCGTATTCTCATGCGTCTCGGTAAACGTTTTCATCAAACAGTCATCATACCGTTTCCGCTTGTACTCTTTGACCCGCTGCGGGGCATTTGCGGGGGTCATCTTTTCCGGATGACCGCTTTTTACAGCTTCCCCGGAGGAGATGTCTGCTGATCGTTGAAAAGCTGGAGACCCCTGTGCGCCAATAGATAACGCAGGGGACTCCTTCTTGGCATGGTCTGCACGAAAGGAGGCGGCGCGCTCCTGATAACAAGACTTCCGGGTACAGATGTTCTGTTTGAGCAGATGGCCCATATTTGAGATGAAGACCACCAGGAACTTGCAGCTTTGGCAGTCGTTCAGGTTGCTTTCCCCCAACTCCGCCTTGTTGTGAATGACCGATTGCGTCGGATCGATGTCGGCCGGCAAGTCCTTGAGCGCGATCTTCAATTTCTCCGTGATCACGGCCCTTGGCCCCATCTCTTCGATCTGTAAGACCAGCAACTTTGCCTTTTCCCCCTCCTTCTCCCGCCAGCACCGAGCATCGAGGCAGTGTCCCAGACCCGATGTCTCCCGGGCGAAGAGTTCTGGTTGACCCGCGCTGTTATGCAGACAAGTCATACAGTCGGACGTATCGAAGGGCGCCGTCTGGAGGTTGCGGTTGTTTTGAAGGATCAGGAGATTTGAGAGCTGAACGCCGTTCAAACCCTGTTCCTCCACCATCGTAAGGATCGCCGTTTGCCGTTCCTGCGGAAGACAAGCCAGTTGCTCCGCGACAGAGAGACGGATAGCGCCGCGTAACAGCTTGTCGCGAACCGATGGTTCAAGCTGTCCCAGTTGCAGTCGCCGCCGGATATAATCGGCGCTCCGATTAATATAGGCCGAGAGATCTTCAATGGAACGGTTTGCAAGAAGCCGCGCGAAGGTTTCGGCTTCTTCGACCGGTGAAAGATCGACCCTTTGAAGGTTTTCGGAGAGCAGGATCGTCTCGATCTGGTCCGGGCTCAAATCACTCCGCACCTGGGTGGATATGGTCGTGTACCCGAGAGCCTTACTGGCAAGAAGCCGTCTTCTTCCCGCAAGGCGGTAATACCCCCCTTCATTCCGTTGCGTCACCGTGATCGGGTGGATCAAGCCGATCTTCCCGATATTATTTTTCAATTCCTGAAGGGATTCGGGGTCGATGTAGGTACGCGGTTCGTTGGGGTGATCATAGATCTCGTTAATCGATATCTCTCTGATTTCCATTTTATCTGTCTGTTTTATCTCGTTCATCTCTTCCTCGATTATCTTAGATTCCATGTTTTTGCTACCGCTCTTCCGGATAGCAGATGGTGACCTTCCATCCGTCGGGATATCTTTCAGGGATCCCCCAAATCTCTCCTGTTGGATGTTGAACCTTGATAATGCCGGAGGTGCCTTGCATGAATGCCTTCCGTACGTCGGCGGCGATCCGGTTGATTTCCGGCAGGTCTGCAACGGTTCTCGTCGCAATAAAATCAGCATGCCTCGGCACAGGTTGGTGGTTCCGGTAGGCTTCCGGGATGGGACAATTTTTCAGACGTAAAAACCGGAGCATGAATGCGGTCCCCCAGTCCCCGCATTGACCGCAATAGGCCATCCCTGAAACGTCATCGCAGGAGGCGAGATAGGCGTCCGCCTCCTCAACCGTCGCCGGGTCTTTGCCGTAGCAGTTTGCACACTCCGGACAGATGGGGTGAGTGCATGAAGGACAGGTCAATAGGGCCGCTTTCGGGATCAATTCTTGATACTTCACGCGACCGCCGCAGATATTACATTCGAGCCCCGCAACCCGGATCAAGGATAGGACTGTTTCCTTCTCTATTCGTGAGGCCTCTTTATAGAGGCTGTCGATCTTTTCATCGGCGGCCCGCTCCAGATCGTCTTTCGGCGCGGGCGATCCGACATGCCGGCCCGTTGTCTTGGCCAGTCGATTTGCCTCATTCATCAATGCTGAGATCCGGTTGGCGATCCCGGCCGGGATCTGCCGCTCGTTTCTGTGATGAATGTATCGTCCGTTGTCATCCGTAGGTGGAAAGGTGATCAGGTTGAAAAAGAGGGCGATTTCCGCATCATCATCCGGATCGATATGATCCAGATAGAGGGGAACAGAGGCCCCGTCTTTTCTCTTAATGAATGTCTCCAACTGAAATCTTGTCTCCTCTTCGGCAAAATTTCTCCTGAGCTCATCCTCCCGGTCGGGGATGGGATTCTGTAATAACCACGCGGCGAGGTCTTCGCAACCGGTGCATTCTTTCATCTCACGCCACGCGAGTGCTGAAAGGTCCTTCTCGAGCCAATCGATTAAACGACTCCGGGATGTCTTCCCGATACCCGATTCGCCGAAGCAGTATTCGCTTTCACGGGCGAATATCTCATCGAAATGATGTTCTTCGAGCGCCCCGTATAGATTCACGCCCGGCCGTCTGCTCAGTTCATAAATGAATTTAACATCCATGCCGTTCTCCTTCCTTATGTCTGAAAACAAGCAGGCCCTCTTCGGATGTGTTCGAAGAGGGCCTGCTAAAGTTGTTTCTGTTTTTTCCTGTTTTTTGTATTTCTATACTTCTAACTCTCCGAGCTTCTAAACAGTCATGTATCGTGAGAGGCTTATCTCGCGGCTTTCAGCTTACGAGATGTAGGGGACGAATCTTCCTGACCGGCCTGGCCGGTCCTTTTAGAATCTCCATCCCCTTTCGGATATCTTTTGAGAGTGCATCCGTCTTCTCCAAAAGATTCCGGGTTCTTAACGGCGTGACGGCTGTCTCGTTGAAATGCTGAAGGTAATGGAGGTATTTCTTCTGCTTTTCCATCAGATCGAGCCCTTCCATCGCTTGATTGACCTTGGTTAATTCGGCTGCGTCCTGCCGAATGATCGAGAGCATGAGTTGTGCGATTGCAGCACAGAGCGGGTTTCCGGAGAGGAGGAGAGAAGCAGCCTTCTCTTTTGCTTGAAGATTCCCCATGCGCAGTTCCCCAAACCATCCCTCCCCGATGCAGCGCTTCATCAAGGACTCGGCTTCAAGACTGATACGGTTAAACATCGGGACGTTGTTGTTGAGATCGGATGCCCTAAGCCGCAGTTGCCGCAGGACCTGTTTCTGTTCGATCTCCGGGAATGCTTCCAGGACGCCGACGATCTCCCTCTCATTGAGCAGGTAGAGTGAAAACGGATAGGGAATGCGGCCTAATACCGGATGGGCCGTCGTAAAACACTTGCCCTTGTATTCCCCGACGATCCGGGTCAACGCTGTATTCGCCCGGATCGGATAGATCGCGGAGAGGAGATAAATACGTGAATGGAAGCGGTTGGAGGTCGCCAGGATCGAACGGAAGGCCTTTTTAACGGTGCACCCAAGCTCGGATCCATGACTCCGGTTCAGTCGATGATTCGTGAAGACCTTTCTCAAGGAGTTTTTTCTCAGGGAGACCTCGACGGAGCCCTGGAGGGGGATCCGCCATCGCTTCTCAAGCGTACCGACCCAGCCGGACAGTTTTTCGAAGGACCCGATCTGGTGAAACCGCTTTGACTGGATCTCCTTCAGAAATTTTTGATAACGGGACGCTCCGATCGAATCATAGCTCCGTCTGGCGGCCCGGATTTCCGATTCAAGAGTATTCCGTATCGCTTCTTGGTGCTGAAGGAACATCCGGAGCAGATTGGCGGATTGGAGCATCTGCATCGACGGTCCCAAGACCTGACGATCTAAAGTACCCCAGCGATTCGGATTGAGACAGTGCCGGACAAAGGCGGGAAGATCTTCGACATCGAGATGGATGATGTCGCATTCCGAAAAGGGAGAATCCTTTCCGTTTGCGGTTCTGCCAGAGACCAGGACATTGATCGAGATAAAACATTCCGCTTTCACCTGGCTTTTCTCGGAGATCATCTCCCCATCAAAGGGATACGCTGGCATGGAAATCGCCATCAGCGCTGCGTCATTGAAAGAAAAAGGCTGTCCCGAGATCGCGAGGATCATCACCGGGTGGCTGATCAGACCCCCGACGTGCCTCACCCGTTTGAAATTTCTTGACCGGGCGGAGGTAATGAGGATCGAAATCCCCCCTTCACGCAGCTTCAGGGGAAGGATTTTTCTTGTAAATGCGGTCAATGAGACCCCTTGCGGTGACCCGGTTAAACCGAGTTTATTGAATTCCCGTTTAAGCACCTGCTTCGGCAGGTCGAAAATATAGGGCGGATTGGCGAGGAGCAGATCGAACTGATGATCCGGGAGTGCCCGATGGAGATCAAATGTGTGATATCTGAATACGGCGCAATTGCTCGCTGGGGGGACCTCGGTTCTCTTTTCACAGGCGGTTGCCATTGCAGAGGGATCGACCCGGGTCGTCAACTCCGTCACCTCTGCGGAGATTGGGTTGAGATCGTTTGCGAAAATCAAGAACCCCGACCGATGAACCAGGGGGCGGATCAGACTCCCCTTTCCGACATTCGGCTCCAGGACGTTGATCTCCTGCCCTGAGATCGAAGTCATCGGGATGAGACGAAGCAGGTGTTGAAACACTTCAGGAGAATAATAGGCGCCGTTCCCCTCATTTGAGTTAAGCGACCGTTTCAAGGGTGAAAACCGGGGATCGGCGTTTGTTTTCTCATCGATATCGGAAAGAAAATCAAGGAAACGTTCCATGCGAGCCGTGCTGATTTCGCCGGATGAGAAATCCTTGAGTTGCAACCTTAACGATTCGATGATCGGTCTCACGACAAGGGGGAAGTCTCCTTCAAGATAGCCGTAGAGTCCTGCGAAGAGAAGTTTTCTCTGCTCCGCAGGCGTTTGGTGATCCCTGATAAATAAGATCTGCGCCCGTACCAAATCGCTGCTGATCGGAAGCCCTCCCTCCCCGGAGTAGCGGCAGTAAAGGGCTCGCTGTAGCGAGCCGATATCCCGCCATTTTTCTGCCAAAGAAGGGTCCGGATCATTCCGTGTTTCCTCGATCAGGCGGTTTAAACGTGTTCGAAATGAGAGGAGTTCCCCTACGGTGTCGATATATTGTCCGGCCCGATCTTCTGTCCCTGAGAATGATGTCACCCAGTATGATGGAAACACCGGGTAAGAAATATAATTGAAGATTGTTCCCCTCTCCTCGGCGTCATCCGTTTCATGGCGGAATAGTTCAAGAGGGGCGTCGTTTATCGGTTGATTTTCAAAAAACGAGAACAGGTCGAGCTGATTCGAGTGATTGTTTTCCATAAACTCCTTTCAATAAAAAGGGGGGTCAATAGACAGCCGCCTATTGATCCCCCCGGAGATGAGCATGTCCTCATTCTATCTATATTTGATTCTGTCCTCCGCACACCTCCATGAGATGCGCTTCCAACCAGTCCTGCTCCGCGGAGAGGGCTTCCGACCGCTTCTGAAACGGTCCAAGAAGCGGTCCTCCTACGGGGGAGAGATCCGCCTGCCATCCGCCCTGTTCCGTCGGCTCGACATGTGACGCCCTCCGATGGACGAGATCTCCGAGTCCGGTCAAATCGACCGTCTCCGTGTAGAGCGTGAAGGCGCTTCCGTCAGGCAGGAATGCGATGATCACTCGCTTCCTCCTGAGGTGCATTCAACCGGATCTTTCTTTTGGGTCTCGCGATCATCATACGATCGAGGGTCTCCTGAACGGAACCGATTCGCTGTGCGACCCCCTTGCGGAAGGTTTGATCGGACCTGAGGGCCTTCGGATCGACGCCGGAGAGGATGGCCCGGCAGCGCGCCACCTCTTCTCCCAGGGCAGCATCGTTGCTGATGTTCAGCTTTTCAAAGTCGTTCAAAAATTCCTTGATGTTGTTGATCATCGAATCGCGGAAGACCTTCTTCTCTCCGGAGAGACGATCGACTATATGATCGACCAACTCGGCAAACCGGACCCGCAGGGTCGTCACGGCGATCTCCTGAAATTCTTTGATCGTTCTCTGAAAGTTCTCCTTCTCGCGGTTGTAGATCTCGGGTGTCAGGACGCCGCTATGTCCGGGCGCATCGACCACCAGGAACCGCCAGGCAAAGGAGAATTTTGACCGAATCTCTGTTGGATAGTCATTCGGATTGAAGAGCCCGTTCAAGCGAAGCCGGGCGGTATTCATGAAGAGATCGTAATTATCGGCAAACTCCGCCACCTTATTCTCAAAGATCTTTTGATAGCGCTGAAACGCCTCGTCCACTTCACCCAGGAGTGTCTTTGGAATAAAGAGGACGCCCGGAATCGGAAAAGGGAGCGTCTTATTGTAGAGAAAGGTCCGTGCCTGATGCCGGACCTCCTCGACCGGTTTCAGACAACTCCGGTCGACCAAGTATTTCGTGGCCTTGATCAGCGTGGGGTCGGCGTCGACCTGAAGCAGCGCGGAGGGAAGTTTGATTCTTCCCCCCCAGACGCCAACACTAAGTTGAACAAGACATCCGTTTTCAAAAATATGCATGCTGAAACCTCCTCAAATCGGATTGACTCTTTTTATCCTGATGCTTCCTTCTAACTACCCTTCCTGTTTTTGTTGAAGCCGATTCTCTGTTTTGGTCTGATAATAGGTGCCGGTCAATGTCCGGCCCGTTACCGAGCCTAGCGCCTTTTCAATAAAGAGGGTGGCGTCTTTACATTCCCTTCCGACAAAGCCCTCGGCCTTGATTGTGACCTCTCCATCGAGATCAACCGTAATCTGAATCTGCTTCATGAGGCTTCTCCTCCCACTGAAACCTTCAGGGTGATGGAACCGTTTGCGTTCTTCGTCTCATAGAGTGAGTAGCCCTTGCGGCGCGCCTCTCTCTTTGTCTTCTCGATGCCGTAGGCCTGTTTCAGAAGTCCGGCGCCCCTTCCGATGACCTGTTCCAATCCGCCTGCCTTCCAGTTGTCCCAGAGGAGACGATGGCGGTTTTTATCCTTGCGGACCCCGATCTCATAAGATGCCCCCGGCACCTTGATCGCGTGATCGCATTTCCCAAGGTCTTCCAATGTAAGCCCTTCTGGAAGGGGTTCATTCCCAATACGGCTTCCATACCATCGATATGTTTTTTGATTTTCGATAAACGACAGCTTCAGACGTCGGCAGGCCGCCTTGAGCGCCTCTAGATCTGTAACTTCTATCTCGATCTTTGTGATATGTGACATGCCCTGCTCCTTTTCATCATAAGACGGTTAATTGTCGATTATTCTTCGGGCCATCTTGCGTTTCCTTTCCGGCGGCGCCGGCATTGATACAGGACTAGACGCCGGGAGGGTTCGGCTCATCGCCCAATCCCGAAGGGTCTTTAACTTCTCCCCCATGCTCCTCGATAAGGGCACGACATACCGGGCGGCCTCTTTCAAGGTCGATCGGGTCATCGCCGCGATCCGGCAGAGCGACTTGATCTCCGCCCCGGACCATGCCGACATGTCGGGAAGATCCGACAGGGCGATCCCATATTCCCTGGCGTGAATCTTCAAGATCGTCTCTCTCTCTCCAATCGTAGGAAGATCGACGAAGAAGAGACCGTCCCATCGCTCCGCCCGCAGGAATTCAGCCGGGAGCTGGGAGATATTATTCGTGGTGGCCACCACAAAGACCCGGCTTTCATGATCGTTCAGCCAGGTCAGAAAGGCACCGAAGATACGGGACCCGACACCGCCGTCCGATTGGTTGGAAGAGGCCACGCCGGAGAGTCCTTTGTCGATCTCGTCGATCATCAGGACACACGGGGCCATCGCATCGGCAACCGCCAGGGCCTGCCGCACCCGCTCTTCAGACTGTCCCACGAGCGACCCGAAGAGCCGCCCGAAATCGAGAGAGAGGGTCGGGACACCGAGTTCCCCTCCCAAGGCCTTGGCAAAGTGGCTTTTTCCGCAGCCCGGCACGCCGAGCAGCAGGAGGCCCCGCGCAAGGGGGGAAGGAGCAATCTGAAGGGCAAAGGTCTTGAGCTGTTCCAGACCGCCGAGGGACTCAAAACGATCGGTCGAGGTGAGGATTTCAATCGAAGCGTTCTTCTTCACCATTTGGGCCTTCTGCGACGCGATGACTTTGCAGGAGAAGGGCTCGGGATCGAGGACCGAGAGGGCGAAGGCGTTTTCCGCCTCAAAGGCCGTCAGCCCCATCGCGGCATCGAGAATCTTGTCGGCCTGTTCCGGAACTGGGAGCGACGCCGAGGAGGCGACGTCTGAAAGAATACGATCTAAGGCCTCCTGATCCGGAAGCGCAAAGTCGATCAGCGTAAAGACCCGTTCCAGCTCCACCGGGATCTGAACCTTCGGCGCGACAACGGCCAGGCACTGACCTTTCGATTTCCACAGATCGAGACCGTTTTGAACGGCCTGTATGATCTCGATCGAAGGGAGGAAGTGATGGAAGTTCCAGACAAAGAGGACCGCATTTTCCGGCGCATCAGCAATCCACTGCACCGCCGCGTTCGGATCGGCCTGATCGGCGACCTTTTCACCGGTCGATTGATTGATAACTCCGCTCTGAATATCCCAAACATACGGATGGCCCTGCGCCTTAAGAACCTGTTGCGACATCGTCTCGATAGCGCGGGCAGGCTCAAGCGTCTGCACATACAATGCGGGATAACCTGCTTGTAGGTAGGTTTTAAATTCGGTCATGAATCGACTCCTTCATTGTTTTTTCGATTTAGTTTACGTTTATGTTCATCATTCAAATCATTCCGTCGGGATGATCAGAACATCCCGTGGCGGATCTCCTTTAATCGCTTGATGCAGTCATCGATGGGTAGCCTTTTTGCTTTCTTGATGGCATCCTGCATTCTTTTATGCTCTCTCTCGACCTCTTTCCTGTCATGGTCAAGGCCACCCCTTGATACCGGAAATCTTGATTCGCTCATTTGAACCCCTCATTTAAGAAAAACGTCCTCTGAAAAAAAAGGCCCTGGGAGATCCCAGGGCCTTCAATGAACATAAGGTCTGTCTGTTATTATTGTTCTCTAATCGGTAGGTTTTCTCTGGACATCAAGGATGCTTCCACCGAAAACCTTCTTGATCTGATGGATCTTGCGCAAGCATTCATCCGTCCACTTCGCCTTCTTGATCCGCATCACTTCCTGCGGGAAATAACCGACCGCACCGTGAGGAAGGCCGGACAACATCTCTTTCTTTCCGACGATCCAGATCGTCTCTCCCAGGATCTTGCTGTCGATCTTCACACGGAGTCCATCAAGGGAGCGTAGGTAGGTACACACCTCCGCCTCTTTGTCCCTGATCCGTCTTTCCAAATCGGATCTAAATTGTTCTCTCTGGCCATTCTCTTCTCCAGAGACGGGGACGGCATCGATGACAACAACAGATGTTTGATCCAGAATCGGATCGAAGCCCATATGCCACGCCTCCTCGATCAGGGGATGGATCTCGTTCAATATTTTTAGGGTCATACCTATCCTCTCTATCGTGACGTAAAGCGCCTTATCCCCGGATGGCCTCTTCTCCCTTAAAGGGCCGTCCCATCTCGTCGATGAACAGGGATCTCTGCCGGACCTCATTCCCGACATAACGGGCATGCGTGATCGTGAGCTGTTCTTTCGCCCGGGTGATCCCGACATACATCAGTCGGCGCTCCTCTTCCACCTCCCCTTTCACGTGCGGGATATTCCCCTGACTCGCCCCCATAAGAAAGACCACACGAAACTCCAGGCCCTTTGCGCCATGCAGGGTGACCAAACGGATCTCCTTATTTTCTTTTACGATCCCTCCCCGTATCGCCGCAATCGCCATTTCATTGATGAAATTGATCAATCCGGGCCCGGACTGCAGCTCGAAGCGGTCGGCCATTTGCGCCAGCTCTTTCAGGTGCAGGATCCGCTTTTCAAAGTTGGTCTGGCCACGGGAGAGGGTCTTAAGATGCTGGAGCGTGTCGAATTCCATCGCGGCGGCACGCATCAGGTCGGAGATGCAATAGCCGGAGACCTTTGAACGAAGGGTTTCAAAGCGCCCGAAGAGCTGTTTGATCTGATTCTGCGGCCCTTCAGTGATGTAGTGATTTTCTACGGCGATCTCCGCGGCCTGATAGAGGCCGACATCGTTCCGCTCCGAGATATCCTCAATCAGGTCGACGACCCGATGGGCGATCCCTTTCTCGATCTTGAGGACCCGCTCGAAGGCCGCCGAATTCTCCGGCAGTGCGATGACGGTAAGATAGGCCAGCATGTCCCGCACTTCTCTATGTTCGTAAAAGGATCGCTCTCCCGTCTTTCGTGTCGGGATCTTCAATCGCTTCAGGGCCGTTTCCGCCATGGCAAGCTCTGCATGCCGTCGGGCCAGGACACCGATCTCCTCGGGCACGATCCCCTCGGTGAGCAAGCGCTGAATCCTGGCGGCGACGAAATCGGCCTCTTCAGACTCGGCACCGAAGCCGCGCACCTCCAGATGACCGGTTGTCGCTTGGGCCGAATAAATTTCTTTCTCATACCGGTTCAGATTGTTTTTAATCAAGGCGGATGCCGCCTCCTGAACGACCCGGGGTAGACGATAACTTGTCTTGAGTGTGATGATCTTCGGCCGGAAGTCTTCGTCAAACATCCGGAGGACTTCAGGGGTTGAAGACCGGAAGGAATAGATCGACTGGTCGTCATCTCCAACGGCCACGATCCCTTTGTCTCGGCCTAACAACGAAATGAGTTCATACTGTGTAATGTCGCAGTCCTGGAATTCGTCGATGATCAGATGCCGCCATTCGCCCCTGATCCCGGCCAATGCGGCCGCATCCTCCACACAGATCTTCAAGGTAAGATAAACCAGATCATCGAAATCGATGCAGCCCTGTCCCTTCATCTTTTCCTGGTAAGCAGTAAAGATGTCGGCAACGGTCGGATCCTCGATCTTATCCGCCGCAGGCTTGGGGTCTCCGGATGACTTGATCCGGGCGATCTTCCGGGCCAGATCGGAGGGGTTCCAGGCAACCTCGGAGAGGTCCTTCGCCCGGATGACGGCCTTGAGCATTTTGACGGCATACTCAGTCGAAGCGATCTGGAATGCGTTCGTGTACCCCAGTTTATGAATATGAGCGCGTAATATCTGGGCGCAGGCCCCATGAATCGTCCGGATCCAGGAGGGCTTTTTCCCCGTGATTTTCAGGACACGCGATTTCATCTCCTGGGCCGCCTTGTTCGTAAAGGTAATCGCTAAGATCCGGTCGGGATCCTCACCCTCCTGTATGAGCGAAGCAATCCGCTCGACAATGGTGTGTGTCTTCCCCGTGCCGGGTCCGGCCAGGACCAGGATCGGGACGTCACGGGTCTCCACCACGTCACGTTGATCGGCATTTAGTTCATCCAAGACAAACCTCCTTCTGTTGAAAATACTGATTGATGTCCATCCCGGCCGGTAAAGAAAAGCGGGAATGGGTGATGCCGTGACGGGAGAATTCGGCGTTGAACCATTCCGATGCCTTTTCCCAGGCCTCATCATTGTCAAGGCAGAGAATGACCTCTTTCCCGGCAAGGGACTTAAACCAATCATCCCTGAAGCTATTGACCCCGGGGATGCCGATGGCCGCATAGCCCCTTTGGATCATCGTCAATGTGTCGATCTCCCCCTCGCATAAATAAAGTGGTGACGTCGATTGAACGGCATCCTGGTTGTAGAGGATCTCCGCCGGCTCGGTCGCCACAAACCGGCGTATATTGCGGCCATCCGCTTCTTCCTTTGTGAGAAGGCACCGTGCCTTGATCAGATGTGTCCGTTTTCCCGACCGGTAGGGAAAGAGGAGAAACGAAAGCCCTTCCTTCGCCAATAGAAAGAAATGGGTCAGGCCGGAACGACGCAGTGCAGACCGGCCGTGCAACGAAACCAAAACCCTGAACAGGCTTTGATATGTTTCAGGCCGCAAGGATCCGACTCCCATCCTGAGCGCAGTGTCCGGGTCGATCCCCCGACCAACCAGGTAACGGAGTCCTTCTTTTTCCAGAGGGGCCGCCTGGAGGAGTGTATCGAGGATCATGCCTTTATATTCCGGCGAAAGGCTTGCGTCCTGCTGCCGTTTCAAAGATGGACCGGACGGTCGATATCGGATCGGTTTTCCGGCATAGGTCTCAAGCATTTTTATCGCTTCTTTACAACTGCATTTACTGACCTGCATCACCAGGTCAATCACTGACCCGCGGATCTCCGGACAGACATAGCATTTGAATGTGTTTCTCCGTAGGTTGAATACAAGCGACGGATGACGATCAGGTGTATGCGCAAAGCAATGCGCTGATCGGCCTCTTAACTTGAGACCCAGCCAGGTGGCCACATCAAGGATCGGTATTGTTTTGACCTCTTCCAATGTCACACTGTTCCTCCTAAATAATAAGGAGGCCCTGGAGATCACCATCCCAGGGCCTCCGGCATCACGTTTAACCCGCCTAAAATATCGCGTCTTTTACTTGTCCCACAGGCTTTCGCTCGGCCTGGGTTCTTGGCGGAAGATTCGAGTGGCTCTTTTCCGGGTTGTTTAACCGCGAGGCATTTTTTTTCGCCGCGAACACTTTTTGAGAAAGCGTTTGGACTTCTTCCAAGGAGAGTTCATCGAAGCGGCTCTTTTTGACCTCGGCAAGAAAGACTTCAACGACAGACATCGGCACCACTCCGATCGGCTCCAGCTCGGATAAGATCGATGAGCGGATCGCCGTCAACGGATCGGCCGCTTCTTCCTCTTCATGCGCCTTGATTTCAGCCTTCTCTGGCGCAGCCGGTTCTTCTCTTATCCCTCGATTTCCACGACCCTTTCCGTTTACGTCCCGGTTTGTTGTCGTCGGCGGGATTGATCTATTTTCTTGAAGAGGAGGTTGCTCCTGGCTCCGGTTCTCCAGAAGAGGCTTCACTGAACCGTTTTGCTCCAAGTTGAAACTGGACATCTGAACGATGAGATCGGCAAGCGGAAGTTCGGGACAGTCGATCCGGATGATCCACTGTTTGTTCCGAACCCGCCCCTTTTCCGGGTCCCACCGTGAGATCTCCTCCTCGGCCTTATAAAGCTCAAACGGCATCCCGATGATGCTCTTCCCCTTTTTTCTAAAGGCCTGATTAAAATCATTGAGCTTTTTGTAGATCGCCGCGACCGAATACAAAGAAGTCGTCGGAAGCCGCCACAGGTCGGTTCCTGGAATCCCCAGGATCAGAAAATGAAGGACACCGGAGAATTGACATCCCTTCGACTGATAGATCGGACATTCGTCCGGTATACAGGGAAGCGTGATCTTTTCTCTCTTGAATCTCCGATGAGACTCGTTCTTTCCCCCTGTGCCGTTTTCCAGCTCAGGATCCCGAGAGGCGACCAGTTTTCCTCCGATCCGCTCGGACGAACAGTAAAGCCCTGATCGCTTGAACGCCATCAGGTTGTGAGGGAGGTACTCCCACCACTTGTCCGAAAGAAAGGTAATGCGAAGCCGCGAGATCTCCCCCCGTTCATTCCCATAAAGCGATCGGATCAGATCGGCATGCTCCGGCCTGTTTTTGCATTCAGTGCGGTAGACCGAAAAATAAGGGACATTCTTGGGTCGGAGCATCTTGCCGATTTCCTTTTCGATCTCGCGCGGCGATCTTCCTCCGAGAACCCTTTTCTTGTAGAGCGCCTTCTCTTTCGGTGAAAGGGCGTCTTTTCCGCTCTCGTAGGGGACCTTTATCCCGGGCCGCAGGGTGCCGGCGTAAGTCTGCATCCGGCTGTGGGCCAGGATCGATTCCGGCTCAGAGATCAGATCGACCGTATCGTCGGCAACTGCGTCAGACAGATAGATCGGTTTTTGATTTTCCTTGAGACTATTGTTCACATCGCCTCCTCTTCTTTTGATCCTTTTCGTATAATTTAATGACTTCTTTTTTCAGTGAGACCAATCTCCCCTGCAGACGGTCGAAAAGCTTCGGACGTCTTTGCCTCAACCGTTCCGGAAACCCGGTTTTACGGATCGCCTCTAAAAAGAGACGATCTTCGAAAGAGAGATGGTTCCCATTAAGAGATTCGTTTGTTAAGAGTCTGTGCGTGCCGGATTCGCACAATAAATGTTTCTCTTCCATGACCTCCTCCAGAAAAGAAAGCCCGACAGGCATCCCCCCTGCCGGACCTTCTCAACGCTTATTGATTTAGAAGCACCATGCCGTCTGATGCAATGGTATACCGGTCTATCATATCTTCATCCCGATGGCCTTTTTGATACCAGAGCGGGGAGCATCCTCTTCCGAGAGGGCCTTCACCTTGCCATTTTGCGAGAAACTTTCCACCGCAGGATCTCTTCTTCATCTTCTTCTTCCTCCTTGTCTGTTGGATGACAGTTTTTCTTGACACGAAGTCCCCCACTCAGTAGACTGATTCTAAGTTACACAAGGTTCTGAGTAGGGGACTATCTTCAGGGGGATCAATCAGTGGCGACTGGTTGATCCCCTTTTTATTGGCATCCTCTTTTAAAACGACGCTCTGCGCGAACCTCACGAAGGTGACCCTTAAGATCGCTCCACGTTATTCCGCTTAATGCTTCGTCCAGATAGGGCCGGACCCGGTTCATGTGACTGAGCATGGCTGCTTCTTTTTGCGGATCGATGACAATTGTTCTCATTTTCTATCCTCCTTTTAATCAATGTTTTCGGTTTAGATCCCCTTGATCCCATTGATGTCAGATCATCAACAGGGCATATCGGCTTCGATTCCGGTCTCTTTGTGGTTTGTGTTTCTGACCGTGGGACCGTCCACACAAAACACATTTAGAGACGAGTCCATTTCCCTGGCTTGTGTAAATGTGTTCGCTAATGATCAGCCCACCGCAGTTTGTACAGTGCATTTCAACCTCCTTGTTAACGCAGAAAGCCCTTTAAAGGAAATCCTCTAAAGGGCTTTCTGCTGTTTTATCCGGGCTTCGGATGATTGTTAGGATTCTATTAAGGCAGACCTAAGAGACTGCCGGCAGCGTTCCCCTTGCCGAATCCGATGAATAGAAATAAAAAGGCCCGAAAGGAAAGATCTCCTCCGGGCCTTAAAACGGTACAAGAATACCGGTTGTATGACTATGATTGACTTTTGGGGTTATGAGTGGGGTTTTCGGCGCTTCACAACGGCTAATTTGGATCGGGTGTCTAAACGATCTGAAAAGATGGCGATAATAGTCCCTGGGCTAGCAGAAGAAGGTGCCAGAATCGCTTCGAAACCGGCTTCTCTTGCCATATTTGCGATCCGGCGAGTCAGCGTGTAATCCGTAGGATGTGTAAGGTCCTGCCGTTCTACCTTTAGCTCAGAGAGTACGGTCGGATCGGTAAGATCCAAGACCTTGTTGAGATGAACACGGATGGGGATAACGTTAAATCGCGCCCGCTTGACAGGTCCTTCGAGCCTCTTTTCAATCTCCGCCCAGCAGGTCTCTTCATTCCAACCACAATAAATGGCGCCGAACTGGTACGGAGGATTATATCTCCCCCCGAGCATCAGACTTCCTTCTAAAGACAAGGGCATCAAGTCGCGCGCGATAACGCGATACGCTTTTGTTTGGAGGGTCCTGGATGGCGTCTTTTTGAGGGAAGTAGAACGTATCTGTTTTGACAAGGTTTAGAAGATTCCCCAACGTGTCTTTTCGAGGATCTCCCGGACCTGCTGAATGCCTCGGTATGTAGAGAAAAGATCAACCGGCCTTTCTCCGGAGAGCGCCTCCTTCGGCGTGGAAAACCAGGCAGGGATGTCACACTGTTCCATCATCTCTGCTGCAGTTTGAACCAATTCATGGATCAACTCCAGCCGCTCTTTTTCTAAATGGGGCGGCGCATCACCCTCTTTCTCCCACCGTACAACCGTTCGCATCGACACTCCGAGCGCCCGGGCAAACGCCTCTTGCGAGAGCCGTGTCGTGCTTCGAATCGATTCAATAACGGAACTACACTCGATCTTATGAATTGCAGCTTGTTTCATGCCGTTCCCCTTGGAAGTCTTATCTTGCTGCTTGAAAGGATAACGCAATCACGCCATAATAGCAAGATATATTATCATGATAATATGGCGTACTGCCCCTCTATGCAGTGCCATGACGGCCTTCCTTAAATCTTACACGATATCTCACATGTCGTTTGCCTCGAAACTGAACTGCTTGCCGTCCCCCAGAATAATATGATCCAACACTTGGATGCCCAGGATCTCTCCGGCATCCCTTAACCTTTTTGTCATCTTCACATCCTCATTGCTTGGTCGAATATCTCCTGAAATGATTGTGTAAGACGATGATCCTCGCGGCATTCCCGAGAATAGCAGGTTTAAAGACCTCTCTCGGATGTATGATCACCTCGGACAAGTTGCCGGTGGCGACGAGATTGATGCCGTTGATTCGATTCTTTTGGTCTAGTATCAGGACCAGAAAGTGTTCACGGTCCGTAGCCCCCAGAAAGGATCGAGCTATCTTCTCGGCAACGGAATGATTCACAATTTGTTCGTCACTGTATGGGATCGATCCTTCTTTGACCATTTTGATTTTAATGATCGAGACCGATTGGATGTCTTCATTCTGTTTCATCTCATCCATCTTTTTGTTGTGGGCAATTTCATTATTTCTCGTTCTTCTCATCGATGCGGACGTCATATCCAAGTTCTCTCTCCAGTCAATTGTTTTAACACTTGGTCCATGCACAGACGGCGCAGGAGAGACACCCTTCCTGCATTCGAAGAGGTCTGCCTCCACATTCCGGACAGGGAAGCTTTATCACTGTCTCCTGCTTGACCTGGGAGACCACCGTGGTCAGTCCTTTTACTAAGGCATATGCATCAGAAGTCATCTCTCCAAACTGATCATTCGACTTGATCAGTTGCTCCAGGACGTCCTTGATCGGCGCGCCGGTCCGAAGCAGTTTGCTCCCGAGCCGGCAGACCATATCGAGCAACTCCCGGTTCTTCACATGAGGTGATGGGGAAAGGAACAGCTCCCGAATACTCCCCTGGTTCCGGAGAATCTTGAGGATTTCCGAGACCCCTTCTTCTCTCGTTAGAAATCCGAGATGGACATACGAGTTCCCCCTCTTTGTCTTGACCTTGATCCGTAACTCCGGAATCAGGTCTGGCAGGGTTGCTGTGTGATTTCTGATTTCACGCCGAAGATCCTTCCCGGTCCCGACATTGAGGACCTGATCCGCTCTGGCACCGTCCCGATAGACGGTGATCCCCTTACAACCCATCATGTGAGCAGAGATATAGGCCTGCTTAACCTCCTGGACCGTGGCAGATGAAGGGAGATTGATTGTCTTGGAGACGGCGGCATCGGTATATTCTTGAAACGCCGCCTGCATCCGCACATGCCACTCAGGATCGATCACATGGGCGGTGATGAAGACCTGCTGCCAATGTTCCGGAACAGCCTCTATCCCGGAAACAGACCCGTTGTTTTGAACGATTTTCTCTAAAAGGTCCTCGCTCCAGAATCGTTCCCGTTTGGCGACCTCGATGAAATAATCGAGTACATACGGTAGATTCGCCCCATCCATGACAGTCTTGCGCCAGATGAGTGAGAATTCAGGTTCGCATCCTCCGGAGGTGTCGGCGATCATCGAGATCGTCCCGGTCGGGGCGATCGATATGATCGTGGCGTGTCGGACCCGATGCGCCCTTCTTTCGTGCAACGATCCGATCCAGTTGGGGTAGACGCCCCGCTCACCGGCCAATCGAATTGATGCGTTGTAGGCCATTTTTCGGATAAACCGGATAACGGTTCTTGCCGTCTCAACCCCCTGTTCCGAGTTGTAGGGGATCTCCAACTTAAAGAGCATTCTAGCGAAGCCCATGACGCCGAGGCCTATCTTCCGGTTCCCCTTGGTAATCGCCTCGATCTCTTCGATCGGGTAATGGTTCATGTCGATCACATTGTCGAGGAAGTGAACGGCGCTCCGGACGCTTCTTTCAAGCGCCGCCCAGTCGATCTCATATTTCCCTCCATTCTCGACGAGGTGCTTCTCCAGGTGAATGCTCCCCAGGTTACAGCTCTCATAGGGAAGGAGCGGCTGCTCTCCGCAGGGGTTGGTTGCCTCGATCGTACCGAGATGCGGCAAGGGGTGGCCTTCATTCGCCCGGTCAATAAAGAAGAGCCCCGGCTCCCCGGTCTTATGGGCCTGTGTCGCGATCTGGTCCATGACGGCCCTGGCCGAGAGTCTTTGCACAACCGCTTTGGTCCGGGGGTTGATCAGGTCGTAGTCTTCATTCTTCTTGAAGGCCTGCATAAACCGATCGGTAATGGCGACGGAGATATTGAAATTGGTGATCTCGGCCGTCTCTTCCTTGCACCGGATGAACGCGAGGATATCAGGATGGTCGACAGACAAGATCCCCATGTTCGCGCCGCGGCGGGTCCCCCCTTGTTTGATCGCCTCCGTCGCATGGTTGAAGACCTTCATAAAAGAGATCGGTCCCGATGCGATCCCGCCGGTGGTTCGTACGCGGTCTCCTTTCGGACGTATTCTTGAAAATGAGAATCCAGTCCCGCCTCCCGTCTGATGAATAACGGCCGTCTGCCGGATCGTTTCGAAGATCTCCTGAATCGAATCCCCGACCGGAAGGACGAAACAGGCGGAGAGCTGTTGCAGCTCTCTACCGGCATTCATCAGCGTGGGTGAATTCGGAAGGAATCTCATCTCCGAGAGGAGGTTGAAAAACTCAGAGGTGGTCACAGAAAGATCGGTATCGGAATCATAGATCAGATCCGCCTTGGCAATATTCTCCGCAACTCTTCGAAAGAGTTGATCCGGGGTTTCAATCACTTCTCCTTCCGGGTTTCTTTTCAGGTAGCGTTTCTCTAATACACGCAAAGCGTTTTCAGAGATGAGACGTTTAAGTTTTTTACTCATAGTCGGCTCCTTTGTGAAAGGCATTTTACGTTCTGCCTTTATCTGTCGATCCGGCCGATCATGCCCGATGATCCGGTCCACATACCATCACGATCGACCCATCAAAATTCTTATCTCTTTTTGAATACCAGATTTCTGTCCGTAAAAAATGACCTGTTTTCACGACACTTAAATCGTTTTGGTTAAAAACTTTTCGGCTGCAAGGAAGCGAGATGCTGAAGAAACTCCTACAAGACGGTTTCTTTATGGGATTCAGAGGTTCTCCTTCATCTCCAGATGTCCTCCGCTAGCGAGGGATTTTGTTCAGATTAATCCCTCTCCCTATGTCGTCGTTGCCCAGACAATCGTCAGCAGATCGATGCCGTGTTGAAGGATGAAAATGGCTCACGTTTGTAAATTCTGTGTAGATGAGAGATAAAGGAGGAGGCCGGAACGACCCCCTCCTCGATCTAATCTCTTTTCTACAGGGCGGGAACTTCTTTCATGGCGGTCTTCCCAATCGAGCAAGACCTTCCCATGAATTTGGATCGGACATAGCGGGTGACCTCTCTTCGCACCGTTCGACAGGTCCGAATCTTTTCCATATCGATCCTGCAGACCGAAAGGATGGAAATCGCGTCGATCACCTCTCGTGCGGTTCCGGTCACCAGTGCGACTTCCCGAACCCATGTCTCCATCGCGTTTAAGAAGGTCCGATCTTCCTCACCATTCACCATGTAAATGAAATAGGAGATCCGGTTGGCTTCTCTGAATTTAAGCCCGAACTTCTGGATGTAGGATCGGGTCGAGATTCTCCAGGAGAGATTCCGATTTTCTCTGGATATTTTTGGTAATCGGGAGAGAAGAGTCTCGAAGAGATTGTTTCTGAAACCTCGATACGGTTGTTTTGCCTTTCGATAATTATTATTCATCCTCATGATCTCCTTTAAGTTGTGGGTTGGTTGTTGGGTTGTTTCGGAGGTCATCGCCTAGAAGGACCAGACACGGCATCCGTCAACGTCGATGGTGTAGACATTGCGGCGGTCCTGTTCACGCTGTCCTTTTTGAAAACATAAGGGTGAGGATGATCTTCCCTGGGGACCTTCACCCTGCCATTGATTTAAAAACTTTCCACCACGTCTTTGAGTTTTCATCTTTATTTCCTCCTTCTTTGTCTGATTGTTGGTTTGGTCTTGACAAGAAGGTCCCCATTCCATAGACTGATTTTTAGGTATCAGGTCTCTGAATGGAGGCCTTTGCTTAAGGGGATCAATCAGGGGCTGCTGATTGGTCCCTTTTTATTTGGAATACTCTTCCGCTTCTTTCTCTTCCTTCTTGATTTCCTAAAGTCATCTCTTCACGCTCTCCAATGAACGGACGGGATAAGCGATAGGCACCGGATAAAAGCAAGCTTGTTATCCCCATCATGAAGAGAGCGACCAGAAGGTTGTTCACTGTGCCGGCCGGATGTTCGATGACATATGCCACGCCAACAACAAGGAAGACCCCTGTGGCAAACAAGAACGCCAGGGCGGTGGTGACCAATACGCTTGAAAGGGTAATCTCGAATATTTTTCGAAACATTGTGTTCCTCCTTTTCTGATTGTTTTGATATTTGATTCGGTTTTATCTCCGCCGGTTCAAGAGACGGTCCAAGCGGATCTGTCTCATGTGATGTTTGAGGTCAAGGCCAATATCGGTCATATCCTGACATTCTGTTTTGCATGGTTCTTGTCCTGGAAATCTGCTTTTTGTTTTCATTGTCGTCTCCTTGTTTAGGTTGAAGTTTCTTGTCTGCTTTCATGATCGTGGAGGGATCGGCTGCGTTGTTTTGTTGGAAAGATTCAAGCGCACCTCCCGATGAACTGGACACCGAAGTGCCCTTGCCGTCTCATCACAAAAGATCACCCTGTAATGCCGACACTTTCTCTGTTGGAAATAAAAAAGCCCTTCGAAGATGTGATCTCTTCTAAGGGCTTCAAGGTAACTGAGATGTCGTCTGATAAGGACGTGGACGGGGGAGACGGACGTCTAATTTCAGTCTATTTGCGGCAATAGTCTTGTTTCATCCGGTCTCTTTTGAGGAAAATCTATCAACGATCTATGCGTTTGCGATCTTGAGGAGGTTATCGGCACGGCAAGGCGTTCCCTGAATGACAAGCGTTCCTCCTGTAATGCCGTTTGAAAATCATCATGGGCCAGATTCTGTAACGACTCCTTCGTTAAAATCTCACTTTTTTTATATCCAGAAAATCGAAACGGGCTGCCATATCTTGACGGTCTTCCAACGAATCGAGTATTCTGCGGAATTTTCAAATCTTTTACTCTTTTTCTCTAAATTCGTCTCATCTCCCGCTCCGAAAATTGCGTTCTCTTTTACAGAGTCGTTAACCCTACCGGTTGGTCATCGTCACAATTAGAGCGTTGGTCATTCCAGTAACGGTCGGATCGTTTCTAGATCTCATTCCAATCATTCAACAGCTCTTCAACACTTTTAAAAGGTGAACCAGCTTCGGAAGCTTCATCGAAAAAATCTTGAAGTTCTTGTGCAAGACGTTCACCGATGTCGAGTAATTCATCGTTGCTTGGTCTGTTTTGTAGACTCGGCGCTTTAATCATGAGGATCTCCATATGATCAATAAAACGTTACAAAAGAAAAGATATTAGAAGTGAATTAGATGTCAAGAAGTATGCTTTGAATTCCTGCGACGGGTAAAACCAATTGGGACATAAATGAAGAGGCAAACAGTGATTGAGATTGCTTTCTCTGATGACGGGTCGAGTTAGAATTACGTTAATCTTCTATTGAAAAAGTTGTTCGTTTAAATCCGATCAGTTGCCGTTCACACTGCATCTTATTTCTGATCATCGATGTCGAAACTGGTTAAAAAGTATTTACGGTTTCATGCATCCAAATATCTGGTTAGAGATGAACTGATAGACAAGAAGAGGTAGCCCACTGAGAGATCCGGTTGTAAGCACAGATCATCTAAATACTATCGAGTTATCTCAAAAAAATTGGTTCGGGGACCGATTCGCGTATGCAGATCGATTCATGTACATTTCAACCGGATTGAAGGGAGAAACATTAGGATTCTTGGAAATTCCTGAAAATACAGAAAGATAGGGGATCTCGAGAATAACGACAGGTCTGAACGCAAAAAATCCTTTCCGCTCCCTTGGGGATCTTAAAATTAAGCAGAAAGGACTAAGATGTTGATATGTTGGAGAAAATCTCCCCGGCACCCAAGATTGGGCATTGCAATTAAATGATATGTAACAAAAAATACTCTGTCGAATAACCTTTGTCAAGGGGCAAAATCGTCAATCGAACGGGCTTCTCAGCAATTAGAGTTAAAAGGCGTCCGATTGGAAAAGTCTGAATGGTTTAGATTAATGAATATCAGGGGTAGTACCTCGATATTCATGTTTAAGTTCAAGTAGTTACGAGAATGTTCTCGACCATAGTCCGATGGTAGCCCCGACAGGGGTTACGACACCGGTATCGACAGGAATAATGACCCTCATTGGACTGAAAATCAGGAAATAATATTTTTTTTGGAATTATCAAAAAATCAGAGTTTTCTTAGGTTTTTTATTCCATTTGGGGAGGACAAACGGAAGCGGTCCTCGATTATGGGGGTTTTGACGTTATGAAAGGTTTATAACTGGGGATTGGTCTGCTTCAGAGTCGTTCTTCGTTCTCAATTTATTCGCTATCAAAGACAAAAAAGGAACTCAGGAGAGAGCGGCGTATATCCTTTTGAGGTGTCTATATTTATCTCGGCGGCTTTTTTCTGCCCGTTTGCAAGAGGTCTTCTGGCAGATTGTTGTTCTTCCAAAAGCAACAAACTGATTTTTACAGGTGCCGCATTTTTTGATCTGCCACTGATCATCAAGACACGTTTTTTCGATAAACTTTAGAACAGTTTTTGGATTGTAATTGAATATTGAACTGATCTCAAAGATATCGACCGACATCAAAATAAGTTCTACGATGGTTCCTTTGTGTCGTTTGCGGACCGTGAGATAGGTGGGCGAGCGATCTAACGGAATCTTTTTCCATTTGTGGCTAAGGCTATCCGCCGAAAATGTCACTTCCTGTTCGATCTGTTTTAACGTAAAGCCAGCCTTCTTTACTAAGGTGATAAATTGGTTTTCCTGCTGTTCCGTGAAAGTTCTTGTGTCGATCTCAACCTCCTGATATCGGATTATTTATAGCGTATGTTGAAATTAATTCTGGCAACGGCCTGCAATATCCGCCTTCGGCAACCGTTTTCTTAGAACGGTAATTATTCGCTCCTGTTCCGTAATAATTAGTCGTAATCGGTTTATTTTTTCTATGTGGTTTTCTTTGGGGAAATGGCCTTTTCCAGACGTGGCACTATTATCTTTTTTATTATTTTTCTTGGAACAACAGAGGAGGTTTCTTATCGTCTGGTCCAGTAGTATGGTTTCTTCTGGAGTGGTCGGAACCAGATAGTCGAACTCACAGAATCGGCGTAAATCCTCAATCGTCAGTCCGGTATAAGGCTCGATCTCTTTTACTAATTTAGGGAAAAGGGTAAGTCTTTTATACAGCGTGATTAGTTGAATATTTTTCTCGATACATTGTGAAAGTGAAACCATTAATTCAGCGAGCACTTCTTCTTTTCTTCGCTTCGCTAAAGAAGAAATCTTTTTAATCATCATGTCTTGAATGTTCGAATCCATGTCTATCAACCAATTTCAATAAACCGTCTTTCAGTGCCATTAAGTATAGGATTTATAGATGTCCGGACCTGTCTTCGCCATCTGCCGTTTGCATTTCTTGCAGATCCAGTCAGGCGTTAAAGCCTCGCACCTCAAACAGTTGCGTTTAATTTCTTTCTTCTCATAGACGACCTTCAGGACAACGGGCAGATCGATCTCCATCACCTGGGCAATGTCGACCGGCGAGATCCCGGCTGCTTCTAATTCGATAATTTCTTTTTGCCTCTTTTTCGATATTATTTTCTCCCTTGGACGGCCTGTTTTCCCGGTAGTCGGAAGATTTATCTGTTTCCTAAGCTGACGATAAACTCGATCTCGACCGCACACCATTAACCTAGCAATCCAGGATATATTGCAACCCAGTTGGTATAATTTGGATATCATCAGAGGTTCTAAGGGATCGATCTTCAGCACGATTATTTTTCCTTCATTGACCGGATATGCTCCAAGAGAAGTGCTATGATTCTCTCTTTCTCTGAGAGTTGGCGTACGGGGATAATTCTTTTCTCATCTCCCGAAAATATCAGATCAACCGAATCCGGAAGGGTGTGCAGACAGATCAACGGAAATAAGTCTGCGCCATGCAGGAGCTCACCGTCGGAATGTCCTAACAGTCCCTCACCTAATGTGATGATCTTGTTCCCATCTACCGGTTCGACTTTAATCAAAGTAGAGAGAATTTCTGATGAGAGATATCCCTGAGATGATAAGTCTCCCAACTCTCGAAGCAGACAGAAATAAAGATAATTTATATCCTGGATAAGCAAGAAGAGACCTGAAAGCGGGGGACCTCCATCAGCTAGGTTCACCCCTTTGATGATCTTTTCCCGAAGACGTTTTAGTATTTTATCGTTCATGATATGCTCCGATCATACTTCCTCTCATGGAAAGTCCGGTTAATAAATCCGTAAGGGCGTACATATTCCTTTTACAACAGTTCTGTATGAAACAAGGAGGGCATAAACTTGTCCGACCTTTTCAGCAAAGGATTGCTTCGGACAATGGTTCCCATCTCCGTTTCACGATGAACGACACTGAAAGCGAAACCACTACGAAAGATAAAAAAAGAAAGGTAATATTTCTGGGAAATGATTTGATCTCTCTGAATAAATTCTTCTCCCACTAATGTTGACGAAGGGATTATTTTTTCACTACTAGCTGAACCAAAAACAAACAAGCCGTACGGATGCTCCCCTTGCGGGAAACTCTCTTCTTGATCGAGGAAGTAGTCTAGAGAGGGTTGCGATTGATCACTCAAGCGGAAGGTCATTAGAAAACGTCTTAGGTTATCAGCCTTGAAACGAGGGAGTTTGATACGGTGTTGTCTGAATTTGCTATCCTCCTCTTTTCTCGCCTTCTCTTCCATTTATTTAGTCCCCTGCAAGCTGCGAGAACGGGATGGATCAGCGGAGGGGAAATGTCCCGTGATTGCATTGTAGAGATGATGTGACTCTGTCCCGCACTGGCATGTTGATTTTTCATTTGGCTTACTTTCCATCAAAGATCCTTATCGAGAAATGAGAACCTTACAGAAAATAAAACGGTACAATTATTTGTCAAGAATCGTATTTCCAACCAGTCTTCTCGGATCTCGGTTCATCTCCTCAAATATCACGATTGTCTTCGTAGCGAACCAGACGTGTCAACCTCGAATTGATCAACTTTCATCATCACAATCCCTCTCGATCCTTTTCGCCTATATTCTTACCCCATTTTCAACAACAATAAATGTCCCAAATCTAAGACAGTTTATTGTCACGTAAGAGATGTAAGCTTCTTTCTAGTTTGAATTAATTTTAAGGTATACAGGTCCACCGTCAGAACCGGACCGGCCAGCATCCCCTAAAGTTCTGTCATGGCCAGACCTGGAGGCTTCGTCTCCTGGGCCTTCAACGCCTTGAGTTCCTTTTTCACCGTCTCATCGTGTTGATAAATTTAATCCATCGTATTCAACTATGAATATCGGATACCGCGCCAGAATGACTCCTGATCCCGCCGGTTTCAGGCGTATTGAATACGAACCACTTTACTTAAGAGCAAATCATGTGCCTTCAATCACACACGTTTCATACATACATCGGATGATTTGAAAATCATAGTAAATCATTCTGATATATCAACAAGATAGACGAATATGCCTAGAACCAGTCGCCGAAATGACGAGTAAAAATATTATCCACACACAGAATAGAGGTGTTACAGATACGCGACAGGGAAAATGCGAGGCCTCAAGAGATACCGTATCGGAGTCTAAACAGGACTGCCATTTAACTTATTGATTAATAGGGAGAATTATTGTGTCTTTCGAGGAAAGCGGAAATCCCTACTATGGGGGAAAGGGGTGATACAGATTCGAAACAGACGTCACTGAATTGTGACAGAAACCATATCGGATTTAGGCAGAATATCGGCGGAGAAAGGGCGTTGGCTTATGGAGGGGGAAGGATCAATTGGAGGGACCAGGCTCTTCCTGAAGAAGGGCGTGGTCCGATAGCCCAAGATTTTTCATTTTTCGCAGCAGATCGGTCCGGTAGAGTCCGAGCCTTTTGGCGGCCTCTGTCCGATTGCCGTTACTTTCCTCCAATGCAGAAAGAAGAATCTCCTTTTGGTATTTAACAATCTGATCTTGATAGCTCCCTTGACCTGTTCTCGAGGCACCCTCTGTGGAATCGAGCATCGGCAGATCGCTCTCCGTGATCACGCCGTCCGAGGAGATCACGGTCGCCCGCTCGATCACATTCTTAAGCTCCCTCACGTTGCCTGGCCACTGGTAATGGATTAGCACCTCCAGGGCGTCACCTGAGATCTGCAGGCCCGGAAGGCCCTGTCTGTTAGCCATCTGTGATAGAAAATGGTTGACCAGATCAGGAATATCCTCCTGGCGCTCTCTGAGTGGAGGAATTTGGAGCGAATAGACATTGAGACGGTAGAAGAGATCCTCTCTGAACCTCCCTCTCTTGATCTCCAAAGCCAGGTTCCGGTTGGTGGCGGTGATCAGACGCACATCGGTTTCCCGCTCTTTGTTCCCACCAATCCGGCTGTAAGTCCGGGTCTCCAGAAAACGTAGGAGCCTGGCTTGTATTTCAAAGGGTATCTCACCAATCTCATCCAAAAAGAGGGTCCCCCCGTCAGCAGCCTCGACCTTTCCGAGCTTGGCCGAACGGGCCCCGGTGAAGGCCCCCACCTCATGCCCGAACAGTTCATCCTGGATGAGTTGTTCCGTAAAGTTGGCGCAACTTAGCGCGACAAAGGGTCCATTCTTTCTCCGGCTGCTCGAATGGAGGTGCCTCGCGAAGACCTCCTTCCCGCTACCCGTCTCCCCCAGGAGCAGGACGGTGGTGTCCGTGTTGGCAAGGCGACGGCACGTCTCCATGCAGCGTTCCATCGGACGGCTCTTTCCGAGAACCGGCGGCATGAACGCCTCCCTCCGACCTGCGGACCTTCGCTTGAGGCTTCGTAACTCGAGCGCCTTTTTAATCCGGGTGACAAGATTGATAATTTCTCCGGGCTTGGGGACAAAATCACAGGCGCCTCTCTGCATCGCCTCTACCGCCTTCTCGATCGTCCCATACCCCGAGATCATGATCACCTCCAGAGAATCCCCTATCCTGGAGATCTCATCAAGCAGGTGCAAACCCTCGCCATCGGGGAGCTGGAGGTCGAGTAAGACCAGATCAAGCTCCTGCTTTTTTAATATCTGCATGGCCTCGGCGCACGATCCGGCTTCGAACAGGCGGTAGCCGGCGTTGGACAAATAATCGCGGAGGGAGAATCTGAAATCTCGGTCATCATCGACGATGAGGATACGGGCAGGCATGGTTTCCACGTCAAGTTCAACCCAAGATGACTTGAGTTTGGGTTAAGTCCTTTCTACAACTGGAGCGGTTGATGTCGGCAGAGTAAAGAAAAAGGTTGTCCCTTTTCCCTCTTTGGTCGTGAACCAGATCCGACCGCCATGCAGATCAACCAGGTAACGACTGATATAAAGACCAACACCGCCTCCCTGCCTGATATCATTAGACAAGGGCTTCTGGAGCAGCTTGGCGTCTATCTCCTTTGGTATTCCCGACCCGGAATCCTCCACGCTGATCACACAATCAGACCCTGACTGAAATACCTCGATCGTCACCCTCGCGCCGGGGGAGCTTGCCTTAATGGCGTTGTGAATCAGGTTATAGAGAATCTGGTCGATCAAGACCGAGTCGGCATAGACGGACTTTCCGGAGACCGACTCGCCAATAACACAGGCAACCTGCCTCTCTTCCTGGAAAGGGACCAGGGCAGACTGAACCTGCTGGGCGACTTCCGATATTTGGACTTGATGACGATTGATCTGGATGTCGCCGGTCTTGGCGATTGCATGTTGGAGCATGACCGCAATGACCCTTCTCACTCGCTCAGAGTTGTTTCTGATCAGGGTGAGGTATCCCCTTTGGCGATCGGTAATCGGCCCTGGAATCTCCTCCTGAAGGCCGGTGATCAGGTTTGAAATTGTCCCAAGAGGTGTTTTCACCTCGTGGTTAAGCAGACGGATCAGGTCGTTCTTGTGATTCAACAGGTCGCTGAATCGCGTGTTCATCCCCTCCAAATCAGACGATTTTTTTGAAGTATCCTTCAGATGGACCTGGAGACCGGCGATCTCGTCTTTCTTGTAATCAAGGGAATGTCGCATCGATGTCATCAAACTTAATACCATGTCGATCTCATCCTCATTCGGTAGGGACTTTTTTCCCGTCGCTTCCCCCTCGGCAATTTTCCGCGCATGGTCTGCCATCCGCCGAAGCGGCGAGACCATTTTTCCGGAGAAAACCCAACCGATCAGCAGACCCGCCGCGAGAACAAACAGAAGAGAGAGGACGGTCCGGATCATCAGGGTTCGTACCTGGGCGAAGACCGGCTCGACCGATAACAGAACGATGGCCCGACCATCCTCTTCATGGCCGGCCGTCTCTCCTAACGGAATCTCTTCCGGAGAGATCTCCGGTTGCAGACTGATAGCGGAAACCGATTCGATGGCGCGAAGCCCGTTCACCATGACAAAGTGAGCGCTCACATTTTTTAACCTGCTCAGCGGTTCAACGTCTTCGGGCTTGCTTCCATAGGTCTCGTTCTTGAGTAGAACGAAGGCGGCGACGACCCCCGGCTGTCTTGACATCTCTCTGAGCAGGACTTCGATTGCAGTCTTGTTTCCAGCGTAAAGCGGGCCTCGCACCTGCTCTGCAAGATGGCCAGCGAGGTTCTGGGATCTCTTGGCCACACCCTCGAGCAGGGCTCTTCTCCCTTCGGAAAAAAGGGTGACGGTTAAGATGACGGTACAGACCGTCATCCAGATGGCCCCGAAGAAGACCAGGCGTTTCCGTATGTTCAACTTCGAAATCATGGGATCCTCAGGCCCGGATCGGTTGGATAGATACGGTCTGCGAGTGCGACAAGCGTCTCCCCCATCGGGATATTTAGAATACGGGCGACCCGGACATTGACAAAACTCGTGAGTCTTGCCGGGGGCTGGACCCTCGGCGGTCTCTTCCCCGAGATCACGAGCCGTACCGTTTCCGCGGCCTGACGGCCCATGTCCTGATAATTCCCGGCCACCGAGAGGACCGCCCCGTTCCGGGCAAGCGCCTCAGAGAAGCCGAGGATGGGAAAACGCTCTGAAATGGAATAGTCGATGATCGCCCTTACCGAGAGGGCATCAATAAAACTCCCATCCGGAAGGAGCCACAAGGCGTCGTACCGGGAGCGCTCCTTTTGAAGAGCCGGAATGATCTCAGCCGGCTCCCGAACAATCATCGGAACGAGTTGAATCGGTGTGTTTTTAAAATAAGCGACCAGTCCTTCGACGATCCCGCCAGTTCTTTCGGGATTATAGGGTATCCCGATCCGCCTCCTCGGGAGGATCTTGCGGATCATTTCATATGCATCCCTCGGGAGAGGATGCATCGAGATCCCCCACGATTGCGGAATCTCAAGCCCTTCGGCGTGATTCACCACCAGACAGAAGATGACCGGTACGTTGACCGGATTTGCCTTGATGGCAAGAGCGGCCTGACTGCCGATCGCGATGATCGCTCTGGGAGAGACAAGGGAAACCTTTGACATCGTATGGAACATTCGATCCGGATTTCCATCCAGGGTGTAAGTCACCGTGCGATCACCGGACAGCTTCTCCTCGGCCCCTTTTGCCGCACTCCGATAGGGGGCGATGTCGGAGCCGACGAGGATGACAATGGGACGCTCGGAGGCTAAAGCCGACCGCCATGGGCCGGCCATAAGAAGCGCCATAAGAATGATGACCGGGATTCCCTTAATCCGCACGTGACCCCTCCCCCGTACCGGATCTTCCTTCCCGAAATGCAATATGGAGCGGTCTCTCATTCGACCGCCACTCTCCTCTGACCGGGCGTTTCCCTTCCCGGAGGAGGAGATAGCTCGATGCTGAAAAATATCCCAACCTCCGTGCAAGGGATTGGAGACCGTCAAGACTATACCCCACAATCCAGACCACCGGCTGATCGACCCCCTTGGGACCGCGCCAGGCAAAGACGGCCGTCTCCTTCCCACCGGCCACCGTCACCTTACCGATCGTGAGTGCAGTCCCCCCCCATTTCCAGGGAACCTCCTGAGGTGACCATCCCCCGATGCTCCCCGTTTCAGGGGGAGGGCCCATGATCAAGGTCGGCCCATCCCCTTCCGCTATCCTCTCGATCTGGTGGTACTTTATCCCATAGCTCTTTAAGAAATCCTCATAGCGCCCCCTCTCCTCTTCATTGAGGGCTTTGGAAAACAGGACAGAAAGATCGTCTTCGGTTTCCAAAACGCTGGCGATCGTCATCGGCAGTTCTTCGGGTAGGAATTTACGGAGGAGCGTATATTCGGGATCGACGGTCACCGTCTCGATCGCTGAGGGGGCCTTCAATGTTACGGTTTGTGAAGATTCCTTCAATGAGACAATGGTGATAATCGTTTCCCGATCGGTCTTGATCTCAATCGGCACGTCATACCGGAAGGCAGGTTCAGAGGTCAGTGTCAGAACAACCTCCCGCGCACTCGGACTCAGCCGGGCATCCTCAATGCGGAGGCTCGGCGCCCCGACACCGTAAACCCATTGCCGGAAAAATGGGTCAAGTGACTCACCGGCTGCCGCCTCAAAGGCAGATTGAAGGTCTTTCCACGAGGCCTTCTTAAACATGCGATCCCGGGTCAATTGTCTTAAGGCTTGATCGAAACGGTCCTTCCCCAGACGCCGCTCGAGCATTTCAAATATGAATGCCCCTTTATCGTAGCCGACCGCCATCTGTTCCGGACTCTCTCTCGCCCGAAACTCGGTGAGGCTCGGCTCCCGACCCGAACGGGTATAGATCGAATAATCCTCCAGCAGGCTGCGGCGTGCGGCGGCCGCGCCCCGCTGCGCGACGGAGAAGCGGTAATCAACCAGGTAGGTCACCAGTCCCTCAGACCAGTTGCCCTGATCGATATCGACATAGACGCCATTACCGAACCAGTTGTGCAGGAGTTCATGGCCGAGGCTGGTCTGCGGAAGATTCGGAATACGGAGGAGCCGCTCTCCGATCAGCGTAAAACCGGGAAACCCCAGTCCTTCCATCAGAGGCGTCGCCACGACCAACATCGCTTTATAGGGATAGGGACCGAACCTTTTCTGGTATTGCCCCAAGTGGTCTTGCAATGCAGAAAGATAGATTTCCTCAAGCTCCGGATCGTCCTCGGTAAAAAATGTAAACAGGGCGATCTCGCCGACTTCCCGCTTCTTAACGTGGAACTCTCCGGTGACAAGGTTGATTTCATCCGTCGGATGCCGCATCCGGAAAAGAGTGTACTCCTTCCCTGAGCCGACCTCACCGGGAGGAATCCTCTCCCCCGCGCTGATCACCTCCTGCCCGGCAGGAGCATAGACCCTCAAATCATAGGTCATCAAGGACGTTTGCTCTGGGATATCGGGATACCAATGCGCGTTTGAGAGCAAGAGTGCGGCGTCTTTGTTGATGTACCCCCCGACCTCGGTACCCCGGTGGCGTCCATCACTGAAATCGATCTGAGGGAAACTTCCCCGATATCGAATGACAACGTGAGCGATCTTGCCTGGAGATTCCCCTGGAAGCAGGACAGTCACCCTGCTTGTCTCTCCCTTGTCCGTCTCCACTACCCGATGCTTAATCCGTTTACCTTGAAACGCGATTTCTTCGATCTTCATCCCCTTATGGAGATGAAAATTGACCTCGGCGGTGGTGACTGATATCACCATTTCATCTTCGACCTGCACCGTCCCCGAAGAGAGGTCCAGGTGAAGCGTCAGATCATGGTGACGAATGGTATTCCCCGAAACCGCCCCGCTCAAGGGGGATACCCTAACCGGGTGGCCGGGTCGGAAGGGGCGCTGGGTCGTACATCCCCCCAGGATAAAGAGGATCAAAAGGAAGGTGAAGAGATCACCAAATCGAATCTTCATGCAGAACTCCTGCTCTGAAATCGTGATGGCTCCGTTCCGGATTCATCAGGCACTATACCGAAGTGTGAATATAAGCTCCAGAGGAATCTCTTCCCCGGCGAAGGGCAGTTCAAAGTGTTTCCTGTCTGTGAGGTTATAAACCTCGATCTGCCCGCTTAACTTCTCTGTCATCCGATAACCTAAAACCAGGTTCAGCGTATAGTAGGGTTCCTGAACCGGAGAAATGTTCGGACCGCTGGGAAAGGGCCACTCCGCACGATCCCTGTAATGAAACGTGAGTGCGCCGGTCATCCTGTGGAGATCGGTAATGAGGAGACCAGCGTTGACCTTGTTGGGGGAGGTGGCCCGGTTTCTCTCCGAGTTTTCGCGGAATTTAGCATATCCGTAGTTTGCAATCAATCGGAGAGAGGGGGTCACTTCATACTGACCCCACACTTCTCCTCCACCCCCCTTGACCTTGTCGTCTGTATTGACGAAGGTTAACCTATTGGGGGGAAAGAACTCGGATCGGATAAAGTCCTCTGTGACGACATAAAAGAGATCAAGCCCCAGCGTCAGCCCGGGAAGAAGTTTCCCGAGATACCCGGCCTCATACCAGATCGATTCTTCCGGTTTCAGATCTTTGTTCCCTTTAATCACAAACGTGGCGCCTGGTCCCACATCGATGGAAAAATCGAAAAAATTATCAGCCAGGGTCGGGTTGCGGTAGCCGACATTGACAGAGGCCTTCAAGGTCTGTTCCGGACGGATCTGATATGAAACACCGCCCCGCGGGGAAAATTGGAAGTCGGTCTCCTCGTGAAAATCAAAGCGACCCGCCAGGCGGACTAAAAAACGGTCCGTCACATTGTATTGCTCGTCCAGAAAGAGCCCACCGGTGAACTGCTCTTCTTCTCCCCCGATACTCTCCGCCTTCACCGTTGTGTATCGAACTGTCCCTCCCCAGGAAAAATCGCTCTTGCCAAAGCGGGTGATCCTCTGGACAACCTCGATGTCATAGAGGTTCTGCGTTCTTCGGCTGAAGAACTCGCCTGTGTCTGGATCGTTGATGTCCAGATCACGGTTGTTCCAGAACGTGCGGATCGACAAGGAGGGTCGCTCATATTCCAATCGGATATGACTGGTCGACTGATCATTACGAAGGGGAACCCCGGATGATGTTGTCTGCAGGAGATTCCCGGTATTCGTTCCGGCCCCGAGCCTCACCTCGCCCCCACCTGCTAATTTCTTCGCAAGAACCGTATTCAACCGCCAGGTCTTTGCCCCCTCATCATCAGACAGATCGATGTCCACGAAATTGTCCCAGATATCCGCCTGGTCAAAACCGCCCGTTATCTTCCATTTGTAGCGGCCGTTGAAATCTGCCGCCGCAATCCGCTGCCGGAAACCGCCCCGGCTGGCGACAGAGGTGGCGGACTCAAAGCCGGCGATGGCCTCAGGGGGCTTGGTGATGATATTAATGACACCCCTGGCCGCATTGGCCCCGTGAATGGCAGACGCAGCTCCCCGGATGACCTCAATCTTTCCCACATCCTGTGGGAAAATATCGAGCGTTTCCCACTCCACACTTCCTGAAAAATCGTCGTAGACTGTCCTGCCGTCGACGAGGACGAGCACATCCCTCGGCCGGAAATTGCCCCGGTTGGCAAATCCACGGAGGCTCACCGTAAACTGAGTCCGTGTGATCTGAAGGACATCTATTCCGGGAAATAGACTGAGGATCTGCGGAATATACCTCCCGCTTAAAGGAAGCAGTTGGTCTGAGGTGATGATCGACAGTGCCGTCGGGGCCGTCCTGATCGCTTCCACCCGCTTTGAAGCGGTAAAGACCAGGTTCTCCGAGGCCAAAAGGGCGAGTTCATTATAAAGCCCGGACGTTTTTAGTTCAGACTTTGATATTCTTTCACCTTCACTCACTTCTATGAGCTGTTTGACCTCCGTTTCCGCACTCCAAACGGGGAGCTGGATATTGAATAACAGGATCACAATGGCAAGAAGGATCTGTTGTCTCTGTCGGAACATCGTGATCATTCTCCTTATCTTGTGGTTATCTTTCGCCCGCAAAAAAGAATAATCTGAAGAAATTCCCTTTCACTGCGTGCTTGTATTAATACAAATACCATGCCCGCTAAATCTCCTCACTTATTCGTGAAGATCATGTTGCTCGGAATTGATGAAGTCATCAACCCTACACAGACTTAACCCTCTGGAATCTCTTCTATTTTTTATCTCTGAAATTGAAATGATTGTAATACTCCGATGAAGAAAGGATCGCGCGTTGATCGGTGTTTTTCGATATAAGGGTGTCACAGATACGTAACACCCCATGCTGGAGAATAGCTACCTTGAATCGGAAATATCTTTTATAATCAGTTGAATCGGTCAGGTGTAACGAGAGCGTGACAGAGAGTCACAGATTTGTAACACCATCAAGCCCTAAAAAACCATGATTTCACGCCACAGCATTGCAAGGGGAGGATTGCTTTTTCCCTGTACTCGATAAATATGAAATTGGTAAACGGCAGAAGGTTTCTTCCTGAAACATTGTGTTTTGATTCTTTTTGATTGATCCAACCTTTCATCTGGTATTCGCTTTCGCTTGCCCAAAATAAGAACAACTTGTATGTTACGTATAGCTAGGAGTAGTTGTCACTTTTGGATAAGTGAACAAATAAATGAAAATCACCAAGTCTCAGCTTATTAGTAAGCCAGTAAACCGTAAACCACATGTTGTCATTCTTGGCGCAGGGGCTAGCATAGCAGCATTTCCTGAAGGAGACGCGAACGGGAAAATACTTCCTGACATGAATAACCTCATTGAAGTGGTCGGTCTTAAAGCAGTATTAGATCGAGCTGGTGTCGAATATCAAGGCCAAAATTTTGAGACAGTTTATAGTGAATTGTATCAGGCTAAGCCGGAGTCTCCAGTTATTAAGGAAATTGAAAGGATCGTATACGACTATTTTGACAGGCTCAGACTTCCAGAATTTCCTACATTGTACGATTATTTATTATTGGCGCTTCGACCAAAGGATATTGTTGCAACTTTCAACTGGGATCCCTTCCTTTTTGAAGCGTGGAATCGGAATAAGAATAAAGTTCCAGTTCCGGAGATTGTTCACCTTCATGGCAATGTCCGTACAGCTCATTGCCTCAAGCATCCAACTGTTGGGGAACATGGCATGATTTGCCCACAATGTAATCAAGATCTTAAACCAACTCGGCTACTCTACCCCGTTACAATGAAGAACTATGGTAATGACATCTTTATCAAAACAGAATGGGAAGTTCTAAAGAATGGTCTGCGTCGGGCGATGACTCTAACAATTTTTGGCTGGGGGGCACCGGCTACGGATAAAGAAGCAGTTGATATTATGAATAGTGCATGGGACAAGGACAATCGATTGATCGAAAGAACGGAGATCATTGATATAAAGGACAAAGAAGTTTTGTGGGCGCAGTGGAAACCCTTTACAATAAGAACTTACCTTGATTGTCCTGAGAACTTTTTTCAATCTCGGATAGCAACCTTTCCTAGAAGAACCTGTGAGATGTTGATTTCTACTACTCTTTATGGACAATTTGTCGAAAATAATCCTCTGCCAAGATATGTCGATTTTGACGAGTTGGTATCCTGGTTAGACCCATTGATTGAGGCAGAAAAAACACAAAAAAATGATGAGAAACAAGGTTAGAAACAGCACTACCCGTTTAATTAATTGGATCTTCCTCTCCAATCTATTTCTACCCGCATTCCTTAAAATATCTCATCCATCTCAGCTTGGCATTCTCATATTATTGGATCAGAGGGATAACTCCTCTCTTTGACCCCTATGTCCGTAAGTCGGCGGTGATCTTGGAAACCGTCTAGTCGTCTGAAAGAAAAAGCCAGAGGTCTTTTTGGAGATCAAGGCGTACTCTTCCGTACGGTGAGGAGCCAAAAATACCGATAAAGCTATATTGAAGAATCGACAGTTTACTCCCCTATTTCATTCTTCTTTGAGCTCCCCTATAATAACCCTCACCGCTCCTCCTCAATTTATATCCCGAAAGGATCTTTCCCGTGAGAACGAAAAGCCTGACCCTCTTATTCTTCATCCTGATGGCTCCCTCTCCTACCCTAGCCCACCGGGGCGGACTTGACTCCTTTGGTTGTCACAGCAACCGGACGGCGGAGATTTACGAATGTCACAAAGGACAATTTTCTGGTCGGTCATTTGCCAGCAAAACAGAGATGCAAGAAGCTCTGGCAGGGGGTTCAACCTCATCTGGCAATTCTTCTGCCCCTATCCTTCCGGAAGGGCTTTCTGGTTGTGATGAACACCTCAAGTTCGGAGTACCAAGTAATGAGCCTGTTCTCCTCTGTCGGCTTGGCTATGCGCTCTCTCATGATGCTGAACTCAAAGTTGCTGACTGGGTGGCCTATCATCTTACAAGAGAGAAAGTCGCCGGAACGCAACCGCGAGTTGATAGGTTCAGGCCCGACCCGGATTTGAACCGGGGAGATCGATCTGAAAAGAAGGACTACAGAGGGAGCGGTTATGACCGGGGGCACATGGCCCCGGCTGGAGCAATGAAGTGGTCTATACTGGCGATGAGGGAGAGTTTTCTTTTGTCTAATATGGCTCCACAGGTCGGAGCGGGATTTAATCGTGGCATTTGGAAATCGCTTGAGACCAAGGTTAGGAAATGGGCTACTGAAAGAGGAGACCTTTACATCGTCACTGGACCAATCTTTGAGGGTAGCTTTAAGACCATCGGTGACGGCAATGTCGCCGTCCCGACCCATTTCTTCAAGGTCATCTTTGATCCGGCAAGGGTTGAGGTAATCGCCTTTGTCTTGAGAAACAAGAAGCTCAAGACGAGCGATCTTTCAAAATACATCACTACCGTCGATGAAGTAGAAAATCTCACTGGCCTTGATTTCCTCTCTGAGATTGAAGATGGTGTTGAGACCGTGATAGAAGGAACGAAACAACCGGGACTTTGGTAAGGAGGTATCGTGGCAGAAAAACTAGATCCAAAAGAAGTGGTTTCGTTTGAAGAGCTGTTGATGAGTAATGTCTTGACCCAAGAGGCCCTAATCAATCTTTTAGATGCGAATGGGATCTTGAAAAAGGAGGAAGTCCTGGAAGAGATCAAAAAGCTGAAAGCTTCCCTTCCGAGGAGCTGAGTAAGAGAGAGGTTTATGGGCACGGGCCAGATGGGGAAGGGATCGCGTACATGGTAAGTAGCTATCGCTTTTTAGATGATACCTTGAAGCCTGAAACAAGGGAGCGCTGTAAACAACATATCGAAGAGTCGATAAGAGATCAGGCCATAAGTTGCCACTGCGATGACCTCAAAGTAATTGTCAACTTCAATGATCCAACCAAAGTGAGTTGTGCCGCGATGGTGAGATGTGAATGCGGACAGCTCAAGTCCGTGACCTTCCACTTCTCTTTGGCTTAGAGGGAGAACAAGCATCACTTTTTCCCTGTACCAAACAACCTTAAGGTCTAACCCAGAATACAAAGTTTCCATTGTAAATCGGCGAAAATAGGTGTCCCCTTTTTGAGGCAGAAGGCATCAACTTTGTGTGTTTTTCATTGACACACTTCTGAGGCATTGGACAAGGCAGGCGTATATCTCAATGAGAAAGATAAGACCAGTGAATTTAGATCCCCTTCTCTTAAAGGGAGGATTGCAATTAGGTCCTACGAGCAGTATCATTTATGCGGTGTATGATGAAAAGGATGTTAGGAAAATAGCGGTATACATAGAAGGTCTTAAGAGGTTGAGAAAGCACCTCTCAAAAGGTAAACAGAAGCGACCTTTTTAAAACGTTTTGACTGAAGTAAGTTCCATCATACTGTGTGAGAAGTTTGGAGGGTTTAGACAACAAATGATGGCTGCAAGCAACTATGGGAGGAAGAGATTCTGGTGCCCAAGAGAAGGCAAGGTCGATCTCTCCGATAGAGGCTATCTTCTTGATCCTGATTCTGAATGGGGACATCTGCTCGATCTTGATATTGTACCGTTTGAATCAATATCGAATACAAGATGCCTTGGGCTATTGGGTGAGCCCGGAATGGGGAAGACGACGGCCTTGAAAAGGGAGTATTCCAAAATTCGAGAACAGCTTGAATCCACAATGGATATTGCGCTGTGGTTTGATTTGGGAGCGTACCAGACAGATGGCAGACTCTGTCAATCAATCTTTGAGAACCCCGAGTTCATAGCATGGCAGCAAGGAGCCCACCGGCTTCACTTGTTTTTGGATAGCCTCGATGAGTGTTTATTACAGATTAAAGTCGTATCGAAACTCCTTGTCGAGGAGTTGCCGAAGTACCCAACTGATCGGCTCTTTCTTCGCATTGCCTGTAGGACCGCAGATTGGCCTAGTAGCATGGAGGAGAAGCTCAAAGGTCTATGGGGCGAAGAATTAACAAAGGTATATGAGTTGGTCCCGCTTCGCCGGAGAGATGTTGTAGAGACGGCACGAGGGAAGGGGATTGATCTTGATTCTTTCATGCAAGAAGTTGATCGTGCCTCTGCGGTTCCATTTGCGATCAAGCCGGTGACTCTAAACTTTCTTCTAAATACCTATAAAAGATCAGGTTGTCTTCCTTCGACACAACTCAAGCTCTATGAAGATGGCTGTCGTCTCCTCTGCAAGGAGGTAAGCAAGAGCAGACATGAAGCCGGCCTCACAGGATCGTTGGATGCCGATCAGCGGCTGACTGTTGCGGCACGCATGGCCGCAATGATGATTATTTGCAATCGATATGCCATTTCAACAAGGGTCAGTCTGGGTGATATTCCAGAGGAGGACATCGAGATTCGCGATCTCTGTGGCAAAAAAGAAGGCTCTGATGGTGGGACTTTTGAGGTTACAGAAGCGGTTATCCGAGAGGTCGCCGGTACAGGATTATTCAGTTCGAGGGGGCCAGAACGAATGGGGTGGGCTCATCGCACCTACGCCGAATTTCTGGCGGCATACTATCTGGCCAGGCATAAGCTGACGCTTCCCCAAATTATGAGTCTCTTTCTCCATCCGAACGATCCTGATGAGAAATTTGTGCCCCAACTCCATGAATCACTAGCCTGGCTTTCGGGGATGAGAGCTGATGTCTTCAAAGAGACTATGAGGAATGAACCTGAAATTTTGCTCCGAAGCGATGTCACAACTGCGGATCTACAAGAGAGAGAGGCCCTCGTTGAGCATCTACTTGAGGCTTTTGATGAGGAGAGAATCCTGGACACGAAAATTGGGAGTGCCAACAGATATGCCAAGCTAGTCCACCCGGGATTGGCCGAACAGCTTCGCCCGTATATCGCCAACAGGGGGAAAAGACTTACGGCCAGGTGCGCCGCAATCAACATTGCAGATGCCTGCGCGTTAAAAGAGATTCAAGAGGAGTTGTTGAACATCGCCCTCAATTTAGAAGAGTCGCTTTCGATCCGTGTTGGAGCTGTATGTGCCCTCTGGAAAATAGGCGACGAGCCAACGAAGGCAAGACTGAAGCCGCTTGCAGTGGCTTCGGCCGAAGACGATACGGATGATGAATTGAAAGGATACACCCTACTTGCGTTATGGCCGAGTCAACTTTCTGCGGAAGAACTCTTCTGCGCCATCATACCCCCGAAGCGCGACAATTTTATCGGGTCATATCATCGCTTCCTTTCATCAGAAATTGTCAAACAACTTGAGCCGACAAATCTCCCGGTTGCGCTCAAATGGGTCGAGAGCCGGGGGGCTTTCGAAGATAGTCTGAGCCCATTTGAGGATCTCATTGATGGCATCCTTCTATCAGGATGGAAACACCTAGAGGATCCCGACATTCGGGCGTCATTTGCAAAAGCAGCTCTTTCACGCCTCAAACACGATCATCCTATTTTATGCAAATGGGTCAAGTCACCCTTTCGCGAGGAGATCGCCGAAAATAATGAAAGGCGACATCGTCTGATTGAATCAATGGTTGAACTTATCTCAGATCCCAACGATGAAGCCGTACTGCCAGTCGTCTCTCAGGTGCCGATTGTTTTGAGTAAAGATGTCCCATGGATGGTAGACCGTCTCCTACAATCGGAATTGGGGATTCGCCAAAGAGTGTGGGCGCGGACCATCGAGCGTGCTTTCGATCGCCATGACCGCGAACAACTGGAGATCATTCTGAGCACGTGTAAGAGTTGTCCGATCCTAGCTGAAACCTTCTCTTGGCTCACTGGCCCGATTGAGTTGAACTCGCCTCGGGCCGAGCGGATGAAAAGGGATTACCAGAGGATGAAGGATTGGGAGGACCGGAATCAAAACCGCCCGCTTCTCGATCCGCCTCCCTCGGAACGGGTGGCGCAACTTTTGGAGCAATGCGAATCGGGCGACTCCTCAAGATGGTGGATGTTGATTCGTGAAATGACCCTGGAACCTGATAGTACACATTACGTGCCAGCCATAGAAGCCGATATCAGGTCATTTCCTGGATGGAAGGGAGCGAATTTGGCCACCCAGGCTAGGTTGATCACCTTATCGAAAAGATATCTTCAGGAGCAGAGTCCGCAAGTCGAGGAGTGGCTAGGCCAAAAAGTCTTCCATTTTCCAGCAGCGGCAGGTTATCGTGCCCTATATCTGCTCTATAAGGAGGCGCACGATCAGATTGCCACCTTAGCTCCCCTGGTATGGGGAAAATGGGTTCCTATCATTCTTGCCTACCCAAACACCTCTGAGATTGATGATCGGGAGATACAGTGCCGCTTAGTTGAGGTGGGATACCAAAAAGTACCGAGTGAGGTCGTCAGGGTCTTGGGGCTTTTGATCGATCAGGAGAATCGAGATCACGGCGATCTCTTCTCCTTGGATAAGGTGAAATATTGTTGGGATGATCGTTTGAAGGCGGCGCTTCTGGGTAAAGTGAAGAATCCGAGCTTGAAGCCGGAAGCAATGGGTGCTCTCCTCGGGGAGTTGATCGATCATGATGTTGCCGGAGCGACCACATTTGCTGAGTCGTGCTTAATTATCCCACTCCCAGAGGGTGAGGACGCAAGGGCAAAGGCAATCACGTCCACACGGGTTCTCCTGACTCATGCCAGGAATGGAGGTTGGCAAGCTGTTTGGCCAGCAATCCAAATTGAGGTCGATTTAGGCAGACTGGTGATTTCTGAAGTTGCGGTTAGATCCTTCCACCAAGAGGTTGTTGTACAGCGACTAACTGAGGACCAATTGGCCAGTCTCTACATTTGGATGGCACGGCAGTTCCCACACCGGGAAGACCCGGAGTTGGAGGGGGCGGGAATCGTAACACCACGCCGGGCCATTGCCGAATTCAGGGATTCTCTTTTGGGAGCGCTGAAAAGTCGTGGGGTGCCGGAGGCTTGTGAGGCAATTCGAAAGATTATAAGTGAGCTTCCAGAAATTGATTGGCTCAAGTGGGTTCTCCTAGAAGCTCAAGAGCGGGCCCGGCAAGGCAGCTGGATCCCACTATGCCCAAAGGACATTCTTAAACTTGCATCGAGTCAGCAAACCCGCCTGGTTCAGAATGGAGAACAACTGCTGGATATTTTATTAGAGTCGTTGTCCAGGCTAGAGATCAAACTCCAGGGAGAGACACCATCTGTGATCTTCTTATGGGATGCACATAAGAAGAAGTATAGGCCCAAGGAAGAGGAAAGTCTTTCAGATTTTGTGAAAATCCATCTCGATGAAGATCTTAGGCAGAGAGGAATTGTTGTAAACCGGGAAGTCGTAATTCGAAAGGGACAAGGAGGCTCTCCCGGAGAGAGGACCGACATTCATGTAAACGCAATCAGGCGAGACTCAAATGGAAATAAGTACGATGTGATCACTGCCATTATCGAGGTAAAAGGATGCTGGAATCCAGGCCTGAATCAAGCGATGGAAAACCAGCTTTTGAATCGATACTTGAAAGACAACCAATGCCGATTTGGTCTCTACCTTATAGGATGGTTCAATTGTTTGCAATGGGATGGGGCGGACTCAAGAAAACGACAGGCTCCAGGATTGCCTTCCGTGGAGGCGCAAAAACAATTTGACGGGAAAGCCGCAGAACTCTCTAGAGATACTGTAACAATCAAGGCATTAGTACTAAATACAGCACTTCGTTAGAAGATCGAAGTGGACTTGCACCCTTATGTTTGGACGGTTTGGGTTAGAGCGTCCCGATTAAGGGTCAGGAGATAGGGGCGTTTCTTTACTTTCCTTTGGCAATACCAGAGTATAGAGGCGTCTCGACCATGCGGGATTACCTCTGACTTGTACCCCCTTTTTTTCGGTAATCCTTAATTTCGAATCTCTGCCTTCTTAAGGATTTGTAGCTTGCTATAGTCTAGAAATTGTTTAAGCCCTCATAAAAGGCGATACTCTTTCATGACGAACCAGTAAGTATGCTGGTTTTTTCAACCTACGAAAGGAGTATTGCTTTGAATAAAAAACTTACCCACAAGGTTCAACTCGTCAAAGGGAAGACCCTCATTGTCACGGTAGATATCAGCAAATCGAAACATATGGGATATTATCGATGCCCCGATGGATCAGAGGCGAAGCCATTTGAGTTCCCCAATAACCGATCCGGATTTGATCAGTTTTGGGGACGGATTTATAAGGCCATGAAAACCCACCGTTTAAAAGAAGTGGTCTTTGGTTTTGAATCGACAGGTCCTTATGCGGAGTCTTTGATCCATTACTTACGGAAAAAACCTATCCATCTGGTCCAAGTCAATTCGATGCATAGCAAGCGTGTCAAAGAGCTGCAAGGCAACTCACCGAATAAGACCGACAGGAAAGACCCGAAGGTCATCGCAGACATCATCGAATTGGGTCACGCCCTTAGCCTCATCATTCCAGAGGGTTCGGCCGCTGAGCTTCGACGGCTGTCTCAAGCCAGAGAAAGAAGTATGAAGAGACGTACCGCTCTCTTTAATCAACTCCAACACATTATCTGTTTGGTTTTTCCTGAGTTTTTGCACCTAATGAAAGACATAAAGAAAAAGAGTGCACTGTATCTTTTGAGAAACTTTCCTACCCCAAAGGATATTTTGGAATATGATTTTGAGTCAATGGTCGACTCCTTAAGAAAGATCAGCCGAGGAAAGGTGGACAGGAAGCGTATCCAGGCCCTTTATGTAGCAGCCAAAGAGACCATAGGGATTGATCAGGGAGAGGAAGGCCTTGCCTTTGAGATCACCGGTATCATACAAACGATCGATGTAACGGATCATTTTATCAAAGGTCTGGAGGAAAAGATGTCAGGGCATCTCAAACAGATTCCTTACAACCGCTCCATTCTTTCGATAAAAGGAATCGGTGAGGTCACGGCAGCCGGTTTGATCGGTGAAGTCGGAGATTTTAGGCAGTATAAAACCGTATCGGAAATCACGAAACTTGCCGGGTTGGACCTCTTTGAGATCAGCTCCGGCAAACATCAAGGTAGTCGCCGTATCTCCAAAAGAGGACGCCCTTTCTTAAGAAAGCTGTTGTATTGTATGGCGGTCCATATGGTCTGTCCCGTCGGCATCATGCGCCAAACTTATCAGCGATACCTTGATCGAGGGATGGTAAAAATGAAAGCCCTGGTTGCAATCGCCAGAAAGCTTCTCAGAATTATCTTTGCCCTTGTACGAGATCAGAGTGAATATGTTCATGGTTATGCAAAGACACAAAACGTATTGAAGGAGGCTGCGTAGGATTTGTCTTAGTGTGTAGATGGAGAGATTACCAGTTTATCAATTAAGGCGACTTTGTCGACCTTCGTTTGTAGCATTTGTAACTCTCCATCTGCACCTTAGCCCCAATGAAGCAAGGTCAGAGCTCAGTTGAGACTCTCAAATTACCAGGGTTGGGCAAGGTGCATTCCCTAAGATCAATTTCAATGCAGGAAACATGAAAATATAAATTTGAAATAAAAACCTTTACAAGACTAAACCAAGGATTTGTAGATAAGTCCACACCACTCCACTTTTCCCTGCATTCGATAATTCATGAATTTTTGAAGGGTATTTGGGTCCCAATGGCCCCCCCCCCCCGCGGGGGGGTGGGGAGTGGGGGGGCCACGGGGGGG
>JAJDBV010000030.1 GCA_029261165.1 Nitrospirota bacterium | reverse complement strand
CAGTCAATTTTCTTAATATATTTTCAAGTTCAATCAGCTTTGTCATGTCCTTTTCTACTCATTAAAAAAGCCCAAGAGAATAAAGTCCTCCTGGGCTTAGGGTGCTCATACCGCTAGCCTCTGTAATTCTTTTTCCGATGAAGAAACGGCCAAACCCTACAACCAAGTCCGTATAAGTGCTATAATCCCATCTGAATATTCTTTAATCCCCTTTAACCCAGAAAGCCATTCTGGGTTAAAACAGGGTCAAAAAACTAAAAATGGGTTAAGGCTGATAACCCTAACCCATTGATTTAATTGGTTGCGGGGAGAGGATTTGAACCTCTGACCTTCGGGTTATGAGCCCGACGAGCTACCAAACTGCTCCACCCCGCACAGGCACCCTAACAAAAGGGAGAAGGGAAAGTCAAGGCGGATCCCTGACTTGGCGACTTACGGAGGAGGAATGGAGAACAAGGTCGTTCCACCATTGAGGTGGGATTTTTCGAATATGTCGGCTGAAGTGCTCGGAACGGCAGACGGAATAAATGATTCGGCGCGGTCGCCTGCTCTTCAGTTACTTGACGAGGCCCGAAAGTGCTTCGAGGAAGATCGTAAAAAGGGCCGCTTTCCTTTTTTAGAGCTTCCCTATCAATCGACTGAAAAAATAAAGACCCTCGCAGAGATGGTTCGAGAACGGTTTGATAACTTCGTACTTCTGGGGATCGGCGGGTCGGCCCTCGGCCCGATCGCCCTCCAACAGGCGCTCCACTCCCCTCACTATAATATGCTGTCTCGGGATCAACGCGGTGGACCAAAGATGTTTTTTATTGATAATGTCGATCCATCAGAGGTGGCCCCTCTTTTTGAGCTTCTTGATCCGGCCCGTACCGTTGTCAATGTTGTCACGAAATCCGGAGGTACGCTTGAGACGATGGCACTGTTTCTCCTTTTTAAAGACTGGGTCACCAAACATGTCGGTAGCCGGGCGGCGAGGAATCACTTTATCGCCACGACTGATCTCAACAAAGGGGCCTTGCGAAAGATTGCTCAGGAGGAAGGGTATCCCACCCTCGATATCCCCGAAGCCATTGGGGGCCGTTACTCCGTATTGACTCCGGTTGGCCTCTTTCCCGCAGCAGTCTCCGGCATCGATATTGATGCCCTGTTAAAAGGAGCCGCCGACCTCGATCAGGTATTCCAAAAGGGACCGACCTCTGAAAACGGTGCGATCTGGGGCGCCTATCTTCATTATTGGTCCTCTACTCAGAAAAAAAGGAATATCCTGGTCACGATGCCGTATGCAGAGGGGTTGAACGGAATAGCTCAATGGTTCGGCCAGATTTGGGCCGAAAGCCTTGGGAAAGAAAAGGATCTGAGCGGGAAGAAAGTTTCAACCGGGCAAACGCCCGTCGTCGCCGTCGGGGCAACCGATCAACATTCACAACTGCAACTCTACATGGAAGGCCCGATGGATAAAACAATTCAATTTATTTCCGTTGAGGCGATCAAGGACGATCTTTCTTTCCCCCCCATCAAAGCTGAAGGTACAATCGCACTGCTCGACGGTCGCTCCCTAGGCGAATTGCTCCAAATCGAACAGCTTGCGATTGAGGCCTCCCTTACAAAAGCAGGCCGTCCGAACTGCAAGATCACGCTCCCTTCGCTCGATCCTCACTCTGTCGGTGCTCTGTTTTACTTTTTTGAGGTTCAAACCGTTTATGCCGGAAGATTTTATCAAATCAATGCCTTCGACCAACCGGGTGTCGAGGCGGGGAAAAAGATCATTAAGAAACTGCTGCTAAGGAAAAACCGTCTTTAAAACCTGCATCCGTTGGCTCCTGAAAAAATAAAAATCTTGAGCCACATAAACAAAAAAGACTATACTGAGGGGTGGTAGGTTAAGGACATCCACCGGCTGGCGGCCCATAGAAGGCCGCACCAAACGATAATAAAGGAGATGAAAATGGCACTGCGTTTAGGCGATGAAGCCCCCGATTTTTCTGCAGAAACAACGATGGGAAAGATCAACTTTCATGAGTGGCTCGGAGATGGCTGGGGTATCCTCTTTTCCCATCCGAAGGATTATACCCCCGTCTGCACCACTGAATTAGGAACGGTTGCCAAGATTAAGCCTCAATTTGACGAGCGCAATCTCAAGATTATTGCCGTGAGCGTCGATTCACTGGACTCTCATAACGGATGGATCATGGACATCAACGAAACTCAGAACACGACCATGAACTTTCCGATCATCGCAGACCCCGAACGGAAGGTGGCGAATCTCTATGACATGATCCATCCCAACGCCCTGGACAATATGACGGTCCGCTCGGTGTTTGTCATCGGTCCAGACAAGAAAATCAAGCTCACACTCACTTACCCCGCTGCAACCGGCCGTAACTTTGATGAAATACTTCGCGTGGTCGATGCCTTGCAGTTGACGGCCAACTATCAGGTGGCAACACCGGCAAACTGGAAAGATGGCGATGACTGCATTATCGTTCCCGCCGTCACGGATGATCAAATCCCGTCAAAGTTTCCAAAGGGTCACACCACGGTCAAGCCCTATCTGCGATTTACGCCACAACCGAACAAGTAAGGGAATCCGACAAGACCTTCGATCGGGCGCCGCCATCCAGGGGTGTCCGGTCATTGGATCTCCTCCCTCTTTTCAAACCCGGTATTACCGCGCAGAGTACAGGCCCAAAACGGCTCTTGTTTTTTCAGGAAGACCCCGCTATTATGGAAACCCACTTTTGACAGAAAGAAGAAATGCGATGCAAGGACAGGCAGACGTTTATATGGAACAATCCCCCCCTGAAGAGACCAAGCCCAAAATAACGGATGAAAAAGATCTGGCGGCCCTTTGGGCAATCGGCATCCTCTTTTCACTCATCCTCTCCCTGGCAGGCTCTTTCTGGAACCCGCCCCTTTATGAAGCAAGGCAAAGTACGAGCGTCGATGCAACCGAAGCCCGTGTCGAAAACAGCCAGAACCAGCTGGTCACCGATGCCCTGAATGACAGGAAGATCGAGTACGATCCCTCGATGGACACACTGGTCAAGCTCCGTCCCGCCCCGATTCGATTTTCCGTCGACCTTATCCGACTGCTCTTATATCCCACCGTGCCGATCATCATCATCGGGCTTTTGATTCGGAAATCAGTCTTGTTTGTAAAGACAAAAAAGCCGAAAAACGATACTGACCATTGACACCCTCCTCCTCCGGATAAGATGCAAAAAAAGATAATGATTCAACATGCCGCTATTTTGGCTTCGCGAGACCCATCCTTCGGGGCAAGGCACGAGGAACGGGAACCGAAGCGGAGCGTATGTTACTTATACGTGAGGCTTTGGGTACTGCAGTAATGCCGTCGTGGAGGAAAAGAGGGGTGTGCTGAATCGTTACAAAAAGGGGACACCCCAACGAATACTCGGCTATGGACGGCCTTACTGGAAAAGGATGATATTTGCAACCATCCTCCTCCTTCTCTCCTCGTCCATCAGCCTGAGCCTTCCCTGGATTGTGCGCGGCCCGATTGACATGATCCTGTCGGGACGTGAGATCCCGACACCGATGGCCTTTATTGCACTCCTCTTCCTTTTTCTTCTCCAAGCCGTATTTTCATTTGGGCACAACTACGTCTCAGGCGCAATTGGGCAGCATGTTCTGGCCGACCTTCGCGTGGGGCTCTTTTCCCACCTTCAGACCCTTTCACTCCCCTTCTTTTCACAGCGTCGAACGGGTGAACTCCTCTCGCGGCTGACGAATGACCTCGGCGTCGTGCAGACACTGGCGACGGAACTTCCCGTGAACCTCATCCGACAGGCACTGATCCTAGGCGGGGGACTGACGATTATCCTCTATATGAATTGGCGACTCACCTTTCTCTCCCTCGTCCTCATTCCGATCGTGGTCGTCGCCGCCCGATTTATGGGGAGAAGACTCCGGAATTTATCGACATCAGTTCATGATCAGATGGCAGGAACAACCAACTTAATGGAGGAAATGATTTCCGGGATCCGGACGATCAAGTCTTTTGGCCGCGAGGGATACGAGCAGGCGCGATTCTCGGCCCAGGTCGAAAAGGCCCTCAGACTGATGCTGGTCAGGCTTCGTATTTCTTCCGCCTTCGGGCCGATGATGGTCTTTCTCGGCTTCAGTGCCGCCAGCGGACTGCTGTGGTACGGTGCCAGAGAGATCCTTCTCGGCAAAATCTCACCTGGAGACGTGATTGCCTTTGTCATGTATGCCATGATCATTACCGGACCCATCGGGAGTTTCGCGCGACTCTTTACACAATTACAGGAAGGACTCGGGGCGAGCAAGCGTGTCTTTGAACTTCTCGACACCCCGCCCCAGATTGCGGATGCACAGGGTGCACAGCCCCTTCCTTCGATGAGGGGGCATCTTAAATTCTCTGACGTCTCATTTCATTACATTCCCGGTCAGCCGGTGCTGCAAGACATTAATCTGACCGTACATCCGGGAGAAAAAGTGGCCCTCGTCGGCCCAAGCGGCGCAGGGAAAAGCACACTGATCCACCTTCTCCATCGTTTTTATGACCCCAGCTCCGGAACGATTGAGGTCGACGGACACCCGCTCAAAGAAGTCCAGATCAAGAGTTACTATGACCAGATTGCTTATGTCCCGCAGGAAGTGGTTCTTTTTGTGGGAACCCTCCGCGAAAATATCCTTTACGGAAACCTCGATGCAGATGAGGAAGCGCTCCTTGCTGCGTCTAAGGCCGCTCACGCACACGACTTTATCATGACCTTTTCAGAAGGATATGAGACGGTGGTCGGCGAAAAGGGACTGACTCTTTCGGGGGGCGAGCGCCAGCGGATTGCGCTCGCCCGTGCCTTCCTGAAAAATCCCCGACTCCTCATCCTGGACGAAGCAACCGCATTTTTGGACACAGAATCAGAAAGCTTTGTCAAAGATGCACTCGAACGACTTATGGCCGAAAAGACGACATTCATTATCGCCCACCGCTTAACCACGATCCGGAAAGCCGATCGGATCGTGGTTTTCAACAAAGGCGTCCTTGTGGAAGAGGGGACGCACGACAAACTCATGCGCCTAAACGGCCTCTATCATCACCTCATCACCCTGAAATCCAAGGTCGGCTCCGAAGTCCCCCCCCCGCCAAGCTAAACCCAAATTCCCTACATCCACCAAGGGAGGTCGCCGGTCTTCGTCTTAATATACCCGTGAAGGAGGTCCCGACGCGCAACAATACCGATCACTTTCCCCGCTTCATCAACCACGGGAACCCGGGTAAGGTGATTTTCTTCCAGGATCTTCAGCAAGTCATCCGAAGAGGTTTCATCCCGAATAGAAATAGGCTGAGAGGTCATCACTTCCTTCACCATCACCTTCTCAAGATCCTTCCCCGCGCGAAGCGCCTTTAACAAATCAAATTCGCTGATAATCCCAACGAGATGCCAACCCTCATCCACAACGGGCAGACTGCCAAACTGCCCCGTCGTAATCGCGATGGCAATCCGATCCGCCATCGAATCCTGAAAACAGGTGGTGACCTTCGATTCCATGAATTGCCCTGCCACCAAATCGCAAAATTCCGTACCTTTTCCTGTAAGAAAATCAACCCTTCTCGACATAATGAACCCTCCTTTTGTTTGAGTGTGTTTGAATCGTTCGTCTTTTCCCTTACGCGTTCTGATTCACCTTCTCAATAAGGCTCAAGTAGAACTCTAATATCTTCAAATTCTTCGGATCAATGGTCCTTGACAGCTTGATGTGGCGGAGGGCCTCCTCCGGTTTCTCCATAGCAACCAGTGCGACAGCACAATTATAATGGGCCTCCCAAAAAAGCTCGTCAATCTCTGCAGCCGCGTTAAAACGGCCTAGGGCCTCAGAAAGCTTTCCACCTCTAAACAGACGAACCCCTTCATTATTAAGCTGAGTCACTGATTCTGAGATGCCATCTTCTTCAGTCACCATAATCGGTTGTAAATCGGTCACAAATCCGGATATAAAGAGCGTCGATACGATCAGTACGCTAAGAGCCCATTTTTTCATTCACCTACCCTCCTCAATAATGCAAATTCGCCTCTCTTCACGATTCCCTGCCCAATCACTTCCCGTTCAGGTTTTCTACAGAGGCTCAAACCGCTTCTTCCCGCTTCTCTCCTTCCAGATGAGGAGAGAGAATCCGCTCAACATCTTTCCCATCGAGTTCATACTCTTTTTCCGTGGAATCCATCGGCAATTCGTACATTAAATCAAGAAGTATCTCTTCTAGAATCGACCGCAGCCCACGGGCCCCCGTTCCAAGCGCAATGGCCTCACTGGCGATCGCATAGAGGGCATCCTTTTTAAACCGGAGTGTGATCCCTTCAAGGGAAAAAAGTCTTTCGTATTGCTTCGTGAGGGCGTTCTTCGGTTCTCTCAAAATACGGACCAGGTCTTCCTCATGGAGATTTTCCAGCCTTGCGATAATAGGAAGACGACCGACAAACTCAGGAATCATCCCAAACTTGAGGAGATCCTCAGGAAGGATACGATGGGCCAGTTTTTTACGCGCCACGGCCCCACTCCCAAAACCGATTGTCTTATCCTCCAGACGCCCTGAAACGATAGAATCAATCCCTTCAAAGGCACCGCCGCAAATAAATAGGATTTGACTCGTGTTGATCGGGATCATCTTTTCATGCGGGTGCTTTCTCCCGCCATGAGGCGGAACATTGACGACCATTCCCTCAATCATCTTCAGGAGGGCCTGCTGAACGCCCTCTCCGGACACATCACGCGTCAGGGAAGGAGACTCACTCTTACGACCGATCTTATCGATCTCATCTAAATAGATAATGCCGCGTTCGCAAAGCTCAATCTTTCCATCGGATGCCTGGAAAAGGCGGAGAACAACGTTTTCGACATCTTCACCGACATAACCGGCCTGAGTCAGCGTTGTCGCATCAGAAATCGAAAGCGGAACCCCCACAATCCGGGCAAGCGTCTCCGCAAGCAAGGTCTTCCCCGTGCCGGTCGGACCAATGAGGAGCACATTCCCTTTATGCATCCTGGGAAATTTATCATCTTCGGGGGTAAAGACCCGCTTGTAATGATTATAAACAGCAACCGAGAGGACCTTTTTTGCCCGCTCCTGACCCACGATGTATTCATCCAAAAAAGTCTTGATGTCCGGCGGCCTCGGAAGGCGCCGTCTGTCTTTCAGCTCTTTTTCTATCCGAGATCCAATCATCTTGCACCTCCCTCCATCCCCTTCAGTTCGCCTGTGAAAATACGATCACCCTACCCCTCCCCAGAGGCGCGCATGAGAGGGTAACGACCGATCGATCTAGATATCCCATACCAATAAACACGGTTTCTTCCCAGCGCTTTTGCCCTATAAAGTGCTGCATCGGCACATCGAACAAGCTCTTCCGCACTCGGGGCGTCCCAGGGGAAGCTTGCAACACCAAGGCTAATGGTTAGGTTTCCAGAGGGTTGGTCTTCCTGCAAAGGAAATCGTTCTTTTTGAATCATTCGCCTCATCCGCACGGCCGCCTTGGCGGCAATCTTCGATTCCGTCTCCGGGAGAAGGATCATAAACTCCTCGCCGCCATAACGGGCAACCAAGTTGGTCTCCCGCGTATAGGTCTTCAAGAGAGAGGCAATCCGCTCCAGGATATTATTCCCTCGAAGGTGACCATGATGATCGTTGTAAGATTTAAAATGGTCAATATCAACCATGACGAGAGAAACCGGGTGCAGGTAACGCTCTGCCCGTTTCACCTCAAGATCGAGCTGCCTCTTGAAATAGCGATAATTGTATAGCCCGGTAAGGCCGTCCGTCATTGCCTCATTTTTTAAGGCGCGCTCCTCGGCCTTTTTATGGGTCATGTCTTTCAGGATGCAGAGGACATAGTCCTCTCCCGTTTCACTTTTGAGTCCCTTGTGGCTACATGCGACCGAAATCTCCTGTCCATCCTTCGTCTGAAACATGACCTCCCTATAATCAACCGATCCCTCCTTCTTCAACACAACGCGTCCTGGACAGGTTGTCGGGCAGATTTTCTCGCCGCTCTCCGTTCGGCACTGAAAAAGCATCATACAGGTCTTCTTCCCGACAACCTCTTCCTCTTTCCAGCCCGTCAATTCCTCCATGGCCGGATTAAAGGCCCTGATGATCAGGCCCTCATCACTCAGCAAGATGCCATCCGGGCTGCTTTGAAAGATCGATCTGCAGGCAGATAAAACATCGTTCTCCATCCTCTGTCCTTTATTCCTTTCATCACGAACAGCCGCCTTCTCTTCCCAGCATCCGGTCACCGGTACGGCGCAGTTCGGTAGTCGTTTAGAACCCACTGACCTTTCTAAAAGTCTCTACAACAAAACGATCCACGGTCGGGCGGACCAATGAAATAAAATCCTGATATCTCATCTCGATCACATGACGGTGGGACCCCGCCTGAAAGAAAATAACAGGTCCCCTCGCAAGGGATTCGTCCACGTACACGGACAGGCCATATAGTCCCCCGAAGGGGGGCATCGCCCCCGGATCACAATCGGGAAAGAGCCCGCCTATCTCCGTCTCCGTCGCGAGGGTAACACGGTCCATCCCCACCACCGCCGCGAAACGGTTTAAGTCGAGATGTTTATGTGAGGGAAGGACGGCCATGGCATAGTGCGAATCCGTCCGAACGATCACGACCTTTGCAACTTTCCGACCCGGCGCATGAATAGATTGAGCCAACTCCGATGAAGTATAAACTTCCGCGTGTGAAATCACGCGATAGGGGATCTTCTCTCCTTCGAAGAGGGACTTCAAGCGATCCAGTATCTGTGCCGGCACAGGCCCCTCTCTGTTCTTCTTTTTATCGCCTTTGTCGTCTCCCTCCCACCATTTCTTTATTCCGCCGATCGTTTTTCCTTTCATAAGACGCCTCCCCTCTCACTGACCTCAAAACGGCTGGCCATTCAACACCTCTCATCCCAATTACGGACAATCGAAAACACGTCTCTCCTTCGGAAAACCTGATCATCAGGAGGGGTTCTCCTACTTGAAAAGATCTCCATGCGTGCTGTTTCGGCCGCCTCGGCGTCTCCCCACGGAACGGAACGGGGAGATCGCCAAAACCCCCTGAATACGTAGTCGCACAAGCCTAGGCCGCCTTTCTGTACTCCTCGTAAGGCAACTCTTCTCCCTTTTCGACAGGAGGTTTGAGGTTGATCATTGAGTTCGCAAACAACCACATGACAAAGATGAAACCCGAAACAGTGGCAAAACCATACTCAGCAAAACCACCCCATCCCGCATCTGCATATGTGACCGCACTCCCGGAAACAGGTGTGATTTCAGATGGCATCAATTCGCTAAACCCCCTTCCGCGTTCGCTCGCCAAAGCGGTTAAGCCAATGCGAAAATCGGCCTCATGTCCAAATCCGCCTGTCGATTGTACTGTCCGGATCACCGTTCCCGAAATCTCCGGCATCATCCTGCCTTGCGTCGTTGCAAAGACTGCCTTGCCCATCTCTCCTCTCGCCCAGTTGAGTCGTGCTGTCTTTACAATCTGGCGGCCCAAACCCTCTTGATGTCTCGCAGCATTGAATACATCGTCGACTTTTGCCTCCGCGTTGTGAACAAGCTCTGTCTGCGCATTCGCCAGGATCATGGACCCGAGGCGCTCCTGTATTGCTCCAGGACTCAGAATACTCTCCTCCCGTGCAACGATGGTGGACGTACGCACAATCGCATGCGCCAATCGAACATTGGCTCCCTTGGTTTGCCACAGAATATGCCCTGCGGCCGCAATCCCACCCCCCAAGGCTTCCTGACTGATCTTCATCTCCTGGCCACCTTCCTGGATAAAGCGGCCAAGTTCCTCCTGAACCCGCCCTCTGTTGAATTCCAGCCAGCCAAGTTCCTTTATTTCAGCCCCCATCCTTTCCTGGGCTCTACTGTAAATGGTCTTTAGAAATTTGATCTCCGCCGCCTCAGACATGGGCATCCACGTAAAGAGGAGGGCCACCACGCTGAAGAACCCGATACATTGTCTTATCTTTTTTGATCTCATTTTAGACCTCCTTTTATGTCTCTATTGAGGACTGAGCGATCCCAAAATATCCTGCTTCACCCCGACCTGAAAAATGCTCAAGCGGCACAAAGCCACGGCTGCGGTCATAATCCACACCTTCCGCAACACCGCTTTTTCTCTAGTTGACTGCCGCACGATCTTTCCCAGCTGCCCCAAGTTCATATCATTTCCATAGAGCAAAGAAGATGCCAGCAATTCTCAGAAAGCATTAATATATTTTTGTATATATTTCAGTATGTTAGGGGTTAAATGACTGTGAGTTCCGTGGAAATAATCCACACTCTGTGGGGAAAAGGGCCCTTTAAAAGACCCTGAAAAGGAAAAAAATGATCGGTCGTAAAGAGCCCGCCCGGGGAGGGGAGTGGAGGGTTAAAATACGCTTGTGGAGAGGAGGGATTACATTTTTCCTGTTAATTGCTTGGGGATGGCCTATTCAGGGCTCCTCTCGCAGAAACAGCCGTAGGCCGTCTCTTTTACCTGCCCTTCAATAAGGCCCTGACCACCACTCGCGCTCTTGCACTCCAGGAGAGGCGGATCTGGCGGTCGAGTACGTCAAAAGGCCTTGCTTCGATCCGGTCGATTAACACAACATAAACATCCCGCATCAATGAAAGCGCAAGCCGGGCATCCTTATCAATCAGCGGAATGAGTTTGGCGGCCTGACCAAAATAGCCTCTAATCCGCTGACACTGAAAGTCCATCAACTTTAGGAAGGCCTCATTCTTCACTCGGTCCATGAGTTCCACTTCTGAATAGCCGGCTCCGTTGATCTCGTCCAGAGGGAGGTATATTCTCCCCCGATCAAGGTCTTCCCCGACATCCCGAACAATGTTTGTCAACTGCAAAGCAGTTGACAATGCCCCGCCATACGCTCTCCCCTGGGGATCCCGGCAACCGAAGATCGGCAAGGTGAGGTCTCGAATCGTAGAGGCAACCCGATCGCAATAGACCATCAGCCCTTCAAACGTCTGATATCTGCTTAAACGAAGATCCATGCGGCATCCCTCGATCAAGCCTAAAAATCCTTCTTTTGGAATAGGATAGCGTCGTATGGCATCGGCCAGTGCGATGGTGATCGGATGCGTGGGTTTTTGCACATAACAGCCATCCAACTCTTCTTCCCAGCGCTTCAAAAGGACATCCATGGGCTCCCTCTGCTGTTCATCGACAATGTCGTCGGCATAACGGCAGAAGGCATAGACCGCATAGACCGCTTCGCGTTTCTCCCTGGGAAGGAAGCGGAACCCGACCGAAAAATGCGGCCCACATTGATGGGTTAAATTCTTACAATAGCGGTAGGCTTCTGGAATCGTGTGGCTCATCTATTCAGAACTTTCACCAGGGTTTTGTTCAACCGGCCCCAACTGGGGGAGGGATGCCGCTGTTATTTTCTTTCGGCACCAATGATCCGGAAGCGAATGGAAGCAGCGTTTTTTTTCCCGCCAGGACCATTTGATGAGGGGAAGCATGAGGCGTTTCCAGAGCCGCCAGGCGTACCATCCACTGAGATAGTCCTGGACATCCCCTAGGCCGGCACGCCTTACAAATTCCGACAGACCCCGATTTCCTCCCCGCTCATACAGGAAGCGATTGATCAGGCTCGTCTCCTGTGCCGTGCCGATCGCTTCTTTCCAGAGGTGATCGTAATTTCTTTTCGTGATAATACTTTCAGCGGCTACAAATCCGGTCGTCAGAGCATAGCGAATTCCCAAGCCGAAAAGATAATCCTGAAATCCGCCGGCCTCTCCAACAAAAAGACGATGATCTATCTTTGCGGAAGGTTTCAAACTAAAGTTCATAAAGGAATAGCCGGTCTTCTCCTCGTCGATGGGGAAAAAAGCGATCTTCTGGAATCGCTTGAGTGCCCTGTCAAAATAATCATTAATATGATCAAAATCCTGCGTAATGGCGCAACCGAAGGTCGCCTGGCCATCAAGGACAAACAGGTAGCTGTAAGCGCCCGGAGAAATATCCATATCGAAGAGGACCCAGACCGTCTCAGGAAGGCTTGTGGTAAAAGTGATCTGCTTCGCCAATCCATCCGGGGAGGACGGCCCACTTGCAACGATATCGGCCTCTTCCGGCTTGATTCGGGCTTTATAATGGATGGTCGCCCCCGCCGCAAGGGCCTGGTCCAGAAGTCCCCGATCCAGCGTATCTCCTTGCGTGCCCCGGCGGATAAAATAACCGAAAGGGCGGCGGCTTTTGACTTCCTGAGGCCGGAGGCGGTGATCATAAAAGAGCCCCTGACTCACAGGCCGGATAAAAAAGTTATTAGACAGGCCGATCCGCTTGAGCATTTTTAGGACATCCTCGTCCATACTCATATTTTCGATGACCTGGAAGTCACCAATGAACCGTCCCCCGACCTCCCTTCGCGCCTCAAACACCTCGACGGCATAACCCGCCTTCGCCAGACAGATCGCCGAAGTCAGACCGGAAGGTCCTGCGCCGGCGATCTTAATGGTCGATCCTTGTTTTTTTGGCATCAGGGTTTTTCTCACAGCAATGGGGAAAAGGGGGTCATCTGGAATCAAGTTGTAACGTTTCAGCATGCCTCGCTTTTTCTTCAGGGCAAGGCGCGAGGAGCGGAGAACCGCAACGCAGTCTTCTACGTGAGGATCCGAGCACCACAGCAACGCAGCCATGGAAGAATGGGTCTCGCGAAACCAAAGAGGGGTGTGCTGAAACGTTACAAACAAATTTAGAGTTGTCGCAAGCTGGAGTATAGCATATAATATCGACGGTTAAACAGGAGCGGAACTTGGGAACACCTACTAAAACAGCCACGGAGACAAATGAAGAACGCTTTCTTTCTTCGGAGCCGGAGGTGATTCTGGAGAAGGCCTTTCTGAACCCATTCAAAAACTTTGTCGCCACCGCAAAAACCTGCTATTCCAGCCGAGGAATTGTTCGGGACGAAGAAATTTCCGGAGGCTACGTCCCTCTTGCGCAGAGCATCTATCAGGCAGGACATCACACGACCCTGCAACATGCGCATTTTCAATTCACACTCTCCAACGTCTCGCGTCAGTTTATCTGGTCTTTCCTCCACGCCCACCCCTACTACAACTCGGAACAGGTAAGCCAACGCTACGTCATGGTCAAACCGGAGAGTTTCGCAGTCCCCCCTCTTTCGGGGGCGGCCCAGGATCTCTACATGGAGGGGATTCGTCAGCAGATGACCGCCTACCAGCGATTAAACGAAATGCTCCTTCCCCTGGTCGATGCGGAGTATGCACGGATTTTTCCGAGAAAACGGCGTAATTTCAATAGAGACGTCAAGAAAAAATCACAGGAGATCGCCCGCTACGTTGTTCCGATTGCCGCCTTCGCCTACCTCTATCACACGGTCTCCGCCGTCACCCTGCTTCGTTATTACCGCCTCTGCCAGCAGTATGACACCCCCCTGGAACAGCGCATTGTGGCCGGGAAAATGGTCCGGGCCCTCGTGGACTTTGATCCGGAATATAAAACGATCCTGCAATCTCCACTTCCGATTGAAGCGACACCAGAACATGAATTTTTCGAGTCACATCCTGAGTCAAAATCACCTCAAATGACCGAAACCTTTCTTTCCGAGTTCGACACCTCTCTGGAGGGGCGCGTCTCCCGCTTGGTCGACTACAAGGTCAATCAAGAAGCGGTCCTGGCCCAATCCGTCCGAGAGATCCTGGGCGTGCCGCGTGCTGCGCTGGACGACAACACCGCCATCCGGCTCGTCCTCGATCCGGGGAAAAACAAGCTCCTCGGAGAATCACTGAACCTTACGACCATCACCAAGTTAAGCCGAGCCCTGTTTCACCCGTCCTACACCTTCCGGAAAAAGCTTTCACACACCGCCGACTCCCAGGACCAACGGCATCGGATGACGCCCGGCTCCCGGCCCATTTTGTCCGCACAAGTCACGGATCGCCCCGATTACATCACTCCTGAACTCATCAAAAGCGATCCCAAAATCGAAGGCTATTATAAAGAAATAATGGCGCAGAGCTGGGACCGCTTCAGCCGACTGAAAGGCCTTGGCGTCCCGGTCGAATATGCCCTCTACCTCCTTCCGAATGCCCTCAGCATCCGATTCACCGAATCGGCCGACCTTTTGAATCTTCACCATAAGCATGCCATGCGGCTCTGCTACAACGCGCAGGAGGAGATCTGGCGAGCCTCTCTTGATGAGGCCTTACAGATCAAGGAAATCAACCCCCTGATCGGTGGCTACCTCCTCCCCCCCTGCACCTTGAGAGACATGGCACGGCTCCGACCCGTCTGTCCTGAAGGAGAACGCTACTGCGGCGTCAAGGTCTGGAAGATCTCTCCTCCCGAATACACACGCTTGATCTAATGTAACGATTAAAGATTTTTACCGATTCAAACCCCCGAGATGAGTCTTTTAAGAAATTCAAGGAAACATTGATAAAAGATCGCATTTCTGAATCAAAGACGATTGCAGATTTGAAGGTTACAAAGATTGAAACCTTCTTTCAAGAGCGCAAAAATAGCATCAAAACAAAAGAACAACACGCCTACCTTCTGGCGCAGTGCCGCGGATTTGGATAAGACTACCTTTTCAGCCGTCCTGTTCCCTCAGAAGAACTCACACTTCCGCTCAAATCCGCTACTCTCAACAACGACACCCATCCGGGATTATTCACCAAATCAAAACCTAAGAACCGGGTGTTGCCTCAATGGAGAGGGGATGGAGGAGATCACGGACAGAGATCATCCCCACAACCTTTCCGTACCGACAGACCCCAAGGTGACGGACCTTCATCTTCTCCATTAAGATATTGGCATCGATCAGTGATTGATCCGCCTCTACCGTAATGAGTGGGGTCCCCATGACCTCTTCTACGAATACCGTGGAGGGGATCCGCTTCCGGGCAACAACTTTGCGCAGAATATCAACCTCGGTGATGATGCCAATATAGTCTCCATCTCTTTCTACC
>JAJDBV010000029.1 GCA_029261165.1 Nitrospirota bacterium | reverse complement strand
GAAAGAAAACTCAAAAAAATCTTTGATCTTCTTTCCAAAAAGTAACCTCTGTTATGAGTCAACGATCTAATCCTTCGGTAACATTTTCTAATGAGTCAACGGGATACGACACACCTGGATCTTTGGAATCCCGGTTGATCTTTTTGGGGACACTCGCTATAATCCGACTCTTTTTAAAGCAACGGTTCAGCACACCCCTATTTGGCTTCGCGAGACCCATTCCTTCATGGCTGCGTTGCTGTGGTGCTCGAATCCTCACGTACAGGATGTACGTTGCGGTTCTGCGCTCCTCGCGCCCTGCCCTGAAGTAAAATCGTGGCATGCTGAAGCGTTGCTTTGATGTTAGTATAATTTTCTACCAATCTTTTGTTGATTAATAAGGAGCAGGGATGCGCGTTGATGGAAGGAAGCGGAATGAACTTCGTCCGGTAAAAGTGTCACGTCATTTTTTGAAACAGGTGGAAGGGTCTGTCCTCATTGAAATGGGAGACACCAAGGTCATCTGCACCGCCACGATAGAAGATCGTGTCCCTCCTTTTCTCAGGGACAAAAAAAGAGGATGGGTGACGGCGGAGTATGCCATGATCCCAAGATCTTCTAAAGACAGGATCTCCCGTGAGTCTTCTCGGGGGAAAGTGGGGGGAAGGACTCAGGAAATCCAACGCCTTGTCGGTAGATCGCTTCGTTCTGTGGTGGATATGGCGGCCCTTGGTGAAAGGACCGTCTGGATCGATTGTGATGTGATTCAGGCCGATGGCGGGACACGAACCGCGTCGATTACCGGTGCTTTTATCGCTTTAGTGGATGCCATCCGGCACCTTCAAAGTGAGGGCCGAATCAAGAAGATGCCGGTTCGAGATTATCTTGCAGCCGTCAGCGTTGGAAAGGTCAATGGCGAATTGTTCCTGGACCTGAACTATCCTGAAGATTCCCACGCGGAGGTGGATATGAACGTGGTGATGACCGGAAAAGGACACTATGTAGAGGTCCAGGGAACGGCAGAACAGGAACCCTTTACGAAGGACGAGCTGGATGGTTTCCTGAAACTGGCTTCGGGAGGGATAAAGAAACTTGTCAGTATTCAAAAAAAACTTTTAGGAGTTCTAAAGTAGGTGCAACTGGTCTTGGCGACAGAAAATCTGCACAAGGCAGAAGAGATTCGGTCGATCCTGGGTGAAACCCCCAAGATAGACCTCTTGACGCTTTTCGACTTTCCCCACCTGAAACTCCCGCCGGAAACTGGGACAAGCTACCGGGAAAATTCGGTTCTTAAAGCGCAATTTGTTGCGAAAGAGACGGGTCATTGGGCCATGGGAGACGATACCGGCCTCGAGGTTGTGGCACTTGACGGCGCACCGGGGCTTTACTCGGCGCGATATGCGGGAGAAGACGTTATGTATGCCGACAACCGAAAAAAGCTCTTGGAGGCATTGGCCGACCTTCCCGATGAAAAAAGAGGCGCACGCTTTGTCTGCACCGTGGCCCTCGCCGATCCGGAGGGATCGGTGGACGTGGTCGTGGGGCATTGTGAGGGGAGGATTACCCGCTCTGAAGTTGGCCATGGCGGGTTTGGCTATGATCCGATCTTTTTCATCCCGGCTTATGGCAAGACCTTTTCCGAATTTTCTCCTGATGAAAAAAATAAGATAAGCCATCGCGGGCAGGCGGTTCGCGCTGCGATCCGGATGTTACAGAAATGGATTGAACACGCTTAGCCAGCGAAATTTCCGTCCTCCCAGGGATTCTTCAAAATAAGGATTGATCTTTTAATTGTTTTCGGAGTATTAAAGGAATAACGAATAAACGGGGTGTGGCGCAGCCTGGCAGCGCACCTGCTTTGGGAGCAGGGAGTCGGAGGTTCAAATCCTCTCACCCCGACCACTTCTACAAGACGCGCCTGTAGCTCAATCGGATAGAGCAACAGCCTTCTAAGCTGTAGGTTGCTGGTTCGATTCCAGCCAGGCGCACCAGCTTTTCCCCCGTTTTTTGAATTGTTCCGACCACGGTCACGACAATCACACAGAGATTAGGACTTCCGACGGCCCCTTTTGTCGAGGGAACAACCACGGCCAAATTTCTATTTTTGTTAAATGTTTTTGTCTCCATGGATGATCTGGCGCTGCTTTTAATGGTGGAAGGTCGGCCGGGAAGGAAAAAACGGCAGCGGTCTGGACCAGATATAGGTTTTCGTTCATTTCGCGTCAGAAACCTGACAAAAATGTTTCATACTTCATGGACCTTTTACTTATCTGATATTTCATCACGCGATCAAGCTATTGAAATATAAGGATCTCACATCGTAAAAGTGTGTTAGAATGGCCTGGTACGACTATTGCTTAATTATAATGTCATACAGAAGGTACGATGATGTACTTTAATATTTTGGCGAAGGCGCCTGGATGCTCGTAGTGATAGATCCAGGCGCCTTTTTAAATACAATTTTTATGTGAGACCATTTTTATGCGGGAAGGAATCACCCCCCCAAAGTTTGTCGATAAGTTTTTCTGGGCCGATTTTGACGCCGCGCCGATGCCGGTCCTTTCTCTCTATCCGCCTCCTTCTCCTCTGAAACTGGAGGAGGTTCGACTCGATGTCTGTGGTTTGGAGGGACAGCCCCGGCTGATCTCCTGGTCGCTTCTGAATGATCTCCCCAGGGTAAAACTGAAGGTCCCCCTGATCTGCCAAATTTTTAATTGGTCTGAGGAGGTGGAATGGAAAGGGATTCGCCTCGTCGATCTTTTGAGTTTCCTGAGGGTCGATACACATCCGGAAGGGTATTTTGCCTTTTACTCACGGGATCGGGTCTTCTTTGAAGGGCTTTCAAGGGACGAAGTGCGAGACCCGCGCGTGCTGCTCGCCACACATTTAAATGGCACACCCCTCCCCGAGGCGCATGGCGGGCCCCTTCGTCTGGTCGTTCCTTTCCTTCAGGGGTATAAGAGTGTGAAGTGGGTCGGCGCAATCCGGGCCTTCCGTCACGATCCGGTCGGGTCCAAAAGGCTTCTTGGACAAAGCCCCAGCGGACAACTGAACGAAAAATGGCGGAAGCAATATCAGATGACCCCTCCGACCGGAAAGCCGGGAGATCCTCCGCTCTTTACGGCGGAGGTGAAGACCGAGGAAAAGCCCATAACCGAAGCGCCTGCACCGCTTCAACCGATAAAGGGAACGGTCAATGCCGAGGGAAAGTCTGTAAGACTGGAAACAGGAAAAAGCGTCTTGAAGGAGGTGATCGCGATTCTCCGTCCAAACAGACATCAAATTACCCGCCAGGCTCTGGAGGCCGCCGGGATCACCTCTTATACGACCTATACCGTACTGGGACGAAGCCATCAACGGGGCTTAAGGTTTCAGTCAGACAAAAAAGAAGGTGTGGCGATTAAATTTCTGCCAAAGCAATTCTTTTCAATCGTGATTCCCGAAGCGCGTCTTTCTGCGGCCATCGCCGTAATTATGAAGGCAAACCGGACCGGAAAGGGCTCGGTCGGTGATGGTCGGATCTTTGTCTGCGATATCGAAGGTGCTGTTCGGATCAGTACGGATGAACAGGGAGGAGAGGCAATATGAAAATGATCCGGGCGATTATCCGTACCGAACAGGAAGGAAAGGTCCTGGCTCACCTCGAAGCATCTGGGCTCTATGCCATGACCAAGATCCCGGTCCTGGGACGGGGACAGCAGCGGGGAATCCAGGTGGGTCGCGTTAGTTATGGCACTCTGTCAAAGCTAATGATCATTCTGTTTGTTGAAGAAGAAGATTACGAGAAAGCGGTTGAGGCGATCGAAGCCGGGGCAGAGACAGATCACCCGGGGGATGGAAAGATCTTTGTCCAGGAGGTCTCAGAGGCCTACAACATACGCACGGGTATGAAATTAGAATGAAAACAAAAGACCTTTTTAGGTTTAGAAGCCCAGAGATCCGGGCACTCCATCTGACTTGGATCGCCTTTTTTCTTTGCTTCTATACCTGGTTTAACATGGCGCCGCTGGCAACGACGATTGTTAAATCGGTCGGCTGGTTGACGGTGGAACAGATCAAACTTCTTGCCATCTGCAATGTTGCCTTGACGATCCCGGCCCGTGTCTTCATCGGAATGGCGATGGACAAATGGGGCCCCCGGCGGGTCTTCTCCATCATGATGATTGCCATGACCCTTCCCGGCTTTGTCTTCGCCTTTGGTGAAAGTTTTACGCAGTTGCTCATCTCCCGTCTCATCCTCGGCTGTATCGGGGCAGGTTTTGTGGTCGGGATTCATATGACCACCCTTTGGTTCAAACCAAAAGATATCGGTTTTGCGGGAGGATTCTATGCCGGCTGGGGGAACTTCGGCTCCGCGGCTGCGGCGATGACCCTTCCGTCGATTGCCTTCATCTTTTTTGGCGGAGAAACAGGATGGCGCTATGCCGTGGCATCCAACAGCATTTTTCTTTTCCTCTATGGAGTCTATTACTGGTTTGCGATTACTGACGGACCGATTGGTACAGTCTTTAGAAAGCCGAGAAAAGTCGCGGCAATGGAGGTCAGCAGTTGGTCCGATATGATCAAACTGATTCTCTGGACGATCCCGATGATGGGCGTTCTGGCCGTCCTCGTCTGGAAGATCCAACGAACCGGTTTTCTGGGAAAATTTGGTGCGGTGACGGCTTATGGTGCAGTCGCCGCCGGGGTCATTTATCAGGTGGTTCAGGTTCTGAAGATCAACCTTCCGATTCTGCGGAAAGGGGTCCCGAAGGATGACCTTTACGACTTCAACAGTGTCGGTGCTCTCAATACCACCTATGTTGCCAATTTTGGTGCCGGTCTGGCAGTGGTCTCCATGCTTCCTTCCTTTTTTGAAAGCACCTTTACCCTGTCACCTGCAGCGGCGGGTCTGATCGCCTCTTCTTTTGCCTTTGTTAATCTCTTTGCCCGACCGCTGGGCGGGGTGATCTCTGACCGGATGAAGAGCCGGAAAAGGGTAATGGTCCTTTATATGCTTGGAATCGCCGTTGGATTTTTCCTGATGGGACTGATCTCTTTGTCCTGGCCCATCCCGCTTGCCGTCATCATTACCGTCTTTTGTTCCTTTTTTGTCCAGGGGGCCGGCGGAGCCACCTTTGCCATCATCCCATTGATCAAACGCCGACTCACGGGCCAAATCTCGGGGATGGTCGGGGCTTACGGGAATGTTGGCGCGGTGATCTACCTGACGGTCTATTCTTTTGTGGACACACGGACCTTCTTTTTCGTGGTCGCCTCCGGGGCCTTCATCAGCTTCCTCTTCTGCTGGCGCTATTTGAAAGAACCGGAAGGGGCTTTTGGAAGGGACTACCATCTTTCTTCGGTCGATCGTGAGATTGAAGGAGAGGCCCTCCTTCAAGACCTGCTTCCGGCTCTGGATAAGTTGAATCAAGAAGAAACCACGGACAGTGGTGATCCCGTCAAAAAGGAGCAGGTTAGAATGGAGGTCGGATCGAATGAATAAGAACCCGACCCGCCTGGTGGTGATCGGGAACGGGATGGCAGGGATGGCCGCAGTCGAAGCAATTCTGAAGACGAAGTCTGAACTCTCGATTACCATCTTTGGCGACGAAGCCCAAACGCATTATAACCGGATTTTCCTCTCAGATGTTCTTGCAGGGAAGACAACGGGGAAGAAGATAATTCTTCACCCAAAGGCCTGGTATGCCGAGCAGGGGATTGATCTCAGGCAGGGGGTCAAGGTCCTTTCAATTGATTCGGAGGCAAAGCAGGTACACGATTCCGAAGGGACCGTCACAGAGTACGACATCTTGCTCCTTGCGACAGGGGGAAGCCCCACGATCCCGCCGATTATCGGATCGGATAAAGAGGGGGTCTTCGTCTTTTGGACAATGAAGGATACGGAAAAGATTATTGCGGCGGCACGTTCAAATCACGAGGCGGTTGTTGTTGGCGGCGGACTGCTCGGCCTGGAGGCAGCGCGAGGACTGATTAATTATGGCGTGTCTGTGACGGTTGTCCACCTGGCCGACCGTTTGATGGAACAGCAGCTCGATGCCATCGGTGGGTCCATCCTGAAACGGGATCTGGAGCGGATGGGAATTCCTTCTGTTTTGAATATGACCGTCGACAAGATCATGGGAGACACCCAGGTCACCGGCGTTCGCCTGAAGAATGGAGCGATCCTTCCTGCCGGGATGGTCCTGATCTGCACCGGAACGCGACCGAATCTCTCTCTTGCAAAAGAGGCCGGACTAAAAGTCCATGAGGGAATCATCGTCGATGACCGGATGGAGACCAGCCGTTCAGGCATCTTCGCAGTGGGAGATGCCGTTGAGCACCGGGGGAAGGTTTACGGTCTGGTGACCCCCTTGAAGGAGCAGGCAGAAGTCGTGGCGGAAGCCATTTCCGGCAAGGATGCAAAACGCTATGAGGGGACCGTATGCGCAACGACATTGAAGGTGGCCGGAATCAACCTGACCTCGGCTGGTGACTTTACCGGTGGCGGCGGGGCCGAGGAGGTCGCCTTCGTCGACACAGAAAAATCAATCTACAAAAAATGCATCCTCCGCCAGAATCGTCTGACAGGATTCATCCTCCTCGGCGACAATACAGATGGCCCACGGCTCTTTAACCTCCTTCAAAAGGGAAAAGATATCTCAGCAATCAAAGACGGCCTTCTTGGAAATATCGCACTGGAGGAGGCCCTCGACGCCATATCCGGCGTTGCCGCGATGGCAGCCTCTGACCTCGTCTGTACCTGTAACAGCGTCACAAAGGGATCCATCTGCACCGCCATCCGGGAGAAAGGTTTAAAAACACGAGGAGAGGTCGCTGTCTGCACCGAGGCAACCACCGGATGTGGAAGTTGTACCCAACTTGTGGATGATCTTTTACATCTGGAAAACAAGTCTTCACAACAGAAAGGAACGGTAACGCCGGCCGCCTCCCCTGGCAGGAAGACGCGGTCCGGGTCCATCAAAACACTCGATTTGGAAGCAATCAAACAGGAAGGTCTGGGACTCGACTTCACCCGGATCTCTGAAGAAGGGACGCGCGCGCTTTCCCCTGAAGACGGTTACCGCCTCAAGACCTATGGCATCTGCATCCAGAAGCACGAAGGGTATTCATTGCTGCGAATCCGAATCCCAGGGGGTGTTGTGACATCAAGACAACTCATAGACCTCACCAAGTTGGCAGAGGTCCATGGTCGGGGTCGGATACACTTAAGCACCCGCCAGGCCCTGGAGCTGCACTGGGTTCGGGTCGAAGAGGCAGAAGGTATTTTTGCAAAGCTCAAGGAAATCGGCCTGACCAGCCGCTCGGCATGCGGCCACACGCTCCGGAATGTTACCGCCTGTACGCACGGGGCAATCGCATCGGATGGGGTCATCGACGTTCAGCCCTGGGCCGAACAGATGAGTGACTATTTCATCAAACGTTCCGATTTAATGAATCCAACGATGCCGAACCGAATCAATATTGACTTCTCCGGCTGCGGGGTCTGTGCCGCTGATGCGCAGATCAATGATATTGGCTTTGTCGCAGTCAAGCGACAGACGGAAAATGGAGGCAGCAAGATCGGTTTTGAACTCTGGGTCGGAGGGAGTCTGGGCGCGCGGCCCATCCTTGGATTCCGACTTCGCGCGTTTATCCCGCTTTCCGACGCGCTTCCGGCCTGCCAGGCGGTCTTTGAGATCCATACCAAGTTTGGAAACCGGAATAAGGCGCGGTCCCGGCTGAAATTTCTGATTGAAAAGTGGGGTCAGGAAAAATTCATTCAAACTTTCGACAAGATATTTATGGAAAAACAGGGCATCCCGGAAAACCGGGAGGTTCCTCTCCCAACGGAGAACGATATCGAAAAAAGACCCTGGATTGGGGGGCGGCTTTCGGCGGCCCTCATTCCTGCACAGCCATCCAAACTGCCATCGGGCGTCAGACCGCAGCGGCAGCGTGGCTACGTCCGTCTCGCGGTCGCCGTTCCCCTTGGCGAGATCCGCGCTGAGACACTTTTAGCCCTCGGCGAAATTGCAAAGCAACAGGGTGACGGCCACATTCATTTTACAAAAGACCAGGACCTTGAACTTCACTGGATCCCGGCACGGAAGATCAAGCGGGTGGCCAAGATGCTTAAACGGCTTGGACTTTCTTTAAAAGGAGAAGAGACCGGACCAACACTGATCGCCTGCGTCGGGATAGAATCCTGCACGCTCGCCGTCACCCATTCACAGGGAGCGGCGCGCGATCTTTTGAACCATTTTGAGCCGGCCGATCCCGAAAAAAGGGTTTTGTTCAACACCTTGTCGATTCACATTTCCGGATGCCCAAACAGTTGCGCGAAGCATCAGGTGGGAGATATCGGCCTGGCGGGAACTCTGGCTCCCGTGGGGGCCTCGCGAAGGTTCTCCTACCAACTTTTCCTCGGTGGAAGCCTTGAAGGAGGGGTCCGGCTGGGGAAGATGGTTCGAAAGGGGATCACTGAAGAGATGGTTGTTCCTACCGTCGATGCCCTCCTGGATATCGTTCTGGAGAACCGCATCGGGGGCGAATCGTTTCAAGAGGTGATTTCACGGCTTGGGACCCGGGAGGTTGTGGAAATCTTTGATCAGAAAATCAAGCCATTCGTCCCGGAAGGATTAGAAGCCCTGGAAATGATTCCTGAATTGATGGAGATTTCATAATGATGAAGATGATCCAGGCCATTATCCGGCCGGAAAAAGAACAGGAGGTCATCTCAGCCCTCGAGAAGGCAGGGTTTTTCCCTTACACACGTCTCCCCGTTTTAGGACGAGGGAGACAGCGGGGCATAGAGGTTGGGCCGGTCCGATATGAAGAACTTTCCAAGGTCTGGTTGATGATTGTGGTGAATGAAAACGAGGTCGACCGCGTCGTCGATACCGTTAAGATTGCCGCCCGAACCGGCAATCCGGGGGATGGCAAACTCTTTGTCTCCGCATTGACCGAGGCACGTTCCGTCCGAAAGCAGACGGAAAACAATTAAACTGGATCTTGGATAGGATGTAAACCGCATAAGTCGTCTGCGAAGACAAGGCAGGTGTTACAAAACCTGCAACAGGTCCGCATTCGTATCACACGATGTCGCGAGACGGCAGCCGATTTCTGTTGCCAGTATCTGATCCAGGACATCTGTCGGCGGTAGATCCAGAAAGACCTCCTCTCCCTCTACCCTGACCTGAAACACCCGAATCGAATACGCTTCTCCGTTCAAAGATTCTCCAGAAGTCAGAGAGAAGTTTTTCTTGTGCAATGGACAGGCCACCTTGGGTGTCCCCTGGACGTCTCCAATGATCCCGCGTGATAAGACAAAGGCTTTCTTGTGCGGACACATCTGCTGGCAGGCATACCACTTCTCCCGCCTTGAAAAATTAAAGACGGCAATCTGGACCTTGCCGACCTTGACCGTTGCCCCGCCGTTCGTTGGGAAGTCAGAGACGGTCCCAACCTTCACCCACGCAGATTGCTTTTCCTGGGCCAAGTCGGCTTCGGGGAGTCTTTGCTTGAGCAATTTGAACTGTTCAAGTGAGACCGATTCACTCGGCCAATCGGCCGGGCGTTGTTGACCCCGTTCGGAAATAATTTCGATACTCGATTCATTCTCGTCGGTATTGACAAACTGACGGAAGGCCTTCCGTCTTTCAGGATTGTTCACCACTTCCGTCCATTCACATTTGTAGGTATCGACCAAATATTGCATCCGCTCATCAAGCTCGGCACAGATGCCGAGCCTGTCTTCGATGATTACTTCTTTCAGGTGTGCAATGCCGCCTTCCAACTTCTCGATCCAGACCGAGGTCCGGGTCAGTTTATCCGCCGTCATCATGTAGTAAATCAGAAAACGGTCGATATAGGTCACGGCGGTCTCTTCGTCGATGTCGGTCGCAAAGAGATCTGCATGGCGTGGTTTGGCTCCGCCATTGCCGCAAAGATAGAGGTTGTAGCCATGTTCCGTTGCCACCAATCCAAAGTCTTTCCCCTGGGCTTCTGCGCATTCACGGACACAGCCTGAGACGGCACTCTTGAGCTTATGCGGGGCGCGAATGCCCTTGTAGCGATTCTCCAGGCGAACCGCAAATCCGACGGAATCCTGTATCCCGTAACGGCACCAGGTGTTGCCGACACAGCTCTTGATCGTCCGCAGGGCCTTGCCATAGGCATGGCCGCTTTCAAAACCGGCCGCGACCAGTTTTTCCCAGATATCCGGGAGATCCTGTACCTGCGCCCCGAACAAATCGATTCGCTGCCCGCCGGTAATCTTGGTATAGAGCCCATAGGCTCTGGCCGTTTCACCCAGAGCGACCAGCTTGTCCGGGGTGATCTCTCCGGCAGGGATGCGCGGGATGACGGAGTACGAACCGCCTCTCTGTGTATTGGCCAGGAAGCGATCATTCGAATCCTGTAATGTCTGGTGTTCGGGTTCCATGATATTTTCGTTCCACATCCCCGCCAGGATCGACGTGATGGCCGGTTTGCAGATCTCGCAGCCATCACCCGTTCCGCACATCGTAAGAATCTCATCAAAGGTTTTGAGTTGCTTCACTTTGACTAAAGCAAAGATCTCCGTGCGCGAATTGGCAAAGTGTTCACACAGGTTGTTCTTAACCGTCACCCCCGCCGCCTTCATCTCGGCCTGAAAAAGGTCGGTCACAAGGGGGACGCAGCCGCCGCACCCGGTCCCTGCGGTCGTTGCTTCCTTGACCTGTGCCATCGTCATGAGTTCACCCTCACGAATTGCCGTACAGATGTTCCCCTTGGTCACATTATTACAAGAACAGATCTGGGTCGCGTCGGGCATGGCCTCGACACCGCCCAGGACAGAGGCACCGCCGGATTTTCCGAGAATCAATTCATGGGGTTTGCAAGGAAGGGGATCGTCGCCTTTGGCCATCATGGCGAGGAGGCCGTAATCATCGGCATCCCCGATCAGCATCCCGCCGATCAGACGGGTGCCGTCATGACTGAAGAGGAGTTTTTTGTAAATCCCATCAAAGGGATCTTCCCAGGTGAGCGGTTTGGCCTCCTGAGGGTCGGCTTCATAATTTCCAAAGCTGGCGACGTCCACACCCAAGAGCTTTAACTTGGCGGAGAGATCGGAGCCGGTGAATGCCGCCCTACCTCCTGTAAGGTTGGCCGCGACGACATCTGCCATCTCGTAGCCCGGTGCAACCAGGCCGTAAGTCACTTCCCGGTGTCGGACGACCTCGCCCATGGCATAAATTGAAGGGTCAGAGCTTTGGAGCTGATCGTTCACCACGATGCCGCCGGGCGTACCGACCTCAAGGCCGCAATCACGGGCAAGCTCATCCCGCGGGCAAATCCCGGCAGAGACAATAATCATTTCGGCGTCGAGCGACCCGCCATCTGTAAAACGTATTGCATCGACCGCCCCGTTTCCGATGACTTCTTCCAGCATCTTGTTGAGATGAATGGAGACGCCGAGTTCTTCGACCTTGCGCACCAAAATCCTTGATCCGGCATCATCAATATTTCTTGGCATAAGCCGGGGCGCGCATTCGACCACATGCGTTTCGAGACCCAGGTCATGGGCGGCCTTGGCCGCCTCTAGACCGAGCAGACCCCCGCCGAGAATCGCGGCACGCCTAATCTTTGCCCCGTAAGCGATAATGCGCTCCAAATCGTCAATGGTGCGATAGACAAAGACACCATTTTTATTAATTCCAGGAACCTTGGGCACAAAGGGATAAGAACCTGTGGTCAGCACCAGGATATCGTAGGCGATCTCGACTCCTTTATCCGAATAAACAATACGCGCCTTCCGGTCAATCTTGTTTGCACGGTCACCGATATGCAATTCCACCTCATGCGCGTCGTACCAGGCCATCTTTGCCAACATGAGTTTTTCCGCATCACGGTGTGCAAAAAAAGAGGTCAGGCCGACACGGTCATAGGCGGCACGGGGTTCCTCGCAAAAGGTCGTGATCTTATATTTCCTTTCGGTATCTAATGCAACCAGTTTTTCACAAAACCGCTGTCCAACCATCCCATTGCCGATCACGACAATGTTTTTTCGCGTGTCGGTATCACTCAAACTTGTTCCCATTTTTCTTCCGGATTCTCCCTGAATAAAAACAAAAAAAGCGCCGTCCCGACGAGCAACCCCTTTAATTCGGGATCTCTATCAGTAGACGGCGCCCTTGCCAACAGTGTAGACCACTTCGTAGCTTGTGGATCTACAGTAATGCGTTTAACCTGACCAGAATATAGCAAACTATATGCCAAATAACAACCATAAATATGGCCGTGTCCATCGATTTTATCGAAGGGAGGTCCGATAACTTTATCGGACAAGCAACAGATTTATCACAAAACACGCTGCGAATGGTGTTTTGAAAGAACACACTTTTCTTGACGAAAGTTTGCAAAAAATGATAAAAGGGGATGATTTTTGGGAAATAACCGGCGCCGGAGTGGCGGAATTAGGTAGACGCAAGGGACTTAAAATCCCTCGCACCGTAAGGGGCGTGCCGGTTCGATTCCGGCCTCCGGCACCAATTAAATCAATAAGTTATGATTTACTGGCAACCGCTTCTTTTCCCTTAAATGGAACGACTGTAACCGTAGCTGTAACCGTTCTCTCCCGATTGTGGGCTTCAACCTTCCTGGAAGCCTCCCTTAAATCCTCATCAGATACGATATCATAGCGATGGAAGACCTCATCCGTTTTGTGTCCTGAAATCCTTTTAGCCACGCTTTGAGGAACGCCGGCACGGATCATATTTCTCACCGCACTTCTTCTCAGATCATGAAATAGCATCCCTTTTAGGCCGGTGGCCTTTAGAGCACTTTCCCATGATCCGCGGAAATCTTTAATTGGCCTCCCAGACCGGTGGAAAACGTAAGGGCAGTCAAGTCGCCGAGCTTCGGCTTGTATCTGGATAGTTTCTCTTAGCTCACCATCCAAGAAAATTGTTCGCCCTTCTCCACCTTTAGTGATCCCGGGATCAATTCTAATAGTCTGCCCTTGAAGATCCACTTGATTCCATCGTAAGGAGAGGATTTCACTCTTCCGCCATCCTGTAATAAACCCGAAGGTGATAACGGGCTTGAGATAGTCAGGCAGGGCTTTGCGGACAGAGATAAAATCCCCATGTTCAAAGAAACCCCTTCGGATATTATTTTCCTTGAGCATCGGAATATGGGGCTTTCGGACAATATTTTCAGCCTCTATTCCCAAATTGTAGGCTCTTTTTAATGCAGCCAATTCTCTGTTAATCTCGGCATTGCTTATGTCCTCAGCCTGGCGGTGGGCAACATATAACTTTATGTGATCGGTCCGAATCTCCATGGCCTTGGCTTCTCCGAAAAAACCAAGTAAATGTCTCTTACTTCTTTTCGCTTTTTCAGTGGATCGCCTTGCATTAACCTGGTAGTCGTTTACGAGGCCCTCCAAGAGTTCCCGCAGAGTGACCTTGTCAGCCGAAGGGCCGATAAACCCTCCCCCTTCCATCTCTCCGAGACGCTTCTTGAGGAGTCTTTTAGCATCAGCTTCTTTATCGGAGTGGCTCGATTCAAGATGAGCCTTTCGCCGATGAGAGTATTTAATCCAGTAGATGTTTCCGCGCTTGTAAACGCAGCCCATGCCTCTTTTTGTGGCCATGATCTACCCCTTCTTTCGTTTAGTCTTGAGCCATAGATTAACAGCTTCCCTAAGTGCTTCCCCCATAGAAATCCCTTGCTCTATGGCAGCTATTCTTAGTCTCTTATGCGTTCCTTGGTCCAGTAAAAACTGGGTGGGGTGCATGTTTTCTTTTTCCTTTCTATCTCTCATTAATTATATAATACATGAATTAATGAATAAACGTCAATAGCCTCATCATGTCCTGAGGATTTATTTTTCAAAAGGAGATCTATATGGAACCTGACATAATCGAACTAAAGAGGGAAGAGCTCTACGAACAAGTCTGGTCGCAGCCGATGTCGAAGCTGGCAAAGATTTATGGGATGTCTGATGTAGGACTTGCCAAAATCTGCCGGAAGCATGATATTCCTGTTCCGGGTCGCGGACACTGGGAGAAACGGACGCATGGTAAGCCAGTAAGAAAAAATCCTTTACCCATAAGTAAAGGGACCAATAATGGGACCATCAAAATCAGGAAAAAGGAAAAACCCAACGTGGATCTGAAAAAAGATCCAGAGGTTGAGGCGATGATTGCTTTCGAGGTACAAAATGAAAACCGTATTAAAGTAAAACGTACACTTCATTCGCCTCATCCTCTCATAGAAGAGACAGCCTTTATTCTTAGAGAAGAGCCCAATGTTTGGGATAATCCTTCTTGTCGCCGATTGAGATGTTTAAATATGTCGGCGAGCAAGCAGTCACTTAGTCGTGCCTTGCGAATAGCAGATGCTTTGGTCAAGACCCTGGAGAAGAGGGGGTTCCAAGTATCCGCCTCTCGAATGGAGGACAAAAGCAACAAGACAACTGTTACGATTCTAGGTGAAAAAGTTGAATTTAAAATGCGAGAAATATCTGAACGAATCAAGAATACTGTTCCCTCAGGACGCGGTAAGAGTCGGCTTTCATTCGCCTTACTTGACGAGAGGCCTGAGTACGACCTTCGCACCACGGGCCGGTTTTTACTACAAATTGATGAATACCTTGATGGCAAGCGTAAAAATTGGTCCGATGGCAAACGTGTAAAGTTAGAAGATCGCCTAACCGAGTTCGTTGTTGGATTGATCAATGCGGCCGTCGTATTGCGGGCCAGAAGTCTGAAATGGGAGCGATGGGAACGGGAAAAACAGGAGCAACAGCAACGGCGTGAAGAGATGGAGCGGCAAAGACGCGAAAAGCAAGCACGTGTTCAGGCATTGATCAAGGCGGCTGAAGACTGGCAAAGGAGCCATCAAATCCGGAACTATCTTCAAGCGGTTCGAGACCTCGCTCTTGAGAAATATGGACAGGTTGCTCCGGGAAGCAAGCTCTGTGAGTGGTTGGTCTGGGCAGAGCAGCAGGCAGACCACATTGATCCACTGGTCGAAAGCCCATTGTAGGGCAAGAATCCAGCTCTGTGAAAGTAAACGAGTATATCTAAATTTCGCTAAACGCAGAGGATTGTCAATCCCATGAGCCGGTTCAACCATTTGTTATTAAAGACTATTTGGGTTTATGTAACTTAAATGTAACTATGCCTGATGTCTTGTTTTAAGCCATCCAGCCACTTCAAGGGGGTCAAAGCGGAGTTCTTTACCCACTCGGTGAGAAGGTAGCCCTTGGTTTCGTAGTCCGTAAACGGTCCGCCGATCAACCTTAAGAATCCGTGATAGCTCTTGAACAGTAAGGAATTGACAGGTATTCCCGGAAAGGATAGTAAAGAGATCATTGGGTCCATTATCTTTTGCCAGAAGCGTATATCTCAAGGACTCTACCTTCTCGGTAATCGCCTTCAGATCACGCTCTATTGCATGGAGGGTAACAGCGTAATCGGCATGAGATGGAAGTTTTTGATCGCCGATTGGTATAATATCTGAGGCTAAATGCTTACGTACCATCTGGCCCTTCAATGATCCTCTTTATCCATTCAATAGGAATAGCCGCATTATCTCCTGTCAGAGGATGATGCACTTGGACTATGTAATCCACTTGGATCTTCTGAACACGGCCTGTGAGTCGGCCAAAGATTGGGGAATCCCACTCAACGACTTGACCTACGGTTAGTCGAAGCGTGGATACCTCCACCTTTCGCAAAAGACCCTTGTTGATGAACGGTTGTGCCTCTTCAAGATCGGCCTTGAAGGTCTGCCCCGGCTTGTAAACTTTAAGCCCCTCTGGAGACTTCAATCTGATCGCTTTTGTGGGTGTTAATGTGATTACGCTCATTTATCTCTCAACAAGGTCGATTTCTTCGATATTCGTTTCTTCCCCTATAGGGGTATCTTGGGAACGAATCGAATCTGAGATGGGTGGAAGCCTATAAGCATACAGATTGCCCTTAACTCCCTTACCTTCACGGATGGCTTCTTTCCTCTCCTTTAGCTCTTCCAACGCCGTCCGGATCTTTTTCTCTTTCAACCCCGTTTCTTTCACAAGAGTATTTATAACTTTTGGTTCTTGCCCTAAAACATCGCGGACTTTAGAAAGAACGGCCTCTCTACTCAACTCCCCCGGCGTACCTAATACACGATATTCATCATCCACAAGATCAATAAGCAGCTCTATTGGGCTTTCTGCATAACGTCCAAAAGTTTTGAGAGACCTTTGTGTCTTCGTGCCTCCTTGTGTCCGGTCTAACAGTAGTGCTTGATCAACGAGCCCAAATAAGGCAGAGGCTCCACGGATGCTCCGTCCTTCATCCCCGCCACTTTTCCTGTCATGGACAAGGATCCCAACCGCTGTGTTGATTTCATGTGCTAGATCTAGGAGAGGGGATACCTCCCTAATAATGGCCGCATTATCATTTTCATCTTTGACGTTCCAAAAGCGGCTTAGGGTGTCGATTAAAACAAGACCTATGTCATTCTCTTTGATAAAATCCCTCAACGCTGAGATAGTTTCCCTCGAATTTTGAAGTCTGCCTGGATGGACAAAGATTCGGTCTTCCTTGTCCATACCGAGCCTTTTAAGTCTCCTTTTCACGTCCCGTGGGTGTTCCTCTACTGCTAAAATCAAGACACCCGTCCTTCTTGTTGCCATACCAAGAAAAGGGGTTCCTTGAGCAACGGCAACCGCTAAACGATAAGCCAATTCCGACTTGCCGACTTTCATAAAGGCACTCAGAAGAAACAGGCCACCCTCTGGTATCATAGTCGCCCAAATCCAATTTATTGGCTCATCAGGTTGGGAGAGGAGTTCTACAGCACTAATTGGATGAAAATTCGTTTCTTTTCCAACCTCCCCCTTAAAGGAACGAATCGAATCCTGTGTATTTTCGTCCCGATGATCAGTCCTATCAGGTTCAAGCATGTCCCGAAGTTTCCTCCAGCCGTTGCCATTGCAGGAGTCGTGATGGCAGACAAAACAAAGTGCGCCGTTGCTATATTGAATAATTACGGCGGATCCGTTCGTGTGATCAGGCTTGAAAGGGCACGGATTGAGCACCCACTTATGACCTCCTTGATATGGGCTGTGGTAATCTACCGATAACCCATGCTCAGAGATCCAATGGTCTAGGTCAAATCCTCCCTTGTTTTGATTTGTTGCCCCGTTATGTTCTTGGGCTGCTGGTAGCAATGCAGCCAGCTTATTCAAGAGTGAGACGGGGGCAATCTCTATAGTCGTTGGTAATTCGAGTATATTTGATCGTCGATGAGGTCGTTCTTTTGTATTGCTCCCTTTGCGAGCCATCGTTCCGTAGAGTTTTGTAATCTGAGCAGCCTTAAAAACAGACTCATCAATGACAACATCGTTGTATGAGAATTTCAGGGAAAGAGCGGCCAGACATTTCTTAATAAGCAGTTTAGATTCTTCATCGTTTGGCAGGTCAATAGAGTAGAGAAGGTGACCACCGTTGCCGCTATCGCAAAAAATCGGATCGGGGAAGCCAAACTCCTTCATAAAACTCCTGACCTCTTTAGTTTTTTTCATTGCCAGTGCTTTTTCTGAGTCGCTGCTTGAAATCCCAGAGGGCCGTTTGGGATCAACATCAATGAGGAGCCAGCGACGTCTTTGTATTTCATTGTCGCTTGTCGTATTTTGAACAAAAGGTTTTAAAGTATTTGCCGATCGTGCCAGTAGAGCAGGATTAACTTCGTTCAATGTGACATAAACGGCGGGGACTTTATCGTCATATTTAGTTGCCTCAGCTACCAATTTGTCGATGTCATTAAAATATCCACTGACGGTCCTTTCCCGACCTGCATTCAGTATCCGTAATTCGACAACATCACCTGGGAT
>JAJDBV010000028.1 GCA_029261165.1 Nitrospirota bacterium | reverse complement strand
AAAGTTGCGAGGATTTAACGACCTGGCCAAAGTCATTGAAGGGGTTCCGTTTAAAGATGGAATTGAAATTATTAAAATAATTGAATCAGATCAGGCCGCCGCTTAATGAAGAGCCCATGCACCAGATTTGACTATAACTCTTGAGAAGTATGAAGCCCTTTTACGCGAAGCTCTGGAGGTGCTGATCCCGGTTGGGGTGAACATATTCAGAGTTAAAGCCAATTGACTTATAGGGGTCAGTTCGCTATACCAGTAGACTATGTGTATGAAAATATATGATCATATTTCGGACCACACGCTCCAACTGTTCCAGAGCCTATGGACGCTAAAACTATGAGTACCCAATGACTAATATTGAGGCCACTCTTTTTGGGGCTGGTATGGGCGGCATTATCGGTGTTATTGGAACCTATATCGGTGCTGTCAAAATCATGGATAGACAGCTTTTACTTGATGCTGGCCGTAGATTGAGAGAATCATTCCAGACTGAACTTGCTATTCTTTGTGCCAATAAGGAGAAGATCGACGCCTTTTTTCTCTTGGATCGAGCATTCCAGAAACATGCGATGGCTGTCAATGAGTTCAAGTATATCTTGCGTGGGAACAAGTGCAATAGTTTTGATCAGGCATGGCAAGAATATCACTGCACAAATAGTGGGGATGGTAACCTTATTCACTTTCTTGAGCAATATAATACGATAGGCGTGTCCGTCGAAGAGCGCGTTAAAAACAGAGAGCTTGCTATAACACGTATTGGTAACATCCTTTCCTTTACTGTGAAGTAAAGCCCTACAATTGCGCAAGGCCGATGTAGGGGCTCTTATTCAGACCGTACCGCTTCGTCAGCCGTTTATACGGGGCATTATTTGACAAAAAGTTGATTCAACCGCATAGATTCTCTCTTCTTGAAGAAAATTAATATAAACCAGGAAACATTGGATGAATCGTCCTAAATACCAAGATTTTATGAATGAACTTGCCGCAGGGAGAGCCTATGGGATATTCATTGATGACACTGGTTCTCCAGGCCTTGCCAATACGCCACCAAACTACCTTTCCGGACGTAAGACCTGGGTGGCAGTTATTGTTCCACCATACCAAATGGCTGAGGTACTTGAGCAATTCAAAAGAGCCTTACATACTCTTAAAGAGGCAACCGGTGCCACAGAGTTCCATTTTACAGATATCTACTCAGGCCGGAAAGAATTTAAAGGTGTGGATCTACAAATTAGATTAATGCTATTTGAATTAATGGCCTCTATCTTCTCGCAATATCAATTTCCAATTATTGTACAAACTTTTGATCCTGAAACATTAGCTGACGTCAGAAAGAGGCTTGCTGGCCGAATACCTGAGCGTATTCCACAGTTCGATCTCACTCGTGAAGAAGACGCGGCATTATTCTTTCTACTAATCTGTCTCAGATGGTTTATGGAGGAAACCTCGGAGTTTCCGAATGTTAAAGCACGCGTATTCATTGACGAAAGCTATAAGAAAACAGGGGTTGGAATAAAGATCCCGACATTCGAAAAGGTTTTTTGTGACGGGTTAGTATGCTTCGCTCAATCCTCTAGCATTGTGCCTATCCAGCTTGCGGACTTTGCAGCATTTGCTCTCAATCGTTCACAGTTACTCGGTGGCCGAGACAAGCGAAAATCACTTGATCTAAAGTTACTTCAAATCTTGACGCAAGCTGATTTTAATTACTTGAATATTGGGAAGAAGGTAGTCCCGTTTGATCAAGATGGTCCGATTATCACTTTGGATGACACCCGGCCTTATGGTCCCAGCTAAATGTCATATAATGTTGCTAATCATCCGATGCAAGAATCCGCGCAGCTGGATAGAGGTGTTAGAATCTCAGGAGGTGTTGTGCCTAGTCGTGCAATCGTGATCGGTGCGGGAGTATCGAAGAGCTACGATCGGTCCCCTACTGGTGTCAAGATGCCAATATCGACCGACTTCTTCCCGACGTTCAATAAGCTCGCAATCAGCTCCAACCCCTTCGTACGAATAGGGAAAGTCGTTAACTACTTTGTGCGAACTAGGCATCAGGAACCTGAAGCCTTTGTGACCTTCAGGGAAGACATCGAAGCGTTTCATAGCGAAATCGAGGCAAAGCTTGCCGAGGCGATAAGTGTACGCGACCGACTCGAAGCCGTCAGACTATTGTCGGTCAGTACTCAACTTGTCTTCGTATTTGTCTCTGTGTTGAACGAAATCCAGAACGGTCCGCCATCAACACTGCACGAGAGGCTAGTAACGCGACTCACCCCTGATGATGTCATCATAACATTCAACTGGGACACTCTAATGGACCGTGCACTAGACGAGCAAACTGACTGGTCACCAGAAACGGGCTACCTTATCTGCCCATCGGCGATCTATGACGGCTCTTGGCAAAAACCAAAAATCGTCAGCCGCTCTGAGTCGGCCTCACCGCATATCCTCAAACTCCACGGTTCGACGAATTGGTTGACGAGCTACACGGTTTTGAACCGAGACTTTCAGATCGACTTCACACATGACACTAGACCTGATGATTTCTTCGTATACCGAGATACAGCAGAACCATATGACTGTTACGATGGCCGCTACATGGCAGGGTACCAGCCGTATTCGTACGGGTACTACCCGCCGAACCTTCCGTTGCCCGGTAAGCCCGCAGGGGAAGGCCGTGTGATCTTAGCCGTCATACCACGCGGCCCCTTTATGCCAAAAGGGCAGTTCGGCAAGTCTGGCCTTGTGTCGCTACCTTTGATCATCCCACCGATAAGCAATAAGCGATACGATTTTTTCGGCGGCCTGTTCGGTACACTTTGGCAGACTGCGGAAGACCGCATAGCGGGGGCGGACGAGATTCACGTATACGGCTACTCCTTCCCCACAACAGATACCCAAAGTCGAGATCTCTTCCTGAAGGCATTTTCGAGAAGGTCTGTACCACCTCGTGTACTGATAGTAAATCCCAACTATCAATCCATCGTTGACAGGTTCGTTTTTGAGTTTGGTGTTCCATCCCGTCTCGTGGAGGTGGTCCCCACGTACATGGATGAGAAATTCGAATTCGATGGTCTGGAGTAGAACGCCAAGAATGGCATGTAGTGCGACAGGGTCAAGCTTTGAAACTTGAATTAGGGTCTGAGTTCACTCGGTTAGATTGCGGGGATTGCTTTTAAATGTCTTCTGACCACTTTTTTCGATTCATGAACGGATATGTGGCAACTGCTCAACTGGCCAAACGAGCGGAGAAAAGTGGTTTCCTGGTTGAGTTTATTTGCCTTTCTGCCGCATTGCTAGATGGTATTCTCCGCGTAGGACTGATTCTGCAACATCAAATTAAAACTAAGTCTGACAGTATCCCACGGGATTTAGTCGACCAAACCAATAAAGATCGAATTGTTTCCGAGAGATCTATCTTTCGCAGATCTCTAAAAGAAGGAGTCATAAGGAATAATCTCTTTGAGCGACTAGAATCCCTATATCAAATGAGAAACAGAGTTATTCACCGTTACATCATATCTGACCTTACGACAAAAGACGTCTTCGAGATTGCCAAGAAGTATAAGGAGGCCATTCCCGCTGTATCGAAGGCAATTTGGATTCTCGAGAAACGACAAATAGAACTTGGTGTTGGAATGACCGTTCGAGGAGAAGGACATACTGGCCTAGAAAAATATAACGAAATGAGTGCGGTCAAACACGGAGACCCTCGACTAGCTCGATTGTTGCAACAAGATCACGATTAAATTATGAAGGCGTAGTTCACGAATTAACCTGACAAAAAAATAGTCTTTGCATGGTGCGTGGCTGCATTTGCATCGTTATTCATTCAAGGAAGTATCAGCATGGTTCTGTTGACTCCGAAAACTGATGCATTGAGAGCTTTATTCGCTAGATCTGGAAATCAGTGTGCATTCCCAGGATGTTCTTAGCCATTAATGAATAAATAGATCTAATTCAGGGGCCTTGCTTTTCATGGGAACTTTTCTCCTTTTTACGGCTGTTTTTCTTGTTTTCGTATGGTTCGGAACACGAAAGAAAATGATTGAGGAAGGTAACTGGGAAGAACAAGGTGGTGCCGGAGCGTATTTATGGCTTGCTATTTACATCGCGATGGCCATCATTGGTCTTTACCTGGGCATCTAACCCTAACTCTGAATTATAACTGTAATAATTTAGAGACTGTCCACAATTATTACAAAATGGCTTCGCATGGAATCACATGTATTTCTACTGGGATCATCATATTTATTGTTTTCTAATTTTTTGGATACCATACAAATAATATGATATAAAGTTGGAGGCAGGAAGGGGCGATAATGGGCATTTTCGATCATTTTCTAGGAACGCCTCAATGGGCAGCTTCTCTGCTAAAGGAAATCCGGCCGTCAAGGAAAGAAATCGCTGCCATCGAAAAGGTGCGATGCGAATACGCCTTTAGCCATGAAGATATCACTTTTTTCGTTTTAGGTCATCGCACTACAACGAGGAGGGTACTACGTCATGCGTGCCAGGCAATCAGAAGCCAAGCACGTCATCTACCAGACCAGGACGTTCAAGTTGAAGCGTTGAAACAACGAGTTCTCTCGGGATGCGCGCTCCCTTTGCAAATGCCTTCCCTTCTTGGTCTTACGCCGGACTCTAGCGACTCAGACTTTGCAAGAGTTGTTGTAGAGTATTCAGACATTGACCAACTCGCCGATGCCGTTACGGCAGAGGAGTATGCCCATGCTCATGTACCTGTAATGCCAGGCTACGAGGATGCTGAACGCCGACTTGATGACATTCTACTCGGCCATTGATTTCTTATCGAAATCCTCAAAATTGTTGACTTGTAAGATCAATCCTCAGTTCTTGAGTGCTTGAAAAATGCCGTTTTTAAATATTCCGCTTAAGTAAAATTTTCTTCAGGGCAGGGCACGAGGAGCGGAGAAATAGCAGCGTGCGGGTCTATACGTGAGGATTATGAGCACCGCAAAAACGATGGCATGGAGGAAAAGCCGGGTAAGCACCTGCAAAATATAGGATCGTAGCGAGAGTGACTAAGGTGCTTGAGGGACGGGGTTTTATAGGTTGTTTTGAACGGAGGCGTATGTGTCTATACGGTGAGTGAGAAATGTTCAGGAAAATCATTTCTATTGAGTGCATGAGGCACTCGCAGTAGATTCAACCGTTACATAATAATAGGAGAAACCCACATGACCAAAGCCACTCTACTCGAGAAGATTTCAAAATCTGTTTCTAAAAGTACGAAAACAGAAGTAAGTAAAAAGCAGGTTGATGCGATTCTTAAAGAGACCTTTGAGACGATTCGGAAAACAGTCAAGAAGGAAGGCCGGTGTAGTTAGTCGTCCCTGAAAAAGCCGAAGTTAAGCGAGGCCCTGATTTCAATGGACGAGCTTGCCACTGCCGGACGGTGTGAAGGATTTTGTCGGTCACGGCGGCCAGTGTCCCGCTTGAGATCTCCAGCCCGTACATCTCCTGAAGATGGCTGGAGATGTCCTTGTAGCTCATCCCAAACCCATAGAGGGCAATTATTTTCTGCTCAATCTCGTCACTGAGTGTGGTTTGGTGTTTCTTGACCAATTTAGGAGAAAAGGTCCCGGTCCGATCTCGAGGGGTGTTCAGCTCAAAATTACCATTAAGCGCCTTGATTGTCTTTTTACTCTTCCCATTACGACGGTTCGCCGCAATCTCTTGTCCAAGGTGGGAATCGATTTCTCCTTCAAGTGCTGCTTCCGTTAGATCCCTGATCAGCGGTGTGAGTATGCCCTCTTTCCCGAGGAGCGGTTGTCCGCTTTGTATGGCCTTAAGGGCCTTTTCAAAATCAAATTCAGTGTCTTCTTTTTTCATGTCAGTCCTCCTTTTTCAGCTGATCATATCAGCTTGGGTTTTCTGACACAAAATTCTGAACACCCTCGATTTAGAATCAGGGGTGGTTTATCGCTTTTCCTGCTTCGGTAAGCCCCAATAAGCCGATTTAAAATATAGACACAGAAAGCTGTCAGCAGCTTCCTCAGGTTAAAGCCGCATCCGGACAGAATCGCATTAATCCGGTCCCCTTCTTTACCCTGTAGATGATTTCTCTCCAAGCGGTTATCCGATTTAAGGTGACCAAAGACCGGTTCAATCGCTGACCGCCGTCTGAGCCAGCGCCATTGCGACCGGGTCAGACGCTTCTTCCTCTTGTTCGTCAGGTGGAGTGTTGTCCCGGGGACTTCCACTGCCCCACGGTATCCCTTATCGCTATATACATGTTCCGGCTTTTTACCCGTGATCCGTTCTGTCTGATCCATTGCTTGTTTGAAGGTGTGTCCATCGTATGGATTTCCATGCAAGGCATCGATACCGACAATCCAGTTGCCTTTCGATGTCGTCACCATCGAGACCTTGCAGCCGAACTCATATCGTTTGTGTGCTTTTCCTTTTGAGATACATTCCACTTCCGGGGCATGGATACTGTACAACTTGCCCTTGTCCTTTCTCTCCTGTTTCATCAACCGATAAGAAAGTCCAAGAAGTTCTTCTAATCTTTCATCCGGGTCCTTGATCTTTCGCTCGATATCTCGGGTCACACATCCAAGAAACACTTTGAGCCGCTTCGTCTCCCTTCTCGCTCGCTTCATCTGACGCGCATGGCTGTATCGTCCTTGCTTCTGTAATGCTAACTTGCTCAGGCGCTTGTACGTCTGTCGCAATGCGATGCCCCGATCCTGGCTCGCTCGAACCAGAGCCATACGCATCTTGTGATATAACCGGGCATCCGTCGGAAAGGCGATCGCTTTCTCTTGTACGGTCGTATCCACGTTCATACGCTTTATGTGATGTCCCTTCAAAAGTTTCTCGCGCTTTGCCGTCTCAATGCTTGCTTTCAACATGGCTTCCATCCCGCCGGGTCCAACCCGTTTCCGCCATCTCACAAGTGAGGTCGGATCTAAGGGAAACTCATGTTGGAAGTATTCAAGTCCACAAAAGTATTGCCAGTACGGGTTCTCTATAAACCGATCTACAACCGATTCGTCGCTTTCGTTAAAGGTGTATTTCAGATAGTGCAGGCCGACAAGCAGGCGAACCGGCAAACCCGGACGGCCGACTTTCTCGACATACAATAGGCCGAATTCCCGCTCAAATACAGACCAGTCCATCTGCTTCGCCAAGAGATACAGCGGGTGTCTGTGGCTTAAGATCTGTTCAAGACCTGATCGGTACAACTCACCCTGGGAATGCCCCTGAGACGATTCTTTTGGTCGCATAAATCACCACCTTTTTGAAGGTTTTAGGCCAATTCCTGGTGATTATGACACACCTTGTTGAATATATAAAGCAATAATATCAATATGTTATATGTTTTTCAGGGACGACTAGTTATCCTGGATTTGGGACGTTTACTTTAACAAAGCGGAAAGCCCGGAAGGGCCGTAACCCTCAGACGGGCGAGACGATTAAGATCAAGGCATCAAAATCAATCAGGTTCAAGCCCTCGACTGTTTTGAAAAAAACGCTGTGAGGGGGCGTGGCCCCACAATCTCTTCCCTAGGACAGCGGCAATCCAAAACAGAGGCCACAAGGCCGGTATTTGTCGGTAGTTGAAGGATTGACTACACATAGCGAGTTCTTTTCTTTCTTGCTAAGTCCTCGCTTCTATACTATAATCTTACTAGTAAGATGCTTTAATGACAGGAGCGATGCGATGTCAGATTTAGCGACAACAAAGATGTCCTCTAAAGGGCAAGTGGTTATCCCGGAGAATATCCGTAAGCGGCTGAAGTTAAAAACCGGGGCTCAATTTGTGGTCGTGGGGGATAATGATGTTGTGATCCTAAAAGCAATTTCCCCTCCATCCATGAAAGAGTTCGATCAGTTACTTGCCGATGCACGAAAACAAGCCAAAAAAGCAGGATTGAAAAAGTCGGATATCACCGCGGCAATTGCTAAGGTGAGAAATCGGAAGTGAGGATCATCCTCGACACTAATGTTTTGATCTCTGGTGTTTTCTTTGCCGGTCCTCCTTATCAAATCCTTGAAGCATGGCGAGATGGAAAAGTAAAATTAAATGTCTCTCCGGAAATCCTTGAGGAATACCAACGGGTCGGAGAAGAATTGTCCGGTGATTTCCCGTCTATTAATATTCAACCAATCCTGGACTTATTGACCATCAGAGCAGAAATCGTTTCGGCCCCTTCTTTATCTGAACCTGTCTGCAAAGATCCTGATGATGACAAGTTTCTAGCATGTGCGATTTCCTGTAAATGTCAATGGATCATCAGTGGGGACAAACAATTGTTAGCGGTGTCCGGGTTTAGGGGGATTACAGTTATTAAGCCACGGAAATTCCTCGATGAATATCTATCGGTTTAGACTCCTCGGTTTAGACTGCATTGATTTTGGTTCAGGGCTAGAGGTTCATATATGGTCTCTGTTGGGATTTTAATCATATAAAAGTTGAATCGTAGCGAGAGCGACTAAGGTGTTTGAGGGACGGAATTTTCCAGGTTGTTTTGAGCGGAGGCGTATGTGTCTATACGGTGAGAGAGAAATGTTCTGGAAAATCGTGTCCATTGAATGCATGAGGCATTCGTAGTAGATTCTGGAGAGCAAAGCAAACCACATGTGCGGTCGCTATTCTCAAACAAACTCCCTTAAAACAATCCTCTCTTTTTTTGGTGTGTCTTCTTTAGGTCTTGGTCACGGTTCAGATCAGCCTGCTTCCCCGGCAGGAAGAGGTTATAACATTGCTCCGTCTCAGCTCGCTCCGGTCATTCTTAATGTAGAAGGGACCCGCGTGCTGGATCTTTATCGGTGGGGCTTGATTCCTTCCTGGGCCAAGGATATGAAGATCGGAAACAAGATGATCAATGCCCGGTGTGAGACGGTCGATGAGAAGCCCTCCTTTCGTCGCCTGGTGAACAAGCGGCGTTGTCTGGTTCCGGCGGACGGGTTTTATGAGTGGCAAAAATCAGAGGATGGAAAGTCAAAGACACCGATGCGGATTATGATGAAATCAGAAGCTCCCTTTGCTTTTGCGGGGCTTTGGGATGAATGGCGGGATGCCGAAGGGCGGCCGCTTCGGTCTTATACGATCTTGACGACATGGGCCAATCCGCTCTTAAAGAAGGTGCATAATCGAATGCCGGTGATTTTAAGGCCGGAGGGAATCGATCCCTGGCTGGATCCGGGTGTTCCTCTGGATGAGGTGGCCAGGGGATTTTTCCCCTATCCCGATCATGAGATGGTCTATTATCCGGTTTCAAAAGCAGTCAATTCACCACAGAACGATGGGCCGATGTGTTGGGAGCGGGTAGAGACGGAATAATTTCATGGGTAGGTCTGACGAATTTGTTTCATACTTATTGGAAATGTTGGAAGGCTTCGGTACTGTAAGAGCCAAAGCTATGTTTGGAGGGCATGGAATTTATCTCAATGGCCTCATTTCAGCGATAGTTGTGGATGACACGCTTTATATTAAGGCAGATAAGAAAAGTAGAGAAATATTCGAGCAAAGGGGTTTGACTCGATTTTCTTATATAAAAAATGGCAAGAAATGCTTCATGTCTTATTACATGGCCCCTGAAGAATCCATCGACAACTCAGAGGATTTAACTTTTTGGGCACAGAAGGGTTTTGATGCGTCCCTACGTGCAAAGAGGAAGAGAACATAAGTATCAATGCATTGCACCCGATCCACGGTTCAATCGAAGATCCAAATTTGCTAGAGCGCTACCAAACAGCGGGACAGTTCCATTCGTTGGCACGAGCAGTTCTTATTTGACTGCAAAAAGCCTCTTGATCAATTTCTATATCATATGTACAATGTAAATATGTCTGAGTTGCGGTTTGAATGGGATCGTAAGAAAGAGAAGAGTAACATCAAAAAACATGGTGTTTCTTTTGATGAGGCGCGTGCAGTGTTCCATGATGAGAACGCAGTCCAATTCTTCGACCCGGACCATTCGGATGATGAAGACCGCTTCATTCTATTTGGAATGAGTTTCAGGTTACGGGTCCTCGTTGTATGCCACTGCTTCCGGAAGAGTGAGACAGTTATTAGAGTTATTTCAGCAAGGAAAGCGGATAAGGATGAGGAACGTGAATATCGGAGGTTAAAAAAATGAGAGACCATTATGATTTTTCAAAAATGAAAGGCCGAAAAAACCCCTACATCAAACAGCTCAAGCAACCTGTAACGATGCGGTTGGACATTGACACCGTTTCTTATTTCAAGTCTATGGCAGAAAGTACTGGTATTCCTTATCAGAGCCTGATCAATCTTTATCTTCGTGATTGCGCTGTTCACAACCGCAAATTAAATATGAAGTGGGCTTCCTAAAATAATGCCGATGTGTTGGGAGGGGGTAAGGGGAAGTTATATTCTCAATACTGATGCGCGGCTTACGATGCTTTCAAACGGTAGGGCCGAATGGTTGCTAATGCATTGGCCTCGGAACGGCTGGCTCTGTATAAATCCCAGCGAAGCTGGAGGTTCATCCAGAAACCTTCCGAAGTGCCAAAAAACTTCGAGAGCCTTAGCGCTGTTGCAGGGGTAACACCCCTTCGTTGATTCACAATCTCATTGATCCGCTGGTAGGGGACACGGATCTCCTTTGAGAGCTGCTTCTGAGTGATCCCCATTGGGGTTAAGAACTCTTCAAGAAGCATTTCCCCAGGATGGGTTGGCGCTCTATTTGTCGGTATCCTAACCATTCGTTACTCCAGGTGGTTTTTAATGATAGTCAACAATTTCTACACTGGAGGAGAAGGGAGGCGGCATGGATCGTTTCATTATGCCACTTCCAATTCCAGCCGCTTCCCCAACGCCTCTAAAACCCGATTCAGGGTTGCCACTTTTGGATTAGTGCCTGATCGTTCCCATTTCTGAACAGCTTGATAGGTCACGCCCAATTTCTCGGCCAGATCAACGAGCGTCAACCCCGCCTCTTCACGTGCCTTGCGCACGAGGATCGGAATCGCTACAGAAGGATTCGGTTCGATCTCGTAGACACCTTTTGCCTTTCTCACTTTTGGGGGTTCAGGGATAAGCTGGCCATTATCTAACATGGCTCCTAAAACTCCAGTCAGGGCCTCCCGTCCATTTTTTAAGGCATCTTCGATGCTCTCACCATAGGTCAGGACATTCTCCAATGGCTTAAACCCTTGGACCAGGTAATCCTTTTCTTCCTTCCAGATCCGAAATGGATAGATAACTTTCATTTTATTCCTGCCTCTTTTAAGATCCCATGGAGCAAACTTTTATTCAGGTCTTTATTTCCATGTACCGGAATCGGAACAGGACGCCTGCCTTCTTTGACCATGATGTGATGCGATCCTGAAACGCGATCAAGTGCTCACCCATGTTCTTTTAATAACCTGACCAACTCCTTGCCCTTCATATCTTTCTCCTTTTATAGAAAGGCCACTGAGGGCACTGAGATGGGGCCACTATGGGCACTGGCTAACAACATCATCATACAACCTTAAGGTTGTTCTGTCTATAGGAAAATATCAGGAGGATAATGTTGTAACGGTTCAAGTTATCGAAATTATTTTTCAGAGCAAGAGGGGGGTATTTCGGGAAGAAACGGTTCGACAGTTAGGGACGGTTTTATGTATTTCGGTTATTTACTGATTTTACTTTTTGACCGAGTTGGCTCTTTCCGATATCAACAACGAGGTTCAGTTTTTGAGGTTTCTTTTTTTAATTGTCATTTTGACTGATCCTTGCTAAGTTCGAGCTCAGGGTCCCTTCGACAGTCCGAGTTTAATTCAGGATCGGCGAGTTAGCTCAATTGTTATATTTCAAATCCGAATGACTCCATGAGGATAACGAGCAAAACTCAAATACTAGAAAATGATCAAGTTGAGGAGATGTCTCGGCACTTGAGAGGCATTTTCCCTCAGGGTGCAGACCAGGTTCTATCGAAGGGCCTCATCGATTCAACGGTTCGGATGCTATCTATTTCTCAGACATTCAAAGAAGTGAGAGAGAAAACTGGAAAAACCATTAAAGAGGTAGCAAAAGAACTTAATGTTCCACAATATCGATTAAGAGCAATAGAAACCGGGAAAGTAAAGGAAATTCTCCCTGAAATATTGCATGGGTATAGTGAATTTCTCGGCATCAATGAATGGTGTTTACTATGGGCAAAGAAGAATAGGTCTCTTGCCATAAAATTTGGCATGGTTGAATGGAAAAACAAGTAGAGAAAATCGCTCGGATCCTTTCTCACAAATTAGAGCCCATTTTGTTGCAATTCCCCAAAATTGATTCTAGGAAAAAAATCTCCAGTCTTGCCGATGAAATTATGAAAACAATAACTATTTCACATTTGTCTATCTTAAATAGGTTCTCCGCAAAAAGTTGTTCAACTCGACTGCACAAGACTTTGCGGCCTTTGGGTCGCGTCTGTGGGCGGCGGGTTAGCTCAGCGTAATGTGTAAAATATCATCGGAGAAAGTGGCGTATGGCAATAAGTGAATTTGAAATTAAAAAGTGTGAAAAAGCCATTGAAAAATTTATGGCTAAACATCGGCCACCTGCTCATATTAGAAATGAAGTTGACCTTGGTTTTCGAATCGAGAATCAAAGTGTTGAGGTTTTTGAAATACGGCCTCAATGGAATAATCCATCAAATAAAATTGAACAACCAGTCGCTAAAGCCACATATGTTAAGGCGCAGAAACTATGGAAAGTCTATTGGCAAAGAGCAGACCTAAAGTGGCATTCCTACGAACCTGTCCCTACAGTTAAAACACTTGATGAGTTTTTGAATGTAGTTGGGGAAGATCAATATTCATGTTTTTTCGGCTGACCATATAATAGATATTTCTAAAAAGGGTAAGCGCTGTCTCAAGGGCAAAAAGGTGACGGCAACATAAGGGCGGTTTTGAGACTTTTTATCCTTACAGAATAATCCGTTCGACTTCATCCAGGCTGGCTTCCTGTGCCCGCCGGTCGTAGAGTTTTGTGGTTCTGGGGGAGGCGTGGCCCGCCATGTACTGCGCGTGTTCGAGTTGTCCTTCGTTTTTCAGATATGCTGTGATCCCGGTTGCCCGGAAGGTATGGTTTGTAAAACGATCTCCAAGGCCGGCGGCCTTGCAGCGCCGCTTTACTATCGCCAGGGCCTCCCGGCGATCAAGCCGTCTGCGGGTGAACCCATTTCGTTTCCGGGTCATGGACCTGAAAAGCGGCCCATCTTGTTCTCCTAGAGCAGTCACATAAGCTTCCATGTACTCGATGGCCGTGTGGTGCGCGGGCATGACATGGTGGCGTCCACCTTTTTCCTGAAACCGGAACATCATTCGACGTCCAACCTGATAGTAGTCGCTTATATCCAGATCACAGACAGCCGATATTCTGGCAAAGGTGTAGACCATGACCCCGATTATGGCCTTGTCGCGTAGTCCGCTGGGTTTGGAGGTATCTATTGAGGCAAATAAAGCCCTGGCATCCTCTCCTGTCATGACGGGTGTTTTGCCGGTGGTCACAACATGTTTCGGTCCCCGGACATCGGCGGCCGGATTTGCGGGAACGATCTGCCGGATCACCAGGAAGGCCCCAAAGACCCGCAAGGCCGCCAGATGCTGTTTGATCGTCGGGGCAGAGTAACCCTGGCCGCCGTCGGCTTTCGGTTTCCCGAGCTGCTCGATGTACAGGGCAACATGCATCGCCTTCATCTCTGGAAGCGTTGCGCCTCTGCTTTCAACCCAATCCAGAAACCGGCAGACATTGCGCAGGTAGGCTTGGCGTGTATTCGCGTTTCTGATCTGTGCGGTAAAGAACTCAAGAAAGACCCGCTGTGCAGATTCACCCAGATCGGCCAGGACTGATGGGAGCTGTGAAAAAGGTTTGGATGCTTGGATTGGAAAGTCTTCGGTCATACAAAGGCCCTTTTGTTATGAAGGACCTATTATATCTCATAAACGACGTTATGGGATAGTCTATAATGCTCTGAAAGGAAATTAATTTTACACGGATTGAAATCACCGTTGCCGGCTGAAGTTGTAAATGAGTTGGTCAGTAGTGGTCTATAAAGCGAAGAATCGTTTGAATTGCAATTTCAGAAGGTTTTGGGGTTTAAGGCGTAGTTTGTATTTTGGGGTGAATTGACGGAGATCTTGGAAACCGGCAAGTCGGCTGAAAGACAAGGCAGAGGTCTTCGTTGGAGATCGAGGCGTACTCTTCCGTACGGTGAGGAGACAAAAAGACCGATAACGCAGTATTTCGGGTGGATGGGTCTCGCGCTAGCCATCGACGGTTTCCCCCTATATATAATGATGGAAATTGGGGTCCTACCCCATCAGACGGTTTGAGATCGTCGATCCTGGGGCATTCTGAGAGGTCGGTTTTTGAACCACATCCACAAACCTAACTCTTCAATCTGAAATGTGGGAAATAGAGGCTTCCTTAACGAGAAATGGTGCTGGTCATATTTCTCGGCATATATCCTATTTGAAAAATCACCTGCTTAATATTCTGGCCCTATGTTTTTAAGAGTACACCCCCTATACTCATCAATGCGTGTGCCCGCCACCAAAATCATCGTGATGCGAATCATCACCGAGACCGGGTTCACTCCCTTTATCGTTGTGTCCACCGCCACTATGGCCGTGTCCCTCTGGAGCTTGCTGATCCAGTGTCCGGTAATCATCACTGCTCATTTCAGGCAAGGTCTTTACAAATGCAACGATATTCCAGAGTTCGGCGTCTTCGTGGGTCGGTCCCCAGGCTGGCATGCCAGTCATCCGGATGCCGTTTTTAATTACCCAAAACAGCTCGGCGGAAGACATTTGTTCGGCCCGTCTGGCAAGGTCCGGCGGCTCAGGATTCAATCCCTTGGCGACCGGTGATACGGGAGTGCCCGGCGGCGTATGGCAGCTTGCACACATCTCACGAAAGCTGCGGAAGCCTTCTTCAACCTGTTGCGCCCCTTTCATGGGCGGGACTTTGATCGAGGCTGCACGGCTTTTTACGGCATTCTCCCGTGTGGTGGCCAATACCCAGCGGACCAGCGCCGGATCTTTCCATGATGCGGACACATTAAACAGTCCGGCATAGACCACCGTCAGACCTAAAAGCGTGGAAATTGTTATGGTAATACCTATTGTGATGATAACATTTTTCATCTTATCCCCTCTCTTCCTTTTCAAATAGCGGATTAATCTCCGGAATGTTGGTGAACGGTTATCCGGAAGCTCTTTCGTTGGGCTTAGAAAAGGGGTCCTAAAGAAGAAGGGATGAGTTGAATTGATAAAGATTAGAAAAACGGCTAGGTAGCTCCGGGGCTTCTGAAACGGGCAGCGAAAGAAGGTACGGTTGATAAAGGTGGGGTAGAAAAACGATTGAAACAAAAGAACAATTTTCAGGGAGAGATTTAAGAGAACTTCCCCCCCAGGTTGATTCCTGTTTAAAAACAGATACCGACCCGGAGCAGGTATGTTCGGCCCCCTCAGAGGCGTGATGTGTATTGTCTCCCTCTTGATGGCCGTGCCGGACTTGAGCCGCATTTAAAGGCTGGGCGACCGCAGAAGAGTTATCCCAGGGACAAATCCCCCAGATAAAAAAACAGACAAGGAGTAGTCTAAAGATAGAAGATAGTCTTTTTGACGGAGGGCGCTTATTCATAGCTAAATTATAATCACGCTTCGAGCGTGTGTCAATTCGGATTTAAGCACTCAGATTAAACAATAACATAGAGAATCGCCCCATGCTGTTGGAAGAAATAGACAATAAAATAGTCTCTGGATGTATTAAGCCTCGGATGTTCTGTCTGGGGTTTATCAATAATCTCGTTTATGTTGCCATCTTTTCTTTTGGCTGCATTATGACTGATTTCAGGTGCAGTGGTGACGTTATGGGCGGGATAATGATGGTCTACGCGATAGGTCTATTTGTGCCACAACTTGTCATTGCCGGAAAGGTATTTCTTTATTTCGTTTCCTTCAGTCGTCGTTATCTATTTCCCAATAAATATGGCGGTCTAAGCACAAGAGATAAAAAGTATCTCAACATGTATTATGCTTCTTTGGTTCTGGTTGTATTGTTTAGTATGATTTAACCCGCATAGCGGGCGAAATCCTTCTCGTCGGGCCACGCCTTCGCACCGATCCTCAGCGCTCAACCTCTCATATTCGTTGTTCCCTTCTTCCTATAATCAGTAACTCTTCAACATTCCAAGGTTAACGCTTTCTAAGATGGATTATTGTTCCCTGCAACCCTCAAAAGATAAACCCCTGGTATAATAGTAGTTTATCGACAGAAAGCGCTTGGGATGCATCTGTCAGAAGTAAAGAACCCCGCCCTTCCGGACGGGGCTTTTTGAACCAAAAAGTTTTGCCTCTGTTTTGCTCCGGGCAGCATCCATCCCCGCTCTTCCAAGCGGGTCATTCTGGCAGGTATCGTAAATTGTTTAGTATGGAGGTATTTCCACAGGTCTTCTATGGCCTTACCGGAGGAGGATCTATGCCGTTGGACCGGCACCGGATCTAATAGGAGTTGGATAAATGGACTGGCGCGGAAAGAACGTAGCTGCATTAGACCTATGGTTTCAAATGATATTTTGGTTCGTAGTCTTTATGGGCCTCGCAATATTTTTGTTTGCTGTTTTAGTAGTTTTTCAGTCGGCTCCGCCCCAAAAAGAGGAAGCTCTGACCTTGCTCGCGTGGGTTTCACTTTTTATGGGGGTCCTTATATGTTTCTTGCGGCGGTATTGGTTTCTAGCAAGCGATCTTCAAAGGCTTCTGCAAGCTAGGGGGGGGACAGAATATCATATTCGACGGCGCTGGCTGAGGCCAAAGATGAAGGCCCGCGTGGGGGAACTATGGGTGCTCGCCTATTTCGAGAACCTGATAATGGACTATTGGCCTTATAAACAAACCGATCGTGGAGGTTTTCGGTCATGGTATCAGCTCGAAATGAGCCGCGTTAACCTTTTTTGCTTAGGGGATTTCAGTAAGCTTCCTCCGGCAGAACGACAAGTGACGAAAGACTGGAACTCGGACTCAGTCTCTTCCCAGACAAATGGGCGAACGCTCGATAATGCTCTCCGAGCCGCAACCGACGCATTAAGTGATCTTGATCTGATCTTGACCGTAGAAGTCCAAGAAAAATGGCTTCGCGTTGAAGTCAAGGGTGGAACATGGTTGGGGGCGGTTTTCGGTCAGCGCATTCAGCAGGCACTCGACTTTAGTGAGCATCTCATCCAGGAATTGGCCCCTTATTTTACACCCCTTGGGCCAAATGAGTGGACGGTTGATTCAGAGGGCGAAGCGTTTGTTGTGAAACCGATAGATAAAGATCGGCCCATCTATGGATGATTAATATTGGGTTTCTGGTAGTAATGGTTTACTTGTATCCCTGTGTCTATCCATGGCTTATGGTCAACTGGTTAGGAACCAGAGTGAAAGATATTCATTCGTAAAAGGTATGGCTTAGCCCAAAAGGAACCGATGAAAATAAAAAGAAAGATCTTGATCCTCTTTGTACTAGGAATGATCTCCGTTAGCCTCTTTCTGGTTCCTTACTTTGGGCATACGCAGGAGTTTATTGAGAAGACAAGAGAAGAGAGGCTAGTGGATGGGTTCCTCGGTGGTGGATCTAACGATTCGCCTGTTGGCTTTCAGGAGATATTTCGTGTCGGAGATATGGTGGTTCCACATCTCCTCTCACGATTCAAGGAGGAGTTGAAGAAGGCAGATAATATCAAGGTTTCTTACAAAGTCTTGGGATTGGCACAGGCTTTGGTTTTATTTGAAGATGGCGGACCGGATGAGGCAATTGATCTTATTTTGGGTAATCCTCAGATCACATACTTAGAAGAACGCAGATATAAGCACTGCCGTCATGTGGCGAACGTCATCGACCCAAGGTGTAAGAAGTATGTAGACTATGTAAAAGAAGAAAAGGATCCTTCGATACCGCAGAGGTTTTTCGACCTTGGCTTTATCCCCGTTGTCCTTGCTGGCCAATCGGAGTATCTCCCTTACCTCCAATCGCGGCAAGATCAGTTAGAAATTGCCCCGCCCAATCAGTCCTCCCACCCCCAAAGAAACTTCGATAAGGCCTCTTTACAATATGAGGGGGCTATGGACTGGCTTAATCGGGGTGAACCCGAGTTCAAGGAATCTCCGGGGATGCCGGATAAAGAGGCCATCCGAGAATATATCTTAGAGTTCATGACCACCTTTGAACGCTTGACTCCCTGGCTGATCCTAGAAAACGCGGAGAAAGGGAAACCAGTCAAGCCGGGCCATCGGGTATCTTATTATCAACGGGATGAGGAAGCAAGACCGGGTAGCCCTGAGTCCCGTTTTCCCATCAATAGAGTTGTTCGTAAGATCTGGGAGACGGAGAAGAAGCTTCCGATTGACTTAACTTCTGAAGAGATTGCCTTTAACCCGGATCGTACACGAGCTCTTGCATTTGTTAAGTATCGTCGGTATGAGAAAAATGGCTGGTTCGGATATACCTTTTTATTTTGGAAGGTTGAGGGGGAATGGCGGTTTCGATTAGCCCAAGGCGAAAAACTTACAACTGGTTAGGAATAATAATGATGAGAAGGATCTTGGTTCTAGTTTTTGTGTTCGCCAGCCTGTCGGTATCTCTGGGGCATGCAGAGGAGTTGAGTGAGAAGACGAGAGAAGAGCAACTGGTGGACCGACTCATTGATCGGGATAATTATAAGAAGTATCACGATGAAAGCCTTTTTCAGCTCTTTCGTCTTGGAGATGAGATGATTCCGGTCCTGTATTCTCGCTTGAAGGAGGCCATAAAACAAGGGGACGGGTGGGACGTCGGAGTGATCTCAGAGACCCTGATGTATTTTGAGGATGGAGGGTCGACTGAGCTAATGGATCTCTTATTTGATCGCTCTGACGTAACCATGCTGGCAAGGCTAAAAGTCTGCCTTCATGTGGTGAACCTCACCGACCCAAGGTGTAAGGATTATGTAGAAATAGAAAAGGAGCTCCCGATACCGCGACAAGGTTTCAACCGGGCCTTTATTCCTAAAGTCCTTGCAGGCCAATCGGAGTATCTCCCGTATCTCCAATTTTGGCAAGATCAGCTTGTAATGGCCTCGCCGGAGCATGCCCCCTACCCGCAAAGAGACTTCGACAAGGCCTTTCTACAATATGAGGGGGCTATGGACTGGCTCAACCGGGGCGGACCCGAGTTTACGCAACCTCCGGAGATGCCGGATGAAGAGGCCATCCGAGAGCTCGTTCTGGAGTTTATGGCCACCTTTGAACGTCTTACCCCCTGGATGGTCCTTGAAAACACCGAAAAAGGGAAGCCGGTCAAACCGGGCCACCAAGTGTCATATTATCAGCGGGATGTGGAAGCAAGACCGGGAAGCCATGAGTCCTATTTCCCCATCCATAGAGTCGTTGATAAGATTTGGGAGACGGAGAAGAAGCTTCCGATCGACTTAACTTTTGGAGAGGTAGCCTTGAACCCAGATCGTACGCGAGCCCTTGTACTGATTAAATACAAATATTTTGACGATTTACGTATTGACGGATATACCTTTTTATTTTGGAAGATTGAGGGCCAATGGCAGTTTCGATTAGCCGAAGGATATAACGTCATGATTGTTTAGGAGTTCGGATGAAAAACATCTTTTGTATGATCTTGCTCTTCCCCTGATAGCTCTATATCCGTAAGTCGTCTCTGATTTGGTAAACCGGCAAGTCGCCTGGGAGACAAGGCTAGATGTCTTTTTGGCGATCAAGGCGTGCTCTTCCGTACGGTGAGGAGACAAAAAGACCGATAACGTAGTATCATCAGGCGAGTCGGCGGTTTCCTCACACCTCCTCTTTTAATATCCCAAAAGGATCTTTCCCGTGAGACGTAAATACCTGATCATTTTATTTGCCCTCCTTCTCTCTCCCTCCCCTACCCTTGCCGACGACTCGTTAGAACACAGACTTGCCGTAGAAGATTCTGATTTCCCTATTTCCGATGATCACTTCACAATTGCGAGTTTTAGGACTTTATTGGCAAGCCTTTCGCTCGCTTACGGTGAGGAAAAACGCGACATTTCTAGTTTGAGTGTGGCGGCCCAAGATCAACTCACTGAGAACGGCATTAAAGAAAAGATCCTGACGATCATGGAGGGGATGGATCGCATTGTCACAGATCGAAGAACCAGGCACACCTATGCTGTAACTCTCTCAGCCTACATCGCACTGAGGATTCAAGGTCAATCACACCTGCAAGCGATTGATGGAATCATATTGCTCCTGAAAGACATGAAGTAATTTAAAGGGAACAATTGAGATGCGGACATTATCCATAATAATTTTGTCATTCCTTCTCTCTGCCTCCCCTACCCTTGCACATCGGGGAAGACTTGATACTTTTGGTTGTCACAACAACCGGAAGGCAGGTATTTACGAATGTCATAAAGGACAACTTTCGGGTCGATCATTTGCCAGCAAAGCAGAAATGCAACGGACTTTGCGAAGTCCTAATGAACCTCCCAAACCAGCTGTACCTCCTTCTGCTCCCTCTCCAACGATTCAAGCGGATCTCTCAGACTGCGAACATCTTAAATATGGAGCACCAAGCGAAGGACCGGATCTCCTTTGTCGGCTTGGCTATGCACTTTCTCATGATGCTGACCTTAAGGTTGCAGACTGGGTCATCTATCATCTCACTAGAAGAAGAGTGGCTGGAAGGTTCCCTCGTATTGATCACTTCAGGCCTGATCCCGATTTAGATAAGAAAAACCGAGCCGCACTCAATGATTACAAAAAGAGTGGTTATGACAGGGGACACATGGCCCCTGCCGGAGCGATGAAATGGAGTTCAAGGGCAATGAGTGAGAGTTTCCTGCTCTCTAATATCGTTCCTCAAGTTGGAGCAGGGTTTAATCGTGGGATCTGGAGAGTCCTAGAAGAGCGGGTACGTAAATGGACTACCGAGAGAGGAGAATTATATATTATCACTGGACCGATATTTGAGGGACCCACAAAAACAATCGGAAAGAATAATGTTGCGGTTCCGTCACACTTCTTTAAGATCATTTTTGATCCGATTCAAGTTGAAGTGATCGCTTTTGTTATGCCGAATAGGAGATTAGAAACAAACAACTTACCAAAACATATTACATCTGTTGATGCAATAGAGGGCCGTACTGGATTTGATTTCCTCTCAGAGATTGAGGATGGTATCGAGACCATGATTGAAAGAACGAAACAACCGGGACTTTGGTAAGGAGACGAACTAAATTCTGACAGAGGAATTTAAGATAGGAATGGAGGCAATGAGATGAGAGCTCTTAAGCTTACATTAATATGCGCCTTAGTTGCGGTATTGTGTGGATGTGCAACATCAGGATATTTTTCTGATCGTAGCCGGGACGCCGCAGATATCTTTTCTCTTTCGGCTGGTGGCGGGATCGGTACATACGCAAGAATCAGCTTCATTCCCTTGGGAGGACTTTTCAACAGTGATGTCGTCGGATTACGGGGCGGTGAGACTTTTTATGTCGGGTTTTCGGGAGTATCTGAGTTCGTATCTAGTGTTATCAATGAGGAGAAGCCCAACAGTGATATTTTTGATGTTTCTGTCGGAGGAGCTTGGCCTCCAATTCCCATCCCTGTCTTCCTCATAGTTGAAAATTTTTTTGGTCCAGTTCCCGATCATGAACCTTCATTCAAAAAGATAGACCGATTGAGATTGAGACACAAAACTTATCGATACGAGGCAGCTTATTTTTTCGGGACTTTTATTGGAGGAAGTAGTGCTAAGTGGCGGTACTTTACTCAAATTGAAGTTGCCGCAGGGTTTGGTCCAACACTCCGATTCGGGTTTAGTATAGCGGAACTCCTGGATTTCGTCCTTGGATGGACAACAATTGATATCTTAGATGACGATATAGGAATAGAGGAGGAGAGTTGAGATGAGAAATTTCGTTGTTGGTTTCACAATTCTTTTGGCTGTTTTTGTCGGTGACGCATCGGCTTATCCGGGTGTTTCTATAAATAGAAAAGGTAACGGCATAGGGATAGGTAATATTAGATCTGATGGGAATATTGTTGATGGCTTCAGTCTCGCGACTGGAACCGCAGACGGGAGTAGCAGATCTCGGCCACCAGAAGAAAAATGGTTAGATGAAATCAATGGCATCTCGTTATCATTTTGGCCAGTGTCAAAAAAGATACGAGGATTATCGGTAAGCGTTTTCTTACAAGGAGCCGATGTCGAAACAACTGGAATTACTATTTCGGGATTTATGGCTCAGGACAAAGTTACTGGTATTGCCATTGGGGTCGGATGGGGATTTGCTCATGAAGTAAATGGAATTATTATTGGGGGGACGTTCCAAGGAAGTTCACAAGTAAATGGTATTGCTATTGGAGGAATAACCGGCTTCCTTCCAGTTATGAATATGAATTTGAATGGATTAGCCATTGGGGGGCTTAACTTTGCCAAGCAGGTCAACGGTGTTCAGATCGGGGTGTTTAACTATGCGGAGCACCTCAATGGCATGCAGATTGGAGTAATTAATTATGCTGGGAATAATCCTGATGGCTTGAAATGGCTTCCAGTGATCAATGCGCATTTTTGATAATAAGGAGTGACTTTTATGGCAGAAAAACTCGATCCAAAAGAAGTGGCTTCATTTGAAGAATTGATGATGAGCAATATATTTTTTCAAGAGGCAATCATGAACCTTCTGGAGGCGAAGGGGGTCCTAAAAAAAGAGGAAGTTTTGGAAGAGATTAAGAGGTTGAAAGCTACCCTTCCGAGGGGCAAGTAAGAGAGGAGTTTATGGGAAATAGCTACCGTTTTTTAGATGAAACCTTGAAGCCTGAAACAAGGGAGCGCTGTAAACAACATATCGAAGAGTCGATTAGGGATCAGACTATAAGTTGCCACTGCGATGACCTCAAAGTAATTGTCAACTTCAATGATCCAACCAAAGTGAGTTGTGCCGCGATGGTGAGATGTGGATGCGGACATCTCAAGTCCGTGACCTTCCACTTCTCCTTGATGTAGGAAGAGACCAAGCATCACTTTTTCCCTGAAAGTGAGCGTTGAGATCCACTCGAATCTGTGCATGCTTTCAGATGGAATTCATCGTTTTACTGAAGGTACTGTCAGAAATTGTTAAGGAAGACAGAAATAGGCCCAAGGTGGGACTCAATAATGGCTCTCAATCACAGCAATCAAGCGTGAATGGGGAGATGTTGTCCAGTACACGGGTCTCTTCAGTGACATTACGAAGCAGAAAGAGGATGCGGATAAGCTTCACCTTCAAGCACACTATGATACACTTACAGAGTTGCCTAACCGAATACTTTGCATTAAACGTATTTCTCAAGCAGTGAAATTTGTTAAGCGAAATAATAGAAAAGCAGCGCTTCTTTTAGTCGACCTGGATGGGTTTAAGCAGGTTAACGACACTTTTGGTCATATTGCCGGAGATGAAGTTCTAAAAGAGGTTGCCAGGCGGCTACTGCATTACGTTCGTGAAACAGACACGGTTTCCCGCCAAGGAGGTGACGAGTTTATAGTCATTCTTTCAGAAATTTCTGATACGAAAGAGCCTTCGATTGTAGCTAATAAGATTTTGAAAGATATCTCTGAGCCATTCCAGTTCGCCTGACAGGAAGCCCTTATCAAGAATCTGGATGAGGTGGCGATCATTCAGAAAAACTTCGGGGAAGAACCGGCAAGCTAGGGCTGTCGAAAATTGTTTCGAAGATTTGATTCCATCCCGAAATTGGTTTAATTGTAGCCTGAAGGCATGGTGTAAATGAATAATATCCCTGAGGTCATTCAACAGCAAAAACGTCCCTGCCAAAACTTACGAACCTTTTTTCCTGTTTTTATTCTGGCCCTTTCCGGTACCGTACTGGCCTATGTCGCCTTCTTAGTCATTAATAATCATCAAGCGGAGCGGGCCAGCAAAAGTTTTTACCGGATCTCCCAAGAGCGCCTGTCTCTTATTGAAGAGACCTTCAAGCATTCGATAGAGACCGTCGAATCCCTCAATGCATTCTATGGCGCCTCTCAAGAAGTCACAAAGGAAGAATTTGGCATCTTCGCCAATAACCTGTTGTTGACTCATAAAAACATTCAGGCATTCGAATGGATTCCCCACGTCACCGCGGATAAGCGACACGACTTTGAAGAAAAGGCCAAAAATCTCTTTCCTGATTTTAAAATCCAAGAACTGGGTCTGGATGGCGGGATGGTCCAGGCGGAGGAGAGAGAGTACTATTTTCCCGTCTATTATGTCGAACCCTACCAAGGGAACGAAGAAGCATTAGGTTTTGATCTTGCTTCTCATCCGGAAAGAAGAGCGACCTTGAAAAGCGCCTGGGCATCTGGCGAGATAACGTCGAGCGGGCCAGTCAACCTTATGCAGGAAAAAGAGGATCAGAAAGAAATATTGGTCTTCGTCCCTGTCTATCAAAATGGTACCGCCATTGAGACTGTGGCAGAGCGGAAAGCACATTTGGAGGGATTTGTCCTTTCTGTGCATCGAATTGGTGCCATGTTAGAGGAGGCCCTGCATCCTCTTGCTCAAGCACAGATAGAGATCCGGATTGAAGGTATAACGACTGACTTGGGAGGAGATCTTCTCTTTACTGAGGCCTTCAAAGGCGGTGAAAGTGGCCTGAGCCGAGAAACGAATCTGGAATCGAATGAACTGATCCTGGAAAAGCGCTTCTCCGTCGCTGGCCATGAGTGGCGGATTCTTGCCACCGGCACAACCCTTGATTTCAGAAAAGGCTTGCAGTGGTGGGAAACTGCATCCCCCATCGGCATATTTGTCGTAGCGGGATTCCTTGCCTCCTATCTGCTCTTGATTATCAGACAAAGAGAAGAGCGGGCAATGGCGCTCGAAACTTTAATGACCGAAATCTCTGAGCGAAAAAAAACAGAACAAAGCCTTCAAGATTCGGAAGTGCAATTCCGTACCATCTTTGAACAATCGACCGACTCTATTTTTCTTATTGAGCCGAATACCGGACGAATTGTTGCTTTCAACGAAAAAGCACATCAGAGTTTAGGATACACCCGGGAGGAGTTCATTGGGTTCAAGATTTCTGATTTTGAAGCCGTTAAAACAGAAGCTGATACCAAGAAACATATCGAAGATATCTTGGCCATAAGGAGAAAGACCTTCCAAACGAAGCATCGCACAAAAGAAGGTCTAACCCGGGATGTTGAGGTGACCGTAAGTGTGATTAAGGTCAAAGAGAAACCATTTCTCTTGTCGGTCATTCATGATTTCACAGAACAGAGGCAGGCAGAGGCAAAAGACCGTCTCTCTAGCACCGTTATTAATTCAGCAGCCGAGGCGGTACTGATCACCGACGCCGACGAAAAAATCATCTCAGTCAATCCCGCATTCATAGAGGTCACAGGCTATTCGGAGGAGGAGGTGATCGGACAGACCCCTCGGATGTTTCAATCCGGAAAACATGACAAAGCATTTTATCAGGAGATGTGGAACATCCTCTCCGCCACCGGTCAGTGGCAGGGAGAAATCTGGGACAGGAAAAAGAACGGAACAGTCTACCCGAAATGGCTCTCGATCATCGCCATCAAGGACGAAACGGGAAAAACCACCAATTACACAAGTCTCTTCAACGATATTTCGGAACGGAAGGAAATGGAGAAACAGCTTCGCCAGACCCAGAAACTCGAAACCATCGGCCAACTCGCCGGTGGGGTCGCACACGAATTCAATAACCTTTTAACCCCTATCATTGGATATGTTGAAATCCTCCTGGAGCAGACCTTGAATCAACCCAAGGTACAAGACCCCCTCTTCATGGTTCGAAAGGCTGCGCAGCGTGCGGCCAGACTGACAAAAGAACTTCTTTCCTTCAGTCACCAGACCCCCATAAACCTCAAATCTCAATCTCTGTCGGACCTTACTTTGGAGGTTGAACACCTTCTCCGGCAAGCTATTGACCGGAAAATAGAAATTACCGTTGAATCGTCTGATAATCTGTGGCCTGCTCACATCGACACAGACCAGATCCATCAGGTCATTGTAAATCTGTGCGTGAATTCACGGGATACCCTGAAGGAATGTATGCTCGCAAGAGACAATTTTAAGCCTTTGATAGAAATCAAGCTGAAAAATGTTCATCTTGATCGTGAGTATTGTAAAGCGCACCTTAATGCAAAAATAGGTGATTTCGTTTGCCTCTCTGTTTCCGATAATGGATCTGGTATCGATGAGGCTGCTGTCCCTCATCTCTTTGAACCATTTTTCACAACCAAGGAGATTGGCAAGGGAACCGGTCTTGGCTTGGCGTCCACCCACGGGATCGTTAAAAGACACAAAGGATGGATCGACCTGAGAACAGCCAAGGACGAAGGAACCACCTTTGAGGTCTACCTTCCTCGGACCGGACGTCCTGTCGAAGCAACGCATCAAAAGCTGGCGGATAAACCTGTGACGCATGACCCCATGACGATCATGATTGTCGATGACGATGAATTCATACGGGAACTCGGCAAAGTTGCCCTGGAGCGACAAGGGCACACGGTATTGTTAGCCGAAGGAGGGAATCAAGCCCTGGATATCTTCAAAGAAGAACGTAGGCGCATCAAGATTGTCATCCTCGACCTGACCATGCCTCACGAGTCAGGCTGGGAGGTACTCCGGCGCCTCCGTGCGCTTGATCCCGCTTTGAAGGTGATCATCTCCTCCGGTCACGATATTTCCGATCAAACCAAAAAAAAGGGTAATCTGGAACTGTATACGGTTCTCTCGAAGCCTTTCACTCCCTCTGACATGGGGCGTGTGATTCGGGAAGTCCTGGAGCAAGGGCAGCGGCTTTAGGAACAGCGGATCGATTCATGGTTGCAACCCTTAACGATAATCGTTAGCGGGCTATTCTCTGTGACCTGCCCCAATAATCGTACCATCTCTGATGTTAGGTCTGACATCAATGGTAGGGCTGAGTCGGTTATTGATTCCATCCCGTAATCAATATATCTCCAGCATTCCAAGGTTAACGTATAGGTAAGATAACTCCCCAGTTCCAAATCTCTTTAAAAAGGCCGCTTTTAGCTATTCCGCTTGCCGGGATTTTGGCTTCGCGAGACCCATCCTTCAGGGCGAGGAGCGGAGAAACCGCAGCGTGTGTGTCTATACTTGAGGATTATGAGTACCACAACAACGATGGCCTGGAGGAATAGCCGGGCAAGCTCCTGAAAATATGGAATCGTAGCGAGAGCGGTTGTTTAGGAAATAATTTAAGAAGTTCCACTAAGATGTCGTTATGAAATGAAGTAACGGTTCAGATGGGTGGGATTTTCCTTCAGGCTGAGGCACAAGGCGCACAGGAACCGGAGCGTAGTCCTCTTACGTGAGGATTTCGAGCGCCGAAGGAACGATGGCATGGAGGAAAGGCGGGCCGAGTTGAACCGTTACATATAAAGGGTATTAATACGGTGAGTGAGGAATGTTCTGGAAAGTCGTGTCCATTGAGTGCATGAGGCGCTCGTAGTAGATTCAGCGGGTTATGGTATATGTGGCCGGTGTACCCCCCCGAACCACATCAACCGCGACCATCTCTAAAGCCTTCTCAAAACCTGTATCGTGAACAATTTTGATGTCGATCTGGTTGTTAATTGTCCATGCAATGGAAAGGTCATATTTCTTCGGGGTGGCGCTTACGAAGGTTTCGCGGTTTCCGACTTCGGTGTCATTATAAAATGTTAGTTGAGGGGTTAGTACATATTTATTGATCGTATAGGTTGTTTTTGGCGGGATTCGATAAAATCCGTTTATTGAAAGCTTCCGCTCTCCGACATTATTTCTTACTTCAAAATGATCCGTTAGGAAATTATTGGTTTCGGAAAAGAGAAGATATTCATTCCTTGGAGACCCTGTAGCCCATTGATAAGACGTTACTGTCCGCCTTTGCAAGAAATTCCCGGCTGAAGGAAAGTAGGCGAATGTGGCTAATATTCGAGGGTCGCCCGAAGGTATTGGTCCAAAATAGTTCATCCCGGTAGTATCTGCAAGAGGAGGATGAAAGGATTCCCAGAGTGTGCTTGTAGAGAGAGGGAGTTGTTCCGTTGGAAATGATATTGTGGGTCCTGTTGCGGGGAGGTTTGGGGAGACCGTTGTTTGCGTGATGGCACCAGTATTCGGGTCTTTATTTTTTAAGTCTACACTCGTGGTTGATTGCCAGGTGGCGTTTGGATCTTCCATTACTTGAATCGGCACGTCAAACATCTTTATGAGCCAATAACGGTATTGTATCCGCCAATCTTCTTGCGTGATTTTATTGCCTTCAAGTTTTCGAACCGCTTCCTCGGCAACCTTTACCACTGTATGGATTGCAGGGTCAGAAAGAGAAAAAAGGATTGGAAAGTTTGTGTTGTTTGAAATGAGATGTTCTGAAACCGAAAGGACTTTCCCGTAAAGTTCCGCCCGATTAGGAAACGGTTTATTAAAAGCATTTATTGCAGTTGATGTGACCACCGGGGGCGGTGGCACAAATTCAGCTTGAAACGGAAACCTAAGATCAGTTGCATTGCCGGCCCTATCTTTAATTCTTATTTCTATCTCATGTTGGTCTTGAGGTGTTGCCAATTGCCAGTCTGGATGAAGCAACTCAGAAACAAGAGGGATAATAAACCGATAATTATTGGCAGTATCAACTGGAACAAGAGAATGCCAAGGAGCCACAATAGATCCCTTTAATTTATATTGAATGTCCGCTGTAATTTCATTCTCTGGGGTAAAAACTGCGTTTACGTTCGGGTCATTAACATGAATAACAATGTATGGAATGAAGTTTATCCCGAGAGCCCCCTCAAGAATTGGTACCCCATTCAAGGAGATCTTGTCTGTCTCAATTCGGAGTGGAATACCTGATGTAGCCGCAAAAGAAAGACTTTCGGTAAAAGTATCTGTCCCTACTACGAAGGTAGCAACACTATAGAATGGATCAATTGCGGGTTTAATCGTGTCCATCGTAACCGTGACGAGTTTAGTATTTTCAATATCAAGGTTATCTTTAATCACAATCGGCACTGTTTTCACAAAAGCCGCTGATTGCGTCGGATTCGGTGGAACCAGAGGAATTGAAACATTCCAGGTCTTATCAACAGCATTGATATCGGCTGGCAAACCTTGGACCGTAATCGATTGAATCCCTACTCCGTTATCAATATAATCTCCTGAAAGGATGACGGGTGAACTATTTACTGTGGTGGAGGAGAGAACGTTCACAACTGCGCCGCTGTTGGCAAACTTGATCGCAAACTGACGGTAAGTTTCGTTTTCAAGATTGTCAGTCGCCCTCACACCGATAGTATGCCCGCCATCTGTGTACAAATTGGTATTGATTAAAACAGCAGGGTTTTGAGGATCAATCGCCTGGCCGATAGCGACGCCATCAAGGTCAAAGAAAACCGATTTAATCCCGACGGTATCAGAAACATCCACAGCAAAGGTCAAGCTGTCATTATGAAACAGCCCCTCTGCCTCAATCGGATCAATGACCGGCCCTGTCGTATCCAGGGGAACTGTCGGAAGACCATTAAATATCTGGTGTGTCATCCCGGCCAGTCGATCAGCCTCTAAAAGCACCTCGGAAAATCCAATCCCCGTCTTATTCTCTTCACTTCCGGCCATCTTCATTAAATGCCGGGCGAATTCAACGCGATAGGTATTGGCGTCAAGCGGAACGAGCCCAAATCCAAGATCAACGATTGTGCCGCTATTTGGGTTGATCCCCTTCCCGTCAAGCAAGCCATCCTCAGAAATATCCCTATACATCACCTGCGATAAGGAGATCGAATTCCAAATTAAATGAACATTCGCTCCATTGAGCACACTCGCTTCAGCCGTCCAGCTTGATATTGCTGCAGCCAGAAACCCGTACTTTAATCCAGCCGTTAAGCTCATCCTTGCATTTTTCAAGTCGGTAATATTCAGCGGTACGGTGGTCAGAATATCGACTCCAGCCATCGCTGAGATCGCTGACGTGGCATCCGTAATGGCAATTTCTACAGGTGTCCCCGACTTCGTCTGATATTCAATCAAGCCTGCCGTAATGTTGGTGAAGGGCGTGACCATCAAACGGACAGGGAACCCTGACTTGTAAAAAGTGACCGCCCGAAGGATCTGGCCATCATTAAGGGTAATCCCCGCTCCGCTCGCCTCCTCGATGTAGGAGCCGCCTCTGACCTCAATCAGAATTGGCTGGTCGGGTCCCTGCAATGTGATGCTGTAAAACCCTGTATCATCCGTGACCGCCGACCCGAGAACAGATCCTTTTTGAGCGTTTATGTATGAATATACGGTAACGCTCCCGCCGGTAATCTGCGCATCGACAGCAAAGCCGTCAACCGTTGCCGAGGGTCTTCTTGACGGCGCATCCCCACCGCTACTTCCACAAGAGATCAGCGTCAATAAGAAAAACAAGATGGAGAAAGTCCTAAGTCGTCTCAACATGAACATGGTCCTTTATGAATATGAGCTTTAATAAAGTATTGTCGCCGCCACGGTGAATCGCTGGATATCCCCTGAGATCGGAAATTCATACTGAAAATGTACCCCAAGATCAAAAGGACGCATTTGTTTTAAGATCATACTGGCATTGAGCAGGAGATTGATTGCCTCTTTCTCCCGATTCGGAAACTCTCTAATGATAAACCCTTCATTATCGAGCAGAATCCGGTTTTTGAATGTGTCGTTTGAAAATCCGAGTCCCCCTCCGACCCATGGCTTCCAGTGTCGTGAAAGCCTCAGTTTTGTTTGGTAGGAGGTGTTGAGTCCCAGGCTTTTCACTTCTCCGGATACCTTGTTGTTACTGGTGTCGAGATCAAACCGGTTGTGAAAAAGATGAACAAAAAACCGACGATCTCTCCTGTAAGGAATCGTCGCGATGCCGTTTAGAAAAGTGAGGTGTGTTTTGACTTCAGTGCTTCCCGCTGGGTCATCAACTGATACAACTCCCCCACCGATCATCAGCCCGGCCTTCCAGGATCGCGCGGAGGAGATTGCAGGGATCATTCCGATAAACAGAAGCGTAAAAACCCAAACCCGCATCTAAAAGGTTTCCTCCACGCGGATCAGCAAGGCTTGAGGGGCCGACCGGATCGTCTGCTTCAGCTTTTTTGTCTCATGGACAACATCTGCACTGTCACTGAATAATGATTCTGCGGCGGCGGACCCTGCCGCCCCGATGATCGTGGAACCGGCAATGTTATCTATCACTTGCTCCCCTGCCGCAATTAAACCTTTCGACGTTGACCGCTCAACGATCATCTGGGAATCGGTTGTAATGTTGCCAATCAAACCCGCTGATTTGTGAAGATCAAACACCAGCCCCTGCACTTCAAATTCAAGTTCTTGCGGGGTGATTCCTTTTTCCACGATCAAGTCCAGTTTTTTCGTCCCGGCGTTATACGCTTTTCTGGCAAAAAGGGTGGACCCCGATGGCAATATTTTTTTCTTCCCACTGACTTCTTCCGTGGTATAAATCTCAATTAAGCCCGGCTCTGCATTGCTTGCCGATCTTTTGAGTTCTGCTTTGATCCACGTCCCGATAGGAATTCCGAACATCTGTGTCTGTTCCGGGCTCACGGCATCCGTAATGGCCCCGAACCCGCCTTGACGCGGCGGTGGAAAATATTTCCCGTCCATATTCTGTTTAAACATTTTAGGCGGAAGCCGCCCTGGCAAAAGAGCCGCTTCCGCCTCAGGAACGGATATGAAGGTGTGACCCTCTTGGATACCGTCCGGCTGACCTTCCTCCTTCTCATATTTCTTCGATTTAGGTTGATCAGGAACCTTTTTCTGAACTTCCTCCTGAACAATCACTGTCAAATCCTTTTTGACGGCCACAGGCCGATCTTCCTTCGCTTGTTCCGGTTTTAATGGAGGGCTTTTCTGTGCAGGTTTCTTCGGGATCAGTTTATTTAGGTCTCTCGTCTCAATCCGCCCGGCCCGCTCCCGTTCGCTTTCCTCCCAGACATTAGACAACTCTCGTAACTCATCCGCCGTTATGGCCTGCGCGGGAAGCGGAAAGAGCAATATCAGTAGAAAAACCATCACCATGTGGTTTCGATGTCTCCTCTATTCGTAGAAACCTGTAAAGTCAATAACTCCTCCGGGATGACAAGATCTTTTGTCATGGAGATCACCCCTTTATGGATCTGATCGGGCATCAATCTCGGCGGCAATTCCTTCTCTATCTTAAGTTCGACCTTACTGCCTAATATGGTGTTTTCCTGCATAAGATTAATATCTGTAATTGTCAAACCACTCTTCCCCTTGTTTTCAATTTCATAGACGATGGAGAGAAAGGGACCATAGCTTAAAGATCGGTCCACATATAAGACAACTTCGCCCCCACCCAAACGTTCAATTGTTTCCTCTTTGATCTTCCTGGTACTGGGTGTGCGAATCGCAAGCGCTCCCAATTTTCCGATCACTTTTTTCTCAGCGAGACTTTCAATCTCGGCCATCCGCTGGCTGTGTTCCGCTTCCAGTTTTTCCAGCCGCTTTTTAATCACCTTCTGAATCAGGATCTCCTGCTCGATCGCCCCAAACTTAAAGACAATGTCCGTATAATGTCGAGTCAGGTCATTCGTGGTACGAAGCTCGATGGAGACCATGTAATCCCCTACCGTCAGGAATAAATTCCCAAAATATTGGGGCATTTCTCCACCCTGAAACTGAGGAGGTATTTTCTCACGGTCAATCAGAACCACAAAAGAATTGCGTTTTTCTTTTCGCTCGGTAGAGAAGACCTTGTTGGTGGAAACCATCGTGAAGGGAATGGCGCTGTCCCCCTCGTCCAGCACGAAGGGGAAGATAAAATGTGTACCCAGATCCGGCACAATCTCGACCACCAGATGGGTGATCTTTTTTAAGGTCACCGTCTTTTCCCTCGGCTCAGCCGAAGCCATTCCCAGAAAAAAAGAAGATAAAAAAAGACTAATTATCGTGAATCGCAGTAATTTCAATGCCCGATGTCCTTAATGACGTGCTAGGAACCGCTTTCATAAATAGGGTGATATCGTAAGGGCTTTCAACGGGTGGCCCTTCTAAGGGAAAGATCGTCAAGACCCCTTTATAGCGGCTGGTTGATTCCAATTCTTTTCGCTCGATGATCCGTGTGCCGTCCTCGCCCTTCTCAAATTCAATGTGGGATCTCGATCTTGCCTTTGAAATCCGGGCAAGATATCCGTCTTTTTGAATATTTTCCTTTGTTTGATCAAAAAGTGGTTTTTCCATCATATTCATTGCAATGGCGTAGTCTTCAAAAATCGTTTCGCTGTTCATCGACAAGTAAAAGGACAGGAACCTCTTGCCCGCACTCATCAGTTCGTCCTCATGCCGTTTGACCGGCTCCAGGAATCCACATCGCCTACATACTGGCCTTCGCTGTCTACCACCATCACCGGCCTTGGCAGAACCATGTTTAGAAAATACGATCCCAGTAAGATAAAAAACAGAACGAAAAAAAGTCCCCATCCCAGCAAAGCATAGCGCTGAAGGCGCACAATCAACCAACCGGTTTGACCATGGGCTTTTAATAAATTATTTTTCTCGATCTTCGCCGGAGCTGAAAGGGATACATTTTCCCTGTTTTCTTTCATAATGTCAATTTTTCTGGAAATATTACCAATCTGGCTCATAATAAGTCATCCTTTTTGATGTTGGTCTTTTTCCGCGCCTGATTTACAAAATGTCCTTTCTGGCTCTTTATTCTCTTTTCTTCCTTGGCAGACAGTGAGGCCTCTGGTGCGTCCTTGCTCCCATCACCACTGCGTGCCGACGGGCCGCTGTCACTCGGTCTCGCTTCAACTCCGGCACTGGAAGCGCCGCGGACTGAAGTTGCTCCACCTGATGATGAAGTGGAATCGCCACCAGCGCGCGCACTCGGACCACCACTGTAAGACGCCACACTTGAACTTCCGCCAGATCCACCTGCAGACCCGCCCTCTCCTGCCAGGGCACCGGGACCGATCAAACCCATTGTTGTTGCACCTGACCTTAAAACTCCAAACCCTTTCCCGCCCGGTACCACGGCTTTTCCTGCGGCCAGTGCACCCAAACCTACCGACATGGCCCCGGACGCGAAGGGCGCAACAAGGGCAAACATTGAATTGGCATTTGCGACAAGGGTGGCTGAGATGACCGGAGCCAAAATCATCATAAAGGCCAGGGTCACATTGACGACGGAAAAAAAGGCCTTGAAATCACGATCATTTTGATAGGCCCGCACACCCCCGATATTGATGATCTCCTGGGAGGCATCCTGAAACAGTACGCCGAAAAACCCGATGAGCAGACCTTCCACAATCGGCCAAAGCAGCGTTCCACCAAGAAGCGTGGCCCAGCCTTTAAGCAGTTTAAAATTGGAGGTCATGGATAGCGGGATGGCAATCAGCCCATAGACCAGGACAAAGGTGTAGATCATCCCATGCGCCCCTTTCAGGATGACATGCGTCGTAATCACAAAAAGGCTTGAAGCCCAAAAGAATACAGTCATGATCAAACGGTAAATATCCCGCAGCCAGAAGTTGAAATTACGCCAGGCCGTGCCGATCTTCCCTTCTTCCCCCTGGTTTGCATCTGCGAGTAGTCGTTTCATCTCCTGGGCAAGCAGCTCAAAATTTCCGAGATCATGCGTCAACACATAAATTTCGTTCATGAGGACATTAAACATCATCATGATGCCGAAATAAGAACCGATCAAAAAACCAAAGAGGAAAAAATCCCGGATGGCCCGTTCCCATTTTCCCATGGAGGTTGTGTTATCCAATTGGGTTTCGAGGGTTCTCACCGCAACAGCAATCACCAAAAGAACCGGGGTAATATAGGTGAAGACCGTCCAGGCAACTTGTTCCCCGAAGTGGTAAACCCGACTCGGATCAAGTGATAAGACCAGAAGTTCAATCGCTTTCAATTATTTCCCCATCGCCGTGTAGATTTTCCCCAGCTGTCGGATAGTTTTTCGTTCCTCATTTTTCGCCCTAGCCTCCGCAATGGCCTTCTTCCCTTTTCTATCTTCTTCAATCGTTGCTAAGGCCGCCAGGGTCGCGGTGGATTGCGCGGTAATCTGGCTGGAGTCTCGCTCTTTTAAATCCCGGCTTGCTTTGCCCATGTTCTTGAATGATGCGGTTTTTAACTTTGCCAGCCGCCTTAAGTTTTGAATCCGATTTTTTTGCGCCACGGCATAATCGACATGGTCCTCCCCTGCCGAAACCTTATCTTCTATTTCAAGCTGGAGCATCCCTAATTTTCCAAACGGCCCCGCGCCGTTCAGGATATCGCCTGATTTAAAATCCTCCGCGATTTCGCTGATGTCCAGATTGGAAATCGTCTGATAAGTTGCATTGGCGTCCGACATGATCTCTTCCATTTCAACTGCGGTGTCCAAATGACCTTTTATGGTCGTATACATCACGGTAAGTTTTCCCCAAATCGCCATCAGGGTCTTGTTTGCAGTCGGGTCAAAGGTCATTATTGCTGTGGCAGGCCTGGGCGGGACGGCCACAAGAAGTAAAAGAATTATCAGGACGAAGGCACCAGATCTTTTCATTTCAAAATCCCCTCTTTGTATTGTCTGAACAGGCTTAAGCGTTCTAAAGGATCATCTATGTCTTTGGCGATTTGCTCTTTTATTTTAAGATCGTCCGGATTCGTATTTCCAAGATCGAGGATGATATTGGGAAAGGTCAGGTGTAGATTGTAGTAATCAGACGCAACGGATCGAATGGCCGGTCGCCAGTCCATCCTCATGGGATAGGGAAACTGCTTCCAAATGTTTAAAGGCGTGTCCGGCATGTTGATGCGTTTTCCAATGTCCTCCCATTCATCACCCCTGTACAGTAAAGATCTCAGCGGCATACTGTTGATCACTTCTTTTTCAATCGCATCAATTTCACTGGTCCCCTGCGTCACGATGTCGGCAAAGTTATAGTCCTTCCGCCCGGTACGGGTGATCATCGAAATAAACGACCCGACAATCTCAGGAGAAACCCGGATAAATTTGTGGAACTCATCGAAAAGACATGTTGAGGGTCTTTTCCCGGAAAAGGCCAGATGGCTGTACTGCAAAGAGATGAATATCAGGTAGAACTTCAATAATTTCGGGTTCGCCTTGTCCACATCCTTCAAGTCAACCCCGCAGATGCCCTCAGTGATCGCCAGATTGGAGGCTTGACTAAAAAGTCGCCCCTCCGTGGTTTCCAGAAAACTCGAAAGGTTGGCGGCCATTTCCCGAGCCGCCTTTTGCTGTTCTTTTTGCTCAACATCATACGATTCAAGTTCGGAAAGTAAGTCTGGTAAAAGAGGGGCTTTATCAGAGGAGGGCACCGAATAAAGCAACTGCAATGCCGATTGCACAGCGGCGGTTTCATGTACAGTCAAGGTAGTACGACCGTCTGTGAGTAGAAAGGCCAGGGCATTTGCCGTTGTCCCCGCAACGATGGGGTCTAATGGCCGTTTCGCGTTGTGATCCGCCAGTTTATAGGGCGGCAAAGGATTCACCACGGTATACCGTGGATCGATCTGCGTATAAGCGCCGCCGAAACCTTCAACAACGTAGCGATAGGTCGGGCCGACTTCCTGAATATACCAGTCCATACCAAAGGGATAGGTCTCAGCAATGGTCGCGATTTTATCGACTCCTTTTCCCCCTCCTGTCATTGCGACGGTGAGTGAATGGGCTACGGGTTGATTTAGCAGGCTAAAACCGATCAGCTGCCCCGACTCCCCTAGCCTCAACGACTCCGGGTCGGCCTCTCCGGACTTGAAGACCTGGGCCGGAATCATGTTTGCGATCTGCTCTCCTTCGTCGGGTCTCCACATCGAGCTTCGATAGCCCTGTCCCGGCTGGGCAGTGCGCCAGTACGGATGCTGTATGTAATCCTGGTCTCGGATTTGGCCCTGATTTTTTTCAATCCAGTCCGAAATAATGGTGGCGTAGCGATTGTTTTCTTCGAGGGAACCATGCAGATGAATGACAAAGCTGTTTTGAAAGACCGGAAGGTTATTCGCGACAATGTAGGCCCTGAAGTTTGAAAGCGCTTCTATCTTATGAGATTGATCCTCCCCTCCTCGTTCGCTCAAGGTGCCTTCCGCCAGGCGACTTTCCCGCTCGGCCTGTTGTAAGGTTGCCGTTTTATCTGTTGATCTCAAGATGAAGGAAATATGCAAAGGAATACTGAGTGTAGATAAAAACAAAAACCATCCAGGATAGGAATCCGGGTAGAGGTGGAGCAGCAAGACCTTGCTTCTCTCTCCGCCAATCAGGATATGATCGTCCGCCTTGGTGGACGGTGCTTCGGCTAAGATCGACTCGGAGAGCAAAAATTTTGGATCGTAACGGAAGATCCGCTTTTTGTTGAAACGCTTCCGGTCATAGCTTTGAGTGATACGGTCATAGTATGTTTGCAAGGGCGCAAGCCTTCCCCCCGGTAGCTTTGAGGCCAGTATCTCCGCTCGCTCCATCAGTGCGTTAGCGGACCGGCTTTGATTCTTTAAGGCGGTTTTCGCCCCGCCCCAAAAAGAGTTCTTCGGCTCTTTGGTCAGAACAAGCCCCACCTGGTTGGACATGCCGTATTGGGCCAGATGGTCTGCCTGGGCCTTTCGGATTGCGGCCGCAAATTCACTGCCCCGCTTCATCTTCCGATTCCGATAGTCCTGGGCTAAAGATGCATCCCACTCGCGCCAGAAATGAAACTCCGCACAGTATCCCGGCTCAAGGGTATTGAGCGCGGACAACAAGTCCGCTGAGACACTCCTGCGTTCAAGTTCCGAGAGCATCTCAACATCAAAACCCGCCCAATCAATATAAACGGAGACGGCTCCGTCCTGATGGGCAAGGACAGTGTCGCCCAGAGGGTGGCTCCAGGAATATAAATCAGGGTATTGTTTTCTATTTGTCAGCATCTAAGCGTCCGTCCAGGTTTCTGAAGTGACGCGGTTTTTTTCTCGTTTGTTTGCAAGTTTAATGGGAATAAAGGGAATCTCATCGCCAACCCAGAAACAGAATCCGGCCATGAAAAAACAAGCCCCGAACAGGACTATCATCACCAGCTTGAACAGCATCGGAAGAACGATGGAAAGCACCCCCGTAATGAGCATGCCTAACATGCCGATCACAGAATACAAAGGCATATGTCCTATTTTCTTTGGCTTCAACCGGCTGTTAAATGCTGGCATCGTTTATCCTGAGACCAGGGAAATGATCATGTATAGAGAAGAAGCAACAAAAAGGCAAACACAGCTTCCGGTAATGACATCTTTTCCCTCAGCCTGCAGGCCTTTTCTGATTTTGATCGCACCCATCAAGATACCGATGGTTGCAGCGATCACAGATAAGAGCACAATCAGCTCCGTGATTTCTCTCCCCGCCGCCTCAAGCCGCGCATTGTTGACGGCGGCCTCCGCAGTTCTTTCAAAGACCTGGCTTACTATCAGGTACAGACCCGGAAGAATGGTCTTTACCATTCGTGAACGCTTCATGGCACTTTCCCTTCTTATTTGACAACCAGATTGGCGACACCATAGGCCATCCCGACAATCAACAGACAGGAGACCCCGCCGATAATAAGTTCCTTCCCGCCCTGCTTGTTGTTCATGCCCAGCTTTATGCCGCCGACAATCACGGCGGCGGTGCCGAGCATCACGGCCAAAAGCGAGATGAGTTCCGTCGCGGTTTTCCCTTTTGCCATCATGCGGGTTTTTACATTTCCGCCGCCCTTGATATATGTCGGGAGTTTCGCCTGGGCGTGAGCTTCCGTTTGAAACACAGGAACGGAGACCGGAACCGCGACGGCAGTCAATAAAAGCGTGAGGGCAAAGATACCTGAGAAGATATGTTTTTTCATTGTCTTTTTCTCCTTTTTTATGGAATCCCCTAAAGGATTCCGGTTAAACACGCATAGCGAGCGCATTCCTCGCCCTTCTAGGGCGGGGTTAGAGAGCGAATATAAATAAAGTACTCCTCCTTTCGGGTCGGAGAATCCTCGCCGCTCTGCGGCGGGGTTCTTCAATTATTTTACCTTGCGGCGCTTCTTTTGAGTTGTAGTTCCTTGATGGATATCCAGTTGTTTATTTTTATGATCATATTTCCAAGACCATAAAAGACAGGCATTAGAAAAACGTTCAGATTCAATGCAATGATCCCGTATAAAAAACATTCTTCCATAACCGTCGCCTGGGAGAACCAAGCGACGACCTTCTCGGCCTGCGGTACAGAAAGAAGAGGCAGTAAAAAGGTATTTACCGCCCATTCCCGAACCGGACCTCCGCCATAATATTGGCCTTGATAGCCACCGGTCGGGAAGAAACCAATCAGGTTGAGGCCGAGTACCGGAAAGACAAAAACAGGCCATAAGCGAATCCAGGTCAGCATGTGACCTCCCTTTGTGTTTCTGCCTGGGCTTCGGTAATCTCTGCAATTAAGCCTTGAAGGATTTTTGAGTCTTCATTGCCCATGTATTTCTTCCAGAAATTCAGGCCTTCCCCTTCTTCATGTTCTCTGGCAGACGGGAGTGATATTTTTTCCCAGCCTGTGAAATCCGGTCGGGTTAATTGAACCCGCCACAAGGGGTTTTTGGTCTTTCCGCCTTCTTCAACCAGTGTTGAAACAAAAGCTTCTCCCGGATTAAGTTCCCGTAATGCTCTGGGGTCAATCCGGTCTTGTTTTGTCATAAACATTGTTTCCCCTTTAATAATAGAATCCGATTGTGAGATTTCAGGCGTCTCATATTCACAGAGCAGTTTCCGCACATAGTTGGCTGTACCGCTGCCCTGGATGCGCATGATGATTTTTGTGGTGATGGTATCGTCCAGGGCATCTAAATAGGTATGACTCACGGCGTCCAAGTGCGCCTTGGATTGGAAACCAAAAGACAGGGGCATGGCGGCAGATCGGCACCGCGCCGAAAAGGGCGCAAATCCTGCGTGGAAAAATCCGCTCCAATCGTCAAAAAAAAGCGGAAAAACATAAACCCCTTCGTTTCCGGCCAGTTGTCGTTTTCGGGCTTCCACTTCAAACATGCTGATGATCGCAACAGCCACGTCTTTGGAAAATTCCGTTAAGGGCAAATGGGCGTAAAAGGTCTGACCCGTTTCGACAATCTCATGAATGGAGATATCCGGCGCGTAACAATTGAGCCGGTCTGAATTCGGCCCGGTGATAAAGATCATGAGTCGGTTCAAGAGGCCCGATATGTTTTTCAGCCGTGTCTTTGTCGCTTGATTAAACCAGGTCTCGGCAAATTGAATAACGGACGCATCTAGGCCCCGGCGACGGGATATTTTAAGCAACTCTTCCCCTGCTTCGTCCACGGTCAGTACGACATAAAGGTCGCGCAAGTTGACCGGGATTCCGATATTCAAAAGAAGCGGGACAATACGGGAAAGGACGGCACGCTGATCATCCGCATAAAAACTGGTTGTGCTTGTCTCCCCGATCAATAAGGTGGTCAGGCGGTCGATGACATCGGAAACCTGTCCCGACAGGATATTGATCGAATCAGAACCGGGAAGTTCGCTGGAGAAGAAAAAGTCGGGCCTCTCCTCCATCGCGACAAATTTTTTATAGGTGTCGATATCGCCCTTGCCGTCAAAGAGGGTAAAACCGGAGTTCGGAGAGTATCCTTTCACGGCTTTTAATTGTCCCAGGATAACGGACTCGGTTTTTCCGGTCCCCTGCGCCCCGATACCGAGGACTCCGAAATTCAAGACCTTCTGACAGATCACGGCTTTCTTGACATAAACAGGATGGTTGGGATCAGTTAACTCCTGGGCTTCACCTAAGATCCAGCCCTCGGTCTCCGTGGCCTTCCTTTTTCGAGGTTTTAAGAGAATAAATGAAACGGTGAAAATAAAGAGCGAAAGTCCAGAAACCCGCCAGGACAGGTCAAAAAAAGAAGCTGCGATCACCAGGTCCAGGATAAGAACAGACACCATCATCATCAAGATCTGTTTCATTGTTTTTCCTTTATTAAACGCCGGAATCCCGGCGTAATTCTTAGTAGGCCCACAAAGGCGGAAGATAGATCAGCTCAGCCTTGATGTTTTTTTTATTTATCCATCGTTCGTGCTTTGTCTGTTGGTATCGGTCGGTGGTAACAACCAGGTAGTCATTGAGAACCATGCTCCAGTTGACCGATCTGTTGAGCTTGCAATATTTCGGATTTTTCTTATGTGCTCGGGACAATACCCTTGTGATCCGATCTGAACCCATGAGGAAATCATCAAGGAGAATAAACAGGATCTTTCCTTCTTGTTTCCCGGCATGTTCTCCATGAGAGGGATTTAATCCCAGACGAAGCAAGGCGGTCTTTTTTAGAAACTGGAAACCGGATAGGCTTTCCCTTAGGAATATTTCAACCTGATTTCGATGGCAGATGTGGGCCATCACAGACCAGGATGATTGCCGAAAACCTGAAGGCAAGGGCTGACCAACTAAACGAGACCCCATCCGGGACAATTTCCAGACATGGGGTCGGACCTGTTTCTCACACTCCACTAGTCCTCCGGACTGAAGATAAACCAATGACCTCCAAACATGTGCCAAAGTATTTTCAGACCAGTATTGAACTTGATTCAAAGTCGCATAGCCCAAGCGCTTAAAGCTTTCTAATACCGTCTGCTGTGCGGGACTCAAACAGGCCAATCTCATTTATTGATCCTTTTCTTCCTCACTCATTTGGGCCAGCAAATCGACTGCGCGTTGCGTCAGAATAGAAAGCAGTTCTTTTTTCCTCGGTTTTTCCCCAACATCTATTGTTGCTGTATCGTCCATATGCTCTGACAGCTTTTGTAGAAGCTTCGCAAGGTTTACCGCGTCATCGTAGGGCAGCTTCAAAAACACTTTCCGGCTGCGTTTCTCGTGCATCGCAATTTTATTGTTTAGATATGTCGTTGCGGCGAGGCTTCCACTACGGATTTTATCTTTAATCTCGGGAGGCGCGTCAGCAAGAGAACGCTGTTTATATATCCATGACTTATTCATGCCAAGCCGATCTGCCAGGTCAGAATCGGTAAAGTTGTATTTATCTTTTAAACCTTTCAATTCCTCGGCAAGTTCCATAGGCGGATAGTCGTCCCTTTGCCGATTTGCAATCAGCTGGGTCAGCCGGAGTTCAGACCCGTCGAGTTCAACATCCTGCAAAACGGCGCGAATTGTTTTTTGCTTCAATATCTCTCGGATGGCACGCAAGCGCCGCTCTCCATCAACCAATAGATATTTTTCATCTTCGATCTTTTTGAGAACAATCGGCTGAAGCTGACCTCGTTCATTGATCGTCTTGGCAAGCCCTTCCAAGTCAAAAAATGTCTTTCTCGCTTGAGTCTGGACCTCTATCTGGTCAATGGGAATAATAAAGGCCTTCTCATCTGCCACGGTTACAAGCTTTTTTTCCTGCCCGGCCGGCGCTTCGGCTTCTTTTTTTATCACCTTCGCTTTTTTCGTCCCTCTCCCCTTCCCTTCTGCCTCTTGCCGTCGTTCTGCAATTTTATCTTCAAGTTTCATAATCCCTCCTTCTCATCCCTTCCTGATTAGCTCAAAACATGCACGTAGACATTTGCGCTCGTCGGTACATGGGCGGAAACCCTTTCGGGCTGGCCCCAGACCTGACGGTAGCCTCTCCACCGTGAAAGTTTCGTCATGATCTGCTTTTTATTGTAATGGCCGCTGTCCGCCTCAACTGCGACGGGTTGACCTGTTTCAGAATCGGTAAAGACCGCGTCTGGCCGATGCCCATGAAAGGCTTTAACTTCTGAAAGCGTTAATTGATCCGCCAATCGGAAATCCTTAGGCCTTCCTGTTTTGTAGTACAACTCCGACGTGATCAGTTCATGGAATTCATTCCGCCTTGCGCCTGTCGCCGGAAGACGCCCTCCCCAGGCACGTGCCATCTCCTGACTTGAAAATTGACAGACGTAATCTATACCCCTTCCCGGTATATATCGTTTTTCCCTGAGAATGATCCCTGCACTTTCCAGACGGCGTAACGAACGTGTCGCCCCGCCTTTCAAATGCTGATAATGATTTGCCCCCGCAAGATTTTCCGAAAGAATGTGAAGCCGGGAGAGGTCACGAAGGAAGGCTCGATCCGCTTGAAGTAGGCGGAATTTCCGGTCGGAATTTGAAATCTTGAGGAGCTTTCTTGTTTTCGGGTTGGCCTTCTTAAATTTCATAGCTGAGGTATTTATCACATTAATAATTGCATTGCAAGCACTATTTTAAGGTTTATTGAAAAAAATTTACAGCGCCTAAACTTCTCCAGGCCGATGCTTTGGAAGCCTTTTTTCCCGGGTCAAAAAAGCTCTTATTTTTGTTTAATAAATAATACATCCTTTATGATCATATCTGAATTAATGTCTAATAGGTTTCCGACGGAAATCTATCTAGAATTTGTCAATGTTATCAATCTTTTATGATAACTCGTGTGATTTTTTTGTAATCACCTGGCGGAACCTCAAAATAGTCATCTTAACAAACCATAGACCTAAAGCTTTTCCGTGTAAGGGAGGGGTTCCAGAATATTAAGGTTTACAGGAATACGGGTTTCCAGTGGAATCTAAAAGATATTTACCAATATATTCAATGTGTTACACAACCTTTCCGCTTGCGGAACGAGCGCTGAGCAGGTTGATTTAGCGGTGATTCATCAGCTAAACAGCCGTGCGAAGCGTGGAAATGATGTCCGAAGGACGCCGAAGGCATCTATTTTCACGCGAGTTCCGCACATATGCCTGCACTGAAATATGGCCTAAGTCTTTGATTCTATTGAAGGGAAATGATATTAACCCCGATATCTTACAAACACCGCGAATGCGGCCCGCCAGGGCGTGGTTGTAAGGGGTTTTTGGGTTGTTTTACGTGGGTTTATTTTTATCTGTGGTCTTCTTTCAGTAATTTTATGGCCGGGCCAATACTTTTGATCATGCCTGATCCGAGGTATTTCTCCAGTGACGCTGCTGTGGCCGGTTTTTGGCTTCGCGAGACCCATCCTCGATGGCTTCGATTGCTTTAAACTGCCGACCATATTTGGGACTGATTGTTCAGGCCCCACGAAATTCCATCGTGGCCCCGGCAAAGACTTTGGTTTGATGAACGGTAACGGTCTCCTGCCCTTCCGGGCGATTGAAAGGCTGGACACGCAAGACGGACCAGCCGCTTTCGGGGTTATGGTAGGTCACCCGATTCACAATTCCCGTTAATGTTTCCTGAATGGTCTTCATGGCTGGGTTCGTTATTGGGTTATGTGTTGCGATCATATGAATTCGCTGCTCCCCTACCCGTCCGAATTTACTGGAAAGAAGTCCTTATGTATCAAAACTAGAGGAAATAAGAAAGGGCGAGACTTTCGTCCCGCCCTTAAAGTTAGTCAACAAAGATTAGTCTAAATTCTTCTGTCCCTTCCTATCGGCCCCCTCTCAACAATTGGTCTGCTGTGACCTTTTTCCCCGATTTTGTAATGAGTGTGACCGTCGAAGGACCACCGTAGTTGGCGGCCAGCATGATGCGCTCGACCGGTTCGCCGTCAATCAGGGGGTAGAGGCTTGCAACCTGTGCTGTCAGGGTAAAACTCGCAAAGGCGTTTATAAGACTGACCTGACCGACGGGAAAGCTCACGTTGGATGTGGTGGTCGAACTCGAAAAGGTGCCGGTTGAGGGGGCGCTAGTGACGTCTACTTTAGGAGCAAACTGAGGGATGAGTCTCACCGTAAAGACTGTCCCGACAGGGGTGTTTGTGGCGGTAAGGTTCACCGGAACGGGGTTGACCGCTGTTGCCGGAAGGGAGATGTCTGCACTCGTGTACGATCCGGTAGGGTTTGCCGAGGAGGCGATCCCGCCCACCGATGTGATTGACAGGGTCGGCAGGTTGATTAAAGGGGGTGTGCTTGCTGCTGTCACGGGTCCGGGAGAAGCCGATGTATTATACATTGGGGTGCTGGCACCGGTGTAGGTGAGATTGAAGGCTTCCAGTCGGACGATTCCGGAAGAAGTGGAAGTAGCAGAACATCCAAAATTCCCATTTACAGCAGCCAAGGAACCGGTCCCGGTTATTTCCGGGGCAACCAAGCGGATCGCACCCCCCGACCCTGCGCCGCCACTCAAATCACAGGTAATAAATGCACCTCTGGGCCCGCCGTCTCCACCGTTGGCGGTTACGGATCCGGTTAATACGATTCGGGTTGAGGACACGATGGCGATGGCACCCCCTCCGCCGCCTCCGGAGGCTCCTGCGAAGGGTGGGTTTCCGGGAAAGGTACCGCCGCCCCCGCCTCCGGAACCGCCAAAAAGCGGGATGAGAGAATCAAAACCCACCGGGGCACCATAAATACCATTAATACCCCGTGCACCGCCTCCCGGACCGAGGCCATTCGCTCCAGGGACAGGATTTGCCGAACGGGTTCCTCCTGATCCTCCGGCAAACCCTCCCGGACCTCCAGCGCTTCCAAGATTGGGTGTTTCTGAAATTGGTCGCCCATTCACCCCATTGACACTGATTACTCCAGCAATGTTCACATCTCCCGTCGCCAGGATGGTTACGGGGGTATTGTTTGTGTTTTGATTGAAGGTCACAGTAATGCCAGCCGGTATGGTCACATTGGTATAGTTAAGGATACCGTCTGCTGGCAGGTTCAGTGTAATACTGGCAGTCGGGTTTAAGGGAAGGGTGCCGGTACTCCCGCTGTTGTAGGTCTGGGCGGTCGCTATAGCCGCCCAGAGGGACACTACAATAAAACAGATTCCTTGAAACCATCGTTTTCCTCGTTCTATTCTCATGATCTACTCCTTTCTATACTTGGTAAGACATAAACCATTAGGGCATTAATACACTTTCAGGCGGCGCAATACTCATACTGCTTCCGGACGGCGAGACCGGATCAGATAGTGGTGGGAAAAAAACACTGGGTCCCGGGACTGAACTGGCTGCCGGACCCGTTGGGGAAACCGGACTGGGCGGAATAGGAAAAAATATGCTTGGTCCTGAGGCCGTGCTGAGTGCCGGGCCGGAACCGGAAGTGGGCGCGGGAGGTCTCGGGAGAAACACGCTGATTGGATTGGTCATCGTAATCCTTGGGACGGGATTACGAACGCCAATCTTAATCAGTCCACTCTGTATTGTACCGTTGGACGTTGTTAAGGAAAAGCCATAATCACCGGGCGGGGTCGTGATAGCCACTTGCAGGGTAAGGGGTATCGATTCGGATGTGGCCCCTGATCGGAGGATGGCGGAAAGGCCGGTGGACAGGAAGGTAACCCCGGTCACATTTGTCAGCTTGCTTCCGGAAATCACAACAAAATTGCTTGTTCCCTGGGGCACTTCTTCGGGGACGATGCCGGAAATCGTGGGTACGTTCGAAATGGTGAAAGGCTGAGGACTGGTGGCGCTCCCGGTGGCATTGGTCACGACAACAGGACCGGTGGTCGCGCCAATGGGCACGGTGACGGTGAGGGTATCAAAGCTTGCAGCGACGACGGTGGCGGGGGTGCCATTGAAGGTGACTGTATTCAAGGTGGTCACATTGCTGAAGCCAAACCCCTGGATATCGATGTTCTCTCCCACTACGCCTTTTTCGGGCAGCAGCAGAAAGATCCCGACGTTTCCCGCCGTCGGCGAAAAGGTATCAATGGAAAGCAGGTTCCCAACAGCATCATAGCGGTGAATAGCCATGCTCCCCGTTTCGTCTTTTACGCCAACCAGCCGCCCCTGAGCATCGTAGAAAAATTCGGCGGGAGCAGCGTGAGCCGTGATTGAGCAAGCTAGGAACAAGACAACCAAACTATATATCGCCAGCCGGGTGATTTTTCTTATGTAATCATTTTGAATCATACAATCCTTATATTGGCTTGGTTTATTTCTTCCTCTGCCTTCGTTCATGCATTCATTTTCAGAATAGAAGATCCGTCCCTAAACGATTTGACCACTATTTATCCATTAACCAATAAAAGAGTTTTTTTTCGTAAATCTTCCAAGTGTTTCCTTTTAGAACCTTTTAACTTCTTAAGACCTTCTTGGATAACTTTTAATGAATCTTTGTACCTTTCCAATACATTTAGCGCCTCTGCTAAGTCCGAATATCTAAGATCCAGTACGTCTTGATTAACATCGGCTCTTTTTTTTGTATTTTCTAAGGCATCTTCTAAATACTTTAGTGCTAACGATGCTTTACCCATCCCCAGAAGAGTTGTGCCCAGAGACCACAGAAGTGGACCCCATACCTGACACAGTGAATTATCTTTTATAAGTGAAATCCTGAGTCCGTTTCATGCTGCCTTTGGGAGTCCTGATGGCAACGCATAGTAAACCTGATCGGGTGTCATTCTATTCAGACTGGCATGCCGCCTGTCTTGATTATAAAACGTCAACCAAACCCCAATGTTCTTTTTTGCCTGTGCTACCGCGTCATAGGCTTTGAGGTAAACCTCCTCGTATTTCAGGCTCCGCCAGAGCCGCTCGATAAACACATTATCTATCCAACGTCCCTTGCCATCCATGCTGATCTTTATGTCGTTGTCTCTAAGGACGCCTGTAAAGCCATCACTTGTAAATTGGCAGCCCTGGTCACTGTTGAATATCTTTGGTGTTCCATGTTTTGCAATGGCTTCTTCCAGGGCCTCAATACAAGGCGCAGTATCCAGGCTATTGGATAATCGCCAAGAGAGGACTTTCCTGGAATGCCAATCCATGATGACCACCAGATACAAAAAGCCCTTGCGCATGGGGATGTACGTGATGTCAGTACACCACACCTGGTTCACTTGCTTAATCTCCAAATCCCGCAACAAATAGGGATAGACTTTGTGCTGAGGGTTGGGGCCGGTGGTTTTGGCCCTTGGGTAGAGTGCACGTATCCCCATGATTCTCATCAATCGCTGAACCCTTTTCCGATTAACTTGCAGGCCATAGTCATCCCATAGATCATCACGCAACCGCCTCGACCCTTTAAACGGATGTCGCAGATGCAATACATCTATCTTTCGCATCAACTCAATGTCAGCCTCATTTACCTCGCCGGGCGATCTATAAGCCGAGGACCGACAGAGACCAAGTGCCGTACATTGTCGGATAACGGGAAGGGCATGCTCACGGTCTATTCTCCCTCTGCGCTCAGACATGCTTAACGCCCGAGCGCTTTGGCTAAAAAATCATTTTCTAATGCCAGTTCTCCAATCTTGGCATGCAGGTTCTTCAAATGAGATTCATCGGCCTTTGAGATTCATCGGCCTTCTGACGATCCTGACTGCTGCCAAACACCGATGCGGCCTGATCGAGTAATTGTTTTTTCCAGTCTTGAATTTGATTCTGGTGGACATCAAATTGCTCTGAAAGCTCCGATAACGTCCTGTCGCCTTTAATTGCGGCCAGTGCGACTTTGGCTTTAAATCCGGGTAAATGATTCCGCCTTTTCCTTTTCATCTTTTCCTCCTGTGGTCGTTTAAGATACCTCAGGAAGATCACTTATGCCACTGTCCCATTTCCGGGGTCCACTTCTGTGAGATCATAGAGATACGATTCACTCCTTAACAATGGATCGGTTCTTGTATCCAGACGGTCTTGCAGGTCATAGGTATAAGTCGTTGTATTGTTATTCGCATCTGAAACCGTTAAAAGATTGCCATTAGGGTCATACGTAAACTGGGTGGCATTGTTTCCGGGATCGTTTATTGTGGTGACCCGGTTGAGGTTATCGTAGATAAAACCGGTGGTTTCTCCTCTCGGATCGGTTACCGCCAAAAGACGAGAGACGGTATCGTAAACCCGGGAGGTGACATTCCCGAGGGGATCCGTGGTGGTCCGGAGATTATTTTTAACATATCTGGAAGGATGAATCCCGAGGCTAATTGTCATCATAGCCTTCAATCCTTATAAGCCAATTGGTTGAGCCTGGATCAATTTTATCTCACTTTAGACTAAAAGCGACTTGACCCCTCATAACCCACAACCGCTTAAAGTGAAATCATTTCCCATAAAAGAGGGTAGCTCCGTTCTCAACATCACTTCTGGAACCAGATTCCACTACTTATGTGATGGTTAGGAACAATTTTCATTCTTTCTCCACTGCCAAGATGGTATGAAAAAATATCAAATCGTTCAGATATAAAAAAATGCAACCGACCCTCCCAGGAGATTACTGTGTCATAATTCGGGATATAGACAAACCCAGAACTCGCTTTAAATTGGGGTAATTGCTCTATTCTCTTCGACTTTAAATCATACCGGACAATTCCTTTTGATTCCCAGTTATAACCAATAAGTTCCTTTGTTTTGTCCAGCCAAAATATAGGACGGATGTTTTTAATATCTGTCGATATCAGCTTTGAATTCGAAATCTGATATATCCATATCCCATCATCTTCACCGACAAATATCACTTGGTCAGGTGAAATTTGAACAACGGGTCCCTTATAGGAATATGGTATCCCATTCTGGGTTTTATGTGTAGAGGGAGCTCTCATCACTTTTTTCGCATTCCCGATTGCTTCTAAATTTACGACAAATAACCATTCCTCCCCTGTATCAGGAGCACTTTCATAAAAAAATATACTATTGCTTTCCTTAACGTAAGTAGGTATATGACCCGAACGCCATGTTTTAACAGACTTGTTCTCAATATCAAATTCCTGCAACAGGCAACCTGGTTTCCTAGTACCATCGCAATCTTGATAGATAAATCTTGTTTCTGTTATCTTGCTTAGATTGTTGATGAATATCCCAAAAGGCTCTTTATGTAAAATTTCATGCTTCAATGTTGATAGATCAAGCGATCTTATAATATTAGTCCCATTCGCGTAGATTAACTTCCCAGACAAGTCACTTGCGTGCGCCACTTTATTCGAAAATACTGAGTCCAAAAAAAATAGGCACAAAAAAAACATTCTCATTCTGACTTCCCTTAGTTAAAGATCTTTTAGTCATGAACAAAGCTTAGATTTGCGGCCGCCAAAATTTAAACAAAGACGTCGGTTTTTCTTATTCTCCAATTCTTTGTATTTTTCGCGAACTTTATCTGCCCAATCTTGACAATTATTCCTTACGACACAGTAAGTTTTTGGCTCTACTTCTTTAACAACCTTACGCATCAAAGCATCATCATACTTACGACCTACTTTTTTATATTTATCTTGATATTCCCCAAAATGTGGATCTTCGCCCACACCATCCAGGAAAAATCCTAAATTGCTAGGCTGTCCTTTACTGCTAGGCAGTTCTCCATCCTCAAATATTAGCTGCTCATGACTTGCTTCTAGATTTAACAAATCAAGCAGTGGACTGTTGATCATAAGAAAAAGGGGATTTAAGGGTCTCTTTGCAAAATATGCCAACCCAAATGGATCAAAATATCTGATGGGTTGATTCTTTACATACGCATAAAGATTAAAATCGCCAAACCAAATTAGATCTTGACTAATAAATCTTTGTAGCAAGCCACTATGATACCTAGCCCTATAATAGTACAGCCCCGTACCATCATTTTCTCTTCCCGTATACTGAAACGGATTTAATGAGGTCCCATTTATCGTGGTCTTCCCGAATGCTTCATACTCATAGGTCGTTACAACAGCACCACTCTGATCTGTCAGATCCAGCGTACTCCCCAAAGCATCCACATGATAATATTCATTCCCACTCGACTGCCGCACAAACGGCTCATCAATATTCAAAGATCTTATATAACTTGCCCCAACCGCCCCGCCGCCGATCTCAGAAACAATGTCATTCCCATCATACTGATAATCGGTCTTAACGCCGTTGATGGTTTTACTCGTCCTTCGCCCCAGGGCATCATAAACAAAGCTGGCCGTTGTCGTCGGCCCGGTGATGCCCATCAGTCGATTCCGCGCATCCCAAGTATAGTTCGTCGTCCCGCTCGCATCGGTCTGAGAAAGCAAATTTCCATTCGCATCATAATTCAAATTCGGTGTGGTACTATTAAGCCTGATCTGTTCATTCGCAGCGTCATAAGCAGCTTGAACTGCATCTGGCAATAAGATGGCGGAGCCATTCGTCCGATCCAGACTTGTCCGGTTGCCCGCCGCATCATAGGTATAGGTCAAACGCTCAAATGGGGTTACTCCTGCCTTATGGGTAATATTAGTGATTCGACTGGCCGCGTCATAGGCATAACTCGTACTGGTCCCGTTTGGATAACTCAGACTGGTTCTTCTTCCAGAAACATCATATCCCAGACCTACAATCTGTGACCCCTGTGCCACCTGTGTCAGGCGGGAGTTAAGATCGTACTGATAATTCACAGGCAGACCACCATTCACCGCCATGGAGGTTCTTCTTCCCAGGGCATCATAGGTATAGGACAACACCCCTTGCGACGTGAGCTCCGAGGCCAGCCGATCCAGATTGTCGTAGGTAAATTTAATCGTCGATGTCCCTTCTATGATCTCATCCAGCCTGCCTGCTGTATCGTAGACAAACCCGGTTTGTGCCACATCGGCATAGTCTGCTCTAACTCTCCGATCAAGCGGATCGGAGGCAAAGATCGTGACCTGTCCCTTCCGATCTGTAAAGGTTGTCAGGTTACCGTTGAGGTCGTAGGCGTACGTTTCACTTCTTAATAATGGATCGGTCCTTGTGTCCAGACGGTCTTGCAGGTCATAGGTATAAGTCGTTGTATTGTTATTCGCATCTGAAACCGTTAAGAGATTGCCATTAGGGTCATACGTAAACTGGGTGGCATTGTTTCCGGGATCGTTTATTGTGGTGACCCGATTGAGGTTATCGTAGATAAATCCGGTGCTTTCTCCTCTCGGATCGGTCACCGCCAAAAGTCGAGAGACGGCATCGTAAACCCGGGAGGTGATATTGCCGAGGGGGTCTGTGGTCGTGATGAGATCCCCAAAAGAATCGTAACTAAAGCGGGTCATATTCGCTAGAGGATCGGTAACCGTGATGGGTTGACCCTTGGCATTGTAGGTCATTGTGGTCACCGCCCCGGAGGGATCAGTGGTCCTCAGGAGATTTCCTTGTAAATCGTAGGTAAAAGACGTCACCTGTGCCAGGGCATCCGTAATGGTCGTAACTTTATTAAAATTAGGTTCATAGGTAAAGGTGGTTGTATTGCCTTCGGGATCGGTCGAGGTCAGGAGGTTATTAAACGCATCATAGGTAAAGCTTGTCTTTCGATCCAAATGATCTGTCGTAGAAATAAGTTGATTCGTTCCATTCGCCCGCTCAAATTGGGTCGTTCGTCCTGAGGCGTCTGTGATTTCGCTTGGATACCCCGCCGTAGTGAAGCGGTACGAGCTTGGGGTTCCTTTCGGATCGATCACAATGGTCTGTGTAACCAGACTGTCCGCTGGGCCGGGCCAAATTTTTCGAATGACACAGGGCCTTCCCGGTGGGATCGCCGTTGCTGCATCAATCACCTCTGTGGGGCCGCAAAATGGGTTTCTAAACGGAAGCCAAATAACTTCTGGTACATCAAGTAGCGCACGACCATCAGGCCCGAAATAGAAGAATTGAAAGACACCGCCTTCGGCATTGGTCTGGCGTATGACCCGATCATTATTGTCATACTCATTGGTCAAAAAGAGTATCCCTCGGGCATCTGTGATGGTTGTCATTCGTTTTATTCCATCATAAGTATAGCGGGTTATCCCGCCCTCAGGATCGATTACAGCATTTAAGAGCCCGGTACCATCGTAGGTATATTGAACCACTCTCCCCAAGGGGTCGGTCAATCTTATAATGCGTGATGAATTATCATAGTCCAATAGGATTTCCCGGCCTCCCAGCTGGACTATTTTTGTTAAGATTCCATCGTTGCGAATCAGATCCACTCCATTCCCAATGTGGTCTTCAACGCGTATAAGGAAACCCGTGTCGGAGAAAATCCACTTCCTGCCGTCTTTATAGCGGAGGGTTCTAATACCTCCCACCCCAATACTCACGACGACCCCGTTAAGCGATGGCGTGGTCAAGTTTATGAAAGTCCCATCCGGATTGATCGAAAAGACCGCTCGTCCATCATCAGCCTTGAGAAGGAGCAAGGCTTCATCTGTGTTTCCAAATGGAATTAGTCGATGGTTGTAGTTGTGATTTGTTCCCGGACCGAAGGGACCCGGTATGAGAGAATTCAGAGGTTCGTTTCGCGCGGTATAATATCGGATCAATTGAGTTGGGAAAATTCCCGGAAGTACCATGTCCGTTTTCTGGAGCCCGAAGGTCCCTGTAGAGAGATCAACTGGATCGCCGCCTTTCGGTGGATTGTCGGGCGTAGGGTCACCGTTGAAGACATCAATTACCCAGGTTGCAAAGACGCCGCCGCAGCAAAATTTTGGAATTCCGACGCCGGGATCGGACACGATTTGGCGAGCATCGGAAGAAACCGTCCCCGTCCCGAATTTTTTCCACTGGTGTGAAGTCGGATCGGCAAAGGGTTCTTCATCATAATAATAAAGATCGACACTTGTGCCGGGTACGAGTCCAGCATCATTCGGGTATTTTACGGGGATGGGGACCGTCGGCGTCCCGCCCCCGGCTTTGAAAAAGTGGAACATGTAGACGCTTTTAGTCGTTGCGACTCCAGAAACCGGCGGGAGTGGGAGCCGATCAATTGGAACTCGTTTAATCGACATTTTTGTATTCGGAAGCCCGTCCCACCCGATAATCTGTGTGCCCTGAGGAATGGTGAGCTCAAAGAGAGGAATGTCCGGATCGGAGACAATCACATCTCCCAGGCTTGTATCCAGCAAGGTGAAGTTTTTTGTATTCACTTCATGCAGATACACTGGATAGGAAAGGACATTACTGGTTCCTGCAACGATATCTACCTGGACTGGTAGATCAATCGGGTAAGAAGCTACAGCCGTCCCCGCCGGGGTGCCGTCGATAAGCAGGAGCTGCGTTCCTGTCGAAATATTTGAAAAGAAAAAGTTCCCCGCGCTATCGGTCGTGACAGTAGTTCCGCCAGTCTTCACAAGAATATTTGCAAGAGGGTCGCCCGTTTCGGAGGCCAGTATCTGGCCCGAAAGGGTGGTTGTTCCCGGAGGAAGGACATTGAGGGTGATATTTGCGACACGCGTGATCGCCTGGCCGTCGATATTGCCCTGTGCTTGTATTGTTATCGGATACGCACCTGCCGCCAAGGTTGTGGGCGTGAAGATGTTGAGAAACGATGCCTGGCCGGTTTGTCCGATTGAGGGCGAGAAAAAGGAGGTGACTCCCGTGGGCAAGGTCCCGACGGTCAAGCCGACGAGGCCGGAATAAGGGGAAACTCCCGCTCCAGAAAGGAGGACCTGGATGGCAATTTGGCCTCCTGGGGCAACATCAATGGACAATGGAGACGCCGTTATTGAGAAGTCTGCGGATAAGACCACCGTAAAGGTACCGCCGCTTGCCGTCCCGGTTGGTGTGGTGAGTGAGATTGGACCGGTGCTCGCCCCTAACGGGACCGTCGTCTTGATCTCTGTGGTCGTGGCCGAGGTAATGATGGCTGATGTACCATTGAAGGAAAGATTATTATTAGAGGCGGTTGGGTCGAAGTTCAGTCCGGTGATCGTGACCGGCGTCCCGACGGGACCGCTTGTGGGGGTCACGCTTTGAATGACTGGGCCAATCACTTCGAAAGCAAGCGCGTTGGAGGTCCCCCCGTTCGGGGCCGGATTGACCACGGTGACCTGGACTGTTCCGGGAGATGCGATAGCCGAAGCCGGAATGCTGGCTTGTAACTGGCTGTTACTAATGAAGGTTGATGTAAGCGTCGTTGCCCCGAATTGAACTGTCGAGGTTGCAAAGAAATTACTACCGTTAAGTGTCAGGGTAAAGGCGGCACTCCCCGCCGGGACTGATACCGGCGAAAGAGAGGTCAGAACGGGGGCCGTGCTATCAATAGTGAAAGGAATGCTCGCCGTTCCGCCTCGTGTCTTTACCGTCAACGTTCCCACCCCAGTTGGGACACCGGAGGGGACAGAGACCTCCAGCAGCGTTGCGGTGGCCAAGGTCACCAAGGCATTGATCCCCTCAAAAGAAACAACATTCAATGTCGGGGCCGAGGGGTCAAAGTTCTGGCCGGTGATTGTGACGGCCTGTCCGATCGGTCCATGACCGGGCGTGACCGTTGCGATGACCGGGGCGTTTACGGTCGTGAAAGTCGAAGAGAACGGTGCAAGGGAATTTCCTGACGTATCGGTGATGGCCGGGGAAAGAGACAAGGTATAGACAGTCCCGGCAGTTAGTTTTGTCGTTGGGACGATAAAGGCGAGTAGGCCTTCTTCGCTGCCACTTATGGTGGCATTTGCTGGAGATCCACCCCCTGAGAGAGAGACGTTGACGCCCGTCAGTGTTGTGATATCCACCGGCTCCGAGAATCGGAGCCCGATCACTTCGGTTAGATCAACATCGGTTGCCCCGGCAGAGAGACTGAGTGCCGCTACCGCGGGTAGGGTTGTATCCACCAACTTGGGATCATAAAGGCTTGTCGCGGAGAGCGTGCCTGTGCTGTTCTCCCCTCCGGTGATCAGGATCTCGCCAAAGGGTAGGAGTGTCGCGGTATGCTCGGCACTCGGGATGATTAGACCGGGTGTGGTCGGGGAAAAGGTCCCGGTAACAGGATCAAATATCTCGGCAGTGTCCAGGAAGCCTGCTGTCCCCCTTCCCCCTAAGAGCAGGACACGTCCGTCGGGCAGCAGGTTTGCCGTGTGGCCTGCTCTGGGGGTGGTCATTAACGCCGTTAAGGGCGTAAAGGTTTCTGTTGTTGGATCAAAGCGCTCGGCGGAGCCGAGCAATCCAAGGTCGTTCTCTCCTCCGATGATCAAGACGCTTCCATCCGGCATGAGTGTCGCCGTGTGGTTCCGACGTGGTGTGGAGAGGAGATTCGGCAAAAGGATGAAGCTCCCTTCAGTCGGATCAAATGAGGGTTTGAATATTATCACGCTCTGGGCGTCAAAGACTTCTGAGGAATCGGTCGTGACGGTCTCCTGGCCTCCGATGATCAGGACCCGTCCATCCAAAAGAACAGTCGCAGTCTGGCCGGCGCGGGGGATGCGAAGCGTATCCATGACGTTAGAGAATAAGCCTGTTCCCGGGTGGAAGAGCTCTGAGAGGGTCAGGGTACCCCCGCTTTTCTCTCCAGCAATGAGGAGGTGTGTTTGATCGGCCAGAGCGGATGCAGTGTGACCTGAGCGTGCCGCTGCCAGGTTGCCTGTGAGCGGACCAAAGGTGAGGGTCGTCGGATCAAGGCGTTCGGCGGTGACCAGAGGGAGGGTCCCGTTTTTACCCCCGGTGATCAGGATGCCAGCGTCAGGAAGTAATGTGGCAGTGTGGGCTGAACGAGGGGTGGTCATTGGACCGGTAAAACGTGCCGCCTCATGGGTCAGTGAGACGGATCTCCCGATATCAACCCATTTACCCAGGAAGGCCCCAGTGATCACCGAACTGTCCCCGATCAGCAAGGTCCCGTTGGGCACATAGACATTAGCCTGGAGAGATCCCATCCGCTCGAAGGAAGCGGCTTGAGGGATTTCATTAACCCCCCCGAGAAGGCCGTTGATCCCGGTGATGATGATCTTGATATCGGCACCCGTGATGCCCGGACTGCTTGGGGATGGCCCTATGGAGGCACCTTCTTTTACTTCAAGCTTCTCTTTGATTCGGATCTCGGTTGGCGCATTGAAGCTGAGGCTTGCTCCTTTATGGATATTCCACGATTTAAAGTTGTAGATCCCACCCGTGAAGGTGACACTCGCCCCCGAACGGACTGTAAAGGAATCGTAACTTCCGGCTCCGAGCGTGAGGCTGCTGTCATCGGGGACTTCTATGTCCGGGATGCCCTCTGTAAAAACAGGGATGCTCGGGAGGGTTGTCAGTGGGAGGGAAAGCGGGGTAATCTGTGATCCTAAGATCACGCCATCGGAGACCAGGTCGTTATAGTGAACGTTATAGACTTGTGCCCCGCCATCTATCACGACAGTATCGGCCATGACACGGGATGTCGGGTCAAGGAGGATCACATCCCGGTCGATGACAACCCGCCCTACTCCTGTAGGTGGTCCCGGACTAGGGAGATTCGCACCGATATCTCCACTGGCGATGGAACTCCCCTCTCTGATACGAACCGATTCTTCGCCCAGGACAACAAACTTTGAAGGACTCACCGCTTGTGCTGTTGCAAAAGATGTAATGATCAAGAGGAGTGTAATGAACGATGTTAGAAGAATGGTTGGGATGAGAGAGGAGCGACGCAAGGATCGGGACACCTTGTTCGTTTGCTTCACTGTCCCTTGTGGCGACTTACTACTCATGGAAATCTCCTGAGCACAATTGCTGAACGTTACTTATTTCATTACGGAATGTCAAATTCACCACAATAAGCCTGATAAAAAGTGGATGCAGACAATCTGGGAACCTCCAAAAGAAACACTCTTATAGCATCTAACTCACAAAAAGGTACCTGTCAGTTCTGTCAGGTACCTCGATTCATTCATTAAGGTGGGATCTTAAGCTGGCTCTTACGGTGAGAGAGAAATGTTTTGGAAAATGGACCATCGACACAACAAACACAAGAAAAATCAGGACTATTGGAACCATTTCACGCTTTTCTGGCGAATAAGCCTAATATTATCCTACCCGCCTCAATAGCCTTTTTTTCTGGCTCCCCTCCCCGACTCCGAGGTGATCTTCCCCTTTGATTAAAAAACGAATGGAATTGCCAGAGGCCCAAATGTTGCCCCCATGACAGCTATAGGCCAAAATCAGCCATTAAATTTATCAGAAAATATTGTTTTAATTACTTGAACTAATTTCACTTATTTTCAGATCAGGAACTACCTTGGAGTGATAGATCAAGTTGGCACTCTGGTAGAGAATGTTGCAATAATGTGCAAACGCAATTGTGTTTTTTTGCTTTTGTTGCACATCTGGATTTCCATTAATATTAACGTGCGTATAGTTTAGCCACCAATTCTTAATCAGCTTCTCGTTTTCATGATTTTGTTGATGTAAAACCTTATGCCAGTTAAGGAACCATGCTCTCTCTTCTGAATATGTATTGTTCCCTTTAAACGGCGCTGTAAAATTCTGTGTCGGTTCCGAGCAACAGTTCTGCTGGACAATGAGATGTGTCGTACTGATTAACTTTGTTACCGTTGGATGGTGGTGATTATCATAACTGGGAAGATACAACCAGCCTCCCATCCAATCCAAGGAATTCTCTAATTTTTGTAACGCAGTCCACCCTGAACCCGTAACTGAAAGACCATCCTCATCTGATTTGATAATCTTAATATCACCTTGTGTAATCGCAATTCTTAACGGTATTGATTCAATTAAGGATAGGGCGATTAGTTTACTCGCGTCTTTGATCATTGTAGCTAGGTGCGCTACATTGTTTGTTTCAGAATAGAAAACGTAACCATCGAGATATTGTAACCAACGAACCCCATTATCATTATTATTGTAAACTAACGTATATTTATTCAAGGTGTTATACACTCCCCCAAGTTTGGCAGAAGCAGCTTGAGGACCATATTGATCGATATGCTGTTCGGCTTTTTTATGCCCTAAAATATCCACTATACCAATAAACACTGAAGATAAATTTTCCATTGCCATTTTTTTCATTACCATTTATTTAGTACATGAGTGTTCACTTTGGGTCGAAACCGGGTATTCTTAAAACACAAAACATTATCCTACCCGTCCTAATAGGCATCTTTTTTTGCGCCTCCCCTACCCGACTCCTGCGTTCAAGGGATTGTAACGTCGGAGCTCCCGGCGGAAATGGAGCGCAGCAGAATTGCTGTCCGAGTGGATTTGCCTTGTTAGCTGTCATCCAGCCCATCGAACAGGTCGCCTCCGCGGTCGGTCGGTGGCTTGCGCATCCAGTGTGGAACATCTGGTAGTCCATCTGCTTGGAAGCATTCGCCCTCGACGACTGCTTCCAGTAGTTTCGCCTGTTCGGGATAGCCCTCGATGGTCGCTTCCAGTACCCTGAGGAGATCGAGCAGTTCGGTCGTGAACTGGCTGGTCCAGCGTTCGGGGCGGATATCGTCGAGGGGTGACGACTTCTTGCCCGCGCCTTTCTTCATGCGGTACTTGAGCCACGAATGCACGACCTTGAGGCCCGAGACCTCGAAGGCGAAGACCTCCGGCGCGACGGGCGCGAACTCGCCCTCGCCCACGTGGAGCGTTCGGGTCGCGTCGTTGTACTCGAATGCTTCGGGGTAGCCGTCGGCGTGGCCAGGGACGGTCTTCATGCATTTCGCCGCGCCGACCGGGACATTGCCACGTTGCTTGCCCTTGGGAACGAAGCGCTCGCCGTAGGTGTGCAACCAGAGCAGCCGCGCACCTGCGTCGCGGACCTGCTCGAACAGTGCGGCATCCTTGGTGATGGGCACGCGAAGCTCGCGCGTCTCTAGTTCCTTGAGAAAACGCGCCGTAAAGTCCGGCTGCGCCAGCACGCCGTACACGTAGGCCACAAAATCATCCTGCGTCACCTTCTTGCGCTTGTAGTAGGTCACGGACAGAAATTCGAGCAGGCCGGGCAGGATGTTGGCCTCCGAAGCGCCAGCATTGCGGTAAAGAGGAAAGACGTTTTTCCCTCCGTATGAACCACGAAAGGCGTGCTTATCAGGAATATCTGCAAATGCAGTCAGAGCCGGTCCTGAACCAAGAGGATGATTTAGAAGCGATGATAGGAATATCTGGCTGGCTGAAATACAGGCCCATAGGTCAGGACATGGGCGGTCTATCAATCGCCCATCGGACACGATCAATTGCCTATCCAGAAACCTGAATCCGAAAGGTTCAATGCTTGGAGAGGGTGCATTCTTGGGAAGAGATCGGATATCCGGCAGCCTGTTACGAGGTGGGCGTAAGGCAAGAGCCTTATCTGTGATCTTTCTCCCAGTCGCATTTTCGATGAACAACGTGGCTCTCTCGTTGGCCGACACACTTATAAGGCGACGCCAACGTTCTTGAAGGTACTCATGAGTTGGCGCAATCACCCATGTTCTTCCAGCCATTACACCTGTTGGCTGCCAAGGCATTAGGTCCGTCAGGAGCGGCCAGCCGAAATAACCGCCCTTGCCCTCCGGGCGGAACGGAGCCTGCCAGTCGCCGTGGCAGATCCTCCAATTCACTTTCGAGAGATCGGCGATGGCGTCGAGTTTGGCGAGTTTGGCGTTGCGCGATCCTTCGATCCGTGCGTAATGGACCTCGGCGGGCTTGTCCTTCTTCGCCTTCTTCGTGCGGACCGCCACGGCGATGGCAACGGGTGTCTGGATGGCGAAGACGTTGTCGGTCTGGCGCGTGCCACGCCCCTCTCCTCCGAGGTCGAGAATCCAGACCTCATCACACTGTCGGCGCATATGCTCGCGCATCCCGCAGAAGGCGTCGCCGTCGAGATAACTTGAGGCGCTTATGAAACTGACGACGCCCGGGCCGTGGGCCGTCTTATGCTCGAAGACCTTCCAGAGCGACCAGCGCCAGAAATAGACGTAGAGGTTGTAGAGGTTCTTGACGTGGACGCCGTGCCCAGCGGCGGTGGCGGGATCAATGAAACTTCGGAGAATCGAGCGGCGCTGTCTTTCCGCCAACCTGGCTTGGGCCGTTTTGAGTTTCCTCTGCTTTCCTCTCTTGTCTTTTTTCGTATCATCTGCTAAAGGGTCGTCAAAACGAACCCATCCACCATATCGAGACAGGTTGTGCTCGTTTTCGCTATCCACCGCACCGTGCCTGTCGTAGGGCGGATTACCGAGGCAGACGATGACGGGGACGTTGCTTTTGACCTTGAGTGCCTTGGTGTGCTGCTCGGCGATGGGTTTGAGAAACAGTGGCAATTGAGGTGGTTTGGCGTGGGGGCTTTCGAGTGTGTCAGTCAGATAAACGTGCGTTCCGTCTTTAGGCAGCGCCGCGCCACGGTCGAGCAGGGCGCGACTGACGCGGAGTTCACTCACGGCATAGGGGCCGACCATGAGTTCGAAGCCGTAGAGGTTGTTGGCCAAGGCGGTGGCCTGCCCTGCGACGGCGCCCGCCCCCTGTTCGGCTTCGATACGGCCTAGGGCGTGTTCGATGACGCCGAGCAGATAGGTGCCCGTACCGGCTGCGGGGTCGAGCGTGACGACGCCGGGGTCGGCGAACCCCAGCGGCTTGTTCAGGCGGTTAACGAGCAGGTCATCGATCAAGCGGACCTGGGCGCGGACGACCTCGACTGGAGTATAGTAGGCCCCGGCGTCCTTGCGCAATTTTGGATCGTAGGCGGCGAGGAAGTCCTCGTAAAAGTAAAGCCAGGGGTCTTCAGGGCCAGTGAGCGTGGCGGGGGGCACCACGGCAATGACGCGCAGGAGCAGATCGAGCGAGGCGGCGATTTCAGCGCGTGCGCTAGGGTCGGTTAGGACTTGCAGGGCGCGGGAAAGAAGATTGTGCTGGGCGGCGAGGGCGGCTTCGGCACTGTCAAGCGTGAGCGGATCGGCCCCTTCGCTGCGCCCAAGAAGAAGGGCGAAGGCAACGGTTTGGGCGTAGGCGTCGGCGAATTGCTGGTCCGGCGCGTCGGGAAAGAGCAATTGCCGCCAGTCTTTTGCGAGCTGGACGAGTGGTGATGCCGGGTCTTTGAGCGCGTCGGTTACGTCTTCGCGCAGCATCCGGCAAAGCGGGGCGATGAGGTCGGCGAAGCCCTTGAGGTCAATCTTGCCCTTGCGGTCGGTTGGGATGAAGGGCTGCCATGAGAGGAAAACGCGCAAGAGGCGTTCGACGGCGTGGGCGTTCTGGGGTGTGGCGACCTTCTTGCCGTCGGCGGCAACGTCGCCCGAAAGACGAACGACTTTGTCCACCAGTTCACCGCCGCGGTAGAGCGCCCATTCGTTTCCGTCGGTATAGAGGATATTAGGAATGGCCGAGAATCGTTTGAACTGGTCGCGATTGTGGCCCTTGAAGCGGCTTGCGGTCGCGCCCACGCCGGGGGCCTTGAGTTCGACGTATCCGGCGAGCAGTTGGTTGAGATGGATGGCATAATCGGGACGGCCGAGGCGTCCGGGCAAGGGCGTTTCGCCGGTACAGACGACGTTCCAGCCTAAGGCGGTAGCCACGCCCCCAATGAAGTTTTCGAAAGGCCCACGCACCTGGTCTTCCGGCTCACCGGCGGTCAATTGCGTCATCTTGGACGTTACCGCAGCGGCAAAGTCTTGAAGGGCGCTGTGGATCAAGGTGCTCCTATTCATGACATAAGTGCCTTCTATCGATCCTGTATTACGAATCTCGTATATGACACTAACGGTGCGCTCACTGACGAGCAGTTAGCGAGTCCGTGTGCAGCATATTGTTAGCTTGTTTCATTTTTCTGGAAGACCTATCCGTGATAAATAACTAGAAAATCTTTGTGACACATCTTCCCTATAAAGTGGCCCTATCTGACAAATAAAATTTGCCTTTTTATGTTTTTTTAAGTACTCCACATTTACTGTAAAGTAATGTTTAAAATCTAATACAGATGAAACAATAGGCACACTAGGAGGAAATTCTAGATAATGATACCGAGGGGTTTTATTTTGTCTTAGGGTATTTCCTGGTGTTTTTTCTTTCTTAATTTCTGCCATAGTCATATTTAACTCAGATAGATGCTCGCCACTATAAACATATTCTACATTGTATAAAGGAGCAACAATGACTGAAATTATTTTTTTATCATGATTAGAAGCCCCGTTCTTTGCCCAACGAACTGTATAATCTTGATTTAGGTCGCAATCTTGCGTGAGTACAACTACAAAGGGGAAAATAATTTTTGAAATTTCAATCACGCCCGCTTTTTCAATTGCATACTCTATAAATTCAACATCCTTATAAATATCTCCTTGGGATATTCGCGCTCTTTTCCGAATTCTTACATTTTTCATCTCCGGATAATCCTGGCACGAATTAATTTACGTCTGGGTTTGGAGAGGTCATAATCCGATTCAATTTTATTTAAAACTTCATTCTTTTCTTTATCTTTCGACACAGGACTCTTCTCCTGTATAGATGATTGGGAGTCGGTAGTATTGTTAATGTCATACTCAGCTGAAAATACTGATTCTTTATCCATCTAAAGGCTCCATGATTTTTCGTAAATTACCCGTAATTATTTCCTCGAAAAAACGATTAACTTTTTCATGAAAATGATCTAGGGTTTCCCCTATATCTGTTTTGTCCAATAATTTTGTTACATACATATCATAATCCAGCGTGTATATTTTTTTCTTTATTGGAGCCGGATAATCAGGGTTAAACATCCCAAATTGAAACCTAAGAAAATCCTCTCCATAATTAAACTCCAAAACATGAAAAGCTCTTGATATTGTTTCTTTGTTTTCGGCGATAGTAAATATAGTGTTTAATTCAGGCTTAAGATATTTATCCCACTCCGTAGGGTTTCCCCCGGGGATATCAATATTGTCAATATACCGTAACCCTAATCTCTTGACCTGTAATCTGGGGTAAGCATTGAATAGAGCGTCTGAAACGGATAAGAAATCTTCCCGCAGCATTTCGTAATATTTGTATTTATTGTATTCAATAACCATCATATTAGGCGTTATTGTTAAGTGTTTCTCCCTATTTATCCCGTAATAGTGCCATTCCTTCGATTCAATTGAACGTTCTTTTGTCACATCTGGCCCTATCAAAAGCTCTTTTCCCATAACTTTTTTTTCTTCAGTTATAGGAAATCGTTCTTTCACTGTATCGTATATATTTTTCGCAGGTCCCTTTATAGCTATAGGCAATGGAGTATCAAAATCTATTCTAACAATCACTTCTTTTAGAAAATCCTTTTTATATTTCCTTCGTGTTGCATTATTGTTACTCACATTTTCTCCTTATTCTCTTTGTTTTTTAGCAAGCTAACATTATCATCCCCGTCCTATAAGGCAGCTTTTTTTGCGCCTCCCTTACCCGACTGGATTTTTCTCCAAAATATAGAATACGTATAGCAAGCGCAACCCCCATCTTTCTAGGCGGTGTTAGAGAGTAAAACCAAGTAACGGTTCAGATGGGTGGGGTTTTCCTTCAGGCCAAGGCACAAGGCGCACAGGAACCGGAGCGTAGCTCTCCTACGTGAGGATTACGAGCACCGAAGGAACGATGGCATGGAGGAAAAGAGGGCCGAGCTGAGCCGTTACATAAAAAGAGTGCCCATACGGTGAGAGAGAAACGTTCTGGAAAATCGTGTCCATTGAGTGCATTAGTCGCTCGCAGTAGATTTTAAGTGGTGGAGGCTTCTTTCAAATACCTCCCAATCTTCGTAAAAAACAAACCCCTCGGTGATCGAACCTCCCCGTCTCTTTCTTCTTCCTTAATTTCAGAGATAGCCCGATAAACCAAATTAGGCGGGATCGTTTCCGATATTTTCCGGAAACGTTTTTCAGAGCTTTCCGACGCACCCAGATGTCTCACCATGGCGTCGTACAGTGAATCCGCAATTTCTTTAACTTCCGGATCGACCTCGCCTTTCTTTTTCAAATAAACCATCAAGACATCTTTCATTGGTTTCGATTTTAAGAAGGCAAAATCCTTAATATATCCCCGATTCTTTAAAACGGTAAGACCGGGCAGAATCCCCTGTTTAATTTTTGAAGGTGGTCGTGGTGTCAGTGGGATGGTTCGCCCGAGTTCGATGAGATCAAAGGTGAGTTTCGATGATCTGTAGCCTCTTTTATCAAAAAGGGAATACAGTCTTTTTGGGATGGGATCTTTTAGAGACCAATAAAACCCGAAGTCGAAGGGTTTAATGTAATGGTTTTTTAAACTTTCGAGAATGTACTTGGAAAACCGGACTTCACAAGTCGCATGCCTTGTCCTCTTTCCCTCTACAACTTTTAAAAACCGGACTTGCTCCAGGAAGGTAAAGATGTCGTCTATGTAAGTATCTCGGCCTTTAATATAAAAAGAATGCTTGGAGTGGATATTTGTCGTTTTCAATCTTTCGAGGGCTTCCCGAATCCTTTTCCAGGTCCAGCCGCCATGATCAAGTCCAAGGATATCTGCGATCTGATAGAGGGAAAACTTTATTGACCCGGTTTGTAAAACAGTTTCAAACCCAATATCGAAGACGAGTTGGTCTAATGCACGTTTTACATCTGCTTCAAAACTTCCTGGTAGGTGGTTCCCGTGTTCTGCACGCACAATCCATTCCTGGCTGAGCGTATGACCTTTAGAGTTTGTTACCGTTCTGGAGAAAATAATTTCTTTCTGTTCTTTTAGGTTTTTAGTGGAAGGAATGAAATAAGGAAATTCTTCGAAGTTACATTCAACTTTCCCTTTTTTTGGATTTTGATCTACTGTTTTTAAGGACTTGTTCACAATAGCATCCTTGGTTTTTGTTTTAATATTCAAGCTATTTAAAAACTTATTTTATTATTATAGTTATAGGACACGAAAAGCTCAGCAAAAACAAAATCTTACAAGATTCTTCTTCCTTCCAACTACCTTGTGCCTGCCTTTCAACTACTTGATTGCTTCCTTTGAACTACCCTTCCCTTCCTTTCAACTCCCCTATTAATTCCTTCGAACTACCCTGTTGTTCCTTTGAACTCCCCTACCCGCGTTTATTTGAATTCAATCCTTTTGGAACGTATAGCCAGAAGACTTCTCTGCGTTCCAAGGTGGTGACTGTGAGCAAACAAAAGCAAAAAGGTGCCTAGGGTTTGGGCGATGAAATTTAGGGGCTTATTGGTCGATACTCATCCAAAGCCACAAAATCCTTCCTTTGAACTCCCCTGTTCGTGTTTTGGTCTTCCTCTCAACTACCCTAAATTACCCTGTTAAGACGATTGTTCTTCTTTCTCTTTTTCAAGTTTTTTCAGCTTATCAATTGTCCCTTTCAGTGTTTTTAAAAGCTCTTGAATTTCCGATTTTGTGATTTTAGGCCTGACGTGGATCTCAAGGTCGAACCAATTATGCCGTTTTTCCTTGATCCCGACGGTATTGGATCGGGTGGTGGAAAAGTAGGTTGATGTGACGTAGTCTCTCAATTGTTGAACAGACCAGTTTTCTGCTTTTACCTTTTTGATGATGGCCTTTTGGTCGGTATGGGGTGCCCGCATTACCGCATGGAGGTGTCCCTCCGTGATGTAATCAGCATGAGTGAAGTAAGTTCCAATTGCCTCCGCGCTGAGACGTTCTAATAAACGAAGTGACTTAACAAGAGATGTTCGGGTGACACAAAGTTCAGTCGCCATCTCTGTTTGGTTCTTGAAAATGTTTTTGTTGAGGAGTTCCTTAAATGCGACGGCTTTTTCAATAGGGTTTAGATTTTCTCGATTGAGGTTTTCGATAATCGAAATCTTGTAGGCTTGAATGTCTGTCACATCGAGGATGACTGATTTTATAGTTTCATGTTTTAGAGATTGGCATGCCCTGAATCGACGTTCTCCTGCAATCAATTGATAATGGCCTGGCGGAGAAATTGGGCGAACGACAATCGGTTCAATTAGTCCGACGTCAGGGTCGGATATCGATTGGGCGAGTGAGGATATCGTGACTTGGTTGAAGACCCGGCGGGGCTGATGAGGGTCGGTATGGATCTTACTTAATGGGATAAGTTGATAGGAGGATTGTGATTCCTTTTTATCTTCCCGTCCAAGGCTGCCTCTCAGTCCAATATTCCACGGCCTTGGCGCGGTGTGTTTTTTATCAAGCGCGTCCCAGCCTGCTCCGATTGCTTTCTTGGTCGGAACGGGTTTTGTAGATTTAGAATTAGTGGGGTTTTCTTTGTCATTGGGCATTTGATGATCCCTCTAATCTGTTTTCACTGATTTCAGCGGTAAGAGCCATGATATCTTTAGCGCCATTACTGCGTGGGGAAAAGTTGAAGATAGGCGTCATGTTTTTTCCGGATTCCGTCAGTGCCGTACTTCGGCTGATCACGGTTTTTAATAGTTGTGATGCATGAGCCCCTGTTTTGAGTCTTCCGAGAGATTCCTGGCAGATGTTATTCCGGATGTCAAAGTTATTTGCCAGAAGTTTGATTTCGGGCAATCGAACGGGTTGATCTTTGAACGTGGTGCTTAATGATTCGATTGTGTCGTACAAGAGGGACAGAGAGTGGTGAGATAAGAAGTCTGTAAGCATTGGGGCGATGATCTGGTCAGAAGCCAGGAATGCGTTAATGTTGAGGAGATTAATATTGGGTGGTGCGTCCATTATGATGAAATCGTAGTTGTGGCTAATCGAGTCGATTAAACTTTTTAAGTAGTAGAGCCTTTTTTCTATATCAGTTTCGCCGATCAGGAATAGATCCACTGCCGCCGTATCAAGTGATGATGGGATAAGGTCCAGGGTCGGGGATAGTTGGATGATTGTGTCTTTTAGGGTTGCCGACTCCTCTTCTTCACCGTAGAAAATATTATAGAGTGTGTTTAGGTTATCCTGGTCCGCATAGGGAATTCCAAAACAGGTGGTGAGATGAGATTGGCCATCCAGATCGATTGCTAAGACGCGGTAGCCCATCCGCGAAAGCGCTCCGGCGAGGTTAAAGCTAATTGTTGTTTTTCCGACACCACCCTTTAATAGCCAGAAAAGAAGTGTGAGAGGGGGGAGTTTTGGAAGGGGTCTATAGCGGTTACGGGCTTCAAGGACATGGTTTATAGTGTATCGTCTACGCGTTGCTTTTCCCCAGGGGATTCTATCCGGGGTGAGACCCTCTTTCTCCCATTTAATTATTGTACTTTGCGAGACACCGAGAATATTGGCAAAATCCTGCCGATTCATCGTGTAATTGTGTGTGTATTCAGTACTTTCCAAGAGGATATCCTAGGTGTATGTAAAACATCTATAGATACAATGTTTACCTACATAGCAAAGGAAAGAGTAGATGTCAAGTAAATAGTGTAAGTAGATATTGTAGGTATTTATCTGTAGATTTTCAATATGTTGGTTTTTACCCTAAAATATAGGGTGTGGGATATCCCACACTCTATGGTATTCTTTGTAGCGCTAAAAGTATTATCGGTACTATATATTGTGTTTTGTCATTAATCAAGTTGTAAAATTACACGTAAGATGTAGGATGTTGAATTGATGTCCTTTGGTTGGTGTTGTCTGTGAGAGGAGCAAAGGGGCATGATATTCACCATTCTCGCCTTTTCTAGGCGGAGTCTTTAAATGGTTTTGTGTATCTGTGTTTCTAGCCTGCAGATGTGGGACGTCCGACACTCTGTGAGGATTCCATGAAACTCATACCGATCACAGTCCAAATGCGTCTGCGGCGGGTTCTTCTATTCAGTAATGTCTGAACTTATCCATATTTTCCAGCCCTTCAAATTTAAAATTCAAAAGACAGGATGAGCTCGTGTGTCCCAGATAGTGATTGTATTCGTATTTTGGTCCTTGCACCTATGTTTAAAGGTAAGGTGTGGGACGTCCCACACCA
>JAJDBV010000027.1 GCA_029261165.1 Nitrospirota bacterium | reverse complement strand
CTTGCAATAGGGGCAGGCCACCCACTCATCCTGAAGCCGCCTCTGGCAGGAAGGACAGCTGGACTGGACGTCATATTTGCAGTGCGGACAGGCAATAAAGTCTAAATGGATGACTTTTCCGCACCTTGGGCAGGGGGTCTTGATGTCTTCCTCCAATGCGATGACCCGAAGGACTTCTTCAAGCGTGGTAATCCCTTCATTGACTTTTGAAAAGCCCTGCTCAGCCATGGTCGAAATTCCTTGAAGCTCAGCAGCACGGCGAACTTCTTCCTCACTCCCACCGGAGGAAATCACTTCTTTCACCTTCGGCCCCAAAGGGAGGATCTCGAAAATCCCAATGCGGTCACGGAAGCCGGTAAATTTGCACCATTGACACCCTTTCCCGCGATAGGCACGGGAAATAGCAGTGGTATCGCAATAACTTCCAATCTTCTTGATACGCTCCGTATCAACCGGAACCTCCACCCGGCATTTTACGCAGATTTTTCGTACCAGTCTCTGCGCAACGATGCCAACCAGGGAAGTAGAAAGAATATATCTCGGGATCCCCATCTCCAACAGGCGCACAATCGTTGCAACCGCATCATTGGTATGAAGCGTGCTGACGACAAAATGTCCCGTCATGGCCGCCCGGGTTGCAATCTCCGCCGTTTCAAGATCTCTGATCTCTCCTACAAGGATGACGTTGGGATCTTGCCTGAGAATGGAACGAAGACAATTGGCGAAAGTCAATCCAATGTCAGGTTTAACCTGTATTTGATTGAGGCCTTCGATATCATATTCGATCGGGTCTTCAACGGTCATAATATTTATTTTCGCAGAACGAATCTTATTAATAATGGCATAGAGGGTCGAGGTCTTTCCACTTCCGGTCGGGCCGGTCACCAGAAGGATTCCCTGTTTTTTCGCGGATAATTCCTCAAGCTGTTTGAATTCCTTTTCGCCCAGGCCTAATCCCTTCAAGCTGGTCGGAACGGTCGACTGGTCCAGGATTCGAATAACAACCTTTTCTCCATAGTGGGTGGGGAGCGTGGAAATTCTCATGTCGATATCACGATTGTCGAGCTTAATCCGGATGGCACCATCCTGCGGAAGGCGGCGCTCTGAGATGTCAAGTGAGGCAAGGACCTTGATTCTTGAAACCAGCGCTCCCTGGACCCACTTCGGAAGATTCATCTCTTCCCTCAGAATGCCGTCCACCCGGAAGCGGACAGACAGACTCTTTCGTAGGGCGTCTATGTGAATATCACTCGCCCGCGCAGTCACCGCCTTCATAAAGATGAGATTAAAAAGCTTTACGATCGGCGCCATCTGGCTCTTTTTCTTTAAGTCCTCTGAGCCATCTGAGCCAACGGTCTGGGAATGAGAAGCGGTAGGGAGGATTTCTATCTTGGAGTCCTTGAACCTACCATCGGTGGAATGGATGATATTTTCAACAGAATCGCCTAAATTATAGTGCTGCTGAATTGCGTTCAGGATCTCTTCCCGGGTAGAGATGAGAGGCTTCACCTCAAAATTGCTGTGAAAACCAATATCTTTAATACATTCATAGTCCAGAGGGTCTACCATCGCGACGGAGAGATATCTTTTGTTCACGTTGATCGGGAGGCATAGATATTTCTGGGCAAGATGCTCCGGGACAGCCGAAATCGCATCGGGTTCTATGGGCGTGGTCTCAAGGGTGACATACTCAATCCCCAACTGGCTCGCCAGGACATTCGCAATGTCGAACTCTGTCACCATCTTGAGATCGACCAGGGTCTCTCCCATCCGCTTGCCGGTGCGCTTTTGGGCTTCAATGGCCCTTTCTAAATCGGATGTCGTGATCACGCCAGCGTGGCACAGGAGATCTCCCAAGCGCTTTCTTTTCATAACACCCCTCTCATTATCATTGAACAATGTTATCCGCGAATTGGGAAAAAAGCAAGGAGAGGAGGAATATCGTGGTTATGACTGGTGGGTAAGGTAATTCTTGCTCCCAAGGACAAGGGCCAGGCCTACTGCAATGTCGATCACACCTCTGACCAAGTGGGGCGTCCCCAGAGCCCGCAAGATCATCCCCAGTGCCATCATGCACAGAATGAGGCCCCAGCTCTTCAGGCTGAATGTCATGTATACGGGGCTCTTTTCCGGAAGTTCCTGGATACGCTTTATATACCGTCGTGCGACCTTCTTGAAAACAAAACGGCCTTTAATAAACCCGATACAGAGAGCAATCGCCAGCCCCGTCCACTGCCCCACACTGGGAGCGGTTGGCCCTGTATTCAGGACACTCAGAGAGCGCCCCCCGAAAAGAAGACCACTCCCAACTATCAGAAGCATCGTCCCAACGGCGCCCCACCAGAAAAAAGCCACCTTCAAATGTGTTCCTTTAGAAATATTCAAACCTCACTCCTTCCGACGCTGCCTGAGGACCTCATACGCGACAACCCCCAACGCAACAGAAACATTAAGCGATGAGACATGCCCTCTCATCGGCATTGAAATCATCTGATCACACCGATCCAGGATCTTCCGGCGAATCCCTTTCCCTTCACTTCCCATCACAAGCGCAACCGCCTCCCTAAAATCATACTGATCGTAACGCATCGGCGCGCCGGATGCCACCCCGACGATCCAAAAGCCCTCTTTTTTCAATCGGTCAATCACCGTAGATAAATTAACCACTCTCGCGACCGGTAGATGGGAAAGTGCTCCCGCAGAGGCCTTTGAAACAGCTGCAGTTAACCCGGCGGCCCTTCTCTCCGGAATAATAACCCCATGCACACCCACCGCGTCGGACGTGCGAATAATCGCACCCAGATTTCTCGGGTCTTCGACTTCATCCAGTATAACAAGGAAGGGAGGCGCTTTGCCGCTTTTTGCAATTCTCAGAATGTCCTCCAGATTGCCATAGGGTTCTGACGCAAGGACAGCGACAACTCCCTGGTGCTTCGTGGTCCGGGCCATCCGGTCGAGTTCAACGCGATTCGCACTTAAAAGTACCGTGTGATGTCCTCGCGCCAGAGAGCGGATCTCATCGATCTCCTTCCCTCGGCGACTTTGAAGGAGAAGAATTTTGTTCAGACAATTCCGACCCGATCGGAGCGATTCAAGAATCGGGTTGACGCCATAAATGATCGGCTGAGACTGGTTCATCTTTTCACACGCGTCGTCCCATCAGGACGATCTTCTATTACAATACCGGACTCTACCAACTGATCTCGAATCGTATCTGATTTTGCCCAATCTTTGTTGCGCCGCGCTTCTTCCCGTTCTGTAATCAGGGCCTGAATCTTCTCTTCAGAAAGAACTTTATCCGATGATAATTCAAGCGCCCCTGTCGTGACAGACTCCACCTTCTTCAACGATTCACACTGAATACCAACAGATTTCGATACCGTAGGGAGGCATTCTTTAAAAGACCATTTTGAAGGGGAAACCTGAAACAAACCAAGTACTCCTCCACACACCTTGAACAGTGACATGATACCGAAAAGGTTTAGTGTGCCGCCCTTAGAAATCCGTATATTGACCTCTGCACGAAGGGCCTGCAACACGGAGATGGCTTTTGCCGTATTAAAGTCATCGTCCATTGCGGCATCAAATTCGGTCTCAAACTCAGATAGAAACCGGGACCATTCACCCTCTTCTGTATCGCCATTTAGACCCTGCTGGGATCTAAGTTCCTCCAGTTTCTGAAAAAGGGTATACAGATTATCCAGGCCTTTCTTGGCAACACCCAGGCTGTAGTCAGAAAAATCAATGGGGGAGCGGTAGTGGGTCGAGAGAAGATAGAAACGGATGACTTCTGCCGTAATCTCCTCTGAGAATCGGGATGATTTCTCAAAAATCTCTTTGACTGTAAAGAAGTTTCCCAGGGATTTCGACATCTTCTCCTGGTCTATCGTGACAAAACCATGGTGGATCCAGCATCGTGAAAACTCCTTATCTGTGTAGGCCTCCGACTGCGCAATTTCGTTTTCATGGTGCGGAAAGATCAGATCCTTCCCTCCGCCATGAATGTCAATCGTCTCTCCCAGATGTTTGATGGCCATGGCAGAACATTCGATATGCCAGCCCGGCCGACCCATTCCCCATGGGCTTTTCCATGCCGGTTCTCCCGGTTTGGACCCCTTCCACAACGCAAAATCGAAGGGACTCCGCTTTCGTTGATCGACTTCAACCCGGACACCGAACTCCATGTCTTCGAGCTTCTGTTTAGACAACTTGCCGTAGGACGGAAAATCCTCCACGGCAAAATAAACATTTCCTTCGACAGCATAGGCCAAGCCCTTTGCAATCAATCTCTCTATCAGGCAAATCATCTCTTCAATATGTTCAGTCGCCTTCGGCGCGATTGTGGGAGGACGAACCCCCAGACGGGACATGTCCCGTCTATAAGAATCGATGAAGTGGTCTGCGATTTCTTTCCAGTCTTTTCCTTCCCGATGGGCACGATCAATGATCTTGTCATCGACATCGGTATAGTTCTTCACATACCTGACCTCAAATCCCTTGCTCTCAAGGGTCCGCCTGATGACATCAAAAACAATGGCCGAACGCGCGTGACCCAAATGGCAATGATCATAGACCGTCATCCCACAGACATACATACTGACCTTCCCCGGAGTGTGAGGAGACCAGGGTTCCTTTTTCCTCGAAAGCGAGTTGCTAATACGTAACATCATTCTTTTCCACAATCGTTATGAGCTCTATTCGTCTCTTCCTTGCTCGTCTCCGCCTTTTTTCCAGCCGTAGGTCCCCACCAGGGGGACAAAAATACATGAGCTCAAGTCCTCTTCAACGATTCCCTTGTCTTCCCGCACTACCCGTTTCAAGACCTGGGAGTTTCTTCCCCCGATTGGAATGACAAGACGGCCCCCGATCTTGAGTTGCTCAATCAGTAGGGAGGGGATTTCAGGCGCTCCCGCTGCGACAAGGATGACGTCAAAAGGGGCCTCCTCCTTCCAGCCGTATGTTCCATCCTTCAAGCGAATAACAACATTCAGGTACCGTAACGATTCCAGTATTTTCCTCGCCTTGTGTGCCAGCCCCTTGATCCGTTCAATCGAGAAAACCCGCGTGCTCAATTCCGCCAAGATGGCCGTCTGATAACCTGACCCGGTCCCCAGTTCCAAGACCTTTTCAGAACCACTCAACGATAAAGACTCCGTCATCAAGGCCACCATATAGGGCTGCGAGATCGTCTGTTTCTCCCCAATCGGAAGCGCGTGGTCACCATATGCCCGTTGTTGAAGTGCCTCCTCAACAAAAAGATGCCGAGGCACCTTCCGCATCGCCGCTAAGACCCGTTCCTCTTTGATCCCTCTTTTTATGAGTTGCTCATCGACCATGCGTCGACGCACCGTTTCAAAATGGAGCATTCAGTTTTTTCTTCACTCCTAACTGACCAAGATTTTCTTTCATAGAAGTACGTATCAGATGATGAAGCGGGATTGTTAAACTTCTGTCCTCGACTTTCAACCCATGTGTCACATTACACGGGATCTGACTGAAGATCCCCATTCCAGGAAGAAAGGGCCTCGATGGCCTGGTAATCCGTTAGGTCCAGGTGCAGCGGCGTCACTGAAATCATCCCACGCTCAACGGCTTCCTGATCTGTATTCTTCCTTCCCTTTTCCCAGGTCATCCCGTTCAAACCAATCCAATAGTACTTTCTCCCCCTGGGATCCGTCTGTTCACTAATCATTCCTGAATCGAAAACCCGTTTTCCAAGAGATGTGATCCGGACCCCCTGGACATCCTCAGGTGGACAATTCGGAACATTAACATTCAGAAAACTCCCCTTTTTCAGGCCTCTTTCCATAACAAGACCCGCCAGGCGAACGGCAAAACGGGCTGCCGTTTCAAAATGATATAAGCCTTGTGCATGAAGGGTTCTGTCCCGATCCAGTTGGGAAAAAGCAATGGAAGGAATCCCAAGCAGTGTCCCTTCCATTGCAGCAGAAACCGTCCCGGAGTAGGTCACATCATCTCCAAGGTTCGCCCCTTTATTGATTCCGGAAACGACAAGGTCAGGAAATTTCCCTTTGAGAAGGTGAAGTACCCCTAGATTCACACAATCTGTCGGAGTTCCATTCACACTGAAGACCTTCTTCCCCACCTCTTCTACACGAAGAGGCTTATGAAGCGTTAAGGCATGGCTTGCCGCATTCCGCTCTCTGTCTGGCGCAATGACAGTAACATCTCCCACGGCTTTAAGGGCCTCCGCCAGACAATGAAGACCGGGAGAGTGGACACCATCATCATTAGAAACCAGTATGACCGGATTTTTCAAACCCACAATGCTCCATTCCATCGTCTACAAACAAAAAAAGCTGCCAAGCAGCTTTTTAGAAGTTCAAACCTCACCAGTGCATGCAGCCAACCGGCTGGTTCTCTTTCTTGGTCGGGACGACTGGATTTGAACCAGCGACCTCTCGCACCCCAAGCGAGTGCGCTACCAGGCTGCGCCACGCCCCGATTAACGCAAGATATGGAGTAACTCCTCCAATTCCCTCTTCACGGTATGAATCGTGCGATTCACCTTGCCTATTTTTCCATTGGGAGTTGTTCGGACCTCAACTTGAGAAGACCGGGCCAGTCTTCTTCTCGCGCCTGAAATCGTCAAACCTTCTCTATAGAGTAATCCCTTGATCCTTAAAATAAGATCAATTTCTTTCTTCGTATAAACACGCTGATTTCCCTTGCTCTTCTTGGGATGGAGCCGTGGGAACTCCGTCTCCCAAAAACGGAGGACGTACGATTCGAGTCCAGTCAGCGCGCTGACTTCACCTATTTTATAGAACAACTTCTCCTGCACCGGCTGCTCCGGATCAAGATGGGACTCTCAGTCAGAAGTAATTTCCCCCCGCCCTAGAAGAACAGGTACGCCCTCACGATACACGCTCACGTGTTTACATGCTTTTTAAAAACCTGGCTTGGTCGAAAAGTAACAACCTTTCGAGGTGAAATCCCAATCTCTTCTCCTGTTTTTGGGTTTCTCCCCTTCCTTGCCTTCTTATGACGAACAACAAAATTTCCAAAACCGGCAATCTTGACCGTATCTCCTTTTCTGAGTACTTCCTTGATCAAGTTGAGTATTACTTCAAGCATATCAGCCGATTCTTTTTTTGAGAGACCGACTTTTTCAAAGACCTCATTGGCAATATCGGCTTTCCTCATCCTCACCTCTTTGTTTGTCTGTCCGTCCGCTTTAAGATAACTGACGGCGAAAATACGCGCACAATTCTCTTATGAAACACTTCGACAAGAAATTAAATTGGCCATAAAATACAATAGGTTACCGACAATGTCAAGTTTTTTTGTTTACCCCGAACTTCGGGGTTTAGGGAATAGAAACCACCACCGTCCCAGAAAATGGCACGATCAAAAATCGAAATCACTTTCATCCGGGGAATCTTCGAGAAGTTCGATGAGATAATTAATCACTTTTTCTACCTCAATTTTTTTCTTTTCTCCGGTACGGCGATTTTTGATCTCGACTAAGCTCTCATGGAGGTTCTTCTCACCAATGATGACTTGATAGGGAATCCCAAGAAGGTCGGCATCATTAAACTTGACCCCGACCCGTTCTTTCCGATCCTCCAGTAACGTCTCCACTCCAGCCTGCAATAGCGAACCGTAGATCAATTCAGCAGTCATCATCACCCGATCCGATTTCTCTTGAACCGGAATCACATGGATTGCAAAGGGCGCAATCGGCATCGGCCAGATAATGCCCTTATCGTCATGGTTTTGTTCAATCGCCGCCCCCATGATTCGAGAAACGCCAATACCGTAGCAACCCATTTCGAAAAACCGTTTCTTTCCATTTTGATCAAGAAAAGTTGCCTTCATGGCCTCACTGTACTTGGTACCAAGCATAAACACATGACCCACCTCAATACCCCGGTCGATCCCGATGGGCTGTCCGCAACGCGGGCAGGGATCACCCGCAACCACATCTCGAATATCTTCGTAATGATTTACCTTGAAGTCTCGTTCCGGGCTTGCGTGGAGGTAGTGTGTGTCTTTCTCATTTGCGCCAATAACGACATCTGACATCGTCTCAACAAAGCAGTCTCCGATGATCTCCACATCCTTCAAACCGATCGGACCGGAAAACCCGGAAGGTCCGCCCGTGATCTTCGTCACCGTATCGGCATCAGCCAATATCAGTTCAGTGACCTTGAGAAATCGTTTCAGCTTGATTTCATTTACCTGATGGTCACCGCGAACCAAAACAGCGACCGGCCGACCGTCCGCCAGGAAAAGGAGGGTCTTCACCAGTTGCGCTACAGACACATTCAGGAAGCCGGAAACCGCTTCAACCGATTTCATGTCAGGCGTCTCCATACGCTTTAAAGCCGGACATTCCTCTTCCGACTGATCTGAACCGGTCCCTAGCACCGCCTCGGCCCGCTCCACATTGGCCGCATAATTACATCCGGGACATGAGGCAACGCCCTCCTCACCGGTGTTGGCCAGGACCATAAATTCGTGCGAGGAGGAACCGCCGATCAGACCGGTATCCGCCTCGACCGCACGGAAGTGAAGACCAAAACGCTTAAAAATCCGATGATAGGCATCATACATCCGATGATAGCTCTCTTTGGCCCCTTCCGCATTTTCATCGAAGCTGTAAGCATCCTTCATGATAAACTCGCGACCCCGCATTAAACCAAAGCGGGGCCGGATCTCATCTCTGAACTTGGTCTGGATCTGATAAAGATTGACGGGAAGTTGACGATACGACCGAATCTCACCCCGAACCAGGTCGGTAATGACCTCCTCATGGGTTGGACCGAGACAAAAATCGCGGTCATGCCGATCCTGAAGGCGCATCAACTCTTTTCCATATTGATGCCATCGGTCCGTCTCCTGCCAAAGTTCCGCCGGCTGGAGTGCAGGGAGAAGAACCTCCAGGGCACCGGCATTGTCCATCTCTTCCCGTACGATCTTTTCAATCTTGGAGAGTACGCGACGCCCGATTGGCAGATAAGTGTAAATCCCGGCAGACACCTTACGGATCAAACCGGCACGCATCATCAATCGATGACTGACAATTTCCGCATCGGCCGGGTCTTCCCGAAGCGTTGGGATGAATACCTTCGTATGACGCACTTTATTCGCTCGCTTTCATTATGGATACTTCGATTTACTGGTGACAGATCGTGATGCAAAGACTAGGATCTGCATGTTTTGAAGCCTTTATGAGCCCAGACTTGGTCAGAGGTTTCTTTACTGCAAGATCGGGTCTTTCTCGGGCCGGGCATGAGGCTCTATCCCGATCCCATGACTCTTTTCTCTCCCTTCTTTTTTCTCTTTTCGCTCTCTCACCATCTGCTCAACCTCAGAGATCAGGACCGACTCCAATTCTGCCGAGGGAACCTTTCGGATAATCTCCCCATGCCGAAAGAGAAGGCCTACCCCCCGTCCCCCGGCGATACCAATATCGGCCTCCTTCCCTTCACCGATACCGTTCACAACACAACCGAGGATGGAGATATCAATTGACTCCGTAATATGGCTGAATTTCTCCTCTAACCGGGTCGCAAGCTTGATGACATCAATCTCCAGGCGGCCGCAGGTTGGACAGGCAATAATATTCACCCCACGTTTTCGTAGATTAAGTGCTTTAAGGATTTCAAATCCGACACGGACCTCTTCAACCGGGTCTGCGGCAAGTGAAATTCTCAGGGTATCGCCAATTCCCTCAGACAGCAGGATACCCAGTCCAACGGCTGATTTAACGCCCCCGGTTAATGAGGTCCCCGCTTCAGTGATGCCAAGATGGAGGGGATAGTCCGAGCGACTGGAAAAAAGGCGGTAGGCTTCAATAGCCAGACCCACATGAGAGGCCTTGAGAGAGACTTTTGTATCAAAAAAATTGAGCGACTCCAAAATACCGACATGGCGCATGGCTGACGCCACCATCGCCTCCGCGGTCGGATAACCATACTTTTCGAGGAGATCACTTTCCAATGAACCGGCATTGACCCCGATACGAATCGGCACCTGCCGATCCGCCGCTGACTTGACCACCTTCTCGATGCGATCACGGGAACCGATGTTCCCAGGATTAAGCCTAAGACCGTCCACCTTTGCATCAAGTGCTGCCAGGGCCAGGCGATAATCGAAATGGATATCCGCAATCAGGGGGATGTCGATCATTGACCGGATTTTGGGAAGCGCATCCGCTGCCTCACTGTCGGGAACTGCCACGCGGACAATTTCACAGCCCGCTTCCTCCAGCCTGTGAATTTCCGAAACCGTTGAAGCAATATCACGCGTGTCGGTCGTGGTCATCGATTGAATGACGACTGGCGCATCCCCACCGATCTTGACCGATCCAACAGAAATTTGTCTTGTTTTGCGGCGAAGGCTCTTTAGATTGTTGATCAAATGTCTGTCTTCTATTGTGGTTTTATAAGAAAACGCATGATGTCATTATAGAAGGCGAATACCATTAAAGAGACAATCAGGAATAATCCGACCTGCTGGGCGATCTCTCTCTTTTTCAGGCTTAAGGGGCGTCCCAGGATCGCTTCTATGGTGAAGAAGAGGAGATGCCCCCCATCCAAAACAGGAATCGGAAGGATGTTGAGAATCCCTAGATTGATACTGATTAAGGCGGTGAAAAAGGCCACACTCGTAAGGCCGCGTTCAGCAGAATCCCCGGCCAGTTTTGCGATAAGGATGGGCCCCCCGATGTTGTCGCTTGCAATCCTGCCCTGGATCATTCTTACAATGCCAAGGACCGTTAACCCGATCACTTCACTCGTCTTTTGTGCTCCCAAGTAGACTGCGTGAAAAGGGTTGTAGTGCATTGTAAAGGAATCTCCCGTAGGAATGATTCCAATGAGCCAAACAAGCTTCGGATCTCCCAGGAGGTCCTTGATCTCTTTCTTCTCAGGCCTGATGGACAGATCCACTTGACTGCCATCCCGTTCCACAATAAATTGAAGGTCCCGGCCTCCTTCTTTTTGAAGGATCTCCCGAATCGCTTCCCATTCTTTAATCGGCTGATTTTCAATAGAAATAATCCGGTCGCCCGATTCCATCCCGCCCTGCCCCGCCGGAGAATCCGCTTGAACCTCTCCGACATCTGCCGTCAGACGTGAAATGCCTCCCAGGAAAACACCCGAAAAAATAAAAAAAGCAAGAAGAAGATTAAAAACGGGGCCCGCGATGACGATGGCAATCCGCTTGCTCACCTTCTGCGCCAGAAAGGAATTCGGGACATCCTCCGGAGCAATCTCCTCGTTCGGATCATCTCCCAGCATCCGGACAAACCCCCCCAAGGGAATAATCGAGATACAATACTCAGTCGCCCCCCATTGCTTTGAAAATATCTTTGGACCAAAACCAAGGGAGAAGGTCTCAACCTGGACACCACACCACCTTGCGATAATATAATGACCAAACTCGTGAACAAAAACCAATACCCCCAAGACCAACACAAAAGCCACGATGGAAGTTAGACTGAACATGGTAAGACTCCTTGATTCACTTTCTAAAAATGCAACGATTCAACACACCCATCTAAGCTCCCATGGCTGTGTTACTGCGGGATTTGAATCCTCTCATGTAGGCACATCCGCTACGGTTCTGCGCTCCTCACGCCTTACCCAGGCATGCTGAACAGTTACCAAACCCTGCACGTCACTGCCCAGTAACCACTCCAACCAGGGGAAAGATCAAGCCGCATATTTCGAAATCCAAAGCTGACCTTCCCTGCGTGCCCACTGATCGGCCTCAAGCACATCATCCAATGTTCCGATCGATTGGGGGCAATGAGATTCCATGGTTTGTTGAACCACCTGTGCGATCTCCACAAAACGGATTTTCTCTGACAGAAATGCCTCAACGGCTTCTTCATTGACGGCATTCAGGACAGAGGGAAGCGTCCCCCCGCCTTTCAGGGCGTCATAGGCACATGTAAGCAGTGGAAAGGCTTTCCGGTCCGGCTTCTCAAAGGTCAGTTGTCCGATCTCCTCCAATTGAAGCGATGGGAGCGATAGAGGCGCCCTTTCAGGGTAATGCAAAGCATAGGAGATCGGAACACGCATGTCGGGAAGCCCCATTTGCGCCACAACCGATCGGTCCACAAACTCCACCATAGAGTGAATAATGCTTTGGCGGTGTATCACAACATCTATTTTTTCAGGCGGCGCATCAAAAAACCAACGCGCCTCAATCACCTCAAGACCCTTGTTCATCAAAGTTGCGGAATCAATGGAAATCTTCGGTCCCATCTTCCAATTTGGATGCGCAAGCGCCACCTCCGGAGAGACCTTTTCCTTCATCTCAGGGGTGAAGTCAATCAACGGCCCCCCGGATGCCGTCAAGATTAGCCTAAGCAAATCTTCATGCCGCTCGCCGGACAACACCTGAAATATGGCAGAATGTTCGCTGTCTATCGGCAAAAGAGGCACATTCCGGGATCGGGCCTCTTTTTGAATGATCTCACCCGCCATGACAAGTGTTTCTTTGTTTGCCAGGGCAACGACCTTGCCGTTCTGAATCGCTGAGAGGGTTGGGAGGAGTCCCGCTGCTCCGACGACGGCAGAGACAACAATATCACAATCAGGAAAACGGGCCACCTCAACACAGCCTTCCATTCCCGATAACACTTCAGTTCCAGAACCATTCAATCGCTTCGAGAGGGCCGCCGCCGCAACTTCATCCATCAGAGAAACGACCTTCGGTTGAAACCGCTTAATGAGCGTTTCAAGTTTAACATCGTTGGATCGTACCGTCAAACCAACGACCCGAAACCGGTCCGGGAAACGGCTGATCACATCAAGCGTGTTCATGCCGATCGACCCGGTGGCACCTAAAATTACAATATTTTTCATTGTGATTAAACCATGCCGACTATCGGTCCAAAACCTTTTACAAAGAAAAGATAATAATAGAACACAGGCGCGGCGAACGCAATACTATCCAGCTTATCGAAAAGCCCGCCATGTGCTGCGACCAAACTGCTTGAATCCTTTACACCTGCACTTCGCTTCAGGAGTGATTCGGTAAGATCCCCCAACTGGCCAAACCCACCCAGCAGGAGAGACACCAACAAGAGTTCCCCCCAAGAAAACAGCGAGAGAAAAATCAATTTGGCCAGGCTGCCTCCCAGGAAACTTCCCAGCAGACCTCCAAATGAGCCTTCGACCGTCTTGTTGGGACTGACACGCGGATAGAGCTTTCGCTTACCGATTAACTTCCCGATATAATAGGCCCCGGCATCCCCGCCCCAGATCACCAGAAGGAGAAAAACAATCAGAGACTGTCCGGCTGGGATATGACGAATAAAGATGAGGTGACTTAAAAACCCGGAGATGTACATCACACCCAAACATAAGACAGCCGAATCGACCAGGGCCGACTTAATATCGCGCAGAGAAAAAAGAATGTACATCAATACCCCCATCAGTACGGCAAAAAAGACCATATTGATGGGGATAATCGCTTCTCCAGCAAGCCGTGCTTTTTGAAAAAAAGAGATCGCGAGGAGAAAGCCGAGTCCGAGTCCAAACGTCACGGTCCCATTGGCCCGCTCCTGAAAAAAAAGCCGATAAAATTCATACTGCACTCGAAGGATAATCACAGATAAAAAAAGAAAAAAGAAAAAGGGGGGCAGAAACCGCAGCAGGGAATAGAGAATTGGAAGCAGGATAACGGCGATGGCCAAGCGGCTCTGTTTAATGTTCAAGCCATTCTCCAGTGATCAACTTTCCGATCACAATAACCTCCACGCCAAACAAAAATTACTGTGACTCTTTGACCGCTCGATACCCTTGTTTCCGTTTAGAAATAAGACCAAAACGGCGTTCACGACGCTGATAATCAAGAAGGGCCAGAAGAAAATCTTCACGCTTGAAGTCAGGCCAAAGCACCCTGGTGAAATAGAGCTCGGTGTAGGCCAACTGCCAAAGGAAAAAATTGCTGATCCTGACTTCTCCACTGGTCCGGATCATCAGGTCCGGGTCAGGGATATCTCTCGTGTACAGATATTCCGAAAAGAGGGTCTCATCAAGATCCTTTACCGAGATCTTCTCCATCCGAAGATCTTCGGCCAGGCGTTTCACGGTATCTACAATTTCTGTCCGCCCCCCGTAGCTCAAGGCCAGGACAAGGGTCATCTTTTTATTTTCCCTGGTCTTTTCTTCCACAGAATGAATCAGGCTGGCAACCGCTCCAGGAAGGCGGTCGATCTGCCCAACGACCCTGAAGCGAATCTCATTAGACATCATCGTTTCAACCTCTTTCAGCAAATACCGCTTCAAGAGCGTCATCAGTTGGTTGATTTCAGACGCGGGCCGACTCCAGTTTTCATTTGAAAATGCGTAAAGCGTGAGGGTGCCAATCTCCAGCTCACGCGAAAGGGTGATCACTTCCCGGACCGACTGGATTCCTCTTCGGTGACCTTCGATGCGGGGAAGATGCTTCCGCGCCGCCCAACGCCCATTCCCATCCATGATTACAGCCACGTGCCGCGGGAGATTTTTCAAATCGAGTTCTGCGAGAATCGGCTTTTCACCAGAACCTTCCACGCCATTCCCCGAACTCGGCACCTTGAAAAACTCATTTTTCATAAATCACCAAAACCTAACCCCGATTACTCCACCAATGTATCTTCATTACGCTGCTGCTCGAAAAGCTGGTATTGTAGGTGCTCCAAAATCAGATCGCTCTCTTCAGATTGATTGATCAGGATATCCATCTTTGTCAACAGATTCTCAGATGCTGTATTCTGAATCTGTAAACTCATCAGAAACCTCTCACCCATCCGAGACGTCTCGAGTTTGATCAGGTAATGGTTATTTCCTCTGAACGCGTCCTTTGCGGAAGACTGTGAGGGAAGACTGTCCACTCGAAAACGTTTGGTTTCCAATAAGGCCGAGACCAGTTCGTCCATCAAGAAGTCTTCAGTTCCTTCGCTCGTCGATACGGCCAGCCGTATCTTGCTGGCTGGAATCCGCACGAGGTCTCCGGCGCGTATTAAACCCGACGATTTGACCCTCTTTGTGATCAGTCCCTTCTCCTTGAAACGCCATACCTCAATCAATCCGAGTTCCTCTTCAAACCTTCCAAGGACTCTCCCGGTATGAGGATGGGTGAATGCTTCCCCCTCTCGATAGACAGTCAACAGGGTCCCCTTAGAAAAACCTTCCCGCCGTCCGAGATCCACTTCAACTAAATCACCATCAATACGGATCACCTTTCCAAGCACCTTTGGGAAATAGGTCGCAACCGCTTTTGCCACGTCGTCAAGGTTCCCCTCAATGACGCCATCGGGCAAAGAATCTCCCCCATGATCTGGGAGTGCCGTGGAAAACCCCTTGACCGGAAACAAGATCAACAACAGGGTAATGATGACAGATTTCAAAACCATACAAGGGTCCATCCAGAAATTTGTACCTGTCTGAGAAAGTTGGATCCCGGCTTTCGCCGGAATGTCGGAAACAGCCTTACTCAGGCTTTTTACGAGGCGGGGACCCTCCAACAGAGAAGTAATCGCACGACTGAAAATATTCTTATACGGGAGTGAAGTCAAATTTTTATATGAACCCAAGTTTCTTACGGCTCCCCTCTTCGATAATCACTCCAACTCCCTTAATATACTGGAAAGGATAGAAAACATCTGATCAATCTCTGAACGGCGAATCGTCAAGGGAGGGATCAAACGAAGGGTCTTTTCCGAAGTCCGGTTCAATAATAGCCCTTTCCCCATCGCCTTCTCGATGACCGCCACCACGGGAATAGCCAGATCGCAGGCAACCATCAATCCCTTTCCGCGTACCTCCTTGATAAGAGACGTCCGATGCTGGAGTCGCGTGAAGCGATCCACCAAGTACTCCCCCCGTTGGCGAACCCTCTTTAGGAAGGTCTCCCCTTTTGTCAGCCGTTCTATAACCTGAATTCCGGCAGCACAGGCAAGCGGGTTCCCTCCAAATGTTGTCGCATGGCTGCCGGGTGTAAATGACCTCGCCACCGCTTCCGTCGCCAGCATCGCACCGATAGGGACCCCCCCTCCCAAACCCTTTGCGACAGTGACAATATCGGGGCAAATCTCTTCGTCCTCATAAGCAAAAAGACGGCCCGTTCTCCCCATACCCGTCTGCACCTCATCAAGAATGAGGAGAATCCCATGTGAATCACATATCTTTCTCACACGAGAGAGATATCCCCTTTGTGGAACACGGACACCCCCTTCTCCCTGAATGGGTTCAAGAAAAATAGCGGCCGTCATAGGACTAATCGCCTTTTCTATGGCAGTCACATCGTCGAAGGGAACATGCCTAAATCCCGGAAGAAGTGGTTCAAATCCCTTTTGATATTTTTCTTGCCCGGTAGCGGAAAGCGCCGCCATTGTCCTGCCATGAAAAGCGCCGTGAGCCGTAATAATTTCGAAGGATTCGCTGCCCCGGTGCTCTTTTGCCCACTTCCTGGCAAGCTTGATAGCAGCTTCATTCGCTTCAGCCCCACTGTTACAGAAAAAAACCTTATCGGCAAACGAATTGGCCACGATATGTTTTGCTAATTCAATTTGAGGAATATTGTAGTAGAGGTTGGAAACATGGAGAAGGCTTCCGGCCTGTTTCTGAATCCCCTTCACAAGGCGTGCATCACAGTGACCCAGGCTGTTGACGGCAATCCCACTTACAAAATCGAGATAAGACTTTCCTTCAACATCAACGACAACCGCGCCGCTCCCCTCCCTCAAAACGAGGGAGAAACGGGCATAGGTTGTCATCAAAACCTGTTCGCCAGACTTAATCCAGGATTTCGATGACTGCTCTTTCACTATACCACTCCGAGGTGTGTTTATATATCATAATACCCTCTTTGGAAGCAATCATTATTGAACCCCCAGAGTGCCCCAAAATGCTGTTTAAGCAGGTAATTTAGTGCTTTCATGCTTCACAATCTCAGGATTCTGGGATAAGACCACAAAATAATCAAGATTGACAATAACCCTCTCAAAATTATAATATGATGGTTACTTTTAAGGAGGCGGAATTGTCACCCGAAAAAGATCTTAAAACAATTTTAGACAAGCTTCAATATGCCGACAGCGCCCAGGTCCAAAGGCAGCTGGTTGATCAGACCCTTCAGGTCAAAATCCGTATGGGACAGATCAAGCGAAAACTGGTCGTCATGAGCGGAAAGGGAGGCGTCGGAAAAAGTATGACGACAACCAACCTCGCGCTCGCCTTCTCCCGCCTGAAACACCGGGTTGGCGTCCTGGATGTTGACCTCAATGGTCCCTGTATCCCGAAGATGCTGGGGATGAAAGGACGGTTTGAAATCACCCCGGACGGCGCGGTTCCTCCGGTCGGGCCGAACGGAATAAAAGTCGCCTCTATGGACTTTTTCCTGAAGGGAGAAACTTCATCCGTTCAATGGAAAGGTCCCATGGAACTCTCTCCGGTCTGGCTTGGGCTGATGGAAATGAATGTCATTCGGGAATTCATAGCCGATGTGATCTGGACCGATGTCGATTATCTCCTTGCAGATCTCCCTCCCGGTGCAGCAGCAGATAAGCCGCCTGTGATTGCCGGATTCATTCCGGAACTTGACGGGGCCATCGTCGTCGCCACACCGTCAGAAGTGGCCATGACCGTTGTAAAGAAATCAATCGGTTATGCGCGGGATGTCGGAATCCCTATTATTGGACTTGTAGAAAATATGAGCGGGGCGTTTTGTCCCAAATGTGATGAAGCCGTTCCGTTTTTTGATGGAGGCTGTGAGGCGCTCTGTGAGGAACTGAAGGTTCCTCTGCTGGGGAAAGTGCCCTTTGATGCGCAACTGGCGAAGGCTTGTGACCACGGCATGCCACTTTCTGATGACCATCGGATCACAAAGTATTTTGATGATATTGCAAAGAAGATCCAGGACTTCCTGGAATCCAAAAAAAATCTGGCTGTAGAATCGTTACGGAGGAACAAATGAAATTTGTCTGTATGAAATGTGAGAGCTTTATGGGATTTGAAAAGGTTCAGACTCCAGGAGAACAATCCCTTGGCGTCACTTTTGGCTGTCCCACATGCGGGATGAAGGTTGCCATGGTCACCAATCCGGGGGAGACCGCAATGGTCCAGGCTCTGGGCGTGAAACTCGGAGGGAGGACAGCTCCGGCCGCGCCGATGGAATTGACCCGCGATAACCTCAAGGACGCACCCGAAACCGTGTCGCCTCCTGCCGTCCCATCCGCAAGCGCGCAACAGGAAATGCTAAAGGCCGAAACGACGAAGGCTGAAGATGCTGAAGCCGGGGGATGTCCGTTTTCGAGTATGGTTGCCCAGATGCAGGGTGGGGAAACCGCATCGACTGAAAAACAAGCGGAGATCACCTGGACACCGGAAGCCCTGGAACGTATTGAAAAAGTCCCTTCTTTCATGCGTCCGATGATTCAGATGGGTGTTGATAGTTATGCTCGGAAGAACAATATCACAACCGTGACACCGGAAGTGATGGACGCGTCCAAGAATGATCCCGGAGACCTGAGCTGGTCCAAAGAAGCCGAAAGTCGTCTGGATAACATTCCCTCCTTTATCCGTCCGATGGCGAAAAAAGAGATCGAACGGATTGCAAAAGAGCGTGGAGAAACCGTCATTTCGGCCGCCCTCATGGAAGAAAGCAAAGAAAAATTCCTGGGAATGGGATATTAGTGGCATCCCTCAGGATATTTCTCAAATAAGCGATGGACCCGCAAACATTTATTAAAAACCTTGAGCAGGAAATCTCGCTTCATGAAGCGGTCCATCACCCCTTTCTCAAGCGTTTTGCGACCGAAAAGTTGACGCTTACCCAGATTCAGACTTTTGGGCTCCAGCATTATCAACTCGTCAAGATCTTCGTCAACTACATGACGAACCTCATCCCCAAGATTCCCGGAAAAGAAGCCCTGGAACATTTCAGGACCGTCTTTGAAGACGAATTCGGGCAACATACCATCTTCAGAAGCCATCCCGCCCTGTACCGAAATTTCCTGAAGGCCCTCGGCTTGGACGATACGGCGTGGGGAAAAGTTGTGCACCTCCCTGAAACCGTCGCCTATATCGAAGGCCATATGGGTTTAACGCGGGATGAAGACTTTCTCATTGGCCTGGGTGTGGTCGGCCCGGGTCATGAGTTTTCTATCCCGACCATGTTTGAATATCTAATTTCCGGCTTCAGGAACAACACCAACCTTACAGAAGAGCAGTTCGAATATTTTTCCTTCCACATTGTCCAGGACAAAGAACACGCCGTCGTCTTCAACGAGTTAATTGCCCGCCATGTTGAAACAAAAGAGGCCCAAGACCGGCTCCGCGATGGGACCTTGCGTTCTCTCGCCTACCGTTATAACTTTTGGAACGGTCTAGAGTCCGTTATTTTTGGGGATTAACTAAAGTCAGCGAATGACTGGGATGATCTTTCCCAAGAGGACGGGGTGGCTTGCGCCTGTTACGGAAGGAATGTTGCTCGGCTGACGATGCCATGTTTGATAGGCCAATACCGCGAAGGTCATCGCCTCAATCGCACGGCTCTCAAGACCGACCGACTCAAAGGTAAGGACCGGTATCGGGGAAAGTGCTTCCTTGAGTCCATCCATGAGAACAGGGTTATATACGCCCCCACCACCCACAATCACCTCATTGAGCGGCCCGTTCCTTAAGATAAAGCGCCGAATGTTATCCACAATAACGCAGACGGTAAATGCCGTGACCGTTGCAATAAGATTGTCTGAAGAAACTTTCTTTTTTTTTCCTGTTTTAAGAATTTTTTCAACAAACGAAACCCCAAATGCCTCTCGACCCGTGCTCTTTGGCGGACGTTTTTTTATAAAAGGGTGGCGCATAAGATCGGACAACAACCCCGGGTGAACCTTTCCCTTCCGGGCCCACTTTCCATCCCGGTCTATGCTAAGACGGTTTTGTGTCAGCAAGCTGACAAGACCGTCAATCAACATATTTCCCGGCCCCATATCAAATGCCACCGTCTCTTCCATCCCGGCATTCGCCTTCAGGTAGGTGACATTACTGATTCCTCCAATATTGACAATGGCTAGAGATTTCCGTCGGCCTCCGAAGAGAAGATAATGAAAGTAGGGGGTCAGCGGTGCCCCCTCTCCTCCAGCGGCCAAATCACGCGGCCTGAAATCAGCAACAGTCGGGATGCCCGTCCTCTCTGCGATGATCGACGGCTCACCAATCTGCAAGGTGGAACGGACACGCCATTTCCCTTCTTTTTTTGGGACAGGAAGATGTTGGACAGTCTGCCCATGAGAGCCAATCAGGGCAATCTTAGACAAAGGGACGCCTGCCTCCATGGCCAGCTTGATGACCGCATCTGCAAAGCACTCCCCGATGGTCGCATTCAGGTGACAAAGCACCGCCACCGGGAGGGGATGACCAGAAGCCAGGTCAATCAGTTTTTTTTGAATCGATCTGGAATAAGGAGTGACATTAAAGGCCCGCTGTTTAACCTGCAAGCGACTGCGCCGCCGCTGGATATCAACAAGAACGGCATCCACACCATCCGTAGAAGTTCCCGACATCAACCCAATGACTTTCACGATCGCAATAACTCCATCATTTTCAGTATAAGGGAGAGCCCTTGGAAGACCGCTATCCCTTCCTCAGGAATGAAATAATTGCTATGACAAGGATCACGCAGATAACCGGCGCGAGGAAGGCCGAAAGATGGGTCAAGTCAGGCATCTGGGAAATGATCATTAGGCGTCCACCTTCATACGTACCTTTTAGACACTATTGTGTGTTCAAGAGGACTTCGATCTCTGCACGAGATCGAAGTCCTGTCAGGTATTCTCTCTTCTTGTCTGCTTCCTTCTGGTCGGATAGGATTTCATGAATCTGGCCGGAAACTGCCTCCAGTTTTTTCCCGGAATATTCTTTTTCATGTTCCCGGTAATACTGCGCAATCGCCTTGGGCCTGATGAAGATAAAGGTCTTAATCCTCTCGTCTATGAGGCGCTCTACCCAAAGGACCTCCCGGATCTCTCTCTTTAGATCGTCCAGGTGAAATCCGGTCTGGCGCATCGCTCTTTGAAACGCCCGCTCACTCTCAAAGCGATGCCGGATCGCCTTTAATCGGACAGAGATCTCCTCTTCGGTCGGTCCCTTCAGAACAAATCGACGCGCTTCAGATTGAAGGATTTTTTGATGGATGAGATGGTCAAGTTGCCTCAATCGATCCGCCTCTCTTCTCGAACCACTTTTTCCACGCGGCTCGAAAAACAAAGGGTATCTTTTGAGATCAGAGAGGAAAATGAATTCTCCATTAACGATCGCCGCAATACGCTCAACCACTTCACCAGATACAGCAGGAGAGACTGCAAGCAACATACTTGCGATCAGGAAGATCTGTAGGCCGTAACGATATCTCATCGTACGCTGTCAGGCTCCCTACGCTATGGCGAAAGGACAACCTGTGAGGCAGTCAACAGGTCATGCAACGCTCTTTTTCTTCTCTCAACGATAGAGATCAGAAAACCAAAACCAAAAGACAAAGGCCCGGATAAGAAGTATCCCGCGGTCCGCAGTGCCGAATGAAAAGGAGTCAGTCTTTTTCCATCCATCGTGACCACCTTGATCCGAAGAATCATCTTGGCCGGAGTCTGGCCGTCATAGGTATGAAAAAAAGTAAAATACCCGACAAAGAGGAAAAACCCTCCGCTAAAGAAGGGCGCAAGGCCCCTCGAAAGCGCAAGCAAATCCCCGGCATCCTCTGTGAAACGTATACTCATTATACCAACAAGGACGAGCATGAGATAGAGCCCTGAAATGATCAGGAGGTCGATACAAAAGGCGATGGCCCGGCGGAGAAAACCTGCCGGCCTTGGAATCGCCTTCTTCATCAAAGGGGCCTCGGGTGGCCAAGTACTTTTTTCTGTGGGCCTTGAGGTTTTCTTCCCAGGAGGCCTGAGATCAGTCTCCCCTGAGACAGGCTCGATAATATCCATTAAGTCAGCTCCCCCTTATGCATGTTGAAATCCATACTGGACGATCGAGAGGGCTGCAAGCGCTGCCGTCTCAGCGCGTAAGGTTCTCGGCCCAATGGAAAGGGGCGTATAACCATATCTCACTCCCTCAGCCTGCTCCGATTGGTCCCACCCCCCCTCAGGTCCGATCAAGAGGGTCGCATGTAGGGAAAGAGAGGAAGCCAATGACGACCTGATCAATTCACCGATGGCCTCTTTTTGAGGTGCTTCCTGCATAAACATCAACTTAAAGCGCTCCCCCGCAGTCTCCATCATGAAGTCCGTAAGGCCTCCTGGAAGATCAAGACTTGGAATCTCCCATCGGCCGGACTGCTGCGCTGCTTCCGTGGCAACCTTCTCCCAACGCCTCTGTTGATGATCTGTGCGGTTCGGCCTTGGCCGGGCAATGACACGCTGCGTCACCAATGGAGAAATCCGGGATACTCCGAGTTCAGTAGCCTTCTGTATCACCCAATCCATCTTCTCTCCCTTCAGGAGACCGATGCCGAGACGGATCACAGGTTGATTTTCTTCGGGCGGTCCTTCTTCTTTTTCTATCGTCAGGACAAACCGGGAGGAGGAAGACAGGGTTACTCTGCAGTGATAACGCCTGGGCCGTTCATCGACCAGGAAAAGGGTTTCCCCCTCTCTAAGGCGCAGAACATTTCGGAGGTGATGAGCCAGATGATCGTCGACCGCGACGACCTTGTCTTTAATCTGCTCCGAGCGAATAAAATAGACAGGCATCTTAATGAACCGAAGAGATCAACCGATCATTCAAAGAGATTTTTGACTTTTTCAAAAAGCTTTCCCGAATCAGCATCAATAGATTCCCCACTGACTTTTGCATACTGTTCCAGAATTTCTCTCTGCTGGGAAGTAAGTTTCGTGGGAACTTTTATTTTGATCGTGACGAGCTGATCTCCGATTCCATGCCCTCGAAGGTTCGGAAAGCCCAAACCCTTTAAGCGAAAGACCTTTCCATCCTGTGTTCCGGGTGGGATTTTTAAACTTGTCTCTCCCTTAATCGTCGGAACCTCAACACGCCCGCCCAAAATCGCCTTAATAAAACTGATCGATTTCTCAAAGAGGATCTGATCACCCTCCCGATTATAATGAGGGTGTTCCTTCACGGAAATATCAACATAAAGGTCTCCGGGAGGACCGCCACCGTGCCCAATCTCCCCCTCGCCACTCACGCGAAGACGCATTCCTGTTTCAATCCCCGGCGGGATCTTGACTGAAATAGACTTTTCATTTGACTTATACCGCTCGCCCCTGCACTCCAGACACGCCTCTGTAATCACCCGTCCTTCACCCCGGCAAGTGCTGCAGGCCCTATTGAGGGTAAAAAATCCTTGTTGGAGACGAACTTGACCAGCACCACCACAGGTGGAACACGTCTTTAAAGCCCCCTCTTTGGCCCCGGTTCCTTTACATCGATGGCAGGGTTCGGGGCGGCGGAGCTTAATCTTCCCTTCCTTTCCAAAGATGGCTTCTTCAAAGGTAATCGTCATACTATAGCGAAGGTCATTTCCGCGTTGTGCGCGAGGCCGTCCTTGTCCGGGAGTCCCGCCAAAAAATTCTTCAAAAATATCCCCGAAAATATCAGAAAATCCGCCGCCCTGAGCAAAATCAAAACCACCCATCCCAGCTCCGGATAATCCTTCGTGGCCATACTGATCATAGGCTTTCCGCTTCTCTGAATCGCTCAGGACGCTATAAGCTTCATTGACCTCCTTGAATTTTTCTTCCGCCCCCTTGTTTCCGGCATTCCGATCCGGATGAAATTTAAGGGCCTTCTTCCGGTAAGCCTTTTTCAGCTCCTCATCGCTCGCACTCTTTCCGACACCGAGGCTTTCGTAATAATCTCTCTTGCTGGCCACTCCTTACTCCTTCTCCGCTTCTTCAAACTCGGCATCCACCACCGTTTCATCCGGTTTCTTCGATGCATCGCCTGTCTCAGCGCCACCTTCACCCTTGGGGGCCTCTGTTTCACTTTCAGCCGTCTTTTTATACATCTCTTCGGCCAATTTGTGAGAAACCTTCGAAAGATCTGCTATGGCAGTCTTGATTTCTTCAACATTATCCGATTCCAGGGCCTTTTTACACTTGCCAAGTTGATCCTGAACGTTTGTCTTGTCTTCCGGAGAAATCTTATCTCCAAATTCACCGAGCGATTTCTCAGTAGAATAGATCAGGCTGTCTGCCTCATTTCGGACCTCGATCAAGGCCTTCTTTTGCTTGTCTTCTTCCGCATGCGCCTGCCCTTCCTTGACCATACGGTCAATTTCTTCCTCACTCAATCCGCTGGAAGCCGTGATCTGAATGGATTGCTCCTTCTGAGTTGCCATGTCTTTCGCATTCACATGGACAATTCCATTTGCATCGATATCAAACGTGACCTCAATTTGAGGGACGCCCCGTGGCGCCGAAGGAATCCCAACCAGATCGAATTGGCCCAGGAGCTTGTTATCCGTTGCCATCTCCCGTTCCCCTTGATGAACGCGGATCGTCACCGCCGACTGGTTGTCCGCTGCGGTAGAAAAGACCTGACTCTTTTTTGTGGGAACGGTCGTATTTCTATCGATAATTCGGGTAAAGACCCCTCCCAAGGTTTCGATTCCGAGCGAAAGAGGTGTCACATCCAGGAGCAGCACATCCTTTACATCTCCCTTCAGAACCGCACCCTGAATGGCCGCGCCGATGGCAACAACTTCATCAGGGTTCACGCCTTTGTGCGGTTCCTTTCCGAAGAATTCCTTGACAACCTCCTGAACCTTCGGCATCCGGGTCATCCCACCAACCAGGACAACTTCGTTGATATCGGAAGCACTGATGCCGGCATCCGAAAGTGCCTTTTTGCAAGGTTCGATGGTTCTTTGAATTTCATCGTCAATCAACTGCTCCAGCTTTGCTCGTGATAATTTAATAGCAAGGTGCTTTGGACCGGAGGCATCGGCGGTAATAAAGGGAAGGTTGACCTCCGTTTCCTGGGAGGAAGACAACTCGATCTTTGCCTTTTCCGCTGCCTCTTTTAAGCGCTGCAAGGCCATCTTGTCATTTTTTAAGTCGATCGCGTTTTCTTTTTTAAATTCCTCTGCCAGCCAGTCTAGGATCTTGGTATCAAAATCATCTCCACCCAGGTAGGTATCTCCGTTTGTCGACTTGACCTCAAAAACGCCGTCACCGATTTCCAGGATCGAGACATCGAAGGTTCCACCGCCAAGATCGTAGACGGCTATTTTCTCATCCTTCTTTTTCTCCAGACCATAAGCCAAAGCCGCCGCCGTAGGTTCATTGATAATCCGAAGTACTTTCAGGCCGGCAACTGCGCCTGCATCCTTTGTGGCCTGCCGCTCACTGTCGTCAAAATAGGCCGGCACAGTAATTACCGCTTCCTCAACCTTCTCCCCCAGATAATTCTCAGCATCCTGCTTCAATTTTTGCAAAATCATCGCGGAAACCTCGGGCGGGCTATAGGCCTTCCCCTGGATCTCAACATGGGCATCTCCGTTTGAGGCCTTAACCACCTTGTAGGGAAGACGTTTCTTTGCATCCTGGACCTCTGGGGAATCAAACTTTCGTCCAATGAGGCGCTTGATGGAATAAATTGTATTCTCCGGGTTCGTGACGGCTTGCCTCCGGGCGATGAGGCCGATCAGACGTTCTCCCTTATCTGAGACCGCCGCAACAGATGGTGTGGTTCGGTTTCCTTCAGCATTGGGAATGACCTCCGGGTCTCCTCCACTTACGACCGACATACAAGAGAAGGTCGTCCCAAGATCAATTCCGATTACTTTTCCCATGTTTCCCTCCTTAAATAAAACAAAGACAAATATTCAGCCGAATATGCAAGGCGATGAGCAATGCTTCGACCATTCTCGTATGAATCTCCCCACCAAATATGGGTCGATTCTCTCAGCATAACAAATTATTCACTATGATCCTCTGGCGGCTCCTCTCTAACAATCGAAGCCGCTTTTTTCTTTGAGACAAGGACAAGGGCCGGACGCAAAACCCGTTCATGCAGGAAATATCCCTTCTGGTTTTCCACAACCACCTGATTGTCCTCTATCTCTGGGCCTTCCCCCGCTTCAACCTGTCCAACAGATTGGTGATGGAAGGGATCGAATGGTTTGCCGAGACTCGCGATAGGCCGGACATTGAACTTTTCCAGGGCCGACAACAAGCCTTTGTGAATCAATTCCACACCTTCAATAATTTTTTCAGGGTCCTTTGTCTCCCTTGAATGGGAGAGCGCCCTTTCCAAATTATCAATGACGGGAAGGATCTCTTTAATCAGCCTCTCATTTGCAAATTTTGCCTGCTCAATCTGATCCTTTTGGATTCTCTTCTTATAATTCTCAAGATCTGCCAAGACACGAAGCGTCCGCTCATGCGCTTCCTTCAAGGCGGCATCCTTCTCTTTAATCTCGGACTGGAGGCGCTTCACCTCTTCTTCAGATGAAGACAAAGTCTCTCCCTCGGTTCCACGGGTATTTTTTTGGTCTTCTTCTGCAGAAGAAGCCATCTCCTCAGAAGGTTCTTCCTTATTTTCTTCCTGATTTATCACAATAACCTCTCGACAATCCTCAAATGAACGACTAAGTATTCTCCTCCAGGAGCCGACTGACTTGTTTCGCCGCCATATCAACCAGAGGAATCACTTTTGAATAGGCCATGCGGGTCGGGCCGATGACCCCGAGCGCACCCAAGGTCCGATCCCCCCGTTTATAGGGAGACACGACCAGACTGCAATGGTGATCCCCCAAAAATGGGTTTTCTGCTCCGATAAAGACCTGGACTCCCTCACTGTCAATGTGTCTTTCCAGAAGTTGCAGGATCACCCGCTTTTTCTCAAAGGCATTCAGAAGCCCCTTCATAATCTTAGAATCATTAAAATCGGGAAGATCAAGCATATGTGCCGTTCCATCCATGTAGAGCTCCCCTTCATCGGTCTGCTCCCCATTCATGGTGGCTTGTTTGGTCAATTCCAGCGTCTCACTCTGTAGCTGATCATATAGATCTTTCATCTTCTGGATCTGTCCCATAAGTTCTTGTCTGACGTCCTGGAGACTCATCCCTTTATAGAGGGTATTCAAGTAGTTCGAAATACGGTTTAATTCTTTCTGAGAAAGGTCATTCAACATCTCAAAGAACCTGTTCTGGATAAACCCCTCCTCAGAGACGGAAATCGTCATCACACATTTCTTTCTCAAGCGAATAAATTCAATATGCTTGACCCTCGTTGAAGAAAATTTTGGTACAGTCACAATCCCCATATAATGGGTTAGATCTGAAAGCAGCTTTGAAGTATCCTGAAGGATCGCCCTCATATCTTCATGCTTCACGAGCAATGCGGCCTGCTGGAGAATTTCATCCTCGTGGATCTGAAATGCCTCTTCATTTAAAAGGGTATCGACATAAAATCGGTACCCTTTTTCTGTAGGAACGCGGCCTGCCGAAGGATGCGGTTGAGATAAAAACCCTGCCTCACCCAAATCCGCCATAATGCTTCGTATCGTCGCAGAACTTACGCCAAAATCCGAACCCTGGATGACCGTACGGGAACCCACTGGATGTGCCGTCTCAATATAGGAGAGGACGACGGCCTTCAAGACACGCTTCGTTCTATCGTCTAAATCCATAAATTCTTGACCATCAATGCCATCAGGAAATTAGCACTCACCGTGCCAGAGTGCCAATCAACCTATCAGACCTCCTCCTTTTCTGTCAAGCGTCTTGGGTGATCCATCCTGCGTTCAATTCAAGCATTTACCTTATCTTACAACATCTTACAAAAGACACACAGATTTCATCAACAAAGAAAAGCAACGAAGCTTACCGGTTCATCCTATAGATAATCATGAGTCCTTCCAAAGTCAAGGTCGGCCTGATCTCAGAAATCAACGGGCATTCGGAAGCAATGAAACCGGCCAGTCCCCCTGTTGCCACAACAGGTGTTTCCCTCCCGATCTCGGAATGAATACGGGTGAGGAGCTCATTTACGAGTCCGACATGTCCGAAAATGATACCGGACTGCATGCTGGATAGGGTCTCTTTCCCGATCGCCATTGCCGGTTTTTTCAATGCGACCCTTGGAAGCTTGGCCGCATTGGAAAAGAGCGCGTCCGCTGAAAGGGATAAACCGGGCGCAATGGCTCCTCCCTCGTAGCCCCCCTCCCTGGAAACGACACAAAACGTGGTCGCCGTTCCAAAATCGACAATGACCACAGGCCCGCCATAGAGATGATAGGCCGCCGCCGCATTTACAATCCGATCGGCACCGACCTCTTCAGGGTGGCGGCTTTGAATCTTCAGCCCCGTTTTGATCGAATGCGACACGACCAGGGCCTTTGATGATGTGTATTGTTCAGTGAGCTGCCGGAAGACCGGGCTTAGCTTTGGAACGACGCTCGAGAGAATCACATCGCTGATTTCGGTAAAGGTCAACTCCAGAGAAGAGAGAAAGTCACTCAGGAAATTCGCATATTCATCACGCGTCTGGTGGGGAATCGTCTCAAGGCGCCGCTCCCCAAGCAGTTTTTCACCTTTGAACACCCCGGAAACGATATTCGTGTTTCCAACATCAAGGGCAAGGAGGATTTTTTCATTCTTCATTGACTCAGCGGTGCTCTGCATGTTCACGAAGGTGGGTGATGTCTCCGATAAGAATCCTCCTCCGGCGCCCATCCCCCATTCTGATCACAAGCGCGCCGTCATCCTCGATCTCTTCAGCAACGCCTTCAAATTCCTGCCGAAGGGTATCCACGTGCACCCTTTTCCCCAGCGTTGTACATTCTTTTTGTATCCGCTGTATCAGGAGGTCTTTCTTCCCCTCCTGTAAAAGGCTGACCTGCGCGGCAAGCGACTCAAGGATCACATTCAAAAGGTCCGTGCGATCGACCGGATGCCCGAGCACTGCCTTGAGAGAGGTGGCGGACTGTTCCAGATCCGGAGGAAAACCATCCGGCCCCACGTTGACATTGACACCGATTCCGATGACCAGGGGTGTCGTCTCTCCCCCCGCTGTTTTCGATTCCAGCAGGATGCCGGCAAGCTTTTTCTCCTCGATGAGGATGTCATTCGGCCATTTGATCTCTACACTTAATCCGGTTGCCTCTTGAATGCTGTCGCACAGGGCCAAAGAAGCAACCATGGAAAAAAGGGGGAAGTCCCGGGTCGGCAGATAAGGACGGAGCAGTAAGGAAAAATAGAGATTGGCTCCGGCGGGTGAAAACCAATGTCGGTCGAGCCGCCCCTTCCCTTTTCTTTGAGAATCGGAAAGGATAAGAAGCCCTCCCGGCATTCCATCAGAGGCCATTTCGAGCGCAACGCGATTTGTTGAGTCGATCCGGTCAAAAAACAGGACTTCCCTGATCATTTCACGGAGTCTTGGATGAGACAGGCGGTGGCTTTCAATTTTTTCCAGGTCGAGGGTCACGACACCTTTCTCCCAACAGGAGATTCCTGACCAGAAAGCCGCGATCCCGGCAGGATATCAAAGCTAATATCCACCGCCGGAGCCGAGTGGGTCAGTGCCCCGACGGAAATCAGGTCAACACCACATCGCGCGATCTCAGTGACACGCTCCAGATCGACGCCGCCGGAAACCTCTACCAGGGTTGCCGGGGCCTTGTCTTTGATGATGCGGATGGCCTTTTTGATCTCTGGGATCGGCATGTTATCAAGCATGATAATCTCCACGCTCTCCTGTAGAGCTTCCTCAAGTTCGATAAGCGTATTGACTTCCACCTCGACTTTCAGGGAATGCGACCTTGTTCCACGTACTGCACGAATCGCTTGTGAAACACCCCCACACAATGAGATGTGATTGTCTTTGATCAGGATCAGATCACCCAAGTGAAAGCGGTGATTTCCGCCACCTCCAAGGTGGACGGCCTCCTTTTCACAAACGCGCAGTCCCGGTGTGGTTTTTCTCGTATCGACGATTTGGGCCGAGGTTCCCTTAATCCGATCCACAAATCGACGCGTCAGCGTTGCAATCCCTGAGAGACGCTGGAGAAAGTTGAGCGCAGTCCGCTCCCCTTTCAATAAAATACGTGCATCCCCGGAAACCTGCGCAATCCTTGCGCCTTTTCTCACTGATCCGCCTGAAGTACATTTCTCTTCAAAGTCAATGGACGGGTCCAAGGTCTGGAAAACAGCCTGAACCAGGTTATTCCCCGCGACCACGAGGTCTTCTTTTGCAACAATAAAACCTGTCGCCGGAAGAGGAGCGGGGAAGAGCGCCTCTGTCGTTCGGTCGCCATAGCCTAGATCTTCTTCCAGCGCCCGTTTCACAATATCATTGAGGAGAAAGGAGTCCATCATGACGATCCTTTTGAAGTTGAAAGGAGTGTTTGAAAATGCTTGAGGTCATCATTCAATTTAGAAGTTGCCGTGCGCCATTCATCTCGCTGTCCTTTATTTTTTTCGACAATTTCTCTCGGGGCATTCGCAATAAAACGGGGATTCTCCAGTTTCTTTTCAACAGACTCCAGTTCTTTCTTCGCCTTGACCAGGCTCTTTTCGATTCGAAGAATCTCCCGACGCAGTTGCGCCTCATCCAGGGGGAGGTAAATCTCCGCATTGGGAATCGACACGGATGCTGCCATTCCCGGCTTCTCCAGATCGCAGCCAATCGTGACTTCTGAAATCCGTGCCAGCCGTTTGATGTAAGGAAGATGGCGCTCAAACGCATCCACCGCTTTTTTATCTTCTACCTTCACCAGGAGCGTCAGAATTGCTGAGGGTGGAATATTCATCTCTCCACGGAGGTTTCGGATCGCATCAACGGTATCAATGATGACCTCCTGCACAACCTTCTCCATAAGAGAATTGACTGTGCCGACCTCTTCTTCAGGGTAGGACGCCAGAGTAATGCGTCCCTTCCGGTCCGAGAGAGTAGACCAGAGTTCCTCCGTAATAAAAGGCATGAAGGGATGGAGCAGCTTCAGGATGGCCTCATACGTTGACAGCAGGACAGGGTGCTGTGTACCCGCTCCAGCTTCCTGCAAGTCCACCTTAACCATCTCCAGATACCAGTCGCAGAACTCGTGCCAGACAAATTGATAAAGATATTTTGCCGCCTCATCGAAGCGGTAATGCGCCAGGGCATCGTTCACGGCAGCCGTGGTAAGGCAAAGGCGTGCCTCAATCCAGAGATCCGCCGCCGTTTTCTGCGGTGCCTTCTGAGTTGTCATTGCTGCGGCATCATTCCCGTTTTCTTCAGGAAGGTTCATCATGACAAAGCGGGCCACGTTCCAAAGCTTATTGGCAAAGTTTCGGTACCCTTCAATACGCCCCTCAGAAAGCTTGATGTCTCTGCCGGGAGAGGCCATTGATGCAAGCGTGAAACGCAGGGCATCGGTTCCATATTGTTTCATCAGATGGAGGGGATCAACCACATTCCCCTTAGACTTGCTCATCTTCTGCCCTTCTTCATCCCGAACCAGGGCATGGATATAAACGTCCTTGAAAGGTACATCTTTCATAAAATGGAGCCCCATCATCGCCATACGCGCCACCCAGAAGAAAAGGATGTCAAACCCGCTGACCAGGGTTGATGTCGGATAGAATCTTTCGAGCAGGTTTTCCGCCTCCTTGCGCCCTTCCGGGTCCGGCTGAAGATCCGCGGGCCAACCCGAGGTGGAAAAGGGCCAGAGTGCTGAAGAAAACCAGGTGTCGAGCACATCAGGATCCTGAACCAGGTCATCGGAACCGCAACGGGAACAAACCGACGCGCCGACAATCGGTGTCGCTTCCAGGGCAATGATGATTTCTTCGGAGCCGGGCACATTCAGGAGATGTTTTTCGTCACACTTCTTGCAATACCAGACAGGAATTTTATGCCCCCACCAGATCTGGCGGGAGATACACCAATCTTCGATATTCTCCATCCATCCAAAGTAATTCGCCTCCCAGGTCTCAGGGATGAGCCGAATTTTTTTCTGACGTACCGCGTCAATCGCGGGCTGCGCCAAGGAGTTTTCAGGGTCATTGACCTTGACAAACCACTGAGGAGAATCGAAGGGCTCGACCACCGTCTTACAGCGATAGCACCGTCCAATGGCAAGCTTGTGGTCCTCTGTCTTGACGAGGAACCCTCCCGCCTCCAAGCGTTCAACAACAATAGATCGTGCTTCAGACATTGATTTTGTCGCCAGGGCCTTGACCAGATCCGCCTCCACCTGGGCCTCTTCCTGAAGAGCAAAGGGGTGCATCGTTCCACTCCAGTCGATTAAAGAAATTTTTGGAAGATGGTGGCGCTTGCCAACCTTTTCGTCATTGAAATCGTGTCCCGGCGTCACCTTGACGGCACCGGTCCCGAATGCACGATCGACCAGAATCGGATCTGCAACGATGGGAATCGTCCGATTCGTTAAAGGAAGGCGAATCTCTTTGCCGATGAATTGACTGAAGCGCGGATCGTCAGGGTGAACCGCAACAGCGGTATCCCCGAGCATTGTTTCCGGACGGGTGGTGGCCACGGTGAGGAAGGTCTCAGGGGCATTCGCAAGCGGATACTTGATATGGTACATCTTTCCCTGAACTTCTTCATGCTCCACTTCGATATCAGAGAGGGCGGTTCGACACCGGCTGCACAGGTTTATCAGGCGTTCGTCCCGGTAGATTAAGCCTTCCTTGTGGAGATGGACAAAAACCTCTTGAACCGCGCGGGAGAGGCCCTCATCCATCGTGAAGCGCTCTCGTTTCCAGTCACAGGAGGCTCCCAGGCGCTTCAGCTGTTTTAAGATGGTTCCTCCGGAATCCTGCTTCCACCCCCAGACACGTTTAATAAATGCGTCACGACCCAACTCGCGGCGATCACTCCCCTCCTTCGCCAACTGCCGTTCGACAACATTCTGTGTCGCGATCCCGGCATGATCCATCCCCGGAAGCCAGAGGACGTTGTAACCGCACATCCTTTTCCATCGGGCCAGGATGTCCTGGAGGGTGTTGTTCAGAGCATGACCCAGGTGAAGAGAACCGGTCACATTCGGCGGAGGAATCACCATGGAGAAGGGCTTACGATCCGAGACAGCATCAGCATGAAAGAGATCATCTTTCTCCCAGAGGGCCATCCATTTCTCTTCTACATGATCCGGTTGATATACTTTTTCGAGATTTTTTTCAGACACGATTCACCTTGATCAGCAATAAAATGTGCAACATACTAGCATGGCAGATAGTTGAAGTAAATATTATCCAAGGCTTCTGGCTTAAAATCAAGTTCAATGGTAATTGCTCATGTAAATCGTTATAATTAAGACACACCCAATCGTAAGAGGGCTCTTACGACATGAGACTATTCAAACAAAATAAACCTTTCAAACTCCTTCACTGGTTTTCTATTTTAAGCTTCGTGTCCATCGCCTTGATTTCGGTTGCTTCAGCCTTTCTCCTCTCTCGCTTTCTAACGCAGAATATCCTCCAGGGTGACGCGGAGGTTACAATGGCATTCGTTCAGAGTACCGCTCGAGAAGAGAATTTGGCGTCCTACTTTAAAGGGGGAAATACCGAGAAAACCAAGGACGTCTTTACTGATTTTTTCAACCGAATTTCCACGATGCCAGAGGTGGTGAGGGTCAATGTCTACGACTTGGAGGGAACCGTTATTTGGTCCGATGATAAGCGCATGATTGGTCATCGTTTCATGCCCAACCCCGAATTGATCCTGGCGCTTTCAGGAGAACTGGTCGTCGAAAGTGGTACTTCCGGAAAACCACTTAAAGCAGAACATGTCTTCGATCAGGAAGTTCCTTTCTTTGCTGAGTTTTATTTCCCGATCTGGAACAAAGGTGAAAGCGATGTGATGGGGGTCTTTGAGGTATACAAAGTCCCCGTCATGTTGTTCAGCGCAATCAAGAGGGGGAACCGACTGATATGGAGTAGTGCCGTTATGGGAGGATTCTTCTTATATGCTTCCCTATTTTGGATCGTAAGACGCGCATCCAATGTCATGCAGGTACAACAAGAAAAACTGGTCGAATCGGAAAAATTGACCGTGGTCGGTGACTTGACTTCTGCGGTCATTCACGGCATTCGGAATCCTCTTGCCTCTATGCGTTCCTCGGCAGAAGTGGCTTTGGATACGGACGCACCGTCCTGGCTACACCAGACTGCCCGGGAAATGACCTTGGAAGGAGACCGTCTGGCCGCTTCGATCAGGGAGCTCCAGGCCTATTCCGAGATGTCTGAAGGGACCTATGAATCGATCCCGTTCAACGAGTTTTTAAAGTCAACCCTTGAGCCCTTGGAAAAATGGCTGAAGCAGTATGAGATTAACTTGAGGCTTGATTTACAAGCACCGACTTCGAAGATTGATGCGGATGAAGAGCCGCTACGACAGGTTTTCACAAGCTTGATTGAGAATGCGGTCGAGGCCATGCCAAAGGGAGGGAAACTTACAATATCGAACCGGGTCATGGAGGGGAATCTGTTGGAGATCAGAATGATCGATACAGGGATCGGCATTCCGGAAAGAGAGATGAATAATGTTTTTAAACCTTTTTTCACGTCGAAACGAAAAGGGGTGGGGGTAGGGCTCTCTCTGGCAAAACGAATTTTAGAACGCCATGAGGGGAAGATACATTTGACAAGTCATATAGGATCCGGAACAACGGTCTCAATCGAGTTGCCCCTTTCCAAGAGAGTCGCCTCGGAAACACTTGTCACTTATTAGAAAAGTAAGGGTCAAACCTTTTGCTAATTATTTTCCTGTTCTCATCCGAGTCACATCGAATAAATATTCTATCCTTGCCAATTGTTCATTGATTCTATAGAATTAGCGGTTAGGCTTAATCATACTCTGACAGAGGGACCGTGACCCATCAGGAAGCAATTCAACAACTGCATCGGCATCTCAGCAAACAGATCATCGGTCAGCCCATCCTGGTCAACCGGCTTCTCATTGCCCTCCTGGCCGATGGACACCTCTTGGTCGAGGGGGCACCCGGCCTGGCCAAGACCCGTGCAATTAAGGTTCTCGGTGAGGGGGTCGAAGGCGATTTTCACAGAATTCAGTTCACCCCGGACCTCTTACCCGCAGATTTAACCGGAACAGAGATCTTTCGTCCGCAGGATGGCTCCTTTAAGTTCCAGCGAGGACCACTCTTTCATAACCTGGTGCTTGCGGATGAGATCAACCGTGCCCCGGCCAAGGTACAATCAGCCCTCCTAGAGGCGATGGCAGAACGTCAGATCACGGTTGGATCCGTCACCTATAGATTGCCGGACCTCTTCCTCGTGATGGCCACCCAGAATCCGATTGAGCAGGAAGGCACCTACCCCTTACCGGAGGCACAGCTCGACCGCTTCCTGATGCACGTTCGGATCGATTATCCCAATGAAGAGGCGGAGCAGGCCATTCTTCACCTAGCCCGCGGCGAGGCGCGTCAATCCAGAGGAGAAGAAGACACATTGTCGCCTCTGTCGCAGGATGCCATATTCGGTGCGCGTAATGAAATTCTTGACCTTTATATGGCAAAAGATATCGAAACCTACCTACTCCAAATCGTCCTGGCGACCCGCAACCCGTCAATTTATGACGAATCATTGGCCAAGTGGGTGCAATATGGGGCCAGTCCCCGTGCCAGCATAGCCCTGGATCGTTGTGCCCGTGCCCATGCCTGGCTGGAAGGGCATGACTATGTTTCCCCTGAGGACGTCCAGACAATGGCTTTTGACGTACTTCGACACCGTGTTTTATTGAGTTACGAGGCAGAAGCCGACGGCATCACACCAGATCGATTTGTAACAGAACTTATTTCACGGGTCGCCGTTCCATAACTGCCAGTGTAGCCATGCCATTCAGATTAAAACAGTTCAGCTTACAACAAAAAAGCCTTCCTCCCACTCCGGCCCTTGATCCATTCAAACGGGACGAAAGCCCGGTTCGCGTTACCAAGCCGGGCTTGATCTCGCTTCATCGTCACGCGGAGAGTCTCTCTCTAAGGGCCGTCAAAATTCGATCCGTGCAGGGCGGGCATTACCTCTCCCCTTTTAAGGGGCTGGGGATGGCCTTCGATGAAGTGCGTCCCTACCAGCCTGGGGATGATGTCCGGACGATCGACTGGCGTGTCACCGCCCGCACTGGAAAACCCCATACCAAATTATTCCGTGAGGAGCGGGAACGTGGCGTTTTGTTTTGGGTCGATTACCGTGCCCCCATGTTTTTTGCGACACAAGGCATGTTTAAGTCGGTCATGGCCGCACGTGCGGCAGCCCTGCTTGCCTGGAGCGCCTTCCATCATGGAGATCGTCTCGGCGGCCTGGCCTTCTCTGAAAACCAGCATGAAGAAGTGCGCCCCAAAAGTGGGAAGAAAGGGGTACTTCATTTTATTCAACGTTTGGTCGAACACCCTGCATGGAGGCAGACCCCAGGCGGAACGAACAGTGAAGCGGCGGCGTTGGAGTCCCTCATCCGGCTCCGCCGCGTGGCACGCCCCGGCAGTCTTGTTTTTTTAATCAGTGATTTCCGGGCGATTGGAGCACCGTCTGAATCTCACCTGGCGCAACTGGCTCGTCATAATGATGTTGTGATGTTATTTATCCATGATCCATTGGAGCAAACCTTGCCGCCGGCTGGGATCTATCGTGTCAGCGATGGGTCAAGCGAAATGACCCTCGATACGGCAGACCTCTCCCGCCGTCAAGCCTATCAATTAAAGTTTCAGGAACGCCAGATGAAACTTCAAAGTCTTTGCCGTCGCGACGGCATCTATTTTCTGCCTTGCGCCACTTCAGAAGATTTACTCACCACCTTACAACGCGGACTTGGACTCCAGACAAAAAAAGGGGCCGCGTGATGGGAGAAGGCCCGGCATTGCAGCTGCGCGATATCCACCTCCCCGATCCGGTGTCCTGGTGGCCGCCTGCTCCCGGCTGGTGGGCATTGCTCACCTTGTCCATATTATTGTTTTTCTCCATCCGTGCGTTTCTTAGGATGAAAAAAGCCCGCCGCGTCAGAGTAGCCGCCTTGAAAGAATTAGAATTATTATCAACCGGCTTCACTCAAGTACCGGACGCGCACCACCTGGTTAAAGCGCTTTCGGTCTTATTACGACGCATCTGCCTGAGCTATTACCCGCGCTTCGATGTTGCCGGATTGACGGGGGAGGCGTGGCTCGCCTTCCTCGATAAGCACCTGAAGGGAGAGCAAGCGCATGCCCGTTTTAGTAAAGGCCTCGGACGCACATTGATCACCGCCCCTTATCAGGCCGAAGCGGAAATTGATGGAAAGGGCTTGTTGAGCCTATGCAGAGACTGGATCACGGCCTTGCCTCCTCTTGGAAGTCCGGCGCTCAGGAGGCCGCAATGATCCACTTTGAATGGCCCTGGCTTTTTCTCTTCATCCCTCTGCCTTGGTTTTTTAGACATTTTCTTCCCGCGGCTGCCCCATCACAAGAGGCCGCGCTTCGCGTGCCTTTTATGGAAGAGTTCAAAGAAGCCCGATCCAGTACGGCACATATCAAAATCGGTCGCCGGGTCCTGTGGTTCGCCTTCCTGGCCTGGTTGCTCCTCGTCACGGCCGCCGCCCGTCCTCAATGGCTCGGAGAACCGCTTGCGCTGCCGATCAGTGGGCGAAATCTGATGCTTGCAGTAGACCTCTCCGGTAGTATGATGGCAGAAGATTTCGAACTGAAGGGCCAGATGGTCAACCGTCTTCTTGCGACGCAGGCCGTGGCGGGTGCATTTATCGAACGTCGTGTGGGCGATCGTCTTGGCCTGATCCTTTTCGGGAAGCAGGCCTATCTACAGACGCCCTTGACCTTTGATCGAAAAACAGTGCAAACCCTCCTACACGAAGCCGTCATTGGCCTGGCAGGACAGGAAACCGCCATCGGAGACGCCATTGGTCTCGCCGTGAAAAGATTAAAAAAGAACAAGACCGCAGATCAAGTCCTGATCCTGCTCACAGATGGGGCCAATACTGCGGGTGAAGTGGCCCCGATCAAGGCAGCAGCCTTGGCAAAATCAGAGGGTTTGAAAATTTATACAATCGGGATCGGCGCTGATGAAATGATGGTCCGTTCTTTTTTTGGAACACGCAAAGTAAACCCCTCGGCCGATCTCGACGAGAAAACCTTAAAAGCCATTGCAGAGGAGACCGGCGGGCGTTACTTCCGTGCACGAAATACAAAAGAATTTGAAGAAATCTACAAATTGCTGGATACATTGGAACCCATCGAGCAGGAAAAACAAGTATTTCGCCCAAGAACGGCACTTTATCCCTGGCCGCTGGGTGTGGCCTTAATCATCGCGGCCCTGGTAATATTGAAGAGAAGCCTCCCGAAGATGCGGCTTGGGAATATGGTACAAAAGACGGGGTTGAATCAATGATCAATACATTTCATTTCTTACGTCCTGCCTGGTTGTTTCTGCTCCCTGTCCATGCCTATCTACTGTGGATATACCATCGTCGTCAGGCGGTCAGCCGGAGTTGGCGGGCGGTCTGCGATCCGGCCTTGCTGTCTCATTTACTCCTAGGGGGCTCAGAGAGATCAAAAGGCCGGTCCGGTTTGTTTCTCATGGCGATTAGCGGAGGGCTTGCCCTTTTTGCTCTGGCAGGACCTGTGTGGAAACAATTAGAGCAGCCTGTTTTTCGCGATCAATCCGCACTGGTCCTGATCCTTGACCTGTCCCGTTCGATGGACGCCACCGACATCACGCCAAGCCGTCTGAGCCGCGCCCGGCACAAGGTCATTGATATCCTGAAAAAACGTCGCGAAGGCCAGACCGCGCTAGTCATATACGCTGCAGATGCCTTCGTGGTCAGTCCCTTAACGCAGGATGCCGCCACGATCGTCTCACAGGTCGCAGCGCTTGAAACAACATTACTGCCGCGGCAAGGGAGCCGACCCGACCTTGCACTAAAAAAAGGCGCACAGCTTTTAAAGCAATCCGGTGTGCCCAAAGGTCATCTCCTGATGATCACAGATGGCCTTGCTCATGCTTCAAAGAAGGGTGTCGAAGAAATGCTTGCATCACTGAACAATCAGGGGGCCTTTGTCTCCATTCTCGGTGTCGGCAGTTTAGAGGGCGCACCGATCAAATTGGCCCAGGGCGGCTTCCTGCGGGATGAAAAAGAAGATATCGTCATTTCAAAGCTGGATGAAACAGCACTCATCGCGCTGGCAAGACAGGGGGGTGGACACTATCATCGTTTGTCCCTGGATGATCGTGATATCAGCCGCTTTTTTGAGACCTCTTCCGTGGATAAATTTGAAGAACGGGAAGAGGAGGCGAACTTAAAGGCAGACCGTTGGCGGGAAGAAGGGCCATGGCTGCTCGTAGCACTCCTGCCGCTTGCAGCACTTGTCTTTCGCCGCGGACATCTTGCAAGCATTGCATTCATCTTAGGACTGAACTTACTCTTTTCTCCAAATACAGCAGATGCCCTTGATTGGGAAGGACTCTGGTCACGCCAGGATCAACAGGCGGCACGTGTTTTTGCGCAAGGGCAAGAAGAAGCCGCCGCAGAACTTTTCATTGATCCGGAATGGAAAGCGTCCGCGCATTACCGCGCAGGAAAATACCAACAAAGTATCGAGGCCCTTGAAGGGATTCAAGCACCGGATGCGCTCTATAACAAAGGAAATGCCCTGGCAAAATTGGGCAAGCTGCCCGAAGCGATCCAGGCCTATGATGAAGCCTTGAACCTTGACCCCAAACATGAAGATGCCGGTTACAATAAAGAGCAGTTGCTCCAGCAGATGGCCCAACAAAATCAGGATCAGGAGAACCCGTCAGGAGAACCTTCAGAGAATAAAGATGGAGATTCCCAAAATCAGTCTGGAGAAAATCGGTCCGGTGACGATCAACCGGGAGAAAAAGCCCAGGACTCTCAAGAAAATCAAAACAATTCGACCAAAAGCAAAGGAAATGAAGAAAATAAAAAAGAAGAACAAACGATCGAAGAGGCCGGAAATAGAGAAGATTCTGAAAAAAATCAGGAAACACAGCACGCTGAAAAACAGGACCAATCAAACGAGCAAAGTCCTTCGTCCCTCACTGAGACGGAAGTAAGTGAAGAAGATGAATCCCAGCAAGCGATTGCTCAATGGCTGCGCAGAATCCCGGATGATCCCGGCGGTCTCCTACGCCGTAAATTTCTGTATCAGTCACAACAACAGACAAGAACAAAACCTGAGGAACAAACATGGTGAGCCGTCGGCACACTCCAATTGAAGGAAAAAGCCTCTACAATCAGATAAGAATTGCGGCACTTGTCAGCCCCATTCTGGTTTTCCTGTCAATCACCGGCCTTCCCGAGGTTTGGGCCGCAACGATCCACGCGGAACTCGACCGAAACAGCGTCTCAATCAATGAGTCTTTCACGCTGGTCCTTGAGTCAGACGGCTCCGTGGACAACGATCCGGATTTTGAACCCATCGAAAAACACTTTGAAATCCTGCAGAAGAGTCAGGGAAGCACCACAAAAATTATCAATGGGCAGTTCTCTCAAAAAAAGCGATGGACCCTGACCCTGATGGGGAAAGAGCCCGGTTTTTTTACAATACCACCCATCTCATTCGGAAAGGATAAAAGTCCCGGGCTCCGAATCGATATTGAAAAAGCGAAGTCATCCCAAAAGAATACCAACTTAGAACCGCTCTTTATAGAAGTCTCGGTCGATCCGGAAGTGGTCTATGTCCAGTCCCAGATACGCTATACGGTCCGTCTCTACCATTCACTGACCCTTCTGAGTGGAAAACTTTCCGAACCAAGCTCAAGCGATGCCGATGTGGTCATTGAAAAACTCGGAAAAGACCGGGAATTTGAAACGACCCGGAATGGAAAGCAATACAGGGTGGTTGAAAGGCGATATGCGATTTTTCCTCAGCAGAGCGGTCGCCTGAAGATTGCCCCGATCACCTTTGTGGGACAGTTGGCATCCCGTTCAAGATCGAATTTCAGTCCATTTCCAGGGGGCGGCCCGGTCAAGCGCTTGCGATCCGAAGCCATCGAACTTGAGGTCAGGCCGGTTCCTCAAGATAAAGTCCGGGGCCGGTGGCTCCCCGCCCAAAACCTTAGAATTGTAGAGGCCTGGCCGGAAGGCCAAGCCGGCGCAGCCTTGTCGGAAGTGGGAGAGCCGGTCACCTGGACCTTAACCTTGATGGCAGAAGGCTTAACGGCAGCGCAATTGCCGGAGATTTCTCCTCGCTTTCCTGAGGGCTTTAAATCTTACCCGGATCAACCCGTCTTGACGAATGAAACGGCACATGAGGCGCTGATCGGAATCCGCCAGGAAAAGATTGCGCTCATCTCGACCAAGGCGGGTTCATTCCTCCTCCCGGCCATCGAAATACCCTGGTGGAATACCATAACAAATCAGATGGAGGTTACTCGTTTACCGGAACGGCGCATAGAGGTCGTCCCGGCCAATCCGAGAGGACAATCCGCTCCTTTCCAGAACGAGACTGCCACAAGCGGCCCATTAACAGAGAAACTGCCTACGGAAGGGCCTGCAAAAGGTTCAGATTTTTGGTCCTGGATCAGCCTGGTTCTGGCTCTGGGGTGGGCGGTCACAATCATTTTATGGTGGGGCTCCAGACAAAAGCCCTCTCTCGATCCTATCCCAGAACATCCAAACCAGGACTTGCCTAAGATCGGCCAGATCAAACGACAGCTTAAAAAAGCCTGCATGCAGAACGAGGCCCAGGCGGCAAAAGAGGCTCTGCTGTCCTGGGCACAGACTCTCCGACCCACACAAACCATCAGCCTGGGGGAGCTTGAAAAACAGGTCGGCCAGACGCTCACCGAAGAAATCAGTCGGCTCAATGGTATCCTCTATGGCCAATCCTCCACTCCCTGGCAAGACGGTCCGAGATTGTGGGCCGCTTTTGAAGAAGACCAGTCTGGCAACAAAAAAAGGAGTAGGCCCAAGGCAGAAGTATTGGCCCCGATGACACCACAACAATGAATAAACCTATCGTGAACAAACAATATTCCACAGAGCGGAAAGATCTGGAAAAAGAAGTGGTCATTCACACCTATAGGGCGAGCGGTCCCGGAGGGCAGCATCGCAATGTAACCGATTCCGGCGTACGCCTTGTCCACCGGCCATCCGGCATCACCGTGACGGCGACGGAGTCCCGCTCACAGCATCGCAACAAGGACAGAGCCTATGAACGATTGATCCAGCGTCTGGAGAAAATGAACCACCTGGCGAAACCCCGCGTACCTACACGAAAATCCTATAGCGTTCGCGAAAGAATCCTGAAAGAAAAAGATCTGCTCCAGAAGAAAAAAAGGATGCGCAAGCCCCCTGGCCCGGAAGATTGAGTCAGGGCCTCGTTTTTTCAATACTTCACCCATAAAAAAGACACCAGAATCCCAAGATCCATCACAAATCCCGGCTTTTCTAATTATTTGACAACGCATTTGTTTTTCAATAGAATAATCTGATTTCCTTTATTTTTAAAGAGTTGGAGCAGATTGTGCGCGAATTTAGACGGATCAAACGCCTTCCCCCCTACGTTTTTAACGATGTCAATGCCATGAAAATTGACGCTCGGCATCGGGGGGAAGATATCATCGATTTCGGGATGGGAAACCCGGATCTTGCGACCCCCCCTCACATCGTCGACAAGGCGGTAGAATCTATTCAAAATTCAAGAAATCATCGTTATTCCGCTTCCAAAGGGATCACCAAGTTGAGGCTCGCCATCACCAATTGGTATAAGAGACGGTATGATGTTGACCTGGACCCGGAAAGCGAAGCCATCGTTACCATCGGCGTCAAGGAAGGGATTTCGCACCTGGTGCTTGCCGTCGTCGGGCCGGGAGACATCGTGATGGCCCCGAGCCCGACCTATCCGATTCATCCATACAGCGTCATTATTGCAGGCGGGGAACTCCGCTCTATTCCACTGCGCTCCGATCGGGATTTCCTCGAAGACCTGGCGACGGCGACCAAGCAGGCCTGGCCACGGCCCAAAATGCTCATTATTAACTTTCCGCACAACCCGACAACAAGGGTGGTTGAGCTAGATTTTTTTGAAAAGATTGTCGCTTTCGCACGAGAAAATAACCTTCTTGTCATCCACGATCTGGCTTATGCCGACCTTGTATTCGACGGCTACAAGGCCCCGAGTTTTTTACAAGTTCCCGGTGCGAAAGAAGTCGGTGTCGAGTTTTTCTCCCTCTCAAAAAGCTATAACATGCCGGGGTGGCGACTTGGGTTTTGCGTCGGCAATCCGGAAATGATCGCCGCGCTGACCAAGATCAAGAGCTATCTCGATTATGGTATTTTTCAGCCGCTCCAAATTGCCGGAATCATTGCACTGAATGGTCCGCAGGACTGCGTTCAGGATGTGGTTAAGACCTATCAAAACCGCCGGGATGTACTTATCGACGGCTTAAACCGAATCGGCTGGAAGACCGAAAAGCCTTCAGCCACGATGTTTGTCTGGGCACAAATTCCAGAAGCCTTCCGCGCACAGGGATCTTTGGAATTCACAAAACGTCTTCTATCTGAAGCAAAGGTCGCCGTCTCTCCTGGTATCGGCTTTGGGGAATACGGAGACGATTATGTTCGTTTTGCCCTGGTTGAAAATGAGCATCGGACACGTCAGGCCTTGCATGGAATAAAACGCGTATTAAAAGGATCGTAACAATTCAGCTCACCCGTCTTTTCCTCCATGGCGGCGTTGCTGTGGTGCTCAAAGCCTCACGACTAGACACAGTCATTCCGGTAAGCCGCTCCTTGAGCCTTGCCCTGAAGAAGGATAGAGTCAGGCTGATTCGTTACAAAGGGTTTGATCGTCTATGAAGTCATCTATTAAAATAGGGATCATCGGTTTTGGAACAGTGGGAACCGGTCTGGTCAAAATCTTGCTGCAACAGAAAGACCTTCTGCTGAGAAGACTCGGCCTTCCTTTGGAGATCGCTTCGATTGCAGATCGTGATATTGAACGCGACCGGGGAATCGCGCTTCCTCCCGGAGTACTGTGCACCGACGCGGCAAAGATCATCCAGGACCCCGAAATCGATATCGTCGTCGAACTGATCGGTGGAACCGACCCTGCAAAGCAATATATCCTTGGTGCCATAGAAAAGGGAAAGCATGTTGTCACGGCCAATAAGGCCCTGCTGGCAACGTATGGAGAGGACATCTTTCAAGCGGCGGCGGAAAAAGAAGTGGATGTCGGTTTTGAAGCGAGTGTCTGCGGAGCCATTCCCATCATCCGCTCCATGAAAGAAGGCCTTGTGGCCGAGGAAATCTCCGCCATCTACGGCATTGTCAACGGGACCTGCAACTACATTCTGACGAAGATGAGTGAAGAGGGAAAAGCCTTTGCGCAAATTCTTCAGGAAGCCCAGGACCTCGGCTATGCCGAAGCCGACCCGACGCTTGATATCGATGGCGCCGACTCTGCCCACAAGCTTGCCATCCTGGCTAACCTGGCTTTCGGAACGCCGGTATCACTCAAGGAAATCTATACCGAAGGACTGGAACGCGTCTCCTCAATTGATATCGATTTTGCGGAAGACTTTGGCTACAAGATCAAGCTGCTGGCCATCGCAAAAGCAGCCAATGGGGAGATAGAGGCGCGGGTTCATCCCACGATGATTCGGAAAGAGACCCTCCTTTCCACGGTGGGTGGGGTCTTTAACGCGGTCTATCTTGTCGGCGATTCGGCAGGGGAGGTCCTTTTCTACGGCAAAGGTGCCGGGTCATTGCCAACTGGCAGCGCCGTCGTCAGCGATATTGTCGCACTGGCAAGGAATATCATCAAAGGAGCCAGCGGCCGGGTTCCGGCAACGGCCTTCACCACACCTTCTCGTAAACAGCTTCCCATCAAAGCGATTGAAGAGATTGAAAGCCTCTATTATCTGAGATTTATGGCCGAGGACCATCCCGGTGTCCTCTCCAAAATATCAGGCATCCTAGGGGAAAATCATATCGGCATATCGGCGGTCATCCAACAAGGGAGGAAAACCGGCGGCCATGTCCCATTGGTCATGATGACGCATCGCGCCAGGGAAAGAGATGTCCGTCAGGCCTTGTCAAACATTGATGAAATGGATTATGTCTCCGAAAAGACGATATTGATCCGCGTGGAAGGGGACGATGAGTAAACACGGTAGAATGGACAGATGGCCCGGCATCATTGAATCTTATCGAGAATTTCTCCCTGTCGATGAGAAGACCCCGGTCGTCACCCTGCTTGAAGGAGGCACCCCCTTGATCCCGGCACCACGACTGGCGGAAATGATCGGAGGGAATATCGACCTTTTTCTCAAGTTCGAAGGAGAAAATCCGACCGGGTCCTTCAAGGATCGGGGTATGACCCTGGCCATCTCCAAGGCAAAAGAAGAAGGGGCGAGGGCTGTCATTTGCGCCTCGACGGGAAATACTTCTGCCTCCACCGCAGCATACAGTACCCGATGCGGCTTGAAGGCCTACGTCCTCATTCCAGAAGGAAAAATTGCCCTGGGAAAGATGTCACAGGCATTGATCCACCAGGCCACCATTCTTCAGGTCAAGGGGAATTTTGATGAAGCGCTTTCTCTGGTCAAGCAAGTTGCTGAGAAATACCCCGTTACGGTCGTCAACTCCATTAACCCCTATCGGCTAGAAGGGCAAAAAACGGCCGCCTTCGAGGTCTGTGATGTTCTCGGCTCCGCGCCGGATTACCATTTTATGCCGGTCGGAAACGCGGGGAACATCACCGCCCATTGGATGGGTTACAATGAATATTATAAGTGCGGGAAAATAGCGTCTCTGCCAAAGATGATCGGCCTCCAGGCCGCCGGTTCAGCGCCCATTGTTCATGGCCGTGTGATTAAAGAACCCCATACCATCGCGACCGCCATCCGAATCGGAAATCCGGCCAGTTGGAAACCCGCCCTGGAAGCGGCAGCCGAATCAAAAGGAGAAATCAATCTCGTCACCGATGAAGAAATTACTGAAGCCTATCGGATGATCGCAAAATATGAAGGCGTCTTTTGCGAACCCGCCTCCGCAGCCGGGGTTGCAGGTGTAATCAAGTTGAATAAACGCGGCCACTTCAAAAAAGGCGAGGTCGCGGTCTGCACACTTACTGGTCACGGGCTGAAAGATCCTGACTTTTCAATCGGCATCTCAGAAAAACCTGAGACCATACCAGGAGGATTGGACAGCCTGATTCAGGCCCTTGGGTTTTAACCAATGCCTTTGATCATTCAAAAATATGGCGGCACCTCCGTTGGCAGTATCGACCGTATCAACATTGTGTCTGAAAGAATCGCCGCGACATACCAGGCAGGAAATCGCCTGGTCGTCGTTGTCTCCGCAATGACGGGAGAAACTGATCGTCTACTCAACCTGGCCAGGCAGATCACCCTCTCTCCCAATCAACGCGAAACGGATATGCTCATCTCGTCAGGAGAGCGGGTCACAAGTTCGCTCCTTGCGATGGCGCTGCAGAACAGGGGAATACCGGCTCAATCTTTCACCGGAAGGCAGGTCGGCATCCTGACTGACAATGCGCATACCCAGGCTCGGATTGAGCAGATCTCTGCAGACCGCCTGAAAGATGCCCTGGCGAGAGAGATCGTCCCGGTGGTGGCCGGGTTTCAAGGAATTAACCAGGTGTCGGATGTCACCACATTGGGACGCGGCGGCTCAGATACAACCGCCGTCGCACTCGCGGCAGCACTGAAAGCAGATCTTTGCGAGATCTTCACTGATGTGGAAGGAGTCTATACGACGGACCCGAATGTTGTATCTTCCGCACGGAGGCTTCAAAAGATTTCGTATGAGGAAATGCTTGAGATGGCGAGTCTGGGGGCCAAGGTCCTCCACACCCGTTCGGTCGCTTTTGCTATGAATTATCAGATCCCTGTCCGTGTCCGCTCAAGCTTTAGTGACGGCGAGGGGACCCTGGTCACAGAGGAGGATCACGAAATGGAACAAGAACCTGTCTCAGGGATAACCTGCGATAAGAATCAGGCAAAGGTCACATTGATCGGGGTTCCCGATCAGCCTGGAATCGCATCGAAGATCTTTGAGGCGCTCTCCCGGGAGAACATGAACGTCGATATGATCATTCAGAATGTGGGGCAGGAAGGTTTGACCGACCTCTCATTCACCGTCCCGCGCGGCAACGCCGATCAGGCGAAAGAGATCCTCTCAAAACTGGCTGACGCGGTGGGGATAAAAGATGTTGTCTTGACCGAGCGCATTGCAAAGGTCTCCATCGTGGGGGTTGGCATGCGGTCCCACTCCGGCGTGGCTGCCAAAATGTTTTCCAGACTTGCAGCAGAAGGGATCAACATCATGATGATTTCCACATCCGAAATAAAAATCTCCTGTGTGATCCATTCAAAATATACTGAGCTGGCCGTTCGAACGCTTCATGAAGCGTTCGAACTGGGGATGAAACCCACCCCAAATCGAAAGAAAACTTAGGAAGTTCTGATTAAGTCTGGGTCGATTTTTTTAGGAGAGAAAATGTTTCGATTCAAGACGTAAATCGCAGAGAATAGCCAGCTATTTTCAAGATTTACAACGCTGAAGCGGGGCATTGTAGCCCTGAAAAAAAATTCATAACTTGTTCAGAGCTTCCCTTAAAAAGGAATCAACTTTATGCGTCACGTAGAGATCTACGATACGACCTTGCGCGACGGCGCGCAATCTGAGGATGCTTCTTTCTCCGTCGAAGACAAGCTCCGCATCACTCAAAAACTCGATGAACTCGGGATTCACTACATAGAGGGTGGGTGGCCGGGTGCGAATCCAAAGGACATTCTCTTTTTTAAAGAGATGAAAAAGATGCATCTTAAATCGGCCAGGCTGGTTGCCTTCGGTGCCACGCGGAAACCCCGCAACAAGGTGAAGGAAGATCCGAATATCCAGGCTCTGCTCAATGCCGGAACGGAGTGTATCACTCTGTTTGGGAAAAGCTGGGACTTCCATGTCACCGAGGCCCTCGGGATCACCTTAAAGAAAAACCTGGAAATCATCTCTGATTCAATTGCATATTTGAAGTCAAAAGGAAAGCGAGTCTTCTTTGATGCTGAGCATTTCTTTGATGGCTACCGTGCCCGACCGGACTATGCCCTGGACGCACTCAAAGTTGCAAGGAAATCTGGAGCGGAATGTCTGGTTCTTTGTGATACCAATGGCGGGATGATGCCCTGGCAGATCAAGGAGGTTCTCCAGCATGTCACTCAGGAGATCGGAGGCCCCCTTGGTATTCACACACATAATGACTCTGAAATGGCGGTGGCCAATGCCTTGACTGCGGTAGAAATGGGTGTCTCCCAGGTTCAGGGAACGATCAACGGTTTCGGAGAACGCTGCGGGAACACCAATCTATGCTCTATCTTGCCAAACCTGAAGCTGAAAATGAAAATTGGCTGTATCTCCATGGTACAGCTCAAACGCCTCCGGGGCGTCTCACGCTATGTGAGTGAAATTTCGAACCTTCCACACAACAAGCATCAAGCTTATGTCGGAGAATCAGCCTTTGCACACAAAGGTGGCATCCATGTCCATGCGGTACGGAAGAATCCGGAAACCTACGAGCATATCCCGCCAGAGAAAGTCGGAAACCGGCAGAGAATTTTGATCTCGGATTATGCCGGTCGAAGCAGCCTTCTGGAAAAGGCAAAGAGCTACAAACTTTCCCTTTCCGCAGACGATCCGAAGATCGTAGAGATTTTAAACAACCTCAAAGAACTGGAACACCAGGGCTTCCAGTTTGAAGGGGCCGAAGGGTCTTTTGAATTGATGATGAAAAAGGCCCTTGGAAAGCATAAACGCTTCTTTCGTCTGATTGGATTCAGGGTCACAGTCGGAAAGGGAGATGACAACAAAACAGCCGTTTCCGAAGCAACCGTTCGGGTGGATGTCAATGGACAGGTCGAACATACTGCTGCCATCGGTCATGGTCCCGTCAATGCACTGGATCACGCCCTCCGCCGCGCCCTCGAGAAATTTTACCCCGTCCTCTCAACGGTGAAACTACTGGATTACAAGGTTCGTGTCCTCACCGCTTATGAAGGAACCGGCTCAAGGGTTCGGGTCCTGATCGAGTCCGGAGATGGGGTAAAAAAATGGGGGACAGTCGGCGTTTCTGAAAACATCATCGAGGCAAGCTGGCAGGCCTTGGTGGACAGCATTGAGTACAAACTCTTGTTGGAGAATCCTTTGAAATGAAAATACGAACCTGGAGGCGCAGGGTATTCCTGTCCGCAGTCATCTTGGTTTCTCTGTCAGGCTGCAACGATGAAGCCTCCACCCATACGCCTGTACCGACTTCGATTCAGATCCCTTCCCCTATCGACGAACCGATAGAAGCCATCCCGGCAAGAGAGCTGCTGATTACCGAAAGGGCCTTTGTCCGGGTCGCGAAAACAATTATCCCATCGGTCGTGAACATCAGTTCCGTTCACTTTGTACGCCACCCCGCAAGTTCAAAGTCTGATGATCGTGGCCTCTTCAGAGGTTTCCTCGAAGATCTTTTTACTGATACCCCCCCGCGACAATTCCGTCAAAAAAGCCTCGGCTCCGGTTTCATCATCAGAGAAGATGGGTTCATTTTAACCAACTACCATGTGATCTCCGATGCCGATCAGATTACGGTCAAGCTCTCTGACAGGAGAGAGTTCATCGGGAAGATTATCGCCAAGGATGAAAAAACTGACCTCGCCATGATTAAGATTCCACATGAACCAAACCTCCCGATCGCCTTGCTCGGAGATTCGGCTCGGATCGAAGTCGGGGAATGGGCCATCGCCATCGGGAACCCCTTCGGGCTAGACCGGACCGTCACCGTTGGGGTCATTAGCGCCACCGGCCGAAATAATGTTGGCGTGGTGGACCAGGAAAATTTTCTTCAGACCGATGCCTCCATTAACTTCGGAAACAGCGGAGGTCCCCTGCTAAACGTCGCGGGAAGGGTGATCGGGATTAATACCGCAATCGTCGCCTCCGGACAGGGGATCGGCTTTGCAATCCCCATCAACAAAGTAAAAGAACGGGTCGATCAGTGGATCGCAAGAGAGCAACTGCCCTGACACGGTCTTGAAGCCCCTTTCCATTCCCGTTCCGCCACGACTTACTGTCAGTCCTCTTCTCACTTCGCAACAGCGTCTCCCCCCCCCCTCATTCCAGGATTTTATCCTGCGACTCCAATGATATAACCGTCTTCTATGTCCCCTGTATTCGAAACATGTCCCTTCGGAAATTCCGGAAAACTTGGCATGCCAAACTTGCGTTCTCCATACCTATGAGACAGCATAGGTCTCATATCCAGGTCTCACGGGTCTCACGCCTTTACCAATTTGCTTTCATGCGTTAGAATTAAGAAACTGGAGAGAGTACTTCACCCCAAACATGCGTTCATAAAGGAGATGGTGTCATGTTGGAATATTCACCTGGGTTGGCCGGCGTTCCCGCAGCACGATCAAAAATCAGTTCCCTAGACGGCACGAAGGGAATTTTAGAATACCGGGGAATTCGGATAGAGACTCTTGCAGAGAAAAGCCATTTTATCGAAACGGCTTACCTCCTTCTCTTTGGGAAGTTACCCACGGCACCTGAACTCACCCGCTTCGACCAGGACCTCCGTAATCATCGACGGATTAAGTACCGGATTGTTGACCTGATCAAGTGTCTTCCGGAGAACGGGCATCCCATGGATGCCTTACAAGCTGCGGTAGCCGCACTCGGGATGTTCTATCCGGATAAGGATGTTCTCGATCCCAAGATCCAATATATCTCTGCCGTTCGCCTCATCGCCAAGCTGCCGACAATTGTCGCGGCTTATACGCGACTCAGGCGTGGAGACGATCATATTCAACCCAGAGATGATCTTGGCACAACGGAGAATTTTCTGTACATGCTATCAGGAAAGGTCCCGGATAAGGTCGTCTCCGAGATTCTGGACATCTGTCTCATCCTGCATGCGGAGCATACGATGAATGCCTCCACGTTTAGCGGTCTCGTCACCGCTTCAACCCTTGCAGACCCCTATACAGTGATCTCCTCAGCAGTCGGAACCTTAGAGGGACCTCTGCATGGCGGGGCAAACGAGCGCGTTCTCACGATGCTGGAAGAGATCGGTTCTGTTGAAAAAGTACGCCCTTATATCGAAGCCAAAATCAAGGCGAAAGAAAGGATTATGGGGATGGGGCATCGCGTCTACAAGGTCAAGGACCCACGTGCCACTATTCTCCAAGGGCTTTCCAAACGACTGTTTAAACACGTCGGAACCTCTCCTTTATATGAAATCGCCGTCGAGATGGAAAAGATCGTTGAGGAACACCTCTCTGACAAAAAGGTTTATCCTAATGTCGACTTTTACTCAGGCATCCTCTATCAGGCTATGGGGATTGAGCCGGACTCCTTCACCCCTATTTTTGCGATGGCAAGGGTCTCCGGATGGCTGGCCCATGCAATCGAACAGGTACAAGACAATCATATCTTTCGACCAAAAGAAATCTATGAAGGGAATCGTGCTCAGGACTATGTACCAATCTCCAACCGGTAAATGCCTGCCATTCTATTTCAAGGTTTTCCGCGAAAAAATCTCATGTCCATATGCCACAAATATGCTTGACTCCACTCTGCGAATAGCGTAGTCATTAGAAACTGTACGCTTGAAACGCTGACCGAGCCGACCCATTCATCGTTGTTATTGTGGAGGGGAAGACAAGCGATGAAAAAAGAATCCCTGCCAAAAACTCCGAAGCGAAAAAACACCAATCCGGCTTCACCTCCCCGCACAGAAAAGACCGTACCTCGTCCCTCCCGACAACTTCCAGGGACGGACGAGACAATCCTCCCGCCAACGAGAACCAGTGGACCCATTGGGGTCATCACACACTACTACTCACACTTAAGCGTTGCCGTTGTTCAACTGGTTGACGGCTCACTACAGATCGGGGACATCATTCAAATCAAAGGCCATACAACCGACCTTATTCAGACGATTGAGTCGATGGAGTTAGATCACCAGGATGTTGATCGCGCCGTGATTGGACAACTTTTCGGGATAAAGGTCCGGGATCATGTACGGGAACATGATCAGGTCTTCAAGATCTCGAACGGATGATGGATCATCTATTCGGCGGGTGGTAAATTAAAAATGCGATTGGCGTTATCACATGTCGCCTGTGAAATGACGGAAAGCGGACAACCCCTTAGCTGGGCCAGTTTTTCAGCAATGGCACTGACAAATGCCGGCTCGTTTCGCTTTCCACGCTTTCCCTGGGGTGCCAGATAGGGGGCATCCGTCTCGATCAACACTTTATCAAGAGGAATACTTACCGCTGCTTCCTGTATAGGGGTCGCTTTCGGAAAGGTCATGATTCCAGAAAAAGAGAGGTGAAATCCGAAACCAATTCCTTCCTCTGCAACCGCCTTATCTCCCGTAAAACAATGAAAGACGGCC
>JAJDBV010000026.1 GCA_029261165.1 Nitrospirota bacterium | reverse complement strand
TGTAGAATCGCATAATGCTTCCTCCTCGAAGTGAAGTGTAGGGGTTCTCTAGCACAGAGATGGGTGGCGGCTACCACCGATTCCTATTCTAGAGGAGGAGGCCATCATAAGTATCACGTCGCTCAACCCGACCGCGAATCTGCGCTATCAATTTTAGGCCGAGACCGTGGCGCGGCGGGTTAGCTCAATCGTTGTACGGGCAAATGGAACATTTAAAAGTGGTTCTTATTTAATGAATCGACTCTTTGAATTAAATGAATTTAAAATCATTAAATATCACGAGTGGTTCAAAGCAAAATACAATATATGCGACCTGAATGGAAATAAGTTGATGTATGGGGAGGATATCTTATGGTCTTGGACAAGCCGGTATGAACGGACACTTTTTTTTGAAGATAAGAATAAGGCTAGAAAAATATTTTCAATAGAGACTGATCTTAGCCAAGATTTTACGGTATTGGACGAGAGCAAACAAATCCTAGGCAAAATCGGGCCATATCGGTCAAATCTTAGTTCTTTTCAAAAAGAGCCCTTCTGGTTTTTACATGACAATGCCGGAGAAGAAAAAGCACGTATCTGTAGCACATGGACCAAAACAGATTCATGGGAGGGTCCTTTATTCAATTTTATTTTCAAATCTAATGATCAAATATTGTGTGAATTAAGATGTCACACATCAGGCACTCCAGTAAGGCTTAAATATCCTTCTATAAGACCCCAAGTCATGGATTATCCAGGTGTCAAAGCAATCATTAAATTGGAAAAAGGTACGAATGAAATAATTGACACCCATGTTGCCATCTCTTCAGCGATTTTCTTTTTTAATCAGTGTAGTCCCATCCCTGCGATAGAAGAGAGAGAAGAGGTTAAAAAAAAGTGACTCCGATTTCTTTTATAAAAAAAGATTCTCACAAAAACTATTTAGAATAAAGTGAAGCTGTTCGCACGCCGCGTACAACCAGTCGCTCAACCCGACCGCGAATCTGCGCTATCAATTTTGGGTTAAGACTGTGGCGCGGCGGGTTAGCTCAATCGTTGAGGCTGTAGGAAAACCCCAAAAAGTGCTGTAAGTTTTTTTCGGTAGTTGATAGAATATCCTCCAAAAGCATGTCATTTCATGCGGAGGAGTCATGGCCCGTTATAAATCCTATTCTTACGATCAAGGTGTAAACCTCCCCTAGAATAGGGGCATCCCTAATATAGAATCCTCCAGGATAACATTCAGTTGGTAGTTGAAATATTGAATCATTGCGAGAGGGGATCAGGTGCTTGAGGGGCGAGTTTTTCCAGGTTGTTTTGAACGGAGGCGTATGTGTCTATACGGTGAGAGAGGAATGTTCTGGAAAATCGTGTCCATTGAGTGCATGAGGCACTCGTAGCAGATTCAACTGAGACGATTCGGAAAATAATCAAAAAAGAAGGCCGGTGTAGTTATCCCGGAAGGGCCGGAATCCTCAGACGGGCGAGACGATTATGATCAAGGCATCAAAATCGATCAAGTTCAAGCCCTCGACTGTGTTGAAAAAAACGTTGTGAGGGGGGGGTAGGGCAAAAACGTAAGGGACAAGAATTTCGGGTTGAAAAGGTGGGCGGGTTACACTTTTTTCAAGAAGTCGTCGGGAGAGATTCCAGCTTGTTTTAGGATAGCTCGAAGGGTTCCCTCAGGCATATCGCCCGGATGATTTGGGACAGTTGTATAACGATTTGTTCCGACGTTGTGCCAGATTTCATGGGAGCCCGCGGCTTGTCGGTCAAAGGTAAAACCAAGGCGTTTTAAACTCTTAACGATCTTCCGGTATCGGAAGCCCGCCAATTTCCCCATTTACCCGCCGACAACAAGCGGATAATCAAATGATTTACCGACTTTTTTTAATTTTGGAGAGTCTTTGCGTTCTGTTTGTGCCTCAAAGAGTTTTTTTGCAACGTCCCGCGCGATCTCCAAAGTCTCAGTAATTGTGCGGCCCTGGGCCACAAGTCCTGGGATCTCATCGGATGTGGCCAGATAGACTCCCTCCTGTAGTTTTTCGATATGAAGATTTACAATCTGTTCCATATTTTTACGGGCCTATCTTTGCTGAAATCTCATCGATTTTGATTCATGAGTTGCTATACTGATGAAAGCAAATATATCATAAGTGGGATCGCAAAAATAGGGGTTTGGAAGGGCCGGGGCCCTCAGTTAAAAAAACATTGTGAGGGGGGCGTGCCCCGACAATCTCTTCTCTAGCATAGCGACATTCCAAAACAGAGTTCACCAGGCAAATATTTGTCGGTAGTTGAACACGCAATGCGAGTACACGTAATCACGGGCACTCTTGGGAGGGGTTTTTCAAATCAGAATAAGGTTTTTTCTTTCTTGCTATGTCCTTGTCTCTATATTATGGTCTTACCAGTAAGATGCTTTAATGACAGGAGCGATGGGATGTCTGATTTAGCGACAACGAAGATGTCATCTAAAGGCCAAGTGGTCATTCCGGAAAATATTCGTAAGCGGCTGAAGTTAAAGGCTGGGGCTCAATTTGTCGTTGTGGGGGATAATGATGTTGTGATCCTTAAAGTAATTTCCCCTCCAGCGATGGAAGAGTTCGACCAGTTGATTTCCGATGCACGAAAACAGGCCAAAAAAGCGGGATTGAAAAAGTCGGATATCACCGCGGCAATCGCTAAGGTGAGAAGTGGGAAGTGAGGAGGACAGTCTCTTGATGTATAGTACTAATAATGGTACTATACAAAAGTGAATGACTTTGCAAAAATTCGTAAAGAAATGAAGGCGAATCCCAAAGGGGTTCGTTTCAGTGACCTTCAAAAGATTTGTGAGCATTATTTTGGGAAACCCAGGCAAAGTGGTAGCAGCCATTGTATTTACAAGATGCCCTGGCCGGGTGATCCTCGCGTAAATATACAAAACAATAAAGGGAAGGCTAAACCTTATCAGGTCAAACAAGTATTACTTGCCATTGAAAAAATTGAGGTGAGTCATGGTTCATGAAAATGATAAATATACGTATCGGGTCATGTGGTCCGAACAAGATGAAGAATTTGTCGGGTTATGTGCAGAATTTCCTAGCCTCAGTTGGCTTGCAGCTATCCCCGATGAAGCGTTCAAAGGTATCCGTTCTGTCGTTAAACAGTGCATCAAGGATATGGTTAAAAATAAAGAGGAAGTTCCTCCGCCAATAGCGACCCGGACATATAGCGGGAAGTTCATGGTTCGAATCCCACCAGAAGTTCACCGCCATCTTGCAATCGAGGCTGCTGAATCCGGGGTAAGTTTAAATCGTATAGCAAGCGCAAAACTCACACACTGAATCGTAGCGAGAGCGGATTAGTATTACGTGGTTCTGTTCTTGTGGGGTGGCAATGTTCTTACTTCGGCTTCTCTTAGATTTTAAGTAGCCAGGGGCTACGTTGACATGCACGTGAACTGTTCCCTCGCTCCTCTCTCCAAATAGCAACCAGTTACTTACCGAGAGAATCGAGACTATGCAAGAAGATTTACTCAATTGTCCATCTGTTGAGAAACGCACTTTCAAACAAAAGTGGTTTACCTCTCCGGCAGTTCTCGATAACCCCCCTTTCCCGATAAAATATATACTCTTGGGTATTTCTTTCCCTATCATATTTGTGATGATTGAATTTGCCTTAGACCAATGGACATTGATTAATTACAGGCCATGGTTAAGCGGTTACGTAGTATTTTCATTTCAGTGGTTATTATTTATCAGCATGTTAATTTTCGCTGTGACTGTCTGCAAGAAGCACCGTTATTGGCCTCTTTTTCAGATTAAGCCTTTCAGTCAGGTCCAATCGGAATTTTTGAACTCTTTGCTCCTTCTGATACCGACCACACTTATTATTGGCCTGTCAATCGGTATCGCTGAAATGCTTCTTGGTGAAACTTCTGGAATTTCACAGTTTCGTAAAATGGCTTCATTTGGTTTTAATAGTTGGTACCTAGTATTTACATTGGTATTAGGGTTTACTGTTGGTCCGGTAATCGAGGAAATCTTTTTTAGAGGGTATCTTTATAATGCCCTTAAATCACGTACTTCACTGTTTATTGCAATAATCTTACAAGCTACTATCTTTAGCGTATACCATCAATATGATTTTTTAGGGAGCCTCTGGGTCTTTCTCTTCGGTGTTGTCTCCGCAATACTTTACGAGAAGCGTAAGAACCTATTTGCCCCCATATTTTTGCATTGTTTATCAAATGCCTTAATCATGGTTCCAGCACTCATTTTAGCATTACAGAATTTTCATTCGGTTTCTAAAAGCTGGGAAGAGGCAAGACAGAACCCAAGCTGGTTATTATCAACGACGCCTGCCTATGTTGAACGACGAGCCACTGGGATAGAACAATGGGAATACACCATTGATACCTGGGGGAGCCGTGGACTTAGAAAATGGAAGATGGAAGCCAATGCATTTAAAGCCATACCGATATGGTTTCCTGAGGATAGAAAAGCATCAGCAAAGGCAACGCTCGGTATAGTGCTGATATATTCTGCCTACTTACGGGACGATAGACGCGCGATTCTTGTAGCTGACGAACTCATCGCTGTCTACCCAGATCAGAAAGAACAGTCTGCATCAGCCTGGACAAGAAAAGGATGGTCTCATTATTTAATTAAAGACTTCGAGAAAAGTCGTGAAGCGTTCCAAACAGTTCTAAATAAGTACTTCGATTATAAGGAATCGGTTGAGTCTGCTGAAAAGGGGTTGGAGTGGCTTCATGCGATAGACCATTAGAGTTGTAACCCGCCCTTAGAATGGGAAGATATTTAAACACAGTTCTTCAGAGTAATATTTGTCGATAGTTGAAAGAAAATGATTGAATCGTAGCGAGAGCGACTAAGGTGCTTGAGGGGCGGGGTTTTACGGGTTATTCTGAACGGAGGCGTATGTGTCTATACGGTGAGAGAGAAATGTTCTGGAAAATCGCGTCCATTGAGTGCATGAGACGCTCGTAGTAGATTCTGGAGTGCAACGCAATCCATATGTGCGGCCGCTATTCTCAAACAAAATCCCTTAAAACAATCCTCTCTCTTTTCGGGGTGTCTTCTTCAAGTCTTCGTCACGGTTCAGATGAGCCTGCTTATCCGCCCGCCCCGCGTTACAACATCGCCCCCTCCCAGCTCGCTCCGGTCATTCTAAATGTTGACGGGACCCGCGTGCTGGATCTTTATCGCTGGGGCTTGATTCCGTCCTGGGCCAAGGATATGAAGATTGGAAATAAGATGATCAATGCAAGGTGTGAGACGGTCGATGAGAAGCCCTCCTTTCGTCGCCTGGTGAATAAACGGCGCTGTATTGTTCCTGCGGACTCATTTTATGAGTGGAAAAAATCAGAGGATGGAAAATCAAAAACACCGATGCGGATTATGATGAAATCCGAAGCGCCTTTTGCCTTTGCGGGGCTTTGGGATGAATGGAGGGACGCCGAAGGGCGGCCGCTTCGGTCTTATTCGATCTTGACGACTTCGGCCAATCCACTCTTAAAGAAAGTGCATGACCGGATACCAGTGATTTTAAGGTCGGAGGGGATCGATCCCTGGCTGGATTCGGGGGTTGATCTTAAGGAGATGAGAGAAGTCTTTGAGCCTTGTTCGGATCAGGAGATGGAATACTATCCGGTATCGACATTCGTCAATTCACCAAGAAATGACGGGCCTGCATGTTGGGAGCGAGCAGAGACGGAATAATTTCATGGGTAAGTCTGACGAATTTGTTTCATACTTATTGGAAATGTTGGAAGGCTTCGGTACTGTTAGAGCCATAGCTATGTTTGGAGGGCATGGAATGTATCTCAATGGCCTCATTTCAGCGATAGTTGTGGATGACACACTTTATATTAAAGCAGACGAGAAAAGCAGAGAAATATTCGAAATGAGGGGGTTGACTCGATTTTCTTATATAAAAAATGGCAAGAAATGCTTCATGTCTTATTACATGGCGCCTGAAGAATCCATAGACAACTCAGAGGATTTAACTTTTTGGGCACAAAAGGGTTATGAGGCGTCCCTACGTGCAAAGAAGAAGGGAGCATAAGTATCAATCCATTGCACCCGCTCCGCTACGCGGGCGAGTAAGATTGGTGTCATGTATCATAATCTTAAACGCAGAGAAGGATAAATGAAAGTCAAACAATTAAGATCAACATATCAAGTTAAAATTACACTGCAGGATTCAAGACCTCCGATATGGAGGAAATTATTGGTTCATAGCAATATAAGCCTCAGTGGGTTTCATGCTGTGATTCAAAGTTCAATGGGTTGGCAAAATTCTCATCTCCACCAATTCGAGAAAGATAAAGCCTTTTACGGGATCCCAGATGACGAATTTACTGGAGGCACCGGAATAGCCATCAAAGACGAAAGCGCATATAAGCTATCTAATCTTTTGAAAAAGGAAAAGGATTGGCTGGACTACGAATATGATTTTGGTGATGGATGGAGACATAAAGTCATTCTTGAAAAAATCCTTCCGTATGATCTGTCGGTAAAGATCGCTAAATGTGTTACAGGGAAAATGACTTGTCCTCCGGAAGACTGTGGTGGGATATGGAGATATCAAGATTTACTTGAAATCATCAAAGATCCATCGCACCCAGAATATAATGAGACGTTTGATTGGCTGGGAGAAGATTTTGATCCGGATTATTTCAATCTTGAAAAAGTAAATGAAATGTTATTCGAGTATACGAAGCAAGATGATTGATGTCTGTTTTCTGGGGGTAGTATGGTAAGAGAGGTAAGGAGATCGTTGATCCTGGGGCATCCTAGAAGGTCGGTTTTTGGGGGGGGAGGATGTATTGTTAGCCAATATTGTTTAAACCCTATCGATAAACCCGGATATCGGTTTGGGAAAAATCATTGCCCTTGAAAAGCAAGACATCATTCTTTGTCTTGGCCAGGGCATAAGAGAAGCAATCCCCGAAATTCAAACCGGCCGGATGTCGTCCTTTTCCATATTCCTTATAGGCCCGTCTGGCAATGTCTGCCTGCTCACGATCAACAGGAACGAGGCCTATGTTCGCTTTTGCAAGTAACAAGTCGAAATCTCTAACCCCGTCATAGCCATATCGGTTATCAAGGACAATCGAGGCCTCCACAAATCCGGCCGTGGACATCTCTCTGGAGGAAGCCTTGATGATGGCCTCAATAAAATCATGTCTTTCAGGTTCATTGTTGAGGATTGCTAAAATCGCCGAGGGGTCGATGATCACAATGGCAGTCCGGTTTCATCATAGAGTATTTCATCGGGCGGCCGATGATCTAAGACTGGCAGATCGGCACAGTGCGCGGCGATTTCATCCAGCTCATTGACGAGACGCGGATCATCTTGCTTCTGTTTCAAATTTCGCAGTCTTGCAGAGAGCGCTTTTTTGACAGCTTCTGTTTTTGTTTCTCCGGTCAGCTTCACGACTTCTTCCGCCAAATATTCCGCTTCACGATTTCTTATATTGAGCGCCACAATTTCCTCGTGTGTAGATCTTAATATATATAGCTACATTATAGTCAAAAGAGTGAGAATGGTCAATCACTTTCTGAGGTGTGAGGCTTCGAGTTTTTCGGGGTAGTACTTCCCTATTGTTAAACATGATAAAATACATTATCATGTTTAACATAATTAGAAGGGGTGAGCCTGGGGGGAGCCTGTTGACAGGGCGTGTTTCCTGTAGTACAGTTAGCACGTATGGCACAAACTGACTAAAGGAAGAATCATGGCCTCTATACGACTGAAGAAGGAACTGGAAAACAGATTAGATCATTTGGCAGAAGTGACTGGGCGGACCAAGACCTTCTATATCCTTCAACTCATCGAAGGACATATTGATGAGCTGGAAGATCGCTACATTGCTGAACATCGGCTTGAAACCCCGACCGAACGCCTGACGAGCCAAAAGATGAGAGAAGAACTTGGCCTGGACGATTGAGTATGATCGGCGCGTTTTAAAAGAATTAAAAAAGCTGGATCGGAAAATCCAAGTTCAGATTCTTGATTTTTTCGATGAACGCATTGCCCCCTCCCCTGATCCGCGCAGCATCGGAAAATCTCTGACTTCTTCTTTCTCCGGTCTTTGGCGTTATCGCATTGGAGATTACCGCGCTGTCTGCCGTATCGAGGATACGAAGTTGATTGTCTTGGTGGTTCGTGTTGCTCATCGGAGCAAGGTTTATAAGTTGCCGAATAATTGAGGTGAGATTTGAAGGAGTTGATTCCCAGTAAAGACCGGCGACTGACGGCGGCGGAGTTTCAGGGCCTTTCGGAGGTCCCGCCTGAGATTGAGTGGTTTGCCAATATTCAGAATGAGAAGACCCGGCGGGCCTATCAACATGATGTGAAAGAATTCTCGCGATTTATCGGGCTTCAAACGACTTTGGACATGCGGCAGGTCTCGCGGGCGCACTTGATCGCCTGGCGTAAACGAATGGAGTCGCGGGAGCTGGCCTCTGCGACGATTCGGCGGAAATTGTCCGCCCTCTCTTCCCTCTTTGATTATCTTTGTGAACATAATGCGGTAACACATAATCCGGTCGATGGGGTAAAGCGGCCGACGGCCCAGAGTTATGAAGGCTCAACCCCGGCCTTGAGCGATGCACAGGCGCGTGTCCTGCTGGAGGCACCGGATCAAAAGACGGTGAAGGGAAAGCGGGATTGTGCTGTCCTGGCCACCCTGCTCTATCATGGGATGCGGCGGGAAGAGCTCTGCAACTTAAGGGTGAAAGATATTCAGAGCCGTGAAGGGGTCGTGCATTTCAGGGTGCTGGGTAAGCGGAGGAAGATTCGGTTTATCCCGGTCAATCCGACGGCGCAAAGGCTGATTGAGGTTTATCTGGCTGAAACCGATCATCGGGAGGATCTGAAGGGTCCCCTATTCCGGCCGATTAGAAACAACCGAACCGGGACGCTCAACAAGCCGCTTAATCCGAATTCGATTTATCGTAATATTGTTAGGAAGTACGGGCAAGAGACCGGGGTCAATGTGGATGTGAATGGTTTTTGTGTCCACTCCTTAAGAGCAACGGCGGCGACCAATGCACTTTCTCATGAGGCGGATATTGCCAAGGTGCAGGAATGGCTGGGCCATTCAAATATCTCCACGACCCGTCTCTATGATCGTCGGAAAACCCGGCCGGAGGACAGTCCGACGTTTCGGGTGAAGTACTGAGGTTGTTGTCGGGTTGTATCGGGGATTTCAAGAAGGGGTGCATCAGAGCCCGACATCATTTCTTTTGACGATTGATACAAGTGCAATTTTTCTTAGAAGGTGACTGTGGAAAAAATATATCCAGCTCGTTTGTGGGATGGCTTCGCATACATCGTGCTGTCCACAATAGTATTACTACTAGTGACCGACATTTATATCCTATTTGTCCTAGGAGATCCTTTGGATAGCATGAAGGAATTGTTTCTTATTGAGTTGTGTTTATTTTCCATGCTCATCTTCGTGAAGATTATGCTGTACTCCCAAACAATGATTCTAAATGATCACGGCATCGTAATGCATCTATGGTGTTTCAAACTGCACAAACACACCATTGAGTGGAAAGATATCAAAAGAATTAAAGGTCCTTTTAGTTGTTTTCTTATAGGTGAAAGAGTCGTGGTTTATTGTTCGCGAGGTTTATTTTCTAGATTTGACCTCTTTAAACCTCGTCGAAGAATGCATATCACTAACTCATATCAGAACTTTGAATCCCTGGTTGTCGACATCGTGAAGCATGCTACATCCGCAACCGTAGCTGAAAATGTAAAAGAGTATGTTGCAAAGCATCGTCATGCAGAAATTTAAGCTTACAATTGTTCTGAGTTTTGCTATCTTTTTAGCGGCCTTTGTGCCAGTCAACGTCAGTGGAAGCTATAATGGAAAGGACCACCCAAGATGAAGTTTCTGCATACCCGCATTCGTGTCGGTGATTTAGATCGCTCTATCGAATTTTACTGTAAATATTTCGGGTTTCAGGTCACGAGCCGTTCCGACAAATCACCCTCTGGCAACCACATTGCCCACCTGGAGCTTCCTGGAAACGAGCACCTGCTCGAACTGACATGGTCGGAAGATTATGCGCTAAAGGTTCCCGAAGACCTTATGCATCTGGCCATCGGGGTGCCGGATCTGATTGCCTTCTGTGATCAACTTGAAAAAGCGGGGATAGA
>JAJDBV010000025.1 GCA_029261165.1 Nitrospirota bacterium | reverse complement strand
GACGGCTTGAAGGTATTCCTTTTTGGATCGTGGACTCACAATAGTACCCTCCTTTTATCGAAATCTTCGGGTAACATTTATTATGAGTCAACGATCCCTCCTCAGAGCTCACTTCGGTAACATTTTATTTGAGTCAATTCGGTTCGTCCCCTTATTCTTGTATTCAAGCGCTCAATCCGATATAATCATCATCGATTTTTAAAAAGGAGAATGACCATGCCAAGAGTCACATTTCATCCAGAAGGAAGGGCAGATGAAATACAACGGGGAAAGAGTCTGCTCGACGCCGCCGAAAAGATGGGAATTGATTTGCGCCACGACTGTGGCGGATTTGCAACCTGTAGCACCTGCCGTATTATCATCCTGGATGGCGTTTCGAATCTTACAGAGATCGATTTGGATGAAGAAAATATGCTCGAAGAAGCAGAACTCTCCGCGCCTTTCCGTCTCTCTTGTCAGGCTAAGATCCTGGGGGATGTCACTGTCCGGATTCCCGAAGAAGCGATGGAGTGGAGCAAGGAGGCTCTCGGATCACTTGCACAGCATTCGGAAAAATACCGAGAAATCATACGGCTTATCGTCGAGGATAAGGCCCGGAGCCTAAACATAACCTCACTCCTTCCTGAAACGGTAATTCCGTTTCTTGAGGAAGCCAAGAAAGCGGTTGATGAGGCCGCCGATGATCCCGTTGCTCTTTCGGCCCTGGTCAAACAAGTCTGCGATATGGCATAGGGCTACCCCTGAGGGCCTTGCAACAGGTGTTTAGTTATCGTTGAACCAACCGGGAGAAGTGTTGAGCGAACCCTCGTTATTGAAGCGGCTGGATACCTGGATTCCCCTTAGCCGTCTGACTTATCGCATTCCAGCACATGGCCGTTCCCTTTTCTGCTCCCTGGGCGGCATCGTCTTTTTCGGTTTTCTTTTGATGATCGCCACGGGCATCATCCTCTTGCAATTTTATAATCCCCTCCCCGACCAAGCCTATCAGAGTCTTGAAACGATCCAGAAAATCGGTTTTCTCAGCTACATCCGCGCCCTTCACTACTGGATCTCCCAAGGGGTACTGATTGCTCTGATTGTCCACCTTAGCCGGGTCTTCATTGTCGGGGCCTATAAAACCCCAAGGCAGGTAACCTGGTGGCTTGGGGTCGCGTTGTTCGCGACAATGCTCATGGGATCTTATTTTTCGGGAACGGTCCTGAAATGGGATGAAGAAGGGGCCGATGCACTGGCCCACTACCAGCAGTCACTCCGTTTTCTCGGTCCTCTGGGCGCAATGATGACGGATTCCCTTCCGGGCAGCAGTTCGATGAACCTTCGAATATTCGCATCCCATATCACTGTTTTCCCAATTCTCATCATCGTCCTGCTCATCGGCCATTTTCTCCTCATCCGAACGTTTAACCTCTCACCCACCCCTTGGGACAAGTGGTCAAACCAGCCTCAAATCCCGAAAGAAGAAATGAAAGGGCGGTTTAACGAACACGCACGGACGATTGTCATTTTTTCTCTGATTTACTACGGTTTTCTGGCGGTGGTGGCCTTGTTTGCCCGCGCCCCGCTTGGCCCCGCCCCTTCCGCGTCTCATGATCCCCTGAAACCGCCCTGGCCCTTCCTCTGGATGTACGGCTTCGAAAATGTTTGGGGTGTTGTCGCCGTTCTTTTTGCATCGGGTGCCCTTTTTGGTTTTCTCGCCCTTGTTCCGCTCATCGACCGGAAACAGGACCGAAGCTTTGCCGCAAGAAAGAAAATCCTGACTCTGGGAGGCATTGTTGCCTTCTCAGTTGTCGCGCTGACATTTCATGGGTGGATGACGCCGGCCCAAGAGCACACGCATGGACACGGGGAAGCGGCCCACGAAGATGACGGTCATGCCCATGAGGAAGAGGAAGAACACAGTCATGATGAAGAAGAGGCCGAGCATACCCATGACGAAGCGGAAGAACACAGCCACGATGAAGAAGAGGCCGACCATCCTCATGATGAAAAGGAAGAAGACAGTCACGCTGAAAAGAAATCAGATCATTCGGATGACGAATGGGACGGTTTTTAATCAAAACCAAGCCCTAACCATATTCACTAAGGAGTTCTAAAAGAAATGGAAAAACAAATAGACCGTGAGAAGTCTCCTTTCGCGAGAAGATGGCTTGTCGTTCCCCTTGTACTGGCGATGATTATCACCTTCTTCCATTTTCCGCTCTTCGCCGCCGACGGTAAGATCGAAATTCCGCAAGGGGTTGAGCTTTTCGAGAACGAGGGACAGGATCACGTTGATGACAAGGTTCACATCTTTTATAAAACGGACCCGCCCACATCCGGGACGCACGCAGCCCGCTGGCTTCCCGCAAGTGTTTACGGCATCGGAGAAGCCAAGCCCGAACTTCTGGTTCATAACCTTGAACATGGCAATATCGTCATCTATTTCGACCGATCTGTCCTTTCGGAATCGGATCTGAAACCTCTTTTTAATCTTGCGAAAAAACACATCGGACAGTGGGATGGCATCCTCCTTGTCGAGCGAAATGACAAGAAACATCCTATTATCCTGACCGCATGGCGGGCAATGCTCCGCCTGAAAAAGGTGGATATGAAAAGGATTTTAAGCTTCGAGGATACCTTTCGAGGGAGAGGCCCGGAAAATAGAGTGAGATAATGTGGCGCCGTAGGGATCGGCACCGAAAAATATTATTTCTCAGAAGAACCATTTAGATAAATTTGAGCTTCTGAGGTATATGTCTTGAAGGGATCTTCCATGGGGAGCATTTCTTTTCCACCAATGTAAAAGTTTGCCCAGTTGATGACGTAGTCTTTCTTCTGTTGTCGAAGCGCGCGTATAAGTTCTCCGCGTCCTGAGGCCCGTGTATTTCGTGGGGGGGAGGACATCGCAAGCGCAATCGCGTCATCTGTTGTGCGCCGAACCGCTCGATTCTCTTCTTCAAGCGCGAATGAGAGTCCCGCAGTGCGGTTTAAATTGTGATACTCGAGATCCAGACTGGCCATCCAGGTCTCATCCCAGTCCGAGCCCTCTGCCTCCAGAAATGTCTGTAGTAGCCATTCTTTTGAAATCCAATCGACCTTTCCTATGAGTTGTGTTTGATCCCCGGCCAAGGCCTCCAGGGCAGCCCCCCATTCGTTAATGGTCCAGTCGGTATCCGCATCCTTTCCTTTTAAATGCTTTTCCGCCGCCCCGAAAAATGCCTCCTGAACCTCAATTGCTGTCATTTTCTTCCCGTTCTCAAGCGTCACAAGCCATTCTCTTTTTTGATCCCGAGAAATTTGTTTTAAGTCAAAGACGGGATTAAGGAGCGCCAGCCCCTCCGGCCCAGCCCCCGCCTCAATAAGGGACAAGACGAGAGATGTCGTCCCAAATTTCAAAGCGACGGCATATTCGAGCATATTTGAATCGCCCAGAAGGAGATGGATACGGCGAAACCGTGAAGGGTCGGCCAGAGGCTCATTACGCGTATTGATAATGGCACGGTTAAATTGAACCCACTGATAGAAGTCGTTGACAATGTGGTCGGCACGCTGAGAAATCTGATAACGGACCGGAGGATGTTTCTCCTGTCCCAATACCACCCACCCCTCCGGGGCAAGTTGCACACCCACGCGTCCTGCACCGGTGAAGATCTGCCGGGTCACCAGGAAAGGCATCATTTGTCCTAGACCATCATATGAAAAAGGAAAGTCGCAACCGACCAGATAGTTTTCATGTGATCCAAAGGTTGCCCCGGTCTGGTGATCCACATTGTTTTTGATAATGGATACACGATCCGACAGACCCATTGCTTCAATCGCCTCTTGAAGGATCAGGTCTCCTGCACGGTCATGGGCAACCAGGTCTGCGAGGTTAATACATTCCGGCGTCGCATATTCAAGATGTCCCATATCAAGATAAACCCGCCCACCGTTTAAAATGAACCCCCCGTTTCCGGGTGGTTCATCATGACCCCGATAGTGAAGGTCCAACAAGCCGAGTTTTCTATTTTGGAAAATGGTGTTCTTAATCTGGCGGGAGATGTTTTCAGAGGTTTCGTCACGAGGGCTTCCCTCTTTCAAGAGGCAGCCATATTCCGTTTCCAGGCCAAGGATACGCGCGTCCATTACTCAAAGCCATCCGTAACGATTCAGCTCACCCATTTTTTTCTCCATGGTGGCATTTCTGAGGTGCTCGAATCCTCAGGTATAGACCATACGTTCCGTTTCTGCGCTCCTCATGCCTTGCCCTGAAGATTAATCCAGGCAAGCTGAACAAGTTACAGCCATCCTTTTAAACCGGTCTTGATTTCTTCCTGAGAAGGAATCCTGTACTTGGCACTTCCCGCTTGTGCTTGATCCAGAAGGGCCAGTTCAATCTGGTGATCTTTGAGATGTTTTTTAAGAAGGCGGTCCAATTCATCGTTGTCTGGAAGTGATCCCGTCTCTTTTTCATTAGCTTGTGGCGGTACAATAGAGACCGTCCATGTCCTCAAAGCCACCTGGAGGGTTTTTTCAAATGTTGGCACAGGTTTCTTTTTAATCGTCTGAAAATAGGCCTCCATTCGGCGCGTCATTTCAGCGGTTCCAGCGAGGATCATTCCCTGATCCCCTTCATCAAACATGCCATCGTAGTTCAAACGGAAGAAAAGGCGTTTTCCCGTGATCGTATTGATTTCCGCCATAAGTATCTTCACAATATATGGCGCGTGAAGCACTTCCTCAAAGGCCTGCTTCACCATGGGGGCAAGCCCAAATTTCATGAGGCGCCGGATTGTCACATCGCCAGGTGAGCGGTTAAAGCCTTCGACATGGGAGATGTCAAGAACGACATTCCGAAGCTTTTCAAGATCAGCAGGATGACCAATGCCACCCAAGGCGATCAAGTCATAAATTTCAAAGAGCTTCGCAGACCCTTTTCCGACCGTCGCAAACAAAATACCCTCCTTGTACGGAAGGGCAACGACCGGGCTACCGCCTGAAAGCTGTTCCTCAAGATAGTCCCGGCGGTTCTGAATCGCCTCAACCCATCGGTATGGTTCCTCAAACAAGAATCATCCTCCTCGACTTTATTTTTAACGATTCATAGTGACTTGACGCGTGTATAAGGACTCCAGCATCTCACTGGGAATATCACGCACCCCCGCCTCTGTCACCAACTTGATTGAGGGGTAGAGACGAGACTCCCGGTTGACGCCGCCTGTTGCTGAATCAAACTCCGCGGCCGTCTCCAGAAGACGCATCGTCAGGATGATGGCCTTCTCCTCAGACATTTCCGCAAGCGTTTCTCCACCCCAGCGATTCTGGTAATGGAGGACACCTCGAATGGCCGGAGAACCGGAGCCGGAAACCGAATACTCAACCCCTTCAAAACCGGCCCCCAACATATCGTAGAAGAAGATCTTCCCTTCTTTTCGTTGAAGATCGTATGCAGCGTATATCGGGGCGACTGCGCCGATTCCCTGCATCGCCATGGGAATGTTTTCCTTGAGCAACTTGGACAGAGCCCGCATTTTCCCTTCCAGGCTCAGTTCCTGAAGCTGACTTCGTCGATAATATTTAAAGGTATGTTCCATCACACGTGCGATCTCAAAGGCTGTTGCCGGAACCCCTGCGATTGCGAGGACGGAGTGACGGTCAATATCGATGACCTTATCCGTCCGGTCATGCATGACGGTCGTACCGGCCGTGGCCCGCCGATCTCCCGCAACCAAAACGCCAGACTGATATTTCAAGGAGAGAATTGTCGTTCCCTGAGTCACCGGTCCCAAAGCGTTTCCCTGGCCATCACCTGCCGAGAGTGAGGCCGGAGCAAAGCGATATCCATTCCCTTTCAACAAAGACCAGAAATCACCATCGTTCATCGAGGACTTTTCCATTACTCCCCGGTCCGCTGACGATAACGTTCTGATTGTTTTGGGTCAACCTTCCGCATTCGCTTTAACAAATTCTCTTTACTCGAATCCGTTTTCGGGCGGCCCGGCCCCTTCTCTCCCCCGGGTTCATGCATCGGTTTTTCAAGAGGGTTGACCGGACGTTCT
>JAJDBV010000024.1 GCA_029261165.1 Nitrospirota bacterium | reverse complement strand
TGAGATCACTCAACCCCTTTGACCTGAGAAAGGGAATGGAAAGAAAACTCAAAAAAATCTTTGATCTTCTTTCCAAAAAGTAACCTCTGTTATGAGTCAACGATCTAATCCTTCGGTAACATTTTCTAATGAGTCAACGGGCGAACTTACATCAAAATCGAGAAGTGATCTGTTTCAGGACGCGTTAAATTAAATGGGACAATGAGGCATCTGCAGGCTTGTAGAGAATAATATGGATTATTTCCGCGTATTCAGTCTATAAGTAGGGGTCTTTTGTTCGGATCTTTTTAATCGTTTCTGTGGGGTTTTAACATGGAGAGAGGAAAATTTATCGCCTTGTCTGTTTACTCTTCAAGGCTGGAGGCCGAAATGGCCGCAGAGATATTGGCCAGGGTAGATATTCCCTTCCTCATCCAATCTGATGATATCGGCATCTTTGGCCCAGGTGCGGTACCTGCTCCGGCCGGAGCGAAACTTCTGGTTCGTGAAGAAGACCTCTCGGAAGCGAAGGCCTTACTCCCCAAGCTTCTTTGATGCTGCTGTTACAGGGCCTTTGGAAGGAGATCATCTGTCGAGGAAAAACTTAAAGGGTTTTTAATCATCCCTTTCATTATAACTTTACTTATTCTTAGTACAGGGCTAAACGTCTTTGTCTCTGGGGAAAGCCTTGGTAACGCCGAGATCAAGCCGGAAACCCCCGAAATAGATCGAACGATATTGCTCATCGAACCGAGGGGTGTCGCGCTTGACCCGGAGAACAACCGCGCCTTCGTTGTGGATTTTGGCCTTGCTGCCCTGGTCTCAGTCGACCTAAGAACTGGCAATCAAACCATTGTCTCTGACACCACGATAGGGAGAGGAACCCCTTTTTCTTTTCCGAGGGGTGTCGCGCTTGATCCGTACAACAACCGTGCATTCGTTGTAGATTATAGCCTTACTTCTCTGGTCTCGGTTGACCTTTCTACCGGAAACCGGACCGTAATCTCCAACACCCAAATAGGAGGGGGAATCCCTTTTTCTTTTCTGAGAGGCGTTGCAATTGATCCGGCCAACAATCGCGTAATCGTTGTAGACTTTACATTGGATGCCTTGATCTCGGTTGACCTAAAAACCGGCAATCGGACCTTCCTCTCTGGCGCTACAACAGGAAGCGGGCCTCCTCTTCTCGCTCCAGTCGGTATCGTGCTTGATCTGATCAACAAACGCGCCTTTGTGACCGACTTTGGCCTCGGGTTGGTTTCGGTTGACCTCAAAACTGGCAATCGAGAAATAGTCTCTAGTGCCAAAAGAGGGACGGGGCCCATTTTTTCTCTCCCGAGGGGGATTGCGCTTGATTTGCCAAACAATCACGCCTTTGTGATCGACGGTGGCCTCGGTGCGCTTGTCTCGGTTGACCTAAGAACCGGAAATCGAAACGTCCTCTCTGATGCCACGACAGGAACAGGGACTCCTTTTTCGGTACCGTTTCATATTGCAGTTGACCTGGCCAGCAAACGCGCTTTTGTGACCGACCTTACCTTGGATTCCCTGATCTCAGTTGACCTGCGGACCGGTGATCGAATCGCCATCTCCGGTACCGGAACAGAGAGCGGAAGCGCTTTCTCAAAACCGTTTTCTCTCGTAAAGGAATAGGGATCAGGTCTTGAAATACAATTCACAAACCATGTCGAGACAACCGGAGACTAGAAAATAAGATCTCAAGACATGACTCCAAGGGTCTTTACTTATGGAACACTTTCCTCAAACTCAATGTCCAGTGTTAAATATCCAGCGACAGTTCCTCCAATTTTTCCCTTGACACAATATCTTGTGTGGAAAGAAAGAAGGTCCCAATGATCATTATTTGGGCAAAGTGTTGATCGACTTGAATGGCAAGGGTAAAGGAGCGGTCTGCCGCGTATATCCACAGAGTTTCCACAGCAATTGTGGATAAATAAAACAAACATGCTTAGAGGAAATATGTAAAAATATTACAACATAATCATATAGTTATGATATAAAATTACAGCGATACCCCCTAAAATACCGAATTTATCGTTACTTTTCTAACAATTTGATATTAATCAATGAATTACGGTGGAAAGATCAGGAAATTCCTCGATTCCTCCAATAATTTTATCTCCTTAAATTCCTTTTCCTCTGGCACACTTCCTGTTCGCTTCAGTCATACTTGACAATTGAATAGGCCTTGTTGTATTCTTTACATATGATAGTGAGACTCATTATCATATTAAGGCTGGCGAGGATTTATGGGGCGGGCAGTCAACAAGGAGGCAAAGCAATGAAGGAAGAATGCAGATGTTCCAGAAAGGTCCTGGTTTCAACATTAAATGGCGCCATCGACCAATGCGGCTGTGGAATCTACCATGTCCGCATTGATCCGGTTACACTCCATCTTACCGCATCTCAATTCGAGGCGACGGCCAGGCTCTTTAAATTGGCAATGGGAATGACGGTCGGACGTCGTTTGCAAACAAAGCCTGCAAGATCATACGACCGCTTTTCTGCGGACAGGTCCGTCGCGACGATGCGAGAGAAAACCCCCGCATATGGGACATGAACCCTTAAATGGGATAGTTTAGGGCAGAGGGGGTAGGTCCTAGTGATCTCCACCACGTCCTCTGCCGGACCCCGCCCACGACCACGGTCTCTGCCGGGATGATTCTTCCAGCGCTTTTCGGGAACCCTTTTTTGAACAACCACTTCCCATGGACCCCGGAAATGTCTTGCCAACTCCCAATGGTCTCCTGAGAAGCGAAAACTGCGTCATCATGATGATAATGGCTGCGATACTTCTCAAAGGAACCTCCTTTTTACAAGTAAACCAAGGCAACAATTATCTTTAATTATTATACTGGCCTTTTTCTATTTATGAGGATGGATAGGCTAGTATAATTTCAAGATCATGGGGATTGTATGCTTATTGACGGTTTGTATTTATTCGATGATCTAATGGTATATCTTGGGCTCTTTTGTTGTATTGCTTAGCGGTCGGACTCTATGATATAAAGTGAATTTTTTTGAGAAGGACATTGTGATGTCGAAGCGTGATCTCCTCTGCTTAGGTCCCATTACCAAGCTAGAGATTGGTCAATTAATCAAGCGGGCAGGGGTTTTTAAAAAAGGCAGTCGCTTGCGTCCCCTGTCGGGCCGGTCGGTCGGGCTTCTTTTTGAAAAATCTTCCACCCGTACACGGGTTTCTTTCGAAGTGGCTGTCTGGCGACTCGGAGGACTCCCGATCTTTCTTTCTTTTGACGATATTCAAATTAAACGGGGAGAGACGATCGCCGATACGGCTAGGGTCCTATCAGGCTATCTTGATGCCTTGGTGATTCGTACATATGAGCAGGAGAAGCTGGAGGAGTGGCGTGACTATGCGACGATTCCCGTCATTAATGGCCTGACCGACCTGCATCACCCCTGTCAGGTTCTTTCTGACCTCTTTACGATTAAAGAAAAGAAAGGCAGGCTGAAAGGACTAAAGCTGGTCTACGTGGGCGATGGGAATAATATGGCCCATTCTCTCCTGGAGGGCGGCGCGAAGGTCGGCATGGAGGTTGTCATTGCCTCCCCCAAGGCTTACATGCCGGACCTCAAGGTTGTGAAATTGGCGCAGGACTTGGCGAAAAAATCCGGAGGCGCAATATCAGTCCTGAATGATCCCCTCAAGGCGGTCGCGGGGGCGGACATGGTTTACACCGACGTCTGGGTCTCGATGGGGCAGGAAGCGGAGCGAAAAAAGCGGCTTAAAATATTGAAACCTTATCAAATGAGCAAAAAGTTACTGGCATATGCAAAACCTGATGTCATGGTGATGCATTGTTTGCCGGCCCATCGTGGTGAAGAGATTACAGCGGACGTGATGGAGGATTCTCGTTCAGTCATTTTTGAGCAGGCTGCAAACCGGCTTCCAATGCAGCAGGCCATTCTGGAGATGTGTATTGGAAAAAAGTAATCCCAATAAGATTAATAAGGTGGTTCTTGCCTATTCCGGCGGACTCGATACTTCTGTCATCATCACCTGGTTGAAGGAAAAATATGGATGTCAGGTCATTGCTTTTTGTGCCGATCTGGGCCAGGGAGAAGATCTTGAGGAAGTGGCGGAAAAGGCAAAAAAAACCGGTGCAAGCAAGGTTGTGATTAGCGATCTAAGAGAGGTCTTTGCAAAGGAATACATTTTCCCAATGCTCCGAGCCAACGCGGTTTATGAAGGAACTTACCTTCTGGGAACGGCGATCGCTCGACCGCTGATCGCAAAAAAACAGATGGAGATCGCAAAAAAATACGGGGCCGAAGGGGTCTCTCACGGCGCGACGGGGAAAGGCAATGATCAGGTCCGTTTCGAGTTGAGCTATTTCTCCATTGACCCGGACATTAAGATCATTGCCCCTTGGCGGGATTGGGCATTTGAGTCCCGATCCGATCTGATGGCCTATGCCAAACGTCATAAGATTCCCGTCACGGCGACAATCAAAAAGCCGTACAGCATCGATAGCAACCTCTTTCACACCAGCTATGAAGGGGGGATTCTGGAAAATCCATGGACTGAACCGCCGGAATCGATGTTTATGATGACGACCTCCCCCGAGAGGGCCCCGGAAAAGCCAGCCGTCATAGACATCGGATTCAGAGAGGGGAATCCTGTTTCAATTGACGGGAAGCGATATTCCCCCGGAAAGCTTATTGTGGAATTGAACCGGATCGGGGGGTCTCACGGGATTGGACGCGTTGATCTGGTGGAAAACAGATATGTCGGTATGAAGTCAAGAGGGGTATATGAGACGCCGGGCGGAACCATTCTCCATGTTGCCCATCGTGCAGTGGAGTCCCTGACCCTTGATCGGGAAGTTCTTCATCTCCGGGATAGCCTTATTTCGCAATATGCCGAGATCATCTATTACGGGTATTGGTTCTCGCCGGAACGGGAACTGCTGCAGACCTTGTTTGATCGCGCCCAGGAAGGAGTCACCGGCGTAGCGCGACTTAAACTCTACAAGGGAAGCCTCACTCTTCTAGGAAGAAAGGCGCCTCGTTCTCTCTATAGTAAGGCTATATCGACTTTTGAAAAAGATACCTGTTATGTCCAGAAAGATGCGGAAGGCTTTATCCGATTGAATGCTCTCCGATTAAAACTACCGGCCCTGAGCCGCACCAAGGTGAAAGGATCCCGTGCCAAAGGGAAGTAAAAGGAAACCGGTTAAGGCGAAGTCCACCGTAAAAAATCGAAGTCAGTGGAAGAACGCGGCCTGGGAAGGACGGTTTACCGAGGCCGTTGATCCTGATGTCGCCGCCTTTACCTCCTCCTTCCTCTTTGATCGCTGCCTCTATCCCTATGATATTGAGGGAAGTATTGCCCATACCGAAGGATTGGTCCGTGCCGGTCTTTTGACGCCAGCAGAAAGGAAGAGGCTGGTGGAGGGACTGGAGGAGATCAGGGCGGAGATGTCGAAAGAGACAGGTCTTGAAGCGCACCAAAATAGGGCACCGCTGGATGAGGATATTCATATGCATGTCGAACGGCGCCTTCTGGAAAAGGTGGGGGAAGTAGGTGGGAAACTGCACACCGGCCGGAGCCGGAACGACCAGGTTGCCCTTGACCTCAGACTGTATCTTCGCACGGAAATCGGCCAGATTGTAGAACAGATTGTTGCCCTACAGAAAAATCTGGTTTTTCAGGCAGAGGAACATCTTGAGACGGTGGTTCCGGGCTATACCCACCTTCAACGTGCCCAGCCGATTTCCCTGGCGCATACCTTTTTGGCCTACTATGAAATGATGGAGCGGGATCGGACCCGTCTTCTCGATGGGCTGAAGCGCTTGAACCAGATGCCGTTGGGAGCAGGAGCCCTGGCAGGAAATAGTTTTTCGATTGACCGCTCGCATGTGGCCCGCTTGTTGGATTTTCCGCAGGTCACGGCGAACAGCCTCGATACGGTTTGCGATCGGGATTTTGTCGCGGAATTTCTTTCTTCCGCCTCAATTCTTATGATGCACCTCTCCCGTTGGGCAGAAGACTGGATTCTCTGGGCCTCGACGGAGTTTGATTTTATTGATCTTCCCGACCGATATTGTACAGGAAGCAGCATGATGCCGCAAAAGAAGAATCCGGATCTTCTCGAGCTGATCCGAGGAAAGACGGGGAGGGTTTATGGCGCGCTACTCACACTGCTGACGGTACTCAAAGGTCTTCCTTTGTCTTATAACAGAGATCTCCAGGAAGACAAGGAACCCCTTTTTAATACGGTAACGACCCTCCGGAGTGGACTCCGAATCATGACGAGCCTGACTAAAGAGGCCCGGTTTAACGATACCAACATGAAGGCGGCAACTGAAGAGGGATCCCTCCTGGCAACAGATCTGGCCGATTATCTTGTTGAAAAGGGCCTTCCTTTTCGTCAGGCCCATCGCGTGAGTGGGAAAATTGTACGCAAGGCTCTGGATGAAGGTAAACCTTTTGAGGGCTGGACGCTGGATGCATTTAAAGCATTTTCTCCTTTATTTAAACAAGATCTCTTTGATCGTCTTACCTTGGTCGGCTCCATAGAGAAAAAGGGGGGGATCGGCGGGACCTCTAAGAAGTCCATCCGAATCCAGATTCGCAAAATAAAGAGAAAATGGAATCATTAAATGGTTAGAGATAGACCTTATAAAGCAACATATTACGTACTTATATTAATGTTCATCTTTATATTTATAGGGGGGTGTGGTAGAAAAGGGGATCCTGTTCCCCCTGGAAATCTTACTCAAATTTCAGGCGTTCCGCCCCTTCAAGGAGGTCTTGTCCTGGTGAACAGAATTGACTGGAGCAAGGGAAGTTGACTATATTAACAAGTTCAAATCGATCCACCGAGGAATAAGAGGATGAGCGTGTTTCGTTATAAAAAAGGCCGGCTTTACTGTGAAAATGTCTCTCTTGAATCAATGGCAGAGAAGGTGGGAACCCCTTTCTATGCCTATAGCCATAAGGCACTTCTCAGTCAAATTACGGCTTATAAAAAGGCATTTTCCTCGGTCCCCCATTTAATTGCTTTCGCGGTGAAGGCAAATGCAAATATCGCTGTCCTTCGTGTTTTTGCAAACGCGGGGGGCGGAGGAGATATCGTCTCAAGCGGAGAGCTTCACCGTGCCTTGAAGGCTGGAATGGATCCGAAAAACCTTGTTTTTGCCGGAGTGGGTAAGACCAAGAAGGAGATGAAAGACGCCCTGCGTGCCGGAATTTTGATGTTTAACGTCGAATCGGCCCAGGAACTGGTCGCGCTGGATGAGACTGCCAAGGCACTGGGCATAAAAGCCCCCGTTGCGCTTCGGGTAAATCCGGATGTCAATCCCAAAACCCATCCTTACATTTCCACCGGCTTAAAGAAGAGCAAATTCGGGATTGAAATTGTCAAAGCAGTGTCGCAATATCAGACGGCGTCCCTTCTTTCTAATATTGATATTGTCGGGGTTCATTCACATATCGGTTCTCAACTGACACAGGTGAAACCCTTTGTCGACGCTCTGAAACGGATTTCGAGGCTAATTTCCGCGCTTCGAAAGCGGGGTCTTGATATTCAATATTGGAACATCGGAGGCGGGCTGGGGATTACCTATAACCAGGAAAAGCCCCCCATGCCAAAAGAGATGGCCGCAGCAGTCCTCCCTCTTCTGAAAAAGAGTGGTTGCAGGATCATCCTGGAACCGGGACGTTCTCTTGCCGGAAATGCGGGAGTCATGGTGACCCGTGTAATCTACAACAAGGAGGGAGAGGCAAAAAATTTTCTGGTGGTGGATGCCGGAATGAATGACCTAATCCGTCCAAGTCTTTATAGTGCATATCATGAGTTGAGACCCGTGGTGAAACGCCGACGGAAGACCAAGGTGGTCGATGTGGTTGGGCCCATCTGTGAATCGGGCGATTTTCTGGCGCAGGATCGTGAAATCCCGCAGATGGCTCCGGATGAACTACTCGCCGTCATGAGCGCGGGGGCCTACAGCTTCACCATGTCGTCGAATTATAATGCCCGTCCCAGGCCGCCGGAGATCCTTGTCCACGGCGATGAATACGAGATTATCCGAAAGAGGGAAACCATGAAGGCCCTGCTTCGGGGAGAGTCTATTCCGGCATTTCTGGATCAAAAAAAGTGAGTCATCAGAGTATGGGCCAAACGACAAAGGGGGTTGCCTTCCCCGACAAGCCGAATGCACGAAAAAACAGGAAGGAGGGTCGCGGCTTTTTTCTCGCCCTCCTGATTGTCAGCGGGGTTCTGATTCTTTGTATGAGCGTCGTTTATTTCAAGGGAAAGGAGCTCACGATTTTCACCTTTCAGCGGTTTGTGATCAACAAGGCCTTTATGTCTCTCCTGCCTGAAGAGTATACCCTCGAAGAGGCAGAGTCGGTACGGGGACAGGTCTTCACCTTTTATGACACGGCAATGAAAGGTGACGTGAGCGAGCAGGAATTGCTGGAGGTCAGTACGCGCATCCAATCGATCCTGGCAGACCAGAAAGTCGAGGATGAAGAAGTCAAATCGCTCTTAACTCTGATTGAGGCTGGTGGCAGAAGATGAAATTTCCAATCCCTTTTTGGAAGATGAACGGCAGTGGAAATGATTTTGTGATGATTGATCATCGAGCGCCGGTTATCCAGGAAGACGAGATAGCGACTTTTATTGGCAAGGTTTGTCGCCGGGGTCTTTCAGTTGGGGCCGATGGTCTTATTCTGCTCGTCCCTTCTTCCAGGGCGGACTATGGTTGGCATTTTTTTAACGCGGATGGCGGAGAAGCAGAGATGTGTGCCAATGGAAGCCGTTGCGTTGCCCGCTTTGCCTTTCTGAAAGGGATTGCACCCGCCTTACACACCATTGAAACACTTGCCGGGATCGTTCAAGCTGAAGTTTTAGGCGAAGAGGGAGGACGCGTCCGGGTCCACCTTCCTGATCCCTTTGATCTCCACAGGGATATCGAGATCTCAGTGCGTGGAAAAAAGGAAACAGTACACAGTATCAATACCACTGTTCCCCATGCAGTCTATTTTGTTGATGATTCCGACAAGGTAGATCTGGTCGGTCTTGGAAGTGAAACGCGTTACCATGAACGCTTTGCGCCGAAAGGGACCAATGTGAACTTTGTCAGTCCTACGGGAGATTCCCTGAAAATTCGGACCTATGAACGCGGTGTGGAAAATGAGACACTGGCTTGTGGAACGGGAGCTGTCGCGGGCGCTGTCATTGCCGCTTCCCTTGGAAAAGTTTCTTTTCCGGTGACACTCCTGACAAAGGGGGGAACCCGCTTGGTTGTGAACGCAACGCAAGACGGGTCTTCTTTTAAAAATATATCTTTGGAAGGAGACGCGCGTGTTGTTTCCAGAGGGGAAATTACAGAAGATGCTCTTTTATGAGGTGATCTATGTTTGAAGGTTCTATCGTTGCCATTGTGACCCCTTTAAAAGACGGAAGGGTTGATGAGAAGGCGATGGCTGACCTGATTGGTTTTCATCTTGAAGCCGGCACGAAGGGGATCGTTCCCTGCGGAACGACGGGTGAGTCTGCAACCTTGAGTCATGATGAACACCGACGTGTTATTGAAATGACCATCGAGATGGTTGGCGGGCAGGTCCCTGTAATTGCGGGCACCGGGTCGAATAGTACGGAAGAGGCGATCGCACTAACCCACCATGCCAAATCCGCCGGTGCAGCTGGCGCCCTTCTGATCACGCCCTACTATAACAAACCGATGCAGGAAGGACTCTTTCGTCACTTCAAGTCGATTGCCGAGGCGGTCGATCTTCCCCAGATTCTCTACAACATTCCAGGTCGGACGGGCGTGAATCTTTTACCTGAAACCGTGGCCCGGCTGACGGCATTTGAAAATATTGTCGGAATTAAAGAAGGGAGTGGTTCGATCCAGCAGATCACTGAGGTGATTCGTTATTGTGATGGGCGTTTGACCGTTCTTTCAGGGGATGACGGGATGACTCTTCCGTTGATGGCTGTCGGAGGGAAAGGGGTTATTTCAGTTACTGCCAACATTGTTCCTTCAGACATGGTGAAAATGACTTCCGCGGCAAAACGAGGTGATTTTGTGGAGGCGAGAAAGTGGGATGAGAAACTCTATCCGCTCCATCGTTTTCTTTTTATCGAGACCAATCCGGTTCCGGTCAAAACGGCCCTTTCACTGATGGGAAAGTGCAGCGATGAAGTCCGTCTTCCCCTGAGTCCTTTATCTCAAGGAAGCCTGGGTAAATTAAAAGAAGCCTTAGAGGCATATGGTCTTGTTTAGCGCCTTCAGGAGATTATTGCAAGACAAGGCCAACATAAAAAAAGGAGATCGATGAAGCTGACAATTTCAGGCGCGGCGGGTCGGATGGGTCGTGCGATCCTTGAAAGTCTCTATGATGAAGAGGATCTTGAACTAGGATCTGTATTGGAAAAAAAAGGGAATCCTTCCGTAGGTCGGGATGCAGGAGAGTTGATCGGTGTCGGAAAATGGGGAGTTTCTGTGACAGACCGAATCAAAAAATCTGTCCTTGATGGAGAGGTCATGATTGATTTTACCTACCCATTGGAGACCTTGAAGATGGTACAGGAGGCGCAACGTAAAAAGAGACCAATGGTGATCGGGACCACTGGTTTTTTGCGCGATCAGGAAAAAAAGATTAAGGAAGCAGCGAAGAAGATCCCAATTGTCTGGTCTCCCAATATGAGTGTTGGTGTGAATGTGATGCTTAAACTCCTTGCGGATGCCGCCACTATCCTGGGAGAGGCCTATGATATTGAGATCATGGAAATCCATCATCGACATAAGAAGGATGCCCCGAGTGGGACCGCACTTCGTATGGGTGAGACCGTTGCTGTTGCTCGGGGAACATCGCTTTCTCGCTCAGGTCGATTTTCACGTCATGGAAAAATCGGGCCAAGAAAGACAGGAGAGATTGGGTTTCAAAGTCAGCGCGCGGGCGATGTTGTCGGAGAACATACGGTGATCTTTGCTGGACCCGGAGAACGAATTGAGATGACACATCGTGCCCAGAGCCGGAATAATTTTTCGCGGGGGGCAATTTTGGCGGCCAAATGGGTGGTTGATAAGCCACCCGGGCTGTATGACATGATGGACGTTTTAGACCTAAAGTAAGGATTATACACCCCTCTTTTTTCCGTGTCAGTGTTCCTGTGGTGCTCAAACTGTCGGGGATTATCATTTCTCATGGTTGTACTCCTCTGTACCTTATCCTGGAACGGAATCTGAAGTGCTGAGTATTTAAATTTATTAACATTAAGGAGATCGCGTGAAAAATATCGTAGTGCAACAAGCCGATAGAATAAAAAAATTACCGCCCTACCTCTTTGCCGCGATTGACAAGATGAAGCAAGAGGCCATTCGCGAGGGGAAAGACATCATCAATCTGGGCGTGGGCGATCCCGACATGCCGACTCCGGCACCGATCATTGAATGCATGAAAAAGGCGGTTGAAGATCCGAGGCATCATCAATATCCAAGCTATGATGGCATGCTCTCCTTCCGGCAGGCAGTTGCCGCCTGGTATCAACGTCGCTTCGGTGCAACACTTGATCCGGAAACCGAGGTCCTTTCGTTGATAGGTTCAAAGGAAGGGGTCGGACACCTTCCTTTGGCACTGATCAATCCGGGCGATACGGTCTTAATGACCAGTCCGGGATACCCTGTATACCAGTCCGGAACCTTGTTTGCGGGCGGAAAGTCGGTCACTGTCCCGCTCAAGAAGGAAAATGGATTTCTCCCGGATCTGGACGCCATCCCTGTCGACGTTGCAAAGGCCGCAAAGATGTTTTTTGTCAATTACCCAAATAATCCAACAGCTGCAACGGCCAATACGGAATTTTTTGAATCTCTGGTCGACTTTGCAGACCGGAACCAGGTGATTATCTGTCACGATGCCGCTTACACAGAGATCTACTACGACGGGAAACGTCCCATTGGATTCATGGAAGTGGACGGTGCAAAAGAAGTGGGCATCGAACTACATTCCCTTTCAAAAACCTACAACATGACCGGATGGCGAATCGGGTTTGCCGTCGGGAATAAAGAGGTCCTCACCGCACTGGGTAAGATCAAGAGCAACCTCGATTCAGGTATTTTTCAGGCGGTTCAGGAGGCTGGAATCGCAGCCCTTGATCTAGACGATTCACTGCTTGATGTGATTCGGAATATCTATCAAGAACGTCGTGATACCCTTGTTCCCGGTCTTCAAAAACTCGGTTTTCAGGTGGATCTCCCCGCCGCCGCCTTTTATGCATGGATCCAGACACCCAAGGGGATATCCTCCTCAGAGATGACGGCGAAATTGTTAAAAAAGACGGCCATTGTCACAACGCCCGGGAATGGTTTTGGCGATGTAGGAGAAGGCTATATCAGAATGACCCTCACGGTCGGAAGTGAACGTCTTGAAGAAGCACTCGACAGAATTGAACGGGCAGGGATTTGTGGAGAGTGAGGCGAGACCTGCGGTCAGGAGGCTGCGCCATGACTCTGTAGGCCATCCACGCCACCTCGCTTACATCGGAATCGGGTCAAACAAAGGAGAACGTTTCGTCTCCTGTTGCCGGGCCGTTCAGAAACTTGCATCAGATGAGCAAGTTCGGGTCAGCAAAATTTCTTCTCTCTATGAAACCGCCCCAATGTGTGTCCTTGATCAAAACCGGTTCTATAATGCTGTGATCGAGATTGAAACTACCCTCACTCCCCATCAGTTATTGGTCCACTCTCAGAAAATCGAACATCAGATCGGAAAGAAGGCTGTGATTCCAAAAGGGCCTCGGGAGATAGACCTTGATCTCCTTTTTTACGATCAAGAGGTCATTGATGAACCGAACCTGATCATCCCCCATCCCCATATCTCTGAAAGGCGTTTTGTCCTGGTTCCGATGGTTGAAATTGCTCCGGGTACTCTCCATCCTGTGCTTGGCCAGCGTGTTGAAACGCTCCTGTATCAACTTAATGAAAAAAATGATTCCATGGTGATCATAACGCAAAAAAGAGGATGGGAGGAGGGGAGACTTTGAATGAAAATCGCTTGATTGTAATAGAAGGACCCATCGGTGTCGGAAAAACAAGTCTGGCCAAGCTCCTCTCGCGTGAATTGAATGCCGAACTTCTTCTGGAAGACGTGGAAGAGAACCCTTTTCTTCACAAATTCTACCGGGATACTCAAAAATGGGCCTTTCAAACGCAACTATTCTTCCTTCTCTCCCGATCCCGTCAACTGGAGACTCTTATTCAACAGAGTCTCTTTTCTGCAGTGACCCTTACAGACTACTTTCTTCCTAAAGATCGTATTTTTGCCTACTTGAATTTGACTGAAGAAGAACTTGTTCTCTATGAACAAATTTATAAATTGTTGAACATGACGCTCCCAAAACCGGACCTGGTTGTTTTCCTTCAGGCAAATACGGATGCCCTGTTGAAACGGATAAACCATCGGGGACGGGATTATGAAAAGGCGCTCCATCCGGAATATCTTGTAGGCCTCAACGAGGCCTACAATCATTTTTTCTTCTACTATGAAGAGAGTCCCTTACTGGTGATACAAACGGATGATATCGATTTTGTAAACCATCCCGAAGATTTGGCCGATCTGGTGAAACGAATCAAGGAGATGAAAAAAGGAAAAGTCTATTATCATCCAAAGCGTATCACTCAAAATGAAGACGCATGAAGACCATTAGGCGCATCAAGGCCGTACAAAAGATACTGGAATGTGTTCGAGGCAACCGACGGATTGCGTTTGTCCCGACAATGGGGGCTTTTCATGAGGGGCACCTTTCCCTGATGAGAAAAGCAAAACATCGTGGCGATTTCGTTGTTGTTTCACTCTTTGTCAATCCGCTTCAGTTTAGTCCCGGAGAGGACTTGGACATCTATCCCCGGAATCTCAACTCTGACAAAAAAAAGGGGGAAGAGATGGGAGTCGATATTTTATGGATTCCTTCTGCTAAAGAGCTCTTTCCTTCACCTTATCAAACTTTTATCCAAGTAGAAAAGCTCAGCCAAAGATGGGAAGGGGAGTCAAGACCTGGCCACTTTAAGGGGGTCGCGACTATCGTTTCCAAGCTTCTCCAGGTGGTATCTCCAGATTACCTTTATCTTGGCCAGAAAGATTACCAACAAGTCCGGGTGATCCAGAAAATGGTTCGTGACCTTCATTTTAAAACCACAGTGCGTCTTGTCTCAACGATTCGTGAAACGGATGGACTGGCGATGAGTTCCAGAAATGGCCGCCTTTCTTCAGCGGATCGTAAAGCGGCTCCGATTCTGTATCGGGCACTTCAAGTCGCTCGGAAAATGATACGTCAAGGGGAGCGAAAGAGCCAAGTCATCCTTGAGGCGACCGCGGCTCTGATCCGATCAGAGCCGCGTGTCCGGATAGACTACATGGCTTTCTGTGATCCGGAGACACTAGAGCCGATCAAGCATCTGGAGAAGCGTATCGTCTTCCTTGCCGCCGTCAAAATCGGGGCCGTTCGCCTGATCGACAATATTATCCTCAAGCTCCCCGGACAATCCCAAAAACAGAATAAAATGCATTAAAGAGAAATCCGAAGCTCAAGTCAAAAAATTGACTTTGCCCCAGATAATTTGATACTCTGGCGGGAGTGTATGTCAAAATAAACATAGTAATGAAACGCGCAATCGCGGCCCTTTTTATCGTCCTTATCATTTCTTTTTCAGGTCTTGCCCCGGCAGTTGCACGCGTTAAAGCCCCTCCCTGCGCGACGCCCCTTGCCTCCTACAAAGGAGTGCCTGCCCGGTCCAATGAGGACTATCCTTATGATAGCTGTGATGGTCCCTCCGCCTATGGACTGAAATACCAATGTGTTGAATATGTTCGGCGCTTCTATCACTTAATCAAGGGGGTTGAGACACGAGAGGGTATGCCTGGCAGGGGATGGGATGGGAATGCGGATACCTATTTTAAAACTGCCGGAGAGAAGGGACTAGATGCCCTGAAAAACGGTGGACCGGCACCGCCACTTCCCGACGACATCGTCACTTTTAAAGGGGGCACACACGGCCATGTTGGCATCATCACGGCTGTGACCGACGATCATATCGAATTCATCGAACAGAATTTCTCTTCGAGCGGGACCGGTGTCCTCGCGTACAATCCGCGCACACATCGGGTGGCTGATCGGCATGTCCGCGGCGGTCGCCTCACCGTAGAAGGGTGGCTTCGCCCCCAAACCCATTAGTCCACATCCTCCATTGAAAAGAAGGCCCCAACGGTTAAACCCGTCGGGGCCGGATGCAACTCCAAAAATAGAGGTTTGTCATTGTCTGATCTCTTAAGGTCGATAGACATCCATCACACGGTTTTGTCCATCCATTGCCAATGTGACCCTCCTCCCTTTTTCGATTCCGTTCAACTTTGTGGCGACATTGCCCTTAATCACAAACCGTTTTTCAAATCCAGACGCTGTCCTAATGGCAATCCATTTCATCGGACCGTTGAATTCCTGAACCGTTCCGGAAATTTCATTGCCAAAAAAACCTCCTTTGCCACCCGGTTTCGTGAGGTCGATGATCGTATTCCCTCTGTCCATTATGAGCGTGACCTCATCCCCTTCTTCCGGTAAGGGAAATCCTTCCCGCATCCACTCTTTTATGCCAAAGCTGCGCATGGTCCTCTCTTCCGTCTCCAGAATCACCAGATCCCCCTTTACCGTCCAGACGGAGCTGTAAATGCTTCGATGTGAAGAAAGGTCATATTGGGAAAGGTAGGGATAGTTGGCGGCATAAGCCGATGAAAAAGAAACGCCCAAAACAAATAGCAACAACACGAGATATAACTTATGGTTATTCATCGTACTCCTCCTTCCTGATTTGGCGGCGAGGTACTATGGGTAGAATCCACTTATGACCAACACGAGATGCAATCCGAGCGTCTGCCACCAGGATTGTTATATGTTTAACTCATCTTCCCCTTTCTCTGAAATAAGGCGGAGAAGAAAGACACGAGAAACCGATGTGTAGATTGATGATCTTCATCAAATTTCCAAGGCCACTCCTCCAATCCTAGTCATTCCATCTAAGAGGCCGTACCATCCATATAAACGTTGTTGAGAACATTATTTAAACCCCTGTATACTAAATTTTATTCCTTTGCTCAGGTCTAAGTCAAGAAATCATGCTTCCCAGAATCACATTTTCTAAATAAGTGATTTATTTCCCTTGTTTCCTATCCTGGTAACAAAAAGGGATTGACGACAGTAAATCAAGTCGAATATGATCAGGCAGAATATTGAGAAAAGGCCTTGGAGGAGAGTGTGGATAACGACCAGATTTCACCGCAGGAATTCAAGCGGCAGAGAGAAGAGGGTGCAACATTTACCCTTCTGGATGTTCGTGAACCCTGGGAATTTCAAATGGCACATATTCCGGATGCCGTCTTAATCCCCTTGGGACAGCTACAGACCCGAATGAGCGAACTGGATTTGGAGAAAGAGATTATTACTTTGTGTCATCATGGTATAAGAAGTCAATCGGCCTTGGGGATTTTAAAGCAATCCGGAGTCAAAGATGTCAGAAATTTGAGTGGCGGGATTGATGCCTACGCGCGGTTAGTGGACCCGAGCATCCCCAGATACTAGTCGCGAATCGTGCGTATTCTCAAGGATGTTCTTCCACCCAGACATCTCCTTCTGGAGTCGTCTCTTTTTTCCATATGGGGGTGATTCTTTTCAACTCGTCAATGGACCATGAACAGCCCTTAAACGCATCTGCCCGATGCTCCGCGCCAACGATGATCAGTACAATATTGTCGCCGATTGACAGCTTTCCCACACGATGGATGATGGTGACTTCGATAATATCGAAGTCTTTCAGTGCTTGCTCCCGAATTTCTGTAAGACGTGTCTCGGCCATGCCGGGGTAGTGCTCAAAGTCGATCTTCTGAATATCACGTCCTTTGGAAAAATCCCGGGCCGCTCCGAGGAAGGCAACGATCCCTCCAATGCGTTTCGAGCACCCCTTTATCTTGTTGATCTCTTCTTCAACGCTGAAGTCTTCCAGTTGAACCCGAATCCGGTCCGTGTTTTTTTTCGTTGTCGTATCCATTCGGTCCTTTCTATTGAACTGCGCGGGTCAAGCCCGTATCCATGGAGCACCTCCGGCGAAAGGAGGGAGGAAGGCAACTTCATCCCCATTCCTGATGAGGCAATGTTTTTCAGCCGTTTCCTGGTTAACAGAGATCAGGACTCTTCTCTCGCTAAGCAGATCTTTTAAGACGGGAAGTTCTTCCTGAAGCTTTTCAATAAGTTGTGCCAAGGTCGTCTCTTTATCTATTTCAATGGAAAGTTCGTCTTTTCCGACCAAGTTTTTCAAGACTGCAAAAAAACGTACTTTGACCACCACGTTTGCTCCAAGATTGAGTAATAAAAAGATACCTTTTTCAATATCTCGTGTCAAGAATCTATGAGAACCCAAAATCCGTAATTGGGTTTAAGGAGAATCTGTCCAAAATCACCATTTCTGACTACTTCACCTGAGACCTAAGGCAATTCCAGCCGCTCCCTCCCAATCCTCTGACTATTGAAACCATTTCTTCCGGTGTAACATGGCCGCTCTTGTATTTGACCATGATGTATTTCCTCCCGCTAAAGCCTTCCACAGATTTCACACCCATCTGCTTCATCAAGGCTTCCTGGATTTCTTCCGGATGACGGTGGCAAAACGGTCCAATCAGATTGATCCTCACGACCTTGTCTCCGGGAGCCATCACAGGTTCTTCTTTCTTTTTTGAGGGGGAATGGTGATGTTCCTCTTTTTTTTTCGGGTGAGAATGCTCTTCATCAGCCAACACGGGGGAGGGGAGTGCCAGGAAATTAATGAGTAGCGTTACGAGAAGTATCAGTAAACTCTTGTGCCCTAAGCTCATATTCAATGCCTTTTATTGTGTTGTCGAAGAAGCGCCATTTGCTCTTCTCTTCAATGAGAGCATGCGAACCTGCTGTATATGGAAGGAGGTCGCCACATTCGATCAAACCCATCATTGATAAACAGACCTGATTGTATTGTGCTTTAACCCACTTGTCAACGCGTCTGATACGATTATTGCCGGATATTTAAAAAGAGATAGCTTCCAATAGTCAAGAGAAGGATATTTGCGCTCCAGGCAGCCAGCCAGGGAGGAAGAGCGCCGATATGTCCCAGTGAAACCGTGATTGAAAATACAAGCCAGTAGAAAAACGCGACACCCAGGCTGATTGAAATCCCTCTGGCCAGGCCGGCACTTCGGTTGTCTTTGAGGGCAAAAGGGATCCCTAATAGGATCATCATGAAGTTGACAAAAGGAAAGGCTTCTTTCGCGCGCAAATCAACCTGATACCTTGTCGCATCAAAACCATCAGCGGTCAGTTGATTAATATATGATCGCAGTTTAGACGCCGTCATTTCACTCGATTTGACAACAATCTGTTGAAAATCTTCAGGCTCCTTGTTGAGGTCGATGGTCTCCCGATCAAAGATGTTAACCTGGATTGATCCGTCTGCTTGAAATTTTCGGTGTACCCCAGTTGACAAGATCCACCCTCCGTCTTCGTAGGCAAGCCCCTCGGCTTCAATCTCTTCTGGGAGCGTATAATCTTCTCCGAGAAAATAAATATGAACCCCCTGCATGGTCTTCTTATCCGGGTTGACCACCTGGATGTTAAAGATCGTCCGGTTATCCAGTCGAAGCCATATCCTATTTTGAGCAAAATTACCGAATCGTTTCCTGCCTTCTATTTTTTCGGCACGAATAATCTTTGACCGTTCGTAGGAGGAAGGAATAAGGGATCCATTCAGAAAGTAGAAAAGAACACTGACGACAAATGCAAAGACAAGGAGCGGTCGGGCCAAAGTGAGGATCGTTATCCCCGAGCTTTTGAATGCGGTAATTTCGTTGTTCTTGGAGAGTCCCCCAAAGGTGATCAGTGTGGAAATAAGAAGCGCCAGAGGGGTTAAATCAAAGATGAACTTTGGAAGACGATTTGCAAAATATTGAAGCACCAGAATGATGGGTGGGTGATGTGCATGAAACTTCCTGATCTTCTCAACAAACTCGATTGAGAGGTAGACGAGTATGAGTGCCCCTAAAGTAACAAAGAAGATCTTGAAGTATTCCTTTAGGATATAGCGTGTTGTCAGGGACATCCTCATGGCCTTTTATTAGAAAACTGAAGGAATTTTGGAAAAGATTCATTTGCCGTTATCGTCAAAAGGTAAAGACAAAATGGAACCAGGAAGAAATGAGGGAATGAGGCCCCGATAATTGGTGGAGCGAGACGGATCGAGATTAGATAATCGCCAAAGGTCGTGAGTAGATAATATAATCCGATAATCGCGATGCCGACAGTAAAGCCGCCAACCCGTGTGAGTCGGCCTGAAATGATCCCGAGTGGAACGCCGATGATACCAAAAACGAGAGCGGCAAAGGAGAGTGCAAAATGTTTGTAAAAAACGGAGAGGAGCTGGAGCGATTGAAGGTCTTTTCCTTGAGATGCTGCAATCTGTTTCTTTATCTCGCGAAAGGATGGACTTTTTGCTAGCACTTCCTTTCTGTCGACGAAAGAAGAAAGATCAACTCTCAAGTCATAGCGTTCAAAGGTCATCCGTTGATAATCGCGCTCGTCTTTTCCCCGTCGATGGAGGTTTCCTTCATGCAGATGAAAGCCAAAGACCTCATTCTCCTGATCAGTGGTCAAGGTCCCCCGTTTTGCGACGATCATTACTGGCATTTCCGGATTTCTTCGGTCGATGATAAATACCCCTTCCATCTCAGAAAATGTCGGCATCGACTCGACGTAGATCATCATCTTGGAAAAGGTTTCATTAAAACGGCCTTCTTCCAGTCCAACATTAATCCTTTTCTTGAGAATTTTTACAGCAAGTGATTTAAATGATCCCTTCCCTAAAGGCTGTGCAAGCATCCCCATTGAAAGGGTGAGCAGAGAAGCAAGGAATGAAAAAAGGAGCACCGGGCGGACCAGGCGGTAAAAACCGACGCCAAGCGATTTCAGGGCAATGATCTCATTGTCTGAAGAAAGTCGGTCAAAGGTGACGACCGATGCCAGCATCACGGCCATGGGAATCGACAGTAAAAAGAACGAAGGAAGAAGGGTCAGGAAAATCTGACCTACACTGACCAGATCCACCCCTTTCCCGATGACCAATTCCATTAATCTAAGAAGCTGTTGGATGAGGATAAGGAACGTGAGAATGAAGATCCCGATCAGAAATGGGATGGTCAACTCTTTCAGGATGTAACGGTCCAGGGACTTAAACATGGTGCACCGAATATACATGGGTCTTGCTTTGTTTGTAAATATAGCGCTGTGTCAGCTCAGCTGAGCAAAGACCGATCGTGTTCTGGAAGTGTACCAAAAACTTGGAATTTCATATAAAACTATATAGAATGGCTTCCAATTATGAAAACCATCGAAGATCTTAAGCCATTGATTGATATGCTTCAAGAGATTCAGCATCTCTCAAGTGCCGGTGCGCTCCTTTCCTGGGATCAGGAAACCTATATGCCTCCTGGAGGTGGAGGGGCACGGGCAGAACAGCTCTCTGTGCTTGGAACCTTGGTCCACGAGAAGCGGGTCGGGGAGGGAATGAAAAGACTCCTCTCACAATGGCTTGACCTGGAGACGGGTAAAATCCAGGGAGGAGGCTCAGTATGGGATGAACCTGCATATGGACTGTTAAGAGAGGTTTGGACTGATTACAGTAAACGCCTTAAACTTCCTTCAGACTTCGTCCGAAGGATCGGGAAAGCCGCTTCCCTTTCACACCAGGTTTGGGTGGAAGCGAGAAAGAAAAATGATTTTTCCCTCTTTGCGCCGCACCTCAAAATAATGATTGCCTTGAAGAAGGAAGAGGCATCCTATCTGGGATATGCCGATTCTCCGTATGATCCTCTTTTGGATTCCTATGAGCCGGGAATGACGGTTAAACAGGTCGTCCCCCTTTTTACCGCGCTGAAGGCCGAGCTTGTTCCGATTCTCGAAAAAGTTGTCGCGTCTCAGGTGAAACCGAAAGGAGATTTTCTCTGTTTCTCTTACCCTGTAGAACGACAGTTGACTTTTGGACAAGAGATATTGAAGGCGATGGGGTATAAGTTTCAGGACGGCAGGCAGGATATCTCGGCCCATCCATTTACAACCTCCTTCCATCCGACAGATGTCCGAATGACAACACGGGTCGATGAAAAGGATTTGTGTTCATCCCTCTTTAGTTCGATTCATGAGGGGGGGCATGCCTTGTATGAGCAAGGCCTTCCCCCAGAACATTTTGGGTCTCCGCTCGGAGAAGCGATATCCCTGGGTATCCACGAAAGCCAGTCCCGCCTATGGGAAAATTGCGTTGGACGGTCGCGGCCTTTTTGGCAACACTTTTATCCAATTCTCCAGGAGCATTTTTCGGATCAATTAAAAAATATCAATTTAGATGAATATTATGCAGGAATTAATATTGTTCGCCCTTCTCTGATCCGAGTCGAAGCAGATGAGCTGACCTATAACCTGCATATTATGGTCCGTTTTGAGATTGAGAAAGCATTGATTGAAGGGGATCTTGATGTGGACGCGCTTCCTGGCGTCTGGAAGGAAAAAATGAAGGAATACCTTGGTGTCGTCCCGGAATCGGATGCCGATGGGGTTCTGCAGGATGTCCACTGGTCCGGCGGTGCGATCGGTTATTTCCCGACCTATACCCTAGGCAACCTTTACGCGGCTCAAATTTTCAGACAGGCGAAAAAAGAGATCCCGGAATTATGCCCTCAGATTGAAATGGGGGATCTTCTTACACTTAAAAGATGGCTGAACAAAAAGATCCATCGCTGGGGAAGACAATACCCAAGTGAAGATCTGCTCCAACGTGTAACGGGTGAGTCCTTAAATCCACGCTATTTTATAGAGGCTCTGAAGGAGAAATTCGGCGAGATTTACCAGTTTTCATAATCAGGTGTGATCTGATTCATGATCTCAGTTCGGAGGTGACTATTTTGCGGTTAATTTGGATTTCCCTTATGCTCTTATGTCTTGAAAAATCAATGGGTTTGTGATAAATTTTACAGCGTGGCGAGGTCGCATGGAAGAGGAACAGAAATTCGAAGTGAGGGATCATCGCTCCTTTCTCTTGGATGAATCTGGGGAAAGAGAGGCTAGGGAGAAATCTTCTTCAGAAGGGGAAGCGAAACAGGGTTCGGCCATTGGTGGAGAGCCGTTTCACCCGGCGAACGAAACCTACCCTGTCAATTTTTCCTCTTTCATTCTCTCCTTGGCCACATCGGCATTGATTCACCTTGGGGAAGAGGCAAGTCCTGCAACAGGAGAGAAGTCTGTCCAGTTGTCGATGGCAAGACAAGTCATTGATCTTCTCACTCTTCTCGAAGAAAAGACCAAGGGAAACCTTTCAAAGGATGAAGCCGGCTTGATCTCACAGCTGCTTTTTACCTTGAGGATGAAATTTGTTGAAATGGAAAAGCTTAACCATTCCTGATCTCTCCCCCTTTCATTAATGATGAACCTCATGATTGAAGTCTTTACTCTTCATTCCTTTTCCCCCGTCTTCCTTATGTAGAGGAGCCCTGGTTGTCTAAGAAGTGGGTTCTAATCCCTTTATTATCCGTAATTCTCCTTGCCGCTGCTTCTCATTTATTCTTCCAGAGCGGTTATATTTCAGCAAAGGCTAGACAATTTGCTGAGACAGGTATTGGGACTCTGCTGGACAGGAAGGTCCAGATTCATTCAGCTCAGGTCAACCTTTTTTCTTCTTCTGTTTCCTTGAAAAAGGTTTCTATTAAAGTCCAGAAGTCCGGATCTTCTTCTCAACTGTCTGCCAAAGAGGTTCGAATCGCTTTCAGCCCCTGGTCTCTCTTCATGGAGGCCTTCATGATTGGGGAAGTTACGATTGATTCTCCTGTCTTGTCAATGACAGAACAGGCCTTGAGTGAAACGACGTCTATTTTTACTCTTCCAGTTTCGAACGAAGAGACCGCTCCGGCAAAAGTTGTTATACGCTCTATTCTGGTCCGGAATGGTCGTGTCTCATATCATGGGGAAAAGGGTGTTAAAGCGATTTCTCTTGAGAAACTTGACCTTAAAATTGATCCCAATCTGAAGATGGATCGGTTTGAGGTCGAACTTTCAGGAAAGGAGGGGTTGTTCTCAACGGACGAAGTCGACGAGCTCTTTGACCAATTTGAAGTTAAGATGCTTGTTCATCCCGACAAAATTGACCTGAAGAGGGCATGGTTAACATCCAGGCAGGTGACTCTTCTTGGTGAGGGTATTTTCAGCTTTGGCCATGAAAACCCACTCAATTTTAAATTTGATGCCCAGATACCGGTATCAAGTCTTGGCTTCAAAAAAGAAGGCGCATCGAGAGACCTCTTTTTCCAAGGAAAAAAATTATCTGGAGAGGCGGTTCTTATTGGACAACTATCCGGCTCTTTCTTGAATCCGAATGTGAAAGGGAGGATGATCCTTTCACCGCTCTTCCTTGATGAGAAGGAAATCGGGACACTTGGGGCAGATATTTCCTATCAGAAAGGCTTGCTTGTTTTTGATTCTGTTTCCGGTGAGATCTTTTCCGGATCTTTTTCCGGGAGCGGGCAGATACGTCTTCCTCTTGAGGCGAACCCGGAGAGAAAAGAAGATGAATCACAAGGGTATCAAATCAATTTGAAGTATACAGGCCTTGCCCTTTACCCGATGATCCAAAATATCCAAATCGATGACGTGAAGGGAGATCATTTATTGGAAGGGATCTTCCTTGATGGCGATGTGGTTTTGTCGGGAAGTCACTTTGATAGAGAAAGCCTTACGGCAGAAGGCCATCTCAATGCGGTGCGGCTCCCTCTTTTTTCTCCCGCGCTGACTGCAAAAGCGAAACGGTTCCCTGTACTCATATCCCTCTTTAATAGCGGAGAAATGCGATGGCTTTGGTCTGCGGGTCGGCTTCTCTTGCATCAGGGAAAGGCTTCCTTCCCTGATGCAACGGTAAGTTTTCATGGAGAATGGAATCAAGAGGCTGGATTTTCGGTAGATGCAAAGGCTTGGAGCGAAGAAGTGAAAGTACTTGCTACCTTGCTTCGAATTCCGCTCACGGGAAAAATGAAACTCTCGGGTGTTTTGGGCGGGCAGTTTTATCAGCCCACTTTTAACGGGGATATTCTTTTTGAAGAATGGTCGCTAAGAGACCAAGCTTTTGGAACCCTTTCCTCTCAGTTCTCTTATGCAAATAAAATAGTGACCTTAGAGAATGGGACTTTAAGCGGTTTGCCTGCAGGCCTTTCTCTCAAAAAAGGGAAGAAGAAAAGAAGTAAAAGGGATATTCCCCAGTATCAATTTGAGGGAGAAGTTGGCTATAAAAACTATCCGATTCCCTCATTTGATCTCCGGGTTGATTTGAGGTCGGCCGATCCACTGGAAGTCCTAACCGTGTTCAAAAAACCGATCCCACTTCAAACGAAGGCAACGGGCCATTTGATCATTCAGGGGTCTCCCAAAGCATTGAACGTGCAGGGCCCCCTTGAATTGTCAAAAGGAGTACTCTACGGTGAGTCTTTTGATCGAGGAAAGCTGATGCTGACTGTGACTGAAAAAGAGGTCCAGTTCCGGAATGTTGTCCTTGAGAAAAAACTTGCCCGTATTGTCGGTGAAGGAGAGGTGGGGTACCGTGGAACCTATCGGCTCGCCTTACGGGGGAGGCGTCTACAGATACATAAAGCCGGATTTTTTCAAAAACGTATTCCCTTCCTTGAAGGAGAAGTGGGGTTGAAGGTTTCAGGAAAGGGGCGTTTTAAGGAACCACAATTGGATGTGGATATCGACATAAAAAACCTTCAATATGGCGAATTCTCGGGAGCGAGAGGAAAGCTGGCGATTGACTGGAATAACCGAGAGATAAAACTGGAAGGGAGACTCCCCGATAAGAATTTTTCCCTGGCGGCAAAAGTTGCCCTGACGGCTGCATATCCTTTTTCCTTTAAGAGCGACTTCGACACATTTCAACTCGCCCCATTTTTTAGAGCCCATCTTACCAGTCTTATTTCAGAGGTAGGGATTCAACTCACAGGAGTCATGGAAGGACAAGGTGAACTTTCCCATTTGGAGCATGTGAGTTTGCAGGGGTCGTTTTCAAAGATGATTGCAGACTTCGGCGGTTATACCATTCAGAACGATGGGGTCATCATGATTCATTCCGAAATGGGGAAATTTCAGATAAAGGATAGTCGGTTCAAGGGAGAGAATACCTCGCTGTCCTTCAACGGGAGCATGGCCCTTTTGAAGAACTGGGAACTTTTGATGGAGGGGGAAGCTGACTTGAACCTGATCAAGTTTTTCACAAAGGAGATTTTCTCGGGCACTGGAAAGGCGACCCTCAATCTCCGTGTTTCCGACCATTGGAAAAACCCCCATGTCAACGGAGTACTCCACTTAAAAAATGGAAAGATTCGAACCGAAACATTTTCCAGAACGATTCTTATCGATTCTCTAGAGGTCATTTTCAATCAGGATCATCTTGTTCTCGAAACCTTTGAAGGAAAAATCGGCGGGGGACGGTTTTATGGCACTGGAAATGCCGTCATCTCCGGATTGACACTAAAGTCATTTGGATTCCTCCTCTCCCTGGAAGATGCGGGGATGAGAATCCTTCCAAAACTGGTTGCCACAGTGAACGGGGATCTCTTCTTTCAACGCAATGAGAAAGGCCAGTCACTCAAGGGTGAGTTGAAACTGAAACGAGCAGTTTATGAAGAAAGGACAGATATAAAGTCATTCATCACTAAATTGAATAGAAATAAGGGGCAAGCTCTTTGGAGTAATGCGCCGATCTCCGGAAGGACTGAATTAAACATTCATCTCTACGGGAAAAAAGGGGTCTGGATTAACAACAATCTTGCGAAGATTCCTTTGTCGATTGATCTCTTCCTGAGAGGCTCTAACGAGAAGCCTCTACTGGTTGGCCGTATTGATTTTCCTAGAGGAAAGATCTTTTTACGAAGAAATCATTTCAGGATCGTTTCCGGTTCAGTCGATTTCTTAAACCCGGAGGAAATTAACCCAACATTTGATATCAATGCAAAAACAGATGTCCGGAATTACGCGACAGATCAGACCTACAAGGTTGAGCTGACGTTAAGGGGAACCTTATCCCAAATTAACTTGACCCTCGCATCCTCCCCTTCCCTCCCTGAGGCAGATATCCTGGCCCTACTCACAATAGGAAAGACAACCGCGGATATTGTAGAAGGAGGAGCAGGAGGAGAAGCAACCGCGTTTATTGTTTCAGAATTGTTGGAAGAACCTGTACAGAAGATCACCGGGGTTGACCGGATTCAAGTCAACCCAACGGTAGGGGAATCCAATGGGGTAAAATCCGCGAATGGCACCCGATTTACTGCGGAAAAGAGACTCCTGGAAGACCGCCTGATTGTGGTTTATTCTACAACACTTGACCCCTCTGAAGAGGATTTGATTCGAATGGTGTATGAGGTCAATAAGAATATCTCCCTGGTCGGGAATAGGGATGACAGAGGGCAGATGGGAGGTGATATTCGATTTCGATTCGAGTTTCGCTAATCTTCATATTGTTCTTTATCATGAGTCCTGATCCACTCCTTGCGGGTGAATGGGAAGGGCGTGTTATTGGTGCGGTTACCTTTGATCGGACGGGCGATATTTCTGATAGGGATTTACTGGAAATCATTCAGGTGAATCCTGGAGACCGATTTCAAACCAGGCATATTCGGAGTGCGATTAGCCGTCTTTACCAGACAGGATTCTATAAAAACATATTGGTCGAGGCCGAGCAGGCCAAAGAGGCCCAGGTTGCACTTCACTTTATTTTGATCGAAAAACAGTTTCTTTCCTCTATCAATATTTCGGGAAATCACTCCATTTCAGAAAAAGACATCCTCAACGCGCTATCATTCCAGACGGGTAACCCATTTACAGAGGCCCGCTGGAGTGATTTGCTCTCTGAAGTTGCATCATTTTATCAGAAGAAGGGATTCTTTAGAGTCAAATTTTCCTCACATTTGGAATCAGAGTCTGAAGACAGGAGTAAAATAAAGGCCTTCCTCAGAATTGATGAAGGGATGCCTGTGCGTATTCGGTCTCTCAAACTTCAAGGAGAAAAGTCTTTTTCTGATTGGGTCTTAGCGCTCAGGATGTTTTCTCATAAGGGTGAATTATATCGGCACCATATTTTTGAGGAAGATATCGATCGACTGAAAGCATTCTATGAATCAGAAGGTTATCTGAAGGCAACGGTGGGTCCGGCAGTGGTGACCTATGTTGCTGAGACAAATGAGGTCGACATACGCTTATCAGTGAAGTCATCCAATAAGATTGAAATCTTTTTTGAGGGAAAAGATCTCTTCTCACGGAGGCATCTCGAATCACACGTACTCATCAAGGAAGAACATAGCGATGAAGAGGATGTCTTGGAGGAGAGTGCGCGTCAGATCGAAGGATTCTACAAGCGGAAGGGATACCCATATGCTGAAGTGAAGTCTGTCTCCAGACGTTTTCCAAAGGAAAACAGGTTAGAAGTCCATTTCAAAATAAAAAGCGGATTTCGGGCAAAAATCCGGGAAGTTCGATTTGTCGGTAATTATTCTTTTCCGCAAAAACGTCTTCAAGAACTCATTCAACTCCGTGAAGAGAGCCTTCTTAAAAAGCAGCTTTTTACCAAAGCAGTTCTTGAAAAGGATGCTGTCCTTTTGTCAGATTTTTATAAGGAAAATGGTTTTCAGGATGTCCAGGTCAGAGGGAAAGGAGAATTTGATTCTCTTCGGAGATCGTTAATCGTTGTTTTTAATATCGATGAGGGGATACGTACACGGATTGAAAATATTGAAATCGTAGGAAATATGGCGCTCTCCAGGATTGAGCTTCTCAGCGTCCTTGGGGATAATTCTCAAAGGTCCTACAATGAAACTGTTGTGGAAGAAATAAAACAGACGCTTCTTTCTGCTTATTCTCGGAAGGGTTATCTCTATGCTGATATTGCACCGGCCATCGATTTTTCCCTTGACCGAAACACCGTGAAGGTAAAGTATCATGTCACTGAAGGGCAATTGGTCCGACTGGGTCAAATTCGCCTGAAAGGGAATCTCCGGACCAGAGATCATGTCCTTCTCCGAGAGATAACAATCGGGAAGGGCGATCCGTATAATCCTGAAAAGATCCGGGAGAGTCAGAAACGGCTTTCCAAGATCGGCCTTTTTTCTGTATTACATTTTGATCCCATCCAATTAGAGAGTGATCTGACCATACAGGATGTTCAGCTCACTGTTGAGGAAAGACCGAGCGTTGCTTTGGATTTCGGAGTTGGTTTTGGAAATAGAGAACGGTTTCGTGGCTTCGTAGAGGTTTCACACCGTAATCTTTGGGGAACAAGTCGCAGGGTGAGTGTTCGAGCCGAAGGGAGTCAGGTCGAAGAGAGATATCAACTTAATTACATAGAACCTTGGTTCCTGGGCAAGAGGATAGATGCAAGGCTTGTTTCCACCTATGAAGATTTGGAGGAAGTTTCTTTTGATCTTGAAAGGTTTAGCGGTGCACTTGGACTTGATAAATCGTTTACGGACCGCGTTAGGGGCTCAATACTCTATGAATATGAATTGAGACAAACGAGTAATGTGGCACCGACAACCACTTTGAGCCCGGAAGACATCGGGAGATTTGTAATCGCCACAGTAAATACGTCACTTCTTCGCGATTCACGTGATGATCCATTTAACCCGCGGACCGGTTCTGTGAATGGAATTACTCTAAGGAATGCGGAAACCTTTCTTGGCTCAGAGGTTGAACTGGTAAAGGCGACGCTTCAAAGTCGATGGTACTTTCCCCTGGGAACAAGGATGGTCTTTGCATTTTCCGCACGGGCCGGGGTGGCAAGACGACTTGGGGGGACAGCCATTATTCCCTTGTCAGAACGTTTCTTTGTCGGGGGGAGAAGCACGGTACGAGGTTATGATGAAGATGAACTTGGAATACAGAATGTCACGATTATTAACGGCGAACCGACCGGAGGCAACGCCATGTTTGTTGTCAATGAAGAGCTTCGGATATTTCTCCCAAAATCATTTGGTCTCGTCTTCTTCTTTGATCATGGAAACGTTTGGAGAAACCTTCAGGATGTCTCGGTTTCTCAAGTAAAATCAAGCACTGGAATCGGATTACGGTATAATACTCCTATAGGTCCCTTGAGATTTGACTTGGGATATAAATTGGATCGAGAAGGAACTGAAGGGCCCTGGGTTTTTCATTTCACATTGGGGCATGCATTCTAATTAAAAGAAGTGATCTATCAACAGAGAGGAAAATGCCAAACACACCCCGGATCCGTCCCATTTACATCTTCATCCTTGGAATGGTCATTATCCTGTTCTTCTATCTCAAGAAGGAAGAAGGTAGTAGGGGGCTCTTTGCGCCTTCACCTCAGAAGAAAACGACTACGTTGGTCGGGAACGGACTGTTTTCCCTTTCTTCCTCCAATGTCCCTTCGCCGGTCATTGATATTGCTTCAGAGGATCTTCCCGACTGGGCCTTGATCAATCGTGATGGCCTGACGGCATTTAATCGTGAAAACTACCAGGAGGCGCTTACCCTCTTTCAAAAGGCATTGAAGCAGCGGCCGGAGAATAAGGTCCTCAAGAAAAATATTGCACAGACCTACGCACAGCTTGGATGGGCAGAAATTCGGTCCAGCCGATATCCAGAGGCGATCCTTAAGTTCGATAAGGCGATAGCGGTTGTCCCGGAAGAGTCCGCCCACTATATTGGAAAAGCACTTGCAATGCACCGGCTCGAACGAGGATTTGAGGCGGTTAAAATTGTCGGGGTCGGCCTTCAACTCAATCCGATGGACGCGGCCCTATACAAGATCGGAGGTGAGATCTATTACGACCAGAATGAATATGAGAAGGCGATTCATGCCTGGGAAAATGCAGTTCAGATTGAACCAGGAGACCATATCCTCTCCGGGAACCTGAAAAAGCTGAAGCGGGAACATCGCCTTTTTTCTGGTTTTCAGCGAGAGGGGACGAGCCACTTCACTTTGTTGTTTGAAGGACAGGAAGATCGATCGTGGATCAGGCCAGTGCTACAATCTTTGGAGAATGCTTACCAAGAAATTGGGGAAACGATATCATATTATCCCCAGAGGACGATCTTTACAGTTCTTTATACCGACCAACAGTTTCGGGATGTAACGAAAAGCCCCACTTGGACAAAAGCACTTTTTGATGGGAAAATCCATCTTCCGGTCGGGGGAAAGCTCCAGGATACAGAAATATTAAGAAAGTTGATCTACCATGAATATACACATGCCCTTGTTTATCAACTTTCACGCGGAAAGGTTCCCACCTGGTTAAACGAAGGCTTGGCCATGTTTTTTGAAGATGGCATAAACCAAGGAGAACCAAGGGTGGCCGGCCGATGGAAGCGTGCCCAACAATCAGTGATCTCTTTGGAAAAGTTGCATGGTTCTTTTATGTCATTCGATGAGACAACTGCCGACATCGCCTATGCGGAGAGTGAGACTGCAACGGCTTACTTGATCCGGCAGTACGGGTTCTTTAAAATAAAACACCTTTTAGAAGAATTGTCATCTGGTACGCCTTTTCCAGAGGCTTTTGATCAGACCTTCCTGATCTCTTATGGCGATTTTCAAACAGAACTGTGGAAAGACGTTTTCCGTGACAAGTAATCGAAATCAGAATAAGACCTTCATGAAATCCTATATTATTTTTCTGGTAATGATCCTTGCCTTCCTGATGACCGCATCTGAGGCCATGGCAGATGGAGCCGAGCGGATTGAAAATGTAAAAGTCGAGGTGGTCCATGAGGAGATCATTGTTTCTGCAAAGTTGTCTCATGGTTTTCGCCCAAAGATTGTTCGTGAGATTCAAAATGGTATTCAGAAGGAGTTTCACTATTATATTCTGATAAAGCGAAGAGAAAAAAATTGGATCTTTGATGAAGAAGTTCTTTCCAGAAATATTCTCTATACGGTAAAATATGACACCCTCAAGAAAAAATACAGGGTCATTCTCAGGGATGGCGAAAAAATTGTCGAGAATATTTTTGACGATTTTGATGCAATGAAACAGGTAGTTTCACATCTTGATCGTGTGAAGCTGGGTCGGGCCAATGTCATGAAATCGGCTGACCGCTACTTTGTCAGTGTCAAAGCCCAGATGAAGGCGGCCAAGCTCCCCTTTTATCTCGATTACTTTCTCTTTTTCATTCCCTTTTTGGAAATTGACACGCCTTGGGCGGACTCAACCATCATCTCTTTTCAAAGCAGACAATAGCAAGTTTACATGGGGTTTGGTCGGTGAGTCAGTCCACAGAAAAACTTGAAACTTCTAAAAAGAAGAGTATCTTCCGGCCTGTCTGGATTACCGCGCTCTTCCTGAGCCTATCGGCATCTCTCACATTTTTTCTCTTTCGTGGTATCGAGCACCCTTCTCAATTTTCAACAAATATCCTCGTGCTAACACTGGTTAATGTCAATATCACTTTAACCATCGTTCTGGTTCTTCTCCTCTCCCGAAATCTGATTAAGGTGTACTTTGAAAGAAAGCGTGAACCGGGAAAATCAAGGTTTAAGAGCAAACTTGTTGGCGCATTTCTTGGTCTTTCGTTGATCCCTTCGATTCTTTTGTTTATCGTTGCCAGCGGCCTTTTGACGAGCAGCATTGAAAACTGGTTTTCTATCCAAGTGGAGAAATCACTAGATCAATCCCTGGGCGTTGCCCAGGACTATTATGAACAGAACCGCCAGCATGTTGTGCGTGCTTCAAATGAAATTGGACTCTCCCTCATGGAACGGAGCATGATTAACGGGCCTCGAAACAGACTGTCCAGGTTTCTAGAAAGACGCCGAGAAGAACAAGGCATTCAGTCCATCCATCTTTTTTCGTCAGACCTCCGTCAAATAGCCAGAGCTTCTGATGAGAGATACGAGGCCAGTTCGCCGTCTCCCGATTTCCTTGAAAAAGTCCTTGAATCTATTAAAACCGTTATAGGTGGAGAGAAAGAATCGCTCCCCCTTTCTATTCAATCCACTCCAGAAGGAGATCTTATCCGTGGCGTGATTCCTTTACATTCAAAAAATCGGTTTATTGCACTTCTTGTCGTCGACCATCTAATCCCTTTTGAGGTCGTTCAGAGGATGGAGGGGATCAAGAAATCGGTCGAAGAATACAAACAGCTCAAGGCATTTAAAAATCCGATTAAAGGGAGCTATATCCTTTCTTTCCTGATCATCGTCCTTTTGATCATCTTTTCGGCAGTTTGGTTTGGCATCTATTTTTCTAGAACCATCACGGTTCCAATACAACGTCTTGCCGAGGGGACACAGGCCGTCGCAGATGGTGATTTAAACTTCCAACTCGACGTCCGCGCAACAGATGAGCTGGGTGTTCTGGTTGATTCTTTTAACAAGATGACCGGTGACTTGAAACAGGGACAGGAGAAGATAAAAGAGGTGAATCGATTTCTCCTGGAGTCGAACCGGGAATCTGAGGGTCGGCGGGCCTATATGGAGGGCGTCCTGCAAAATATCGGGGCGGGAGTCATCTCGGTCGATGAGAAGGGAATGATCGCGACTTTTAATCCATCAGCGAGCAAGATTTTCAATGTACATCCTGACAAAGCGATTCAGAAAGACTTTATTGATTTTTTTCTATCCCGAAAAATGGTGGGAATTACTGACCTTTTTCAGCAGATGCAAGCCGAAGGAGAAAAGTCTTTGGAGGAAGAGATCATTGTCGAGGTTCGGCACAAGTTATTGACACTACGCATCACACTTTCGGTTTTACAGGGAGCGGATCAAAGGTTTCTGGGGTTTGTAATCGTTTTTGACGACTTAACAGAACTTATTCGTGCCCAAAAAGTGGCAACCTGGCAGGAAGTGGCCCGTCGTATTGCGCATGAGATCAAAAATCCACTCACCCCGATTCAACTGTCCACCGAACGTCTGAGGAAAAAATATTTCCAACGGTCTGCTGATTTCGATAAGATATTCGACGAATCGACCCGGATCGTGATTAACGAGGTTCACGGCTTGAAACGTTTGGTTGATGAGTTTTCAGAGTTTGCCAGGCTTCCCCCTCCGCATCGCACTTCGCAGACGATCAACCCAATCTTACAAGAGGTGATTCTCCTTTATCAGACCAGTCAAAAAGACGTCGTCATCACTGCTCAGTTTGATGAAAACATCCCACTGCTTAATTTGGACCGAGACCAGATCAAGCGTGTATTTCTGAATCTATTTGAGAACGCGGTTGAAGCCATGGAGGGGAAGGGGGACGTCTATATTTCGACGACAAATGATTTGGCGCAACAAAAAGTCCGGATCGAGGTTTCTGATGAAGGCGTTGGAATTCCCCCGGGCGATCTTGAAAAGCTGTTCCTTCCGTATTTCTCCAGAAAAAAAACAGGGACTGGGCTCGGATTGGCCATTGTGAATCGCATCGTAACTGATCATAATGGTCAAATTCGCGTCGCACCACATCATCCAAAAGGGACAACATTCACCATTGAATTCCCTGTATAAAGGAGGCAACGATCCAACACACCCATACTTACCTCCATGGCGGCGTTGCTCTGGTGCTCGAATCCTCACGTATAAGTACAAACGCTGTGGTTCTGCGCGCTTCGCGCCTTACCCTGAAGAAAAACCTAGGCATGCTGAATAGTTACCGGAGGAAAATACTTGGCTGAACAAATCTTGCTTGTGGACGATGAACCGGCGATTCTTTCCACCTTATCGGGTATCCTGACTGATGAGGGATATGATGTTCATGTTGCCGGGAACGGGGTCGATGCGCTTCGACTGGTACAATCCGCTTCCCCCGAGGTTGTCTTGCTTGATATTTGGATGCCGGACCCGGATGGTCTCGTCACCTTGAAAAAGATCAAAGCCTCCTCCCCAGAGGTCATCATTGTGATGATGTCAGGACATGGTTCAATCGAGACCGCTGTAAAAGCGATCAAGCTTGGGGCCTATGATTATATCGAGAAACCTCTTTCTTTAGAAAAAGTAGTCTTGATGGTGAAACATGCTCTGACAGAGCGTAGACTTCAGCAGGAAAACAAGACTCTGAAAATGATGGTGAAAAAAAGATATGAAATGATTGGCGCGAGTCCACCCATCCTTGATTTGATTCAACAGATCAAAATGGCGGGTCCCTCCCAGAGCCGAGTATTGATCTCAGGGGAAAATGGAACGGGGAAAGAGTTGGTTGCCAGGATGATTCATGCGCAGAGTCAGAGGAGAGAAGGACCTTTTCTGGAGATTAATTGTGCCGCGATTCCAATCGATCTTATTGAAAGTGAGCTTTTTGGGTACGAAAAAGGAGCCTTCACTGGGGCGCAGCAACGAAAGAAAGGGCAGTTTGAGTTGGCCCACGGTGGGACTCTTTTTCTCGATGAGATCGGAGACATGTCTCTTTCGACGCAATCCAAGGTCCTTCGTGTATTGCAGGATCAGGTATTTTACCGGGTTGGCGGGGGAGAACGTATCAAGGTCAATGTCCGGGTGATCGCTGCGTCAAATAAAATTCTCTCGGAAGAGATCAAGAAAGAGACATTCCGTGAAGATCTTTATTACCGCCTGAATGTCATCCCTCTCCACGTCCCTCCCCTCAGGGAACGGGTTGAGGATATCCCGCGCCTCATCGAGCACTTTATGAAAGAAATTTCTCAGGAACAGGGCCTCAAACCCAAAAAAATAGACACAGAATCTTATACGCTCATGAAGCGATATGGGTGGCCGGGTAATGTGAGGGAACTCAGGAACATTACGGAACGCCTGATGATCATGGTTCCTTCGCAAGTGATTACTCGGGGAGATCTTCCTGACTTTATCCAATACGGGAAGGCCGTGGGGGATCGATCTCAGGCCTACCAATCGATATCAACGGACACCTCTTCCCTAAAAGAAGCCCGAAGTCTCTTTGAAAAGAAACACATCATGGAAAAGCTTGAGAAGAATGACTGGAATGTCATTAAAACAGCTGAGGCACTCCAGATTGAACGGACCTATCTCTACCGAAAAATGAAGTTTCTCGGGATCGAGACTCCCGAAGAAAAATAAGGCCGCTAAGATTTCTAGGCCGTGCGGACCCAACGGAGCCGAAGGGCATTGGTTACGACACTGACAGATGAGAGTCCCATGGCGGCAGCGGCCAGGATAGGGGAGAGAAGGATTCCCGATAGTGGATAAAGAGCCCCTGCCGCGACCGGAATTAGAATGATGTTGTAAATAAAAGCAAAGAAGAGATTTTGGCGGATATTCTTCATTGTCTCTTTAGAAAGCCTGAGTGCAGTAACAATCCCCCGAAGATCTCCTCCGACAAGTGTAATATCTGCGGCCGCCATGGCAACATCTGTTCCGGTTCCAATCGCCATTCCGATGTCGGCCTGAGCCAGTGCGGGCGCATCATTTATTCCATCACCCACCATGGCGATACGATGCCCGCCCTTTTGAAGGTCTTTTATTTTTCTGGCCTTTTCGTTTGGAAGCACTTCTGAGATGACCTGATCAATCCCGACTGTTTGCGCAATGACTTCCGCTGTTTTCTTTTGATCTCCTGTGAGAAGCAGCGTCTTCAAACCGATCCGATGTAATCCGGCTATGACAGCGTTTGCATTTTCTTTTACTGTATCCGAGACCGCGATGATTCCAAAACATTCATTCGAGACGGCGACAAACATCGGAGTTTTTCCCTCTTCCGCAAGGCGGGTGCCGGCCTTTTTAAAGATCTTAATGGTAATTCCTTTTTCCTCGAACCATCTGGCAGTTCCGAGAAATACTGCTTTCCCCTCAATCACTGCTTGAATCCCTTTTCCGGGAATGGCTTCAAAGTTTTCCGGATCAGCCAGATCAATTTTTTCATCCTTTGCCGCGGTTAAGATCGATTGCGCCAAAGGATGTTCCGAACCCTGTTCAGCGCTGGCGGCATAAAAGAGGAGTTTATCCCGGTCTTCTTTCTGGCTGATAACGTCGGTGACGGAGGGTTTGCCATGGGTGAGGGTGCCCGTCTTATCCAACACGACCGTGTCCACCTTCTGAGCCATCTGCAGCGCCTCGCCGCTTCGGATTAAGACTCCGGATTCGGCACCGCGGCTGATGCCGACCATGACAGATGTCGGCGTGGCCAAACCCAGGGCACAGGGGCATGCAACGATGAGGACGGCGACAGATGCAATAAGGGCATGGGTCAACTGAGGAGGCGGGCCAACAAGAAACCAGACCATAAAAGAGAAAACCGCAATACCCATTACCGTCGGGACAAAGAAAGAGGCGATCTTATCGGCTAGTTTGGCAATCGGTGGTTTGCTCCCTTGCGCTTCTTCAACAAGGCGGATAATTTGAGAAAGGACCATCTCCGAACCGACTTGCATCGCCTTAAAAATAAATCGGCCGGTCTGGTTCAAGGTTCCTCCGATAACGGAATCTCCAACCTTCTTCTCGATTGGGAGACTCTCCCCCGAAATCATCGATTCATCTACCGACGAGTATCCCTGAGTAATATCTCCATCGACCGGAATTTTTTCGCCGGGCCGGACAACGACATGATCTCCCACTTGAACTTCCGATAAGGAGACTTCTATCACTTCGCCATTGTCCTGTAAGAGTGAGGCTGTTTTTGCCTGAACACCCATTAATTTCCGAATGGCTTCAGAAGCCTTCCCTCGGGCGCGCGCTTCCAGTGATCTCCCGATCAAAATCAGCGTGACGATAGCCGCAGCGGTGTCGTAATAGACCGCAGGATTTGCACTCCCTTCGGCATAGAAGGATGGGGCAAAAGTGACCATGAGACTGTATGAATATGCCGCTGAGGTTCCCATTGCGATAAGGGTATTCATATCTGAGGTCCAATGCCTTGCGGCGGTCCATGCCCCTTTGTAAAATTGTCTTCCTGCCCAGAATTGAACGGGTGTCGCCAACAAAAATTGCATCATGAAGTTCATCTTTGAGTGGGGTGGGAAGAGAAAATCCAGGCCAAAGAAATCAGAGCGCATTACAACAAAGATGGCGAGCGTCAGGAGGAGTGAGCCGCAAACCTTCGGGTTGATAACTGGGCTGGCTCCATCTTCCAGAACCGCACTTTCAGAGGAGACCTCCTCCGAATCAGGCGCTTGGTATCCAAGGCTCCGGATGACATCTTTGATTTTTTTTATATTTGTCAGTGCTGGCAGATATTCCACCCTTGCCTTTTCAGAGGCCAGATTGACCGAAGCCAGAAAGATTCCGGTCTGACTATTTAATGCACCTTCTATTTTTGCAACACAGGAGGCGCAGGAGATCCCCTTGATGGGTATCGTCGTGTTTTCTGTCTTGATGCCGTAGCCGATATCTTGAACCGTCTGGATGATCTCAGCCGAAGTCCCGGACTCCTTCAGAAATACCGTTGCCTTTTCGGTTGCAAAATTTACCGATGCTGAGAGGACCTGCTCCGAGGCCAGAAAGCTTTTTTCGATACGAGCGGCACAGCCCGCACAAGTCATCCCTGAGATGGGCAGGTCAAGACGGGTCCCTTTGTGTTGATCGACTGTCATTTTTCTTCCTTCAACCAAGGTGGGTTTACGAATGATACCATCTTGCCAACCTCAATGGAGAGACGCCTAGATAATATAAGACAAATAGAACCATATTCCGAAAACTGGTGTAAAAGTATCCTTTATGCGCCCATCTTCTCGGGGATGTTGTGACGGATTCTTTAAGGAGGCGTACATCACCTTCCCGATTTAAGCGCCGGATAAAGTCGAGATCCTCCATAAGAGGCATCTTCCGATAGCCTCCAAGCCTTACAAATACGACACGGCGAACAAAGACTCCCTGGTCTCCATAGGGAAGTTTCAAAAATATAGATCTCAAATTGACCATCATTGAAATCATTCTTAAGAAAAAAATCGGGGAGTCGATCCTGAGTCGAAATGCTCCCCCAAGCGTAGACGGTGATTGAAATGTGGACAGGATCGCCTCAACCCCTTTAACCGGAAGAAAAGAATCTGAATGGAGGAAGAGGAGGATGTCTCCCGTCGCATGTTTTGCCCCTTCATTCATTTGTTCCGCCCGACTGCACTGAGCGGATAAAACAATTCGCTGAGTTCTATCATCGGAAGTATTGGCCCAGTCGCTCAGGATCTTATTGGTTTGATCGTAACTCCCCCCATCAATAATCAGGACCTCAGCCAGGGGGAATTGCTCAAGATGGGTCAGGAAGAGAGGGAGTATTTTCTCTTCGTTTAAAACCGGGACAATAAGAGAGATCCTGTTCATTTTGATGTCCTCTATTTTCCAAATTTAGAAAACATGCTCATTAGTTCATCTATTTTCTTTTCTCGATCCAGTTTGTTTTTTGATTTGAAAGCATCGACAACACAGCCTTCAAGATGTTGCCTCATCGTCTCTTTTGCCACCCTTTCAAGGGCACCTTGTGCTGCTGAGATCTGGTAGAGGGTATCCACACAGTAACGATCATTTTCGATCATCCGACTGATTCCCTTGACCTGTCCCTCAATCTTGGCGAGACGGGTAAGGACTTCTCTTTTGGCATCATCTTCCACAGGCTTCCCCCTTAATATACCCTACCATACTATGGTAGGGTATATTAAGCATCATATCTCAGGAGATTGATCTTGTCAATACGTTGATAATACAGCGATTATGGTGTCAGAAATGATCGCTCTTGATTTCTTCCCAGGCCAAAAACTTGGCCTGGGAAGAAACAACCAGCAGGACTCATCCGATCATTGTCAGCCTTTCAGATCTTTTGGTGCTATAATCACAATATTTCGAAACACACGACAGATTACAATATAATTTTTACCATTTCCATTCTCGCGGACTAGACAAAAGTCCTCTAGGAATGTCCTTGAGATAGTAGGCCTCTATTCTCTGAGAATGTTCAAAAGCCATGTCACCGGAGAAAGTCCATGGAAGAAGAGATCCACCAACTCAATAAAGCAGAAACCAGTTTTCGTACAATTATTGAGCCCTTCAAGATCAAATCAGTAGAACCAATCCGAATGACAACTCGAGAGAAACGTAAGAAAATTCTCCGGGATGCCCATTATAATGTGTTTCTCATCAAGGCACGTGATGTCATGATCGATCTGCTCACAGATAGCGGGACGAGTGCTATGAGTTCGGATCAATGGAGCGGGATCATGCGGGGGGATGAAGCCTATGCCGGGAGTGAGAGTTATGAGCGTTTTGAAAAGACTGTCAAAGAAATCTTTGGTTTTAAGCATGTAATCCCGACACATCAGGGCCGCGCCGCGGAAAGAATCCTTTTTTCGACAGTCTGCAAGAAGGGAGACGTGGTTCCGAATAACAGCCACTTTGATACCACGCGGGCCAATGTGGAATATCAAGGAGCCATCGCCCAAGACATCCTGATTGAGGAAGGACTTGATCCAGAAAGTCCTTACCCGTTTAAAGGGAATATAGACCTGGAAAAGCTGAAGGCTCTGATTCACCGTGTCGGAAAGGCGCGAATTCCCTTATGCATGATCACGATAACAAATAACTCGGGTGGGGGGCAGCCGGTTTCAATGGCAAATATACGGGCCGTCAAAGGACTTCTCTCAAAACATGATATTCCTCTCTATTTTGATGCCTGTCGCTTTGCGGAAAATGCCTACTTTATCAAGCTGCGTGAGGAGGGTTACAAGAATACGCCGATTCAGGAAATCGTTCAGGAAATGATGGGGTATGCGGATGGCTGCACCATGAGCGCCAAAAAAGACGGTTTGGCAAATATGGGGGGATTCTTGTGCACAAATGATGATTTTTTGGCAAAGCGTGAGCGTGAGCTCTTGATCCTGACGGAGGGTTTTACTACATATGGCGGCATGGCGGGGAGAGATCTGGAGGCGATCGCCATTGGTTTGAGAGAAATATTGAAAGAGGATTACCTGATCTATCGGATCGCGGAGACCGAGTATCTTGGACGAAATATGGAGGAAGCGGGTCTTCCGATTGTACAACCGCCCGGAGGTCACGCCATTTACATCGACGCGAAAGCGGCATTGGCTCATATCCCGCCTTCGGAATATCCTGGACAGGCCTTGGTTGCGGCGTTCTACCTTGCCGGCGGCATTCGTGCCGTGGAAATCGGCTCTGTGATGTTCGGAAAGGTTGATGCCAAGACGAAAAAAGAAATCCCGGCTTCAATGGAGCTGGTCCGGCTGGCAATCCCGAGGCGCGTGTATACCCAAAGCCACATCGATTATGTCATTGAGGTCGCCAAGCGTGTCTGGAAAAGCCGCGAGGCCCTCAGAGGGTTCAAAATTGTGGAGCAGGCAAAGGTGCTCAGGCATTTTACAGCCAAATTTGAGCCGCTCTAGCCGAAAAAAGCACCTTCCGTCCCTAGATTCGCCATCCGTTACTGTGATATCGGCCAAAGATCTCTTCCCCGATTCCTTTTGACAACAAGGGAAATAACCAATATAATTCAATGTTTTATATGTCAGGATGCTTCATTGCAAAAAAATATCCGGAATTTTTCCATTATTGCCCATATTGATCATGGTAAATCGACCCTGGCCGACCGTTTACTTGAGAAGACGGGAGCCATTGATCCGCGAGAGTTTAAAGACCAGCTCCTGGATGATATGGATCTAGAGAGAGAAAGAGGGATTACCATTAAGTCCCATGCCGTACGATTAAAGTATACTGCAGAGGATGGGATCGACTATATGCTTCATCTGATTGATACACCGGGTCATGTCGATTTCTCCTACGAGGTTTCACGAAGTCTCTCTGCCTGTGATGGTGCCTTGTTGGTGGTTGATGCCACTCAGGGCGTGGAAGCACAGACCATTGCGAATGCCTACATGGCCATCGATAACAATTTAGAGATCATCCCGGTTATCAATAAAATAGACCTTCCCAGTGCCGATGTTGAAAAGACGAAAAAGCAGATCGAGGATGTCCTCGGGCTGGACGCTTCTGAAGCAATTTCCACCAGCGCCAAAGAGGGGCGTGGGATTAAAGAGATCCTGGAGTCGGTTGTACGAAATGTTCCTCCCCCAAAGGGCGATAAGGAGGCGCCCCTGAGGGCACTGATCATTGACTCCTGGTTTGACAATTATCAAGGCGCGGTCATCCTGATCAAGATCGTCGATGGGATTGTTCGTAAAGGAACACGGATTCGCTTGATGTCAAACCAGATCGAACATGAAGTGCTTTCTCTGGGGGCCTTTCTGCCGAAACCGGATGATGTCAATTCTCTCTCTGCGGGTGAAGTAGGTTATCTTGTTTCCGGGATTCGGGAGGTCAGTGAGACCAAAGTCGGGGACACGGTAACAGACGCCAAAAATCCCGCGTCTGAGCCGATACCTGGCTATAAAGAGGTGACCCCAATGGTCTTCTGTGGTCTTTACACCATTGATACCGACCGGTTTGAAGATCTCAGGGAAGCCCTTACAAAATTACAGCTGAATGACTCATCGTTTCAGTATGAGCCTGAGACCTCCCTCGCGCTTGGCTTCGGATTTCGCTGCGGATTCCTGGGGCTGCTCCATATGGAAATTATCAAGGAGAGGCTGGAAAGAGAGTATCGTCTCGCCCTGATTGGCACAGCACCCACTGTGGTCTATCACATCACCACACAAAAAGGGGAAGTACTCAACATTGAAAATCCGGCCAAGCTTCCGCCCCCTGGTGAGATCGCCCGGTTTGAAGAACCTTTTATCGAAGCGGTAATTATCACGAGAGACGAATATTTAGGTTCGATTATTAAACTCTGTCAGGAAAGGCGCGGCACACAAAAGGATATGAAGTATCTTGATGTTGGCCGGGTCATGCTCACCTATGACCTGCCGCTTAATGAGGTGATTCTTGATTTTTACGACCGACTGAAGTCTCTGTCCAAGGGTTATGCCTCTTTAGATTACGAATTCAGGGGGTACCAAGACGCCCATCTGGTAAAGGTCGATATTATGCTTAATGGAGAACGCGTCGATGCGCTCTCTTTTATCTCGGACCGGGAGAAGGCACAACTCCGGGCGAGACAAATTGCTGAAAAGATGAAAGAAATTATTCCGAGACAAATGTTCGAGGTTGCCATTCAGGCAGCGATTGGGGGAAAAGTTATTGCGAGAGAAACGGTCGGAGCTTTAAAAAAGAATGTGACGGCAAAATGTTATGGTGGTGATATTACAAGAAAAAGGAAATTATGGGAAAAACAGAAGGAAGGCAAAAAAAGGATGAAGCAGGTTGGCCGGGTGGAGGTACCGCAGGAAGCCTTCCTGGCAGTCCTGAAGGTCCAGGATTAATCTTATCTAACGAGAAAAAGAGAAAATCGACCTTCCGGGAATATGCCGAGACGCTCGTTATCGCCATCGTTCTGGCGCTCTTTATCCGAACCTTTGTCGTACAGGCCTTCAAGATACCATCAGGATCTATGATTCCTACACTTGCGATCGGGGACCATATTCTCGTCAGTAAGTTTATTTACGGTGTTCGCCTCCCTTTTACGGATATTGTTTTGATTCCGATTACAAAGCCCGACCGGGGAGACATCATTGTTTTTCGTTTCCCAAAAGATGAGAAAAAAGATTTCATTAAGCGTGTCGTCGGCATTCCGGGTGATACGATTGAAGTAAAAGAAAAAGCCCTCTACCTGAATGGAGTGAAGCAGGAAGAGTCGTTTGCCATTCACGATGAGGCAGCACTTCCCTTGCGATCCCTGGATAACCGTGATAATTTCGGACCGATATCCGTTCCCCAGAATGCCTACTTTGTGATGGGAGACAATCGTGACCATAGCCTCGATTCGCGTTTCTGGGGTTTTGTCGATTTTTCAAAAATTAAGGGGCAGGCCTTCCTGATCTACTGGTCATGGGATAAGGAAGCAAGTTGGGTCCGATGGAATCGACTTGGAAAGATCCTCCGCTAACGAAGCTGATGACAAACAGAAAAAATAAATTACACCGGTTTTTAACCAGATTCTCCAAGCAGAAGATTCTTGTGCTGGGAGACTTGATGCTTGATCATTACATTTGGGGAAGCGTTCGGAGGATCTCTCCCGAAGCGCCGGTCCCGGTGGTGAATGTTCAATCCGAGTCGGTCTTGCTCGGCGGTGCTGGAAATGTTCTCAGTAATATTCTGAGCCTGGGAGGAGGCGGAATGATCTGCAGCGTTGTTGGATCAGACGATGCAGGGAAATGGATCATCAATGAGATCTCTTCCAACGGGGTTCAGATGGACGGATTGGCCGTAGAGAATGATCGCCCAACGACAAAGAAAACGCGGATTATTGCGCACCAACAACAGGTTGTCCGCTATGATCATGAGGAACGGAGAAAAATTGAGCTCAAGACCCAGAGAAAAATAATCGCGTTCATCTCGGACAATCTTATGGAGATTAACGGCATCGTGGTCTCGGACTACGCGAAAGGCGTCGTTACCGAAGGTCTCATGAAGAAAGTGATCCCATGGGCGAAGAAAAGAGGGATCCCGATCGTTGTTGACCCAAAAATGGATCGCCTTTCTTATTATAAGAATGTCACCATAATTACCCCAAACCATTTTGAGGCCTCGCAAGGATCCGGGATTGAAATTGAGGATGAAAAGTCGCTGTGCAAAGCGGGAAAAATACTTTTAAAAAAACTCAACTGTGAGGCCGTACTCATTACACGGGGTGAACACGGGATGAGTCTTTTTGAAAAAAATGGGAAGATTACGCATATTCCGACGGAGGCAAAAGAGGTGTATGATGTGACCGGCGCAGGAGATACAGTTGTGGGAACGCTGTCCCTCGCATTGGCGGCAGATGCACCGTTTGCGACTGCGGCCAGGATGGCAAACCACGCAGCCGGCATCGTCGTTGGAGAGGTCGGTACCGCGACGGTTCACAAAGACAAACTGGAGCAGGTTCTTTCATGAACAACGCGTCCGTGTCGCGAATGATCGTCATTCCGGCAAGGTATCAATCTCAGCGCTTCCCGGGAAAACCCCTTGCAGACCTCAATGGAAAACCGATGATCCAGCATGTCTGGGAACGCGCCATGAAAACAAAAAATCATGGCCGGGTTATCGTCGCGACGGATGACAATCGGATTGCCGATTGTGTCCGAGGATTTGGAGCTGAAGTCCATATGACCTCCTCCTCTCATCAAACCGGCACGGAACGGGTGGCAGAAGTCGCAGAAAAACTTGACTCGGAAATGGTTGTAAATTTACAGGGCGACCTTCCCGTCTTTCTGCCAGAAGTCTTGGATGACCTACTGGAAATCAGTGCGGATTTAATTGTGAGAGATTTGGCCAAGCTGATCACTGTTAAATCCGAGATCCTTTCTAAAGAAGAAATTTTTTCTCCGAATACAGTGAAGGTTGTTACGGACTGTAAGGACCGGGCACTCTATTTTTCGCGTTCACCCATCCCTTATATTCAACCGGGAGAACTGGACCTTGCTTCTCTGCCCTTTAAATTTTACAAGCACTATGGGATCTATATTTACAAAAAAGACTTCCTCCTTCAGATTTCAAAAGCACCTGAGGGACCACTGGAAAAAGCTGAGAAACTAGAGCAGCTTCGTGTCCTTGAATTGGGAAATCACGTATCGGTTGTCGATATAAAACCGAAATCTGCGAATTTCTTCTGGGAAGTCAATACGCCTGAAGATCTGAGCAAGGCCAGAGAGATGGTGTCTTCAAACTAATGTTCAACTGGAGGATCATGTGACAAAATATATCTTCATTACGGGAGGGGTCGTATCTTCCCTGGGGAAAGGTCTGTCTGCGGCAGCAATCGGAAACCTTCTCAAGGCAAGAGGTTTGACCGTGACCTTCCTCAAACTTGATCCCTATATCAATGTTGATCCCGGAACGATGAATCCATATCAGCATGGAGAAGTCTTTGTCACAGACGATGGCGCGGAAACGGATTTAGACCTGGGACACTATGAACGTTATACCTCCATCACAATGTCAAAAGAGAATAACTATACGACCGGGAAGATTTATTTCAATGTGATCAGCAAGGAACGGCGCGGTGATTATCTCGGCGGGACAGTGCAAGTTGTCCCACACATTACCAATGAGATTAAACATTCCATCAAGGCTGTTGCAAAGGGAAATAAAAATCAGGTTGATGTCGTCATCGTTGAAATCGGTGGCACCGTCGGTGATATCGAGAGTCTCCCCTTTCTTGAGGCAATACGCCAGTTCCCCTTCGATGTCGGAAGAGAAAATGTCCTCTACATCCATCTGACCCTGGTCCCCTATATAAAAGCCGCAGATGAATTAAAAACGAAGCCGACACAGCACAGCGTTAATAAAATGAGGGAAATCGGAATCCAGCCCGACATTCTTCTTTGTCGAACGGATCGGGCTCTCGCATCTGATTTAAAGAAGAAGATCGCCCTGTTTTGTAGTGTTGAACTCAGTGCGGTAATCACGGCGCGGGATGTTGCCAGCATCTATGAGGTTCCCCTGGTGTTTCATCATGAAAAACTTGATGAAACAATTGTAAAAAAACTGGGATTAAAAACACCGAAGCCTGAATTGCGTCGATGGAAAAGAATCGTCCGTGTGATCACAAAACCGAAAGGTCGTGTCCGGATTGCTCTGGTCGGTAAGTATGTGGACTTGAAAGACTCTTATAAGAGCCTCTATGAATCATTAATTCATGGAGGGATTGGAAACCAACTTGGCGTCGATGTCGAATGGATCGACAGTGAAGATCTGGAGGGAAAGCGGGTAGATCGAATCCTAAAGGACTGCGATGGGGTTCTCGTGGCTAGCGGATTCGGCCATCGGGGAATAGAAGGGAAGGTGTCTGCCATTCGGTATGCACGAGAAAAAGAGGTTCCCTTCTTCGGAATCTGCCTCGGGATGCAATGCGCAGTGATCGAGTTTGCCAGGAATGTTGTTGGCCTGCAAAAAGCGAGCAGCGCTGAATTCGACCCAAAGACGCCCCACCCCGTTATTGATCTTCTTCCGGAGCAACGTCACCTGGTGGATAAGGGGGCAACCATGCGTCTGGGAGCCTATCTATGTCATATCCAAAAAAAGACCCGTGCTTATGGGATATACCGGGAAAGGGCCATTTCGGAAAGGCATCGACACCGATATGAGTTCAATAATATCTACCGCGATCAGATGGAACAGAAAGGTATGATTTTTGGAGGTCTCTCACCGGACGGAAAGCTCGTTGAAATGATCGAAATTCCGAACCATCCTTGGTTTGTCGCAGTCCAATTTCACCCGGAGTTTAAATCGCGTCCCGATGAACCTCACCCTCTATTTCAGTCTTTCATTAAGTCGGCACACCAACTTTTTATCCAGCGCACTCAAGATAAAACTGTCGTTGAAAAGACCAGCCGAAAGAATCGAAGGAAAAAATGACACACGCGTTCAATGTCGGTGAGATAAATTTAGGCGATGGTCCGTTCTTCCTTATTGCAGGACCCTGCGTGATTGAAGATGAGGATCTGGCATTAAAAACGGCGGAAGCCATTTCCCGGATCGCGAAACTGCACAGAATGCCCTATATCTACAAATCCTCATACGACAAGGCTAATAGAAGTGCCATTTCCTCTTTTCGGGGTGTTGGAATAGACAAGGGGCTCAAAATCCTCCAAAAAGTAAAATCGGAAATTGGTATTCCTATTCTATCGGATGTCCATACTGCCGAGGAGGCCACTACGGCGGCTGAAGTCCTGGATGTACTACAGATTCCCGCATATTTATGCCGACAAACCGACCTGCTCCTTTCCGCGGGCAAGACCGGGCGGGTGGTCAATGTGAAAAAGGGCCAGTTCCTAGCTCCCTGGGATATGATTAATGTGGTTGAAAAGTTGGAATCGACCGGACATAAAAAAATAATGCTGACCGAAAGAGGAAGTACTTTCGGGTATAATAACCTTGTAAGTGATATGCGTTCACTCGTCATCATGCAGAGATCAGGATACCCGGTTATTTTTGACGGAACACATAGTGTGCAATTGCCGGGAGGGGGAGGGCGAGTTTCATCTGGACAACGGGAGTTTGTCGCACCGCTCTCCAGATCTGCCGTCGCGGCCGGATGTGACGGCCTATTCCTCGAAGTTCATCCGAGGCCCGATCAAGCCCCGTCGGATGGTCCCAATATGGTGGACTATTCAGAGTTGAATACCGTTCTGAAAGGCGTACGACGCATTCTCGACGCACTGATTAAACCCTAGGACGAGCAAAGCCGATGGATCGTAGTATTGAGGAAGGACGACGAGTCATCCGGATAGAAGCCGAAGCCCTTTCCGAACTCGAGCAAAGGATAGACGAACGCTTTGTTGTTGCGGTCAATCTCTGCCATACCTGTGAGGGGCGTGTGATTGTCATCGGCATGGGGAAATCCGGACACATTGGCAAGAAGATAAGTGCGACACTATCGAGTACCGGGACCCCTGCACTTTTTCTTCATCCATCCGAGGGGATTCATGGTGACCTGGGGATGATCTCCAAGAATGATATCGTGTTAACCATTTCCAACAGTGGGGAGACGGAAGAAATTCTTCGTATTCTCCCTGCCATTAAACGTCTCGACCTGAAGGTGATCACCATGACGGGAAAAATATCCTCGAGCCTTGCAAAAGAGAGTGATATCATCTTGGATGTTTCCGTGCACGAAGAGGCCTGTCCTCTGGGCCTGGCCCCGACGGCCAGTACGACGACGGCTCTGGCCATGGGGGATGCTCTGGCCGTTGCCCTGCTCCAAAAGAAAGGTTTCCAAAAAGAAGATTTTGCTTTTTTCCACCCTGGAGGTTCTCTGGGACGCAATCTTCTTTTAAAAGTAAGTGATGTTATGCATACCGGTGAAGAGATCCCGACCGTTGAGGAAACAATGCAGATGCGGGAAGTTGTGCTGGAAATGACTGCGAAGAAATTGGGAATGACAATCGTCGTCACAGAGAAAGGGTCGTTCTCTGGTGTTGTGACCGATGGAGATCTCAGAAGGTTGATCCGGGATGTAAACCGTGGGCAGGGTGATATTTTTTCTTTGCCTGCCGCAGAAGTAATGAATCCGGAGCCGAAGACCGTCCTGTCAGACGCCTTGGCCGCAGAGGCCATCCACAAGATGGAAACCTTTTCGATTACCTCCCTGGTGGCCGTCGATGGACAGGGTAAGGTGAAGGGGATTGTCCATCTGCACGACCTCCTTAAGAGAGGTGCCCTTTAGATTGAACACGGACCTATTCGAAAAGGCGAAACAGATTAAATGTCTATTATTGGATGTCGATGGCGTGATGACGAATGGAATGCTCTACTTTGACGAGAACGGAAAGGAAATCAAGGGATTTTCGATCTATGACGGTTTGGGTATTTCCCAGTGCCGTCGTGCCTCAATTCGGGTCGCGATTATTTCCGGACGCAACTCCGCAGTAGTCGCCTGGAGGGCGAAAGAACTCCAGATCAAAGATGTTTATCTGGGCATTCATGATAAAGTCAATGCTTATAAAGAGATTGCAAATAAATACCACTTAGAAAAAAAGTCGGTCGCTTTTATCGGTGATGATATCATTGATCTTCCTTTACTTCGGCAAGTTGGATTTTCCATTTCAGTTGCCAACGCCGTTGATGTGGTCAAGAAGGAAGTTGATTGGGTCACGCAACGCCGAGGAGGGGAGGGCGCCGTGAGAGAAGTCGTCGACTTTATTTTGTCCGCCCAGGGGATTCATTGAAAGTTTCAAAAAAAATTACACGTTCCATTGTCTTCCTCGCCTTGATGACCGTGTCTGGAACAAGCAGATATCTGCCGTGGCACCTCGGTGTACAGTTTGGCGGTATACTGGGGAAGGTGGCTTTTTACCTGCTTCGTCGGGAAAGAGAACGGTCTCTTGAGGGCTTACGAGTCGCCTTTGGTCGGGACAAATCGGAGAAAGAGTTGAATCGGATCGCCAGACGGAATTTTCAAAACCTGGGGAAAGGCCTCATTGAAATTCTAAACCTTCGACACCTCACCCGACGACAGATTGAGTCACTTGTTACAATTGAAGGGGAGGAATACCTTAAAGCGGCGGAGTCGAGTGGTAAAGGCACCGTTCTGATTACCGGACATATTGGAAACTGGGAACTTTTGGGTGCGGTACTGTCTCTTAAGGGTTACCGTCTACATGTAATCGCGGCCCCGCTTTACGATCCCAGAATTGATGAGTTAATTATACGGTTGCGTTCAAAATTTAACATCGAGACCATTAGCCGAGGCAGTCCCTCATCCTCCAAGAAAATACTCGGCGTCTTAAAAAAGAAAGAGATTCTCGCATTGTTGATCGATCAGGATACTCAGGTCAAGGGGGTCTTTGTGAATTTTTTTAATCAGAAGGCACACACTCCTGCAGGTGCGGCACAACTTGCCTTAAAGAGCGATGCAACGACGATCACCTTCTTTATTACCCGACTTCCAGGCGATCGCCATAAAATTACGATAAACAAACCGATGACACTTGTCAGAAGTGATGACAATAAAAAAGATATTGAAGTGAACACCGCAATATTCACAGCGAAGATTGAGGAACACATCAAGCAATATCCTGAACAATGGGTCTGGATGCACCGGCGGTGGAAAACACAGCCGCCACCAGACAGAGGATGAGATGTGAATCTGCCAAACACACTGACAATAACGCGCGTTCTTCTGATCCCTTTTTTTATTGGGTTTTTCTATCAAAGCACACAGCAGAGTTCGCTCATTGCTGCCGGCATATTTTCGATCGCATCGATTACTGATGTGCTTGACGGATATTTTGCAAGGCTCAGATCAGAAGTCACACAATTTGGAAAATTTCTCGATCCGGTCGCGGACAAACTACTGATTCTTTCGGCATTAATCCTTCTTGTCGGAGATCAGCGGGTTCCTGCCTGGATCGCCATTATTATTATTGGAAGAGAATTTGCGGTGACCGGTTTCCGTGCGATCGCATCATCAGAGGGCGTCGTCATCGCTGCCGAAAACCTCGGGAAGTACAAGACCGTCCTGCAAATATTTGCAATTATTTTGTTAATCATTGATTTCGCCTCCGGGATTTATCATCAAGTCGGCATGCTGCTTCTTCTGGCATCAATGATCCTGGCGCTCTATTCGGCCATACAATATTTTGTGAAATTCGGTCGGAGCGTGAATCTCTTGAAGGTCAAATGAACGTTCGGGTCGCAGGAATCGGAATGGTCTTTGCCGCATATCTTGTCGGTGCAGTCCCTTTTGGACTTTTGTTCTCAAAACAAATTGAAGGTATCGATCCGAGAGCAAAAGGGAGCGGAAATATTGGCGCAACCAACGTCTTACGTGTCGTCGGGAAAAGAGCCGCGGTTTTGACCTTGGTATGCGATGTCCTGAAGGGGGGTGTGCCTATTGCAGTCAGTCGCACCCTTGGAATAAGTGAGGGGATGCTTCTCATCGTGTCACTGGCGGTGGTCCTGGGACATATCTTTCCTGTGTACCTTCGGTTTAAGGGAGGGAAGGGGGTAGCAACCGCTTTTGGGATGTTCCTTGTCCTCTCTCCACAAGTCGCGATCATTGCATTTGCTTTCTGGTTAGGGAGTCTCCTCTTGTCAAAATATGCTGCCGTTGGCGCCTTAACCGCTTTTGGCGCGCTTCCTTTTATCGCTTTTTATGTCGCAAAGGAACCGGTGTTTATCCTATTTGCATCAACCATCTCCTTACTCGTCTGTGCCCGACACCAGGATAATATCAGGCGACTCCTAAATGGAACCGAAAAAGAGGTGTAGCAATTAAGGAAAGACGACTGAAATCAGAGGTGATCAAAGGCCTCGTGAAAGTTCCGATTGTATTGAGTATCTTGTTTTTTGCTGCACTCTCTTTGGCCGAGTCGCCTGGAGCAGAACAGCATTCCATTGAAGCCCTCTTTCAGAATGACCACCTTGAATCATTGAGAAAAGATCGTGGACTGGAGCAATCTGACCGGGTTGCCAAACATCTCTTGTATCAGGCAGGGAGGATGCTGCATCAAGGAAGAGTGGTTGAGGCGATCGCTCTTGGAAAATCGGCCGTTGAAATATCACCTGCATCACCCGCCCCCCATTTTTTTCTTTCAAAGGCCTACTGGACCAAAAATAAAATAGATATTTTAAATGTTCTCTCTGAGTATCTGACAGCCTTAGGCCTTGTGCCTCAAGATTTTTGGTCCTTGTTCTCAGTAGTGGAAACCGTCATTCTTCTCGTTCTAATCTCCTTCCTATTGAGCTTGGGTACGTTTATCCTCTATTCTGCCTATGCTTACGGGGCGCTCTGGATTCACGAAATATTGGAGAGTACCAGGGGAGTGCTTCATCCTGTTTCAGCGGGATTCATTTTTGCCACGATATTCATCGTCCCTTTTCTTCTTGGTGTTCCTCTGTTATGGTTCATTCTCTTTTCCTTCTTCCTGTTTTGGGGATTCTATCACCGTTCAGAAAAATGGACCGTTGCGATATTTTTGCTTGGTCTGGGAAGCGCAACTTGGCTGATTCCTTTCTCTCTGTCATTCTTTACTGCAAAACGCGCTGTCCTATTAGACGAGATGGTTAGGAACCATCAAGCCGATTATTTTTGGTTATCGCCCTCATTTGAACAAAGCGATATGGATTGGAAGGGCTTTGCCTTACTTGCTTCTTATGAGACACAAGGGAAGAACCTTGAAAAGGCAAGGGAACTTTATGCAGAAGCACTCTCCTCAAACCCCAAATCATCGATGATTTTAAACAATATGGGGAATGTCTTTTTCTATCAAAAAGAATATGAGGAAGCCATTCGCTACTACGAACAGGCGATCCAATATTCGCCGAAGCTTGTATCTGCATATTACAATATCAGTCAGACCTATCGAGAGATGCTTGCCTTTAAGAGAGGGCAACAGTCTTTTAATGAAGCGATCCGAATAGACAAAAATACGGTTGAACGGTTCTCTCAGAGGGCAGTGATGTATCCGGAATTCCCTGTGATTGAGGAGCGGTTCTCAGAGGCAGATCTCTGGAAAAAAGTTTCAGAAGAATATCAGGCCGGTAGCCGGGAGGCCGAAATAATATGGAAAGGATGGGCCGGCAATATCCCTCTAAAGAATGCTCCAATTATTTCTGCTGGTTGGTTCATTCTATTAACCCTATCGGCCCCAATTTTGAAACGAATTTCTTCAGTACACCCTTGTGCCTCGTGTCATAAGTCAATCTGCCGTCGATGTCAGGAGAAGATATTCAGCTACTATGTCTGTAAGGAATGTGGACACCAGTTCAGATCAATCAAGAAAAAAAGCGACTTCGTGATCATCGAGAAGGCTGTCAAAAAAATTCCTAAAAAATTCTATCCCTTTTTTCTTATACCGGGTGGAGGACATCTCTCCATCCGAAAGTCAGGAAGGGGAATCTTTTTTCTGGGTCTTTTTTTCTTTTTGACAACCTACCTCTTTCTCTCTGATTCTTTTTCCCCATCCACACCCTGGCACCTTCAGGGATCCAAGTGGATTTGGGTTTCCCTCGGCCTCTTCTCCCTCTATTTTGTATCTCTTTTTGATCTGAAGCGCACTTGGAGTGACCGCTTATGGCCTTAGAAGGTTCGATTCAAACCTTTGAACTTGCCGAAATATTTCAGATGATTCAACGACAGAAAAAGGATGGGATTCTTGCCCTTGCGAAAGGCAAGGAAGGGGTCCTCGTCCAATTTAAGGAAGGCCGTATCATCAAGGCTTCGGGAGCCGAAGAAGAAGACGATCTATTGAACCTTCTGTTGAAAGCCGAACAAATAAATCTAAAAGATGTCAAGGTCGCTCTGGAAGAGCAAAAAAGAGTAAAGCAACCCTTATCTGAAGTCATGATCTCGCTTGATATTATGGCGCCACATCAATTAAAACGTCTGACCCGTCTACATACTGAAGAAATAATTTTCCAGCTCTTTGAATGGAAATCTGGAAAATATAAGTTTGAACAGAAAAATATCTCATATAATGTCGATTTTGTCGAACCGATGAGCATTGAATTTACCTTAATGGAAGGGGTTCGACGGATGGATGAGTGGCCTCTTCTTCTCAAAAAAATACCCTCACTCCAGGTCACTTTTGAAATCGCAGTAGATTTTTCAAGTCAATCGAATAAGAAATCTGATCAAAAAACCGATGATGAGACCTCTTTCGAATCACTTGAAAATCTGGCTGGATCTGATGAAGAGGAAGAAGGAGGGGAGGAGGAGGCATGGCTTATTAAGCAGGTTCAGCAAGAACGAAATGTCCAGGAAATGATTGATATGGCGGAGATGGGGGCCTTTTACATCTATAAAGGCCTTGTAGATCTTCTCTCCCAAGGAAAAATAAAGAAAAAGGGAGGGCATGAGGTGAAAGTCGCGTCGACATCCCTCTCAATAAAAGATATTGAGCGACGCGAAAAAACAATCAAGTTCATCTCTGGAAGCCTCGTCATCGGGTCTACACTCTTCCTGCTCTTCCTGGCTTATCCTTCAGTCCGGTCAACGCTTCTTTCAGCCAATCAATCCATTCAGGAGATTCAAAAATTAGCCACATGGAATGAAATAGATATAATCCGACATCATCTGGAGATCTATTACCTGCGAAAAGGCAATTATCCGACCTCACTTGAGGAACTCTTTTCTTCAGAAGAAATTCAAAGGAGTGAAGTCGATCTTGGCAGTTGGAGATATCGTCCCATAAGCGATACGGGGACGGAATTCCACCTTGAGTTAAAGTAGTTTACATAATATATATTATCGGACTCTAATATGATTGAAGGAATGCAACGACTCAGAAAAGACCTGACCCTTGTTCTGGCCGGTCTCCAGGAAGCGACTGTCTCCATAGCGGATCATGTCAACAGTCATGTCAAGAAGGTCAAGACGACAATAGACGCACGGGATCTCGAAAAGAAGATCAAAAACGACGAGGCTATTCTTGGCAAGAAAGTCTACGCGCACCCCGATTCAAGCCTCGATGCTCTGTACAAAGAAAATGATGTCAAGAATCCTGTCTCTGAAATTGAGAGGATGCACAAAGAACTCGAGGCCATTGAAGGAAGCATCTCTCCCTTAGAAGCCCTTCAGGATTTTGAGCGACTTCTGATCAGATCTCAATTTGTCATACAACATGTTATCGTTCCGGAAGAATTCCACGGAACCGGAAAGACCATCCGCCAGTTGGCCTTCCCAGCCCAGATGTTAATTTTCTTCATTAATAAAAAGGGAGAGACGGAAATTGCCCAGGGAGAGACCGTTGTTGATGCCAGAGATGAAATTACATTCCTATGTGATAGAGAAAATGTAATTAAATACCGGTCGTTCTGGAAAAAGACTTAATCTATTTCTTTATGTTTTGTGGAGATGCAAATCTCATCCAGAAGTTCCTTCTCTGTGATGATACCTTTCCTCACCAAGAGAGCAACAAGGTCCTCAAGATGGGGAACCTCTTCATTCTTGACCGATTCTGTAACATCTGTCGTTTTCTCTAGTTGAGGCTTCGGATTTTCAGTGGATTGTTCCTCCTTGGGTCTTGTCTTTGAGGCGATTCGGGCGAGTACGATAATGGCCAGAATGCCGAGAAATACTGCGAAGAGTAACCCCATTTTAATTCCTGAAAAAATGAGGAATTAGAAGATCATCCAATAGATTTAAGGACAAAGTTTTCTTTGCGCTCTCATAGGGAACAAAAATTTCAAGGTGACCTGAGCTATTAATAATCATATTTCCGCTTCCTTTCTTTCCTTCTGCATAGTTTTCTTTTATTCCCATAAAAAGATGTCTCTTCAACTGGACCTTAAAATCTGCTTCATTTTCAAGCACTGCACCGCTTAGATTTGTAATGGCATTTCCGAAATGGTCAAAATAAACGATTTTCCCTGCCAGGTCATGCCCTAAACGCTCAGGATAGAGTTCCCGTATGCATCGAACATCCGTGATCTCCCGGCCCAATTCTTCGGGAAGTCTTCCATTGGCGAGTAAAGCGGCAATGGGTGAGAAATGATCCCGTCCGGCAAAAGTTGGACTTCTTCTGAACTGAAGGGTATCTGTTTCCCTTACTTCAAAACTGCGACTCCCCTCTTCCTCATAGAGATAAGTCAACACCCCATTGTCCGGAGCGACAAAAAACTGTCCCGCCTTGACAACAATCAATTTTCTTCGGTCGGTTCCGACACCTGGGTCAACCACAACTAAATGGATAGTCTTTTGAGGAAAATTTTTGTAGGTTTCTTTAACGACGAAGGCACCACTGACGATATCATGATGGGAAATCTCATGTGTGATGTCTATGATGCGTGCATCGGGCGCCTGAGACAGCAGAACCCCCTTCATGCTTCCTGAAAAGTAGTCCTGTGTCCCAAAATCAGTGGTTAAAGTGATAATAGATCCTTGATCTCGCGTCTTTGCCCTTTCCAAAGATTCCGGTTTACTCAAATTCAATTTTGAGTATTTCATATTCAACTGTCTTTACCGGGGTATTTACCTCTACAAAATCTCCGACCCGATGGCTGATCAGGGCTCGTCCGACCGGCGATTGCACCGAAATCTGCCCATTTGATAAATCGGCCTCATCCTGTCCAACCAAAGTATATTTTTTCTTTTCATCCGTCTCAATCGCGAGGAGATGGACCGTGGCGCCAAAGACCACCTTTTCATTTGAGACCGTACTTGTATCGATGACCTCTGCGTTCGCCAACTTGCCTCCAATTTCAAGGATCTTTCCCTCAACGAAAGCCTGCTTTTCTTTGGCGGCGGAATATTCCGCATTCTCTGAAAGATCACCATGCGCCGCGGCCTCGGCAATTGCGGCGATCACACTTGGACGCTCCACTTTTTTAAGCTGTTCCAACTTTTTTTGGAGTTGTTCATAACCTTTTGGGGTCATTGGTACCTTCACATTATCCTCCTGATTCCTGGTGATATTCTTGAAGCGATTTCACAGTAAGACCGCCTTCTTCACAAAGGGCTTCGATACCACACACTGCAGCCCTTGCACCCGCAATTGTCGTAAAATAAGGTGTATTATTTTGAAGTATCGTTTGGCGAATGGAATACGAATCGATCTGTGATGCCTTGTCTCCGACGGTATTGATGACCATATCAATTTCTCCATTCTTCAGGAAATCAACAATATGCGGCCTCCCCTCTTTTACTTTTTTAATCTTCTCTACCGCCATTCCCTTTTCACCCAGGTAGGAAGCGGTGCCCCCCGTCGCGGTAAGGCGAAAACCCAAATCACTGAGTCGCCTTGCAATGGGTGCAACGGCATCCTTATCGTGGTCTTTTACACTAATAAAAACCTTTCCACTTATCGGAAGCAGATTATCAACAGCGGCCTCTGCTTTGGCATAAGCCCGCCCAAAATCTCGATCGATCCCCATCACCTCTCCTGTCGACTTCATCTCAGGGCCTAAAATTGAGTCGACATTCAGCCTTTTAAATGGAAATGCCGCTTCTTTCACGGCAATATGATGAATGGCCTGTTTCCGTGCCAGTACGCCTTCTTCTCGAAGCGTGCCTCCCAGGATGATCCGCGTCGCTATTTTGGCCAAAGGGAGACCGATTGCCTTACTGACGAACGGGATTGTTCTGGATCCTCTCGGATTGACCTCCAGAATATAGACTTCTTTATCCTTGACCGCAAACTGGATATTCATTAGACCAATGACGGAGAGCGCCTTCGCCAATACCGTTGTTTGATGCCGAATGATCTCGATAATTGACTGATCCAGAGAAAATGGTGGAAGGGAACAGGCGGAATCGCCTGAATGGACACCGGCCTCTTCGATATGCTCCATGATCCCCGCGACAAAGACATCGCTGCCATCCGAAACGGCATCGACATCAATTTCAACCGCGTCTTCTAGATATTGATCGATCAAAACTGGGTGCTCTGGAGAGACCTTTACGGCGTGAGTCATATAATGTTTTAGACCCGAATGGTCGAAAACAATTTCCATTGCCCGACCGCCCAAGACATAAGAGGGACGGACCATGACCGGGTAACCGATGGCAACCGCAGCCGCTTCCGCTTCAGAGATCGTCCGCGCCAAGCCACTCGGAGGCTGTTTAAAGCCAACTTCTTCAAGTAGCTTTTTAAAGCGTTCCCTATTCTCAGCGCGGTCGATCGCGTCAGGAGAAGTTCCCAGGACCCGAATCCCCGCCTTTTCCAAGGGAACTGCCAGTTTCAAAGGGGTTTGTCCCCCGAACTGAACCACCACGCCGTAAGGTTTTTCCCGTTCAATCACATGAAGGACATCTTCAAAGGTCAAGGGTTCAAAATAGAGGCGATCCGAGGTGTCGTAATCGGTACTGACTGTCTCAGGATTACAGTTGACCATGATGCTTTCGCAGCCAATCTGTTTTAAGGCCATCGACGCGTGAACACAGCAATAATCAAACTCGATCCCCTGGCCGATTCGATTTGGACCGCTTCCCAGGATAAGTACCTTTTTGTTTTCGGTCGGTGCCGCTTCACATTCATCTTCATACGCTGAATAAAGGTAGGGGGTATGGGCCTCAAACTCGGCCCCGCAGGTATCCACCCGCTTATAGACAGGGATGATTCCTTCCTGCCTTCTCCGAAGCGCGACCTCTTCTTCAGAAAGATGAAGCAGGGTACCGATACGCCGGTCCGAAAACCCAGATTCTTTGACCAGGCGAATGAGATCCGGCTTCAGGCCCTCTTCCTTTAAACGGCCTTCGAGCTGGATGATCTGTTCAACCTGATGGATAAACCAGGGATCGATTTGGGTCAGCGCATGAATCTCTTCAAGCGGTATTCCTAATCGGATCGCATCGCCAAGCTGCCAGATGCGATTGAATGTTGGCTTGCTTAATTGGGCCTTTAAGTCAAAGCCGTCCCCCTCGATTGATTTGAAATGAGGCTCCATGCTATCGCGACGCACCTCTAACGATCGAAGGGCCTTCATCAGGGCCTCCTTGAAGTTTCGACCGATCGCCATAACCTCTCCGACCGATTTCATCTGAAGCGTCAAGGTCGGATCGGCCTTCGGAAACTTCTCAAATGCAAACCGGGGAATCTTCACAACCACATAATCGAGGGTGGGTTCAAAAGAGGCCGGCGTGACCCGCGTGATGTCATTTTGAATTTCATCAAGCGTCATCCCAATGGAGAGTTTTGCCGCAATCTTGGCGATGGGAAAACCGGTGGCCTTCGAAGCCAAGGCCGAGCTTCTGGAAACACGCGGATTCATCTCAATAACCCTCATATCCCCATTTTCAGGATTCAGGGTAAACTGGATATTCGACCCGCCTGTATCGACGCCCACACCCCGGATCACTCGAATCGCGGCATCCCGCATCCGCTGGTATTCCTTGTCGGTTAAAGTCTGTATGGGAGATACCGTAATAGAATCTCCGGTATGGACCCCCATCGGGTCAATATTTTCAATCGAACAGACAATGACAACATTGTCATTCCTGTCACGCATGACCTCGAGTTCAAATTCTTTCCACCCAATGACCGATTGTTCAATAAGAACGTCATGGATTGGGCTGCTGTCCAATCCGGCTTCCACATATTTTCTGAATTCTTCGAGATTGTAGGCCACACTGCCGCCCAGGCCGCCCAGGGTAAAAGAAGGACGGATGATTGCGGGAAAACCTGTCTTTTCCACAATCGTCAGGGCTTCGTCCAGGCTTTTCGCGCTCCCGCCTTCGGTACAGTGCAGACCGGCCTTTTCCACTACTTTTTTAAACGATTCTCGATCTTCCGCCTGTTTGATCGATTCATAATTTGCACCGATGAGGGAAACATCGAATTCCTTCAGTACCCCTTCTTCAGTCAAAGAGATGGCCATGTTCAGGGCTGTTTGTCCTCCCATGGTTGGAAGGAGGGCATCGGGACGCTCCCGTTTTATAATCTCCCTTAGAACCTCCAGCGTAATCGGTTCAACATAGGTCCTGTCGGCAACTTCCGGATCTGTCATGATGGTCGCGGGATTACTGTTGACCAGAACCACTTCATATCCTTCTTCCCGTAGGGCCTTACAAGCCTGGGTTCCGGAATAGTCGAATTCACAGGCCTGTCCGATGACAATAGGACCGGGACCGATGATCAAGATTTTTTGTATATCTGTTCGCTTCGGCATTTTTTTTACGGCATCCCTTTAAGGCATCCATAGATAAAGAAACTTCGGTGATTCCCCTTCCAGGGGATGGCCTGCTTGAAATCCTAAAATGGATAAGGGAGACAAGCTGGGCCTCATGCCCTGAAAACTCCTAGAGTAGATATTGTCTTTGTATTCATGGGGACGGCTATAAAAAATTATTTTTGCCTCATCAATCCCGGCTTCCAATTTGGCCAATTCAATCGCCTCATCAAGGTAGCCGATCTGGTCGATCAGACCGGACCTGAAGGCCTCGTCGGCTGTATAAATTCGCCCATCGGCCAGCGTCTCAATCTCCTTCAGGCTAAGGCCGGGTCTCCCGACCGAGATGACCTTGACAAATCGTTCCTGCATGCTATCAATAACGCCCTGTAGTATTTTGCGCCCTCCGGGAGAAAGAGGCTTCACGGGAGAACCAAGATCCTTGTTCTCTCCTGACTTGATGGACTCAGCCCCAACCCCGATCTTTTCCATAAGGCCCTGTAAATTAACATGGACCATAATGACACCGATACTTCCCGTGACTGCAGTCGGATTCGCAAGTACTTTATCTGCCGCCATGGAGAGGTAGTAGGCTCCAGATGCCCCGACACTTCCGATCGATGCGATCACCTTGTTCCCTGTTTTTTCTTTATATCGAAGAAGCTCATGATAGATGATATCCGAACCGGTAATTGTCCCGCCGGGGCTGTTTATCCGCAGAACCACGGCCTTAATCGCTTTATTATCCGCAGCCCGTCGAAGCTCTTCTTTGATCCGCGCGACCATGCTGGGTGATGCAACCAGCCCTTTTCCTGCTTGTCCAGAGATAAAACCTGAGATGTCGATCAGAAGGACCTTGTGATCTCCTTTCCCTTCGATGACTTTTTCCTTAAGCGGCGCTGGTTGTGGAAAAAGTGACATGGAAATATTATTGATGCATCCTGACATCAACAAGGAAAAGAACAAAATTCCGGCGACTTTTTTTCCCATTCGTAAATTCTGCGTCGCCTGTTTTTTCATTATCGCTCCTAATTTGACAGAGACTGAACAAATTCTTTAAAAAGATAGGCCGCATCATGTGGGCCAGGCGAGGCCTCTGGATGATACTGAACTGAAAAGGCCGCGAGGCTTCGATGCCGCATTCCCTCAACCGTATTATCATTCAGGTTAAGGTGGGTCACTTCCACATCCTCTTCCACGCCCGAGAAATCAATTGCGAAGCCATGATTCTGAGCCGTAATCTCGACCTTCTTTGTCCTCAGATCAATGACCGGCTGGTTCCCGCCGTGGTGTCCGAATTTTAATTTATATGACCGTCCTCCGAGTGCCAGCCCGAGGATCTGATGACCGATACAAATGCCAAAGATCGGCTTCTTGCCAAGGAGCTTCTCAATCTCTCGTACAGCATAACCAAGCGCATCCGGATCTCCCGGACCATTTGACAGAAGGATCCCGTCCGGCGACATCGCCAGCACCTCCTTCGCCGAGGTCCCGGCCGGGACAACTGTCACGCGGCAACCCATCCGTGTTGCCATTCTCAAGATGTTTCGTTTGATGCCAAAATCGTAGGCGACGACATGGTGCTGAGGCGCGGGAAGCCTTGCCTCTTGCTCCCCATTCGTCCACCGATAGTGTTCGGCGCAACTGACCTCTTGAACAAGGTCCCGCCCGATCATACCAGGAGCCGCCTTTAGTTTCTCCATAAGACGGTCCATATCATTTTCGACCGTCGAAAGAATGCCCTGCATTGCTCCGCCATCCCGGATTCTTCGCGTCAGGGCACGCGTGTCGATGCGCTCAATGGCGACAATATTATGCCGCTTCAGCATTTTATCTAGGGCTTCTTCAGCACGCCAATTGCTTGGATAAGGACTGTATTCCTTCACGATTAGACCTTCGAGCCAAGGTTTTTCCGATTCGAAATCTTCGGCATTCACGCCATAATTTCCAATCAGGGGAGTGGTCATTGTGATCATCTGGCCCTTGTAGGACGGATCGGTGATAATCTCCTGGTAGCCGGTCATACTGGTATTGAAAACGACCTCACCGACCGACTCCCCGTCTGCACCAAAAGACCTCCCGATAAAGGAGGTCCCGTCTTCTAATAAGAGAATAGCCCGCTTCATCATAGAAAATTCCTTAACTTTCACCCCATTTATTCTCAATCACCTTGCCCGCAACAATCACGGTCCTGGCCCGCCCCTTCATATTCCATCCGAGGAAGGGAGAATTCTTGCTCTTCGATTTAATATCTGATTCTGATACCTGCCATTCCACATTGGGATCGATAATGGTCACATCTGCAATATCACCGATGCCGAGCCGTCCAATCTTTTTACCTAGAATCCGCGCTGGTTGTTCCGTCATTTTCCCGATGAGTTCCGACAAGGTCAAGAATCCCCCGTCCACGAGGCTCATAGAAAGGGAAAGAGCCGTTTCGAGACCGATAATTCCAAAAGGGGCATGATCAATTGCCCGGTTTTTCTCTTCAGAAGCATGCGGGGCATGATCCGTGGCAATGGCATCGAGCGTTCCATCGGTCAGACCGGTCCGGACCTCTTCGAGATCCTGTGAAGTCGCAAGCGGCGGCTTCATTTTGGCATTGGCATCGAAGCCCATCACTCGCTCATCGGTCAGGACAAGATAATGAGGACAGGTCTCCGCCGTAATCGGGAGCCCGCGGCGTTTTGCCTCCCGAATCAGACGCACCGAACCCGCCGTACTGATATGGGCAAGGTGAACGCGTCCCCCGGTGAGTTCGGCAAGCGCAATATCCCGTGCCACCATGACCGTCTCAGATGCGGCTGGAATTCCCTTCAAACCAAGCGATGTAGAAACAGCGCCTTCAAAGATCACCCCGTCTGCAGTCAGGTTGAGATCTTCACAATGATCAATCACCGGGATATCAAAGATCTTCGCGTATTCCATCGCCCGGCGCATGACCTCGCTGTTCATCACAGGGAGACCGTCATCGGAAACAGCAACACATCCGGCAGAGACAAGTTCACCCATTTCCGCCAGTTCTTCTCCCCTCGAACCTTTTGTGATCGCCCCGATGGGCAATACATGTACGATGCCCTGTGTCTTCGCCTTTTCCAGGATCAACTCCGTTACCGACTGGTTGTCATTGACCGGATTCGTGTTCGGCATACAACAGACGGTCGTGAATCCCCCTGCTGCGGCTGACGCCGTCGCCGTTGCGACGGTCTCCTTGTATTCAAACCCCGGTTCGCGCATGTGCGTATGAAGATCAATCAGGCCGGGAACGACAACCATTCCCCTCGCGTTGATATGATGCGTCTCCCCGTTCGAGGCTTCGGAGACAGCACTCCCCTCTTTTTCATCAGGTGGCATAATCTCACGAATGATGCCATCTTCGATCAGAAGATCCCCAAGCGCGTCCTTTCCATGTGCGGGATCGATGATCCTTCCGCCCTGAATCAGGATTCTCGTCGGTCTTTCAGTCATTTTTACCCCCTGCAAGAAGAAAGAGAAGCGCCATTCGAACCGCAACACCATTCGTGACCTGTTCCAGGATCATGGAAGACAGGCCATCTGCCACATCTGAAGTGACTTCAACCCCCCGATTGATTGGACCTGGGTGTAAGATCAGCACCCCTTTCTCTGCAAGAGAGAGTCGCGAACGATTCAGGCCGTAGAGGTGCGCGTATTCCCGCAATGTTGGAAAATATCCGCAGCCCTGCCGTTCCAATTGAAGACGAAGGAGGATAATAACATCAGCCCCTTTAATCGCCTCTTCCATACGGTAACGAACGGACACGCCCCATTCTTCAATCCCCTTCGGGATCATTGGCGGGGGACCGACCAGTTGGACCTCTGCCCCAAGCTTCAGGAGCCCCCGAATATCGGAATGTGCCACCCGGCTATGAAGAATATCGCCGACAATGACCACCTTTAAGCCTTCCACGGTCCCCTTTTTTTCTTTGATCGTAAAAAGGTCGAGAAGTGCCTGGCTTGGATGCTCATGTAAACCGTCCCCGGCATTGATCACAGACGATTTTAAGTGACGAGCCAGAAGCGCGGGCACACCGGAGGATGCGTGACGTACAATCATGATATCCGACTGCATCGCTTCGATGTTTCTGGCCGTATCCAGCAAGGTTTCTCCTTTGACCGTACTGCTTGATGAGGCGGAGATATTAACAACATCGGCGGAGAGACGTTTCCCGGCCAGTTCAAATGAAGTACGCGTTCGAGTACTGGGTTCAAAAAAGAGATTGACCACTGTTTTACCCCGAAGGGTCGGGACTTTTTTGATATCACGCTGAGAGACTTCTTTGAACGATTCAGCCGTTTGAAGAATGAGATCAATCTCTTCCTTTTCCATCTCAGCGATCGTTAAAATATCTTTCCGCTTCAATCCCATCTTATCTATCCTTGATCTCCATTGCCCGGTCCCCTTCTTAGAACGACGCGGTCTTCCTCTCCATTCTCCGTAAGGAGCACCACGACTTTCTCCTCAATAGAAGTCGGGAGGTTCTTCCCGACATAGTCAGCCCGGATCGGGAGTTCCCGATGGCCACGATCAATCAAAACCGCCAATTGAATCTCCCTAGGCCGCCCCAGATCGATCAGAGAATCCATGGCAGCCCGGATGGTTCTTCCTGTAAAAAGAACATCATCGACGAGGACCAGTTTAAGATCACTCATATCAAAGGGGATCTCGGTCTTTTTCAGTGCCGGATATTCCTTCTTGGTTGCAAGGTCATCGCGGTAGAGGGTAATATCGAGCGCCCCGACGGGAGGGGAATCCCCTTCGATATCGCTGATTTTCTTAGCAAGCCGACCCGCAAGATAAACCCCGCCCGTTCGTATTCCGACCAGACCGACCTGGCCCGCCCCCTTATTTCTTTCAATTATCTCATGAGCTATCCTAGTTAAAGCTCTTGATATTTCGATCTTATTTAATATTACTATTTCCATAAGTCAGCACCGTGCAGAGTCAGCATACAAAAAAACCCTCTCCTGATTTGCTCAAGTGGAGAAGGTTTGAATTTTTTGACATTCCCTAGTTCCCTTCCCAGTCTCACAGGACCAGCTTAAAGGTGTAATGCCATACTAGTTCTGTTTCAAAGTGATGTCAAGTTTAAAGCACGAAATCTAATCAGAACCAAAATCTTTCGCACAGCGGAAACCGACCGTGGACTCTCCCCGCTTCGGATGTGCGCCTCCAAAACGTTTTGAGGCGCGAAGATCGTGAGAGCTGTTGTGAAAAGACCCCCCCCGATATGAGAGTACCTGAATAATCCCCGGATCTTCAGGGCCTTTCGGATTCTTAAAAGGCGCGTCTTTGTAGTAGTCTTGAACGTACCAGTCTTCAACCCATTCTGAGACATTTCCGGCCATATCATAGAGGCCGTAAGGACTTCTTCCCCGCTCAAAACTGCCTACAGGCGCGGAATATTTGTACCCATCTGCTTCTCCCAGACCGTTCGCCAGCGTTGAGCTAAAGGAATCTCCCCAGGGCCATTTTCCTCCGTTTTCCCCCCGGGCCGCTTTTTCCCATTCTGCCTCAGTTGGAAGTCGTTTTCTGGCCCATTTACAATAGGCCGCAGAATTAATCCAGGTGACACCCACGACCGGTTGTTTGTCCCCTTTCAGAAGATTGGGATCATCTTCAAATACCGGGACAACAGGGTCAGGTTTTTTCAGCATCTTTGTATACCGTCGGTAATCTGCGTTCGTGACTTCATAAATGTCCATATAGAATGGGTCGAGATAGATGACGCGCTGGGGCTGTTCGTCAAAATCGCCAACATCACCGCCTCCCATTGTAAACGATCCGGCCGGGATGAGGACCATCTCTCTGGCGTCTCCCCCCACAATTTTCTCAAACGCACTAAAATCGACCCTCTCAACCTCAACGATTGCTTCCTTGGGGTTCTCAATCTTCTTAGCTGCCTCCCGAACCCGGTTTGACTTTATCGACTCGTATATCAAAGCAACGGCCATCAAGACGACCAGAAAAACCATGCTGCCAATCATTCCAAGAATCGCATTTTTACTCATCGCAGATCACGCCTCCAAAAGATGATCCAATATAACGAAATCTCCGTGTCATTACAAGCAGAGCGAAAAGGTTCTTCGGTATTATTTCTTAATGAATCAAGGAAAGGAGATTACGGCTTTGTCTTTCGTTTACTAAGGTGAAAGCTGGAGAGGCTCTACGGTGGGCGATCAATAATTACTTTAGCTGTTTGACATATAATTGAGGGATCGGTGAGCCGGTAATCCCACAATTGTTTGGAATGCTGGGGTCAAGACATAGCCCAGCCTCGACCCAGGCAACAAATACCGACCCCGAAGAAGAGACGGCGATGGAAGCGTTAATCGGGGGAGAGGGATCAGCTGTGGTCATATTCAGCTTTCCATCCACGACACTTGTCCATGTTGAGCTGGTGTTGTCCCATAAGCGGACAAACAACTCGGGGCGATTAGAGGTCGGGAAATTGGGAACCTTCGCAAACGCAAGGTAGGGACCCTGCGCGGAGCTTGTCCCGGCCAATGGCGTATTCGACGGAAGCGGAACAGTCAGGGTCTGTGCATCAAAGTCACTTGTAATAGAGCCGCCGACCGCAATGACAGCCGTGTCAACAGAATCAAACCCAATAATTTCTTCCGCCGTGGTTCCGACATTGCCAAAGAGGAGGGTCAGCGGATTGGCATTTGTCGCATCATTTGTGATCATAAATTGCTTTGTTGTTGTGTTGAAGCTCACCGTATAGGTATCCGTATCTGCATTGGCACTTTCAAGAGCACTCTTCAGTCCCGCGGCAAGCGCATCCCCCGTCGTATATGAACTTGGCGTAATTGTTGCTGTTCGGACCGCACCATCATTGAATAAGAGCGTATTATTGGAACCATTGACGACAAAGCCCATGTTTTCAATATCGGTAAAGCTTCCATCCGTCTCTTCTCTCCTGACATGGAGTTGACCAGTTTCATGCCATGCCGCGTAGAGGGTCCCACCATTGAAGGAGAGCGAGGGATCGTCAGGATCCGTTCCAGTCGTTCCGCCAGTTAAGTTTACCGAGGTGGATGGGGGCGTTGCGCTGCCAAGCCATTTCTTAACATAAATCTGGCAATTGGTCGGAAAAAGGCATTCGGTCCATGAAACATTAATCGACGTCCCGTTGATGGCAATTGAGGGGTTGAATCCATCCTGGTTTGGATTGACGTTGAGGCTTGTTGCCCCATCCTGGACCCATAACGATGTCGCCGCATCGAAATGTTTTACAAAAATATGACGTACTTCGACAGTATTAACCGTCTCAAATTCGGTCCAGACGACATAGGGCGTATTGTTGCTGTCAAAGGCAATCGCGCTGTCGGTCGCTGACTTGGACTGATCGATATTAAGATTAAGCGCAGTCCCAACCGTTTGCCACCCGCCGACATCTTTTTTGACAACAACTTTGCAAAAGTCTCCAAGAAGATCGCATTCTGTAAAGGTCAGGTAGGCCGTTGGCGTTGTTGCCCCATCAGAGGCCAGGCGGGGCTGTTGACCCGTTTTTCCCGCCGCATTGATCGGCGTGGATGAACCGTTCCAATTCGTCCCGTCAAAGGTCTTGAAATAGATGTTATTGCTGGACTCCTCCCAGGCCAGATAAGGGGTCGTACCGACAAGGGTGATTGAGGGATTTGACGCGGTTCTTCCAAGGTCGATATTGAGCGTACCACCACTTGCCGGGATAGGATCACCAAAGGTCGTTGCCGATCTTTGCTCGATGTTTCCAGAGATATTGTTCGATAAATCTTTTGCGCGGACAACAAAATCGTAAGTCGTGTTTTTCTTCAGCCCAGTCACGCCGAGCGTCGTCTGTCCACCCGTCGTTTCAAGGCGGGTGACCGTCCCGCCTGCTGCGGGGAAAGTCGCTGCCTGGCATTCTCCTGCATTCGTCCCAGGAGGAACCAGAATTTCCGACTGACAGATCTCATAGCGAATCTGGTTTTGAGGCGTTACATTACCAACATCCGTGGCAGCACTCCAGGAGAGGGAGATCGTGCTCGTACTGGTTCCAGTTGCACTGACGATACCTGTAAACGCAGGTGGCGTGGTATCCGGTAGTGTTCCGACAGTAAAGGCCCAAGCCTGATTGGAAAACATTTTATTCATAGCGAGATCTTCGACAGCAGTAGTGATCGTGATCGCATAAGTCTTCCCTGAGTCAAGAGAGCCGGAGGTTGGTGTAAATGTGACCGTGGTGGTATTTGTCGCAGGATTGTCCAAGGCAGTGATATTTCCTGGAATTACCGTTCCATCCACAATGACAATAAATGTGTTTGTTGACAAAAGGGCATGTTCCATCAGTTCACTAAAAGTGGCCGTGATCATCGTAACCGTTGTTGGGACTGAAGTACCGGTTGGTGAAAATGATGTTACTGTGGGACGGATATTATCTGTTTGACCTGGAATAGTGACTGCGGGGCTGGTGCTCTTGCTCTTGCATCCACTTGCGAGAAAGACCGAGAGGAGGATGAGAAATAAAAAGGCTGGGCGATATCGAAATAAGCAGATTTTCATTCCGTCTTTACTATACCAACCGGGCTAAAATGTCAATAAAAAAAGAGGCTTGAACTGCTTTTCACTCCACACGGCCTGCCCTATGAAAGGGAAGGGCCACTGTGATGCCTGTAATAAAGAAAGAGGCCGTTATGGCCTCTTTCTTTATTACAAACCTTACTAATAAATATTAATTGGCTCTCAGGGGAGATTTGCGCCGGCGACGTCTCCGGCTGTCTGGCTTGCTCCATTTGGATATTGGGTACAAATATTGGTCGTCGTTGCTGTAGAACCACTAGGACAATCAAAGACCTGAGAAAGTCCCCCGAATTGGGCATCACGGACAAAGCTTCCTGAAAGGGACTGTAAAAATTTGACACCCGAGGTTCCTGACTGGTCAGGATCTTCAATTCTTTGCGTCCAATTCACAGTAATTTTTGTGTCGTCCGGCGTCCCAAATATCCCATCCAGACCTCTGTCTGCTGCCGGATCTCCATTACCTGTATCCGGGGACAAAGCCGTAAAGTTGCTTGTCACCTCAAACAACTGGTCTCCACCCCCCGGCACAGTAAGGGTTCCGATGACGGCGTTTGGGTTTACACCCGTCACCTGCCGGATGACCTGCGATGAAGTTGTCGTTGCCTCACCAGGAATTGCAACATTACTCGCATCGGTGTTCATCCGAAAACTGAAGTTATTTGTTAAATTAAAACCAACGTGTGGATTTCCCGGGCAGACACCGATTGGGCAATTGTCGGCGATAAAGGACATATTCTTCGTCACCGTGTTGACAGTCCCATTTCCCTGCAGGCCTAAGGTGTTCGGTCCTGCTGGAAAGGTCTGGCCCTGCTGTGTGGCATTGATTCGTATGCTGCCGCAGTTCAGGCCGTTAAGGTTTACTGTGGGGTTGCTGGTATCAAAATTTGCCGTTCCCGTTCCCGGGGCGCACCTCGTCGTGGGCGTATCACCATCATTCGCCCCTGCACCCCCCGTCGCGCCATTCGCACCCAACGCGGGGCCGGAAATAATTCCGAACATATTGTCCGTGATTGCGCCGGGACCCAATGTTGAAAAAATACCGGGCGTCCCGGTAGTACCAACATTTACGGTAGACAACAATGCCCCTGCCGCCACGGCACCACCGCATACTCCAGCAGTATTCGTGCCATCCTTGCAGGGGTCAAATCCCAAGGTTGGATCGGTGGGAACCCCAGAAGCCGCCGAGCGTATATTGCTCAGCTGTGAATTGAAATTTGCATCAACGGCATACGTGAGCCCTGAGGGTGTGAATATTCCAACAATGACAAGGAGTGCCAAGACGTTGTAAAGGCTTTTCATCCCCTAACCTCCACTATAGGTGAGATCATGGTTTTGGTAAAACCGTGGTGATATCACGATCACTGAAACTGAGCCCCGTGGGATATTGTGTCGTTGGAAATGTTGTATTAGCATGGTAATTAAAGCTTCCCGAGGTCGTCTGCTCAAAAACCCCGCCCGTTCCACCCAGTTCATCCTGTCTGATGATAGAAGACCAAGTGACGGCCGGCTGTCCATCGGTCATTGCTGAGGATAAAACTCCCGCAGCAATCGTCTCAGTCTGACCGGTGGTCCAGGATGCCGTCAGGCTGACCGATGTTGTCTTGTTTGCCAAATTCAAAGTGGTCACATCATCCAAGGACTGAAAACCGCAAACGCGTGCCTGCCCTTCTTTTGCCGCACAGACCTGCCCTGTAGAAAGGAGCACTGAACTGTTTAATGGATTCCATACGAAGGCATTCTGCATCTTCGAGGTGTGTCCCCTATCCGCAGCAAGCCCCGCCAAGAACGGTAAATCGACCGGTGTATTCGTTGACATGACACTGGTCAGGATATTGCCTCTCGTCGGAAGCGTTTGCCCCTGTGTGGTCGGGTCAAAGCGGACATTTCCGCAATTAAGGACACCGGTGCCTGGGGCAACGTCGACCGTGTCCGTTCCGATGCTCCCATCGGGACCGCAGACGCCAGGCGAAGAGGGTTTCAGAACCTTCCCGAACATATTATCGGTCACGGCTCCCGGACCCAATAGGGCAAAAAGGCCGGGCGCATCTGTCGCCCCGGTCGTATCCAGCACATTCGTGCCGCTCAAAAGGCCGTCGTTGGCTGCCGGAACACCGGCAACTGCATCATCACAGCTCAGACCTCCGGTGGCCACCTTGCCGCCTGTACCACAGGGATTGAAGCCCGGCAGATCATCTCCACCAAAACTGCGCAACTCCGTCTGAATGACATTGGTAAAGAAGTCCTGTCCCGGCACCTGGGCGTGAAGCACCCCGGTTGAAAGGACGAGCGTGCCAAGTGAGAGGAATAGGGAAACGCCCAGTCTATCCGTGAAGTACCCTTTAAACCTCATCATGCGCGACCTCCTTCAACTCAATTTAGGGAAGCTGTGCAGTCGTATTTCCGACTGTCTGTGTGATTGCAGTCGGGTAGTCGCTACAACCGACTTCCTGCAACCCAGCCCCTTGTGCCACACAGGTAAAGACCTGAGTGTCGGTCCCGCTGAGGGCATTGTGGCTGAAGGTCAGCCCGATCGTTTGGCTGAAGCCGGTGCCGCTGGTCCCGGACATATCTGGATCGGTAATGGTACCGGTAACCACCACATTAAATGCGGCGGCAGGGAAGGCTGTTACATCATCTTCGGCGAGGGTTTGAAATACCGTGGTCAAATCAACGACCTGGTCTGCCGCAGGCACTGGCACTGCTTGTGTGCCCCCGACCCCGTTGATGGCCGTCACCTGCCTCATTTTCTGGTCAGAGCAAAAATTCGGCGTGGCGGCACTCCCCCCGGCATCTGCAGCACAGGCAATAGGTGTACCACTTCCCACTGCAGTCCCTGGAATCCAGACAAAACGATTCAGGATATCAAAACCGGTATGGGTATTGGTCGCTGGACTGGAATCAAAGTTAAGGTTGGCACTGCCCGTTAATTCCTGGTCCAGACTATTCGTCACGGGAAAGGTCGGGATCGTCATTCCCTGGACGACGGGAGTAATTCGGAGCGCACCACAATTCAGGCCGTTGAGTCCACCTAGGGCTGAAGTATCGAAACCCGCCGTTCCAAAAGCCGGGGCGCAATTGGTCGTAGGGGTATCAGCCGCAGCACCTACACCTCCCGCTAGACCATCACTGCCCAAGGCTGTACCTGAAACGAGGCCGAACATATTATCCGTAATTGCACCCGGCCCGGACTCTTGAAACGTGGCGGTCAAATTTCCAGAGCTTAGCAGAGAACTTGCATCGGGCACGCCGGTACATTCCCCCGCGGTAAGGGTTGCCCCAGCCCCACTGCAGGGGTTGAAGCCAGGGTTGGTTGCACCAATGCTCCCCGGGGCAGCAATCGCTGCACCGGTACCCGCCCGCTTATCTGTTGACTGAGTGTTGGAAAAAAAGTCGCTCGCTTGCGCATAGACATCTCCCACCGAAAACGAAAAGATCGCCAACGATAGGGTTGCCACAGCAATCCCCGATGAGATAAGCCTTTTCTCAGATTTAGATTTGTGCACGCCTGCCCCCCCTTAGTTCGTTATATAAGATTGAATAAAATTTTGAATTACGTCACCCTACAAGAAAGCATACCATTAAAAATACAATTTATCCGCCAAGATTCACCATCGTGGTAAGTTTTTTCTCCTCCGGGATCATATCGAGCTCGTGATACTCCGGTTTCACATAAAGCACCTGATCAAGAAGACCTTCAATTTCTTCATCGCTGCATCCGTTTCGGAGCGCATTTCTGAAATCGACCGCGATCTCAGAAAAAAGGCAGGGACGGACCTGACCATCTGCCGTCAGACGGACACGGTTGCAGGTATCACAGAAGTCATGGCTGACGGCGTGAATGAAGCCGACAATCCCCGGCGCGCCTGGAATCCGGAAGTTTTCCGCGGGACCAGTATTCCCTTCATTCGCACCGTTTATCGGGATCATCTTCCCGGTCATGGTCTCAACCTCATCGACAACGGCCTGAAAAGGCTTGTAGGTCTTGACCCAAGTATCCCAATTGGCGCAAGGCATGTACTCAATGAAGCGGACATGGTAGGGTTTCGTCCGGGTAAGGTTTACAAAATCGATGGCCTCATGGTCATTGACCCCCTGCTGGAGGACGACATTGAGTTTCAGGGGCGTAAACCCGACCCGTTCTGCTTCTTCAATCCCCTCCCAGACCTTATGGAAGATATCCCGCCGAACGATCTTTGCGAAGGTGTCTGGATTGAGGGAGTCGATGCTGATGTTGATTCCGCGCAGACCAGCCTTGAAAAGGTCTGCGGCCATATCCTTCAGAAAGACCGCGTTTGTCGTTAAGGCAATTTCTTCGATCCCTGGAACGCGATGAACGCGATCGATGAATTCGACGACGCCCTTCCGAACCAGCGGTTCTCCACCTGTAATTCTGATCTTTCGTAACCCCCGCCTTGCGGCAACGGTGATAATTCGAAGGAGTTCGTCGTATGAAAGTATTTCGTCGCTGGGTGTCCACTCCAGCCCTTCCTCCGGCATACAGTAGACGCACCTCAGGTTGCATCGATCAGTAATAGAAACACGCATGTATGTGATTTCGCGCTGGTAAGCATCGACCAGGGGTTGCATGGGACCTCCTAGATCATCGTTTCAAAGGGGAGAGAATAATTCAAATTTATTGAAATTTTACTGATTCTATAAGGTGTGGCCCTATCTGTCAAGAAAAAAACTCACAATAAACTTAAAAATAGAAGCGAAATGCCGCGTTGACCTGGAATCCGTTTAGGTCAAGTTCTAGAGATTGTCCAGCACCGCGGTCGCAGCCCCCGAGTTCGTCCCCCGGATCACAAAAATCAGAAATATTTTGAGAGCTGATATTTGCTTCGGTGATCAGATCCCCATTCTGAGGGACCGGAGGGACATTGCCGAGGTCCGTGGTCTCAGGCGGCGGAGGAGGGGTGTCCGAAAAGCTGGAGCGAAAATGCCTCCGGACCTTGATACGCGAACTGCTCCCGATCACATAGTTCGCATTCACGCCGAAAGAGAACCAGGAGAGAATAAAGTATTCCCCGCCCATCCCGAGCCTGGATGTAAATGCAACACCCCGTGCTTCAGTAGAACTTACTGAGGTGAAGACCAGATTCGGGTCTATATCATTTGCGTCGACACGAACGATGGCGTCCAGAGTTAAATTGGCAATAGAGATACCGATCAGGCCGATATTAATAAAAAACCGTCCTTGTTCAGGATCTTGAAAGAGATCGTACTTCCATCCAAACCAAACCTGGGTGATCGAGAGACCATAGTTTGCCGTCCTGGAAAATTTTCGGGGAGGAAAATCCTGACGCAGAAAGAGGCTGACCGTATCACTCGCCTGGGATTCCCCCGTCCATAGAGACAAGGTTCCCACCAGTGAAATCCTCTCCTTCGCCTTCCACTCCACCTCCAGGCCGTAGTTGACGTTGCCCGCAATTTCGGGTGCCACAATGTTTCGTGCTTCTGCGGGAAGCAGTCGGCTCCTCGGGAGAAGATAGTTTGGATCCTGAAGGATTCCCCGGCCCGAGTCCCCGAGGATTTCATTCAAGGTGCTCAGAGAAGGTTGATACGTTCCGATGGTATAGGAGACACTCAGGGTCGACCCATCTGCGAAGCCAATCCTGGGGAGGGAAAGCACTAAAAGGACCAGGAGAAGGCCTTTCACCACAAGAAGCGCCAGTTTCAGAATGGATTTGCTTCGACCCACGCGTTTCAAACTCCGATCATGCGATGGCATTTTCTTGCCTTGCTTCAAAAGCCTTTTTCCCAAAAACAAAGTTGGGTTTAAAGATAACGACCAGCGCCGGAAGAATGACCAGTGCACCCAGACAGCTGGTCAACATCGCCAGGGGAACAAGAATCCCTTCCATGTGAAGATAAAAACCGCTAAAGGCAAGCAGGGCATATCCGGATGAAACGGCCAAGGCCACAAAGATAATTGCCTTTCCAGATGTTTGGAGGGTGATGCGGACCGCTTCCTCAATATTTCCCCGTTTTAAATATTCTTCACGAAACCGGAAAATAAGATAAATCTCGTAGTCCGCGCCAATGCCAACCGCCATCGCCGTGATGGCCGCCGTCCCGATCCCGAGCGCCACTCCGGTGAAGCCCATGACGGCAAAGTTAATGAGAACAGAGAGTGAGAGCGGGATCAACACAAAAACCCCTCCCAGGAAGGAGCGCCGGACAAAGGCGATAATCAAAAAGGTGATTACTGCGATCTGGATAATATTTTTTGCCTTTCCACGAATGATTTCCTGGTTGAGGGCGACGACAACCGGAGAGCTTCCGGCAACGCCCATCGTCACATCCAGCCCTTTGAGCTCGCTCTCCTGAAAGCGGTCAACCATGCCGATCATTTTTTCAGCCAGCCGGGTATCATCACTTTTCAAAAAGACCCAGATCACCGCTTCCTCCTGCTGCGGCCGCATCAGACGTGCAAAATCAGCCGGATTTCCGGAAACGGAATAGAGGAAGAGAAACTGGGCGATCTCCGTCTGGGAATCCGGAACACGATGGTAGACCGGGTCACCTAAGTTGATGGTCTCATTCATCTGCTTCACATAGTCGACATAGGATTCTGTTTTGCCAACCTCTTCCATCTCTTCCATTTGGCGCTGGAGACGATCAACGGCTTTGGCAACTTCGGGGGTTTTCAGTGCCCCTTCCCTTTGTGCCTCCAGAAGAACATAGAAAGTTGAGGTCCCGGCGAACTTTTCGTTGATTATGCGCTCATCTTTCCGAAGCTGTGTCGATTCAAAGAACTGCGAGCGATTACTGTTGCTCACCTGGACCTGGAAGGTGCCGACGATCGAGAGGACAAAGAAGAGGACTGCCCCGATCAGAATTTTCCATCTTCCCGGCCCGGCAACCTGCGTCGCGATCCCCGCCAGGAATCGATCCAGCAGATCGGGTCGGCGCGCGCCGCGATCCAATCGCGCAGCGCTGAGCCTCTTTTCCTTGAGGGAAGGGCGCAGGAGTGAGCGAATGGCCGGAATAAAAGTGAGTTCAATGACAAGGGCACTGAGAACGCCAAACGCAGTAAAGAGTCCAAATGCCTGAAATGTTTTCAGCTTGAAGGTGATCAAGGAGGCAAAAGCGGCCGTCGTGGTCAGGGCCGCCGTAAACAAGGATGGGCCAATATAGGTCATCGAATCGATGACGGCCTGTTTGACGTCACCCAGGCGCTCATACTCTTCATAGTATCTTTTCAGGATCTGGACGGAGTGGCCGGCGGCAATCGCCATGATGAGGATCGGCGTCATTGCATTCCAGGGATCGAGCGGCGTGCCGGTCACCCCCATCAGCCCCATTGCCCAGGCAACCGCCAGCAGGGAAGTGAGGAGCGGGACCACCAGCCCCTGCCAGGTCCTAAAGGCAATATAGTGAAGGATTCCGATGATCAGGACTGAGAGCGGAAAGAGGAAGACCAGCATTCGCCATGAATCGGCCTCAAAATAGGACAAGACTATCGGCATCCCGCCGAGAGTCACCGCATGATCGTCATCAATATGTAAAGCGGCGATGTCCTGAAGCTGGCAGTGAATCAGGGAGTCGGCCAGCCAGGCGCCGGGGGTACTCGTCATCCACGCGCCGCAGTGGGAATTTGGATCGCCGCTTTGCCAGTTTCCCCAGCCCTCTTCCGATGCAGCCGCCTGTTCTTCTCCTCCAGAGGATGACGGGGTGGGGTTTGACACGCCACCCGCTTCATCGTCCAGAAATTCATCTTCGGGGACTTTTTGCGTAAAATCGACGATGACGGCGGCAGCGGTTCCATCTTTTGAAACCAGGCTGTTCAGGAAAAGCGGGTTTGAATAGACCCGCTCTTTGAGTTCTTTCAGGCCGGCCGAAGCGGTCGGGACGCCTTCGCGCATGAGTTGGGTAATCTCGATCTGATCTTCAGTACCAACAACATACTTGACCTTGCGGTCGGCGATGCTGACGACATTCTCTTCCTTGATGCCGGGGATTCTTTTAACGGCCTCAGTGATATCCCGTATCTTCGCCAGGGTCGCCGGGTTGAAGATGTCGCCATTCTTTTTATGAATTCCGATGACAACGACCCGGCTGCCGCCAAAAGTCTCTTCAATCTTGTTATTCAGTTGAACATAGGGGTGATCCTGAGGAAGGATGGCATTGGGATCGAACATCACCTGGATATTTTTAATCTGAAAAAGGAAGAAAAACGTGACAGCGAGAATCAAAGATATCACGGCATAGGGATGGCGAACCGTTTTCTCAATAAAAGATTTCATGCGTCACTCGGGTTGAAAGGCATTGTGACAGTCTACTGAAAATAATAAAAAAATCAAGAAAATTACAACAGAAAATAATGCTGGGGGGGAGGAGTTTTGAGAGAGACCTTATTATCTCCGAACACCGGTTTTAAGTCTTCGTTCAGAAAAATCGCCGTCTTTCAGGCCGATGTTGACCTCCAGGTCGCTCACCTCAAATATCGTGCGGTGACCGTTCTGGACGTTGGTCACATGGGTCTTTTTCCAGACATGCAGCTTGTTTAATACCTGCCAGTCAATCGTCTGGCGTTTGAGAAGTTTCTGATTACGGTCATAATAATCAATTTTAAGAATCGTACCATCTTTCTTAGAAATCCAGGATATCTTTTTGCTGTAAATACTCACCTTCTCCTTTGGGACACTCTCCACGACATAGGACAAGATACCGCGATAAGTCTCCTCTTTGAGGAAACGGTGGACATCTTCATCAATCCGCCGTTGCCCCATATCGCCGAAGGTCAGGTCTGATCCCAGGAAGGCATCATTCTGATCCTGAGCCGAGATTCTTCGAACCATGCGAAGGGCAGGGAGATAGAGCCAGAGATCATCTATTTTATTCTGCTGGGAATAATCCCATATCAGGAAGGCAACACCGCGGGAATCGGGTGGGAAGTCAGTCAGAAGGAGCATCTTGCTGTCAAATCCCCCCTCACTTCTATAGTTTTTCCAATAGCGGGTTGCGACGATCTTCTTCTTTGCGCCATCCCGCTCGATCAGATTCAAGGTGACCGTATTTTTCTGATCACCCACCTTGTAGATAAGCTCTTTTGATTGCCGGATAATCTCCGCACCGCTCAGTTTTTTAGCGGCCTCTCCTGCAGAGGCAGAACCAGTACCAATGAGGGCAGATAGAAAAACAACAAGAATAAAGACAAATTTCTTTTTAGGCATATTATCAACTCCAATCAAGGGAAGGCGTAACGCTTCAGCATGCCTGGATAAGCCTTCAGGGTAAGGCGCGAGGAACACAGAACCCGGAGCGTATGGTTTATACGTGAGGATTCGAGTACCACAGCAACGCCTCCATGGAGGCTTATCCAGGCATGCTGGAGCGTTACGGTTTCTCTCCCAGTAGTACGGTGAAGGGACTCGGCGGCGGGAGATGAATCGGTTTGATCTTTCGAAACCCAATCTCCTTCATCCACTCCGAAACTTCTTTCTCTGAATGTGCCGCGCCACCCGGGGTATGGATCAATTGATTCACGCCGATCAGGGCAGAAAGAAGCGGCCCGGTCTTCTCCCTGTTGAGCATCTGATCCTGGACGAGGATCAACCCTTTCCGGTCAATCGCGTTATAAGATTTACGGAGGATCTCCCTGATCACCTGGGGGGATTCCTGATTGAGCATGGATGAGAGAAGTACACTGTCATATCCCTCCCCGAATGAATCTTTCAGGTAGTCACCCGGCCGCCGACTGATTCGTGATTGCATTTTAAATTTGCCAACAATCTCACGGGTAATCTCCAGTGTTTGGGGCAAGTCTAAAACGGTGGCAGCAAGTTTCTTGAATTTCTGACAGAACTTGATACAAAATGTCCCGGGTCCACCCGCCACGTCCAGAAGGCTTCTCCTGGTTGAAAGGTCGATCTTCTTGGCAAGGAGCGCACCCTGGGCCAAGGCGCGATAATGCATTCCATAAATATATTGCCGAAGCGCCTCCGGCCCCTGATCGTGTGGTTTATCCACAATAGGCCGACCCGTTATGACTGCTTGCTCAAGATCTCCCCAGGCCCCGTACCAAGAATCAAACATCGAGACGATTCCGCCCTGGTAGCGAGGGCTTCCTTGTACCAGGAAAGTCCGGGAGCGTACCGTGTTTCGATACTTCCCTCCCCGTCGGCTGAGTAGGCCGAGAGAAACCACGGCCACGAGCAGTATTTCCATACCCCGTGCATCCGCCTTACACTCCGTCGCCAATTCCGAGGCCGTCGCCGCCCGCCCTTTCAGTCGGTTGAAGATATCGAGTCGTTGTGCCGTGTGAAGGATCTTGGACTGCCAATAGGCGGAACTGATACCCATGACCTGCATCGGATCAAGTGTGTTTGATCTCTTTTTTGCCTTTTGTTTTACCATAAGTTTAATTACGACCCGTCCGATTTCCTGGAAAAAGAGATCAAATTAGGCCAACTCTCAGTATATTCAATTTCTGTGATTGAACAATACCCGACCACCAGGCGTTTATAATTTTCCAGAGGAACAGCGAGCGCTGCGCTGACAATCATTCGGATCGGTCCGACATGCGTCACAATCAAGATGGTCTGATCCGGATGGCGCGCCAAGAGCAGCTGTATTGTATCATTGACCCTTGCGGAGAAATCGACAAGGGACTCCCCGCCCGGAGGATGGAAATTTAAAGCATTATCTCTTAAGTCCTGCCACTCATCAGGAAAGTCCTCCCGGATCTCTTGAGAAGTCATTCCCTCCCAAGTCCCAAATCCCCTCTCCTGCAAGCTCTTCATGGCCATGTGGTTCAGATGGCCATCTTTCATCGCCGTCTGGGCCGTCTCACGCGTTCTCCGGGAGGGACTCACATAGACCGCGGCGAGAGGAATATCCTTCAGAAATTTACCCCAATCCCTGGCCTGCTTTCGGCCGGTAAGATTCAGAGGCGGATCTTCCTTTGAATCGCAATAATATCTGTTCCGAGGATAATCGGTCTCCCCGTGGCGGAGCAGTATGCATCTTGTTGTCATAGGCTATCTAGGAAGCGGTTCCGGGCGGGTATATTTTCCTGACTTGCCGCCACTCTTGGAGATTAAACCGACCCGGCCGAAACTGATTCCTTTGTCAATGGCCTTACACATATCGTAGATGGTCAAGGCCGTGACGGAAACTGCGGTCATTGCCTCCATCTCGACACCAGTTTGTCCCGAGGTCTTTGCCGTTGCGGTCACTTCAATTGCCGCAGATTGATCCTCTTTTTTTTGATGAATGATAAATCCGATGTCAACACTGGTAATGAGAAGCGGATGGCACATGGGGATCAGATCAGGGGTCTTCTTGGCCCCCATCACCCCGGCCACCTGCGCCACAGCCAGGACATCCCCTTTTGCAATTTTCCCCTCTTCAATCCTTGCCAGGGTTTCAGGATTCATGAATACCATTCCGGTCGCAACAGCCGTACGATGCGTTTCCGGTTTCCCGGAGACGTCGACCATTCTAGCGCGTCCTTCCCGGTTAAAATGGGTCAGTTCCACATCAACCATATTACCCTCCCCCAGTCAAATTGGAGTGAGGTTATCATAGGGATCAATGACTGTCAATTATGTTCCTGCTCAATTTAATATCAGGTTGCAAAGCTCTTTTAAGGTCGTTATAATACCGTAGTATGAAGACAAAATCAGGCATCATCGTCCCAGACGCCTTAAGCCGACGGCGCTTCCTTCGATATTCCGGTGCAGGAATTACGGCGGCACTCTTACCCGGTAGGGCCGAGGCTGCCAATTTTTTCATGAAGCGTTTCCTTGCGCGTCCTCCTAAAAAACCTTCTTTTATCACCTCTAACGAAGACTTTTACCTTGTTCAGTACGCGGGCTTTCAAAATATCAACGTGGATAACTGGTCTTTACAAATCAAAGGCAAAGTCCGAAAACCCTTGAGATTCACCTATGATGACATCCTCAAACGTCCATCCATGGAAAAAATGGTGACCCTCCAGTGCATTGAAAATGAGCCTGCCGGAGAGCAGATCAGCAACGCGGTTTGGACCGGGGTGAGCCTGAAATCGCTGATCGAAGAGACCATGCCCCGTTCTTCCGTCGTAGATGTCGCGATGTTCGGAACCGACGACTACTCCGACAGCATCACGCTTGATCGGGCTTTGAATTATGATGTTTTCCTCGCCTACGCGATGAATGGGAAACAACTGCCCACGAAACACGGATTTCCGCTTCGCGCTGTTGTTCCCGGGATCTATGGCATTAAAAATGTTAAGTGGCTTTACAAGATTGAGTTGGTTGATTACGATTACAAAGGCTATTGGCAAAAGAAGAGTTGGAGTGATGATGGGACCATCAAAGTCACTTCAAGGATAGATGATCCCGGAGACTATAATACGGTGACCGGAGATTACACCCTTCGGGGCCTTGCCTGCTCGGGTTACAATGGCATCCGCACCGTCGAGTTGACTTTCGACGGCGGAAAAACCTGGGTGCCGACCAAATTGCAAAAGACTCCCTCTCCTTATTCCTGGGTCTTCTGGGAATACAACTGGAAAAGGCCGAAAGCCGGGTCCTATCAAATCACCTCCCGTGCCGTCGATCACATCGGACGCGTTCAGAGTGACTTCATCGCCCGCGCCTTCCCCGCAGGGACATCAGGGCTTCACTCCGTCATCACCTTTGTTGATTAGTAACTATTCAGTATACCCACCTTTTCCTTAATGGCTGCGTTGCTGTGGTGCTCGAATCCTCACGTATAGACACATACGTTACGGTTCTGCGCTCCTCGTGCCTTGCCCTGAAGGATGGGTCTCGCGAAGCCAAAACCCAGGCATGCTGAACAGTTACATTGATTAAATCATTTTTCCCTGGAGAGAAAATCTTAAAGGATAGATTCTTTCCGGATGTGGAGTTCTTTGAGCTGTTTGGGTGTGACGGATGAGGGGGCGTTTGTCATCATGCAGATCCCCTTCTGGGTCTTTGGGAAGGCGATGACCTCCCGAATAGAATCGACGCCGGCCAGGATCGCGGCGATCCGGTCGAAGCCGAAGGCGATCCCACCATGTGGCGGCGCGCCGTACTGAAATGCCTCCAGTAAAAAACCGAACTTCGATTCGGCCTCTTCTTTTTGGATGCCGAGGAGGTCGAACATCTTCATTTGTATATCCCTTTTATAAATACGGATACTCCCGCCGCCGATCTCCACACCATTCAAAACTAGGTCGTAGGCCTTCGCCCGTACTTGTGGCGGGTCGGAGGAAAGGAGTTCAAGATCTTCATCCATCGGCGCAGTAAAGGGATGATGTCGGGCGACGTATCTCTTTTCGTCCTCATTATATTCAAGCAACGGGAAATCTGTAACCCAAAGCGGCTTAAAGACTAAGGGATCGATCAGGTTGAGCTGTTTGCCCAGAACCAGGCGGAGTGATCCAAGAACCTGATGGACCACTTCATCTTTGTCGGCGCAAAAGAGAAGGAGGTCACCGGGGACGCCTTCGAGACACTCCCTAATCTCCTTTAATAACTCAGGCTTGAAGAACTTGGCAATCGGGGCCTCCAGCCCTTCCTCGGTCACCTTCATCCAGGCAAGGCCTTTTGCACCCAGTTCAATCGCCTTTTGGGTCAATTCTTCTATCTCTTTGCGTGAAAGCTTGGCCAGGCCTTTGGCGTTAATCCCCTTCACACTCCCCTTCTTTTCTACCGCCTGACGAAAGACCTTGAAATCAGACTTCAGGACCAGGTCTGAAAGGTCTTTCAATTCCAGACCAAAACGAAGGTCCGGTTTGTCGACACCGAAGCGTGCCATGGCTTCCTTATAAGTCAGCCGTGGGATGGGGGTCTCAGGCGCAATACCCTTCACCTCTGAGAAAATTGTCTTGAGGAAGTCTTCCATCATCGAAAGAATATCTTCCTGCTCGATAAAGGACATCTCAATATCAATCTGGGTAAATTCCGGTTGCCGATCGGCCCGTAGATCTTCGTCCCGGAAACAGCGGACGACCTGATAATATCTGTCGAATCCAGATACCATCAGGATCTGTTTGAACAATTGGGGCGATTGTGGGAGGGCGTAAAATTCGCCGCTATTAAGACGGCTTGGGACAAGGTAATCCCTTGCGCCCTCTGGTGTACTTTTCGTAAGAAAGGGGGTTTCAATCTCCAGAAAGTCCCGGTCATCAAGAAAGCGCCGCATCGTTTTCGACAAGCGATGCCGCAGAATTAGATTTTGCTGGACAGAGGGACGGCGCAGATCAAGATAACGGTATTTCAGACGGAGTGCCTCAGAGGGCTCTCCGTCATCTTCAATTAAGAAGGGAGGGGTGAGGGCCGGATTAAGAATGACAAGGTCATCGGCAAGAATTTCGACCTCACCGGTCGGAAGATCCCTGTTCTCCGTCCCCTCTGGCCGAAGGGCAACCTTCCCTTTCACCTCAATCACAAATTCTGAGCGAAGCGTGTGGGCTTGCTCATGGATCGCCTCTGAGATCTGTGGGTTAAAAACCACCTGGACCAGCCCTTCGCGGTCCCGAAGATCAATAAAAGTCAATCCCCCATGATCCCGGCGGCGGTGGACCCAGCCGTTCAGAACAACTTCATTATCAACGTGTTTTGCAGTCAATTGACCGCAATAATGGCTTCGTTTCATGGCGACGGAGAGTAGCACGGTGGGTGAAATGTTGTCAATTGAGCTGGGGCGCAAGTACATAATAGGCATAAACCATTTAATCCATCTATACTTTCGCTTATAATACTCAACATTTGTCCATCAAATATGATATTGAGTCTTTATGAAAACATCCGTAACCAACTGGCGTCTACTCATCGACCCTCCCCTCCCCCCCGCACAAAACATGGCGATTGATGAGGCGATTGCCATCGCCTTTTCAGAAAAGGAGGTTCCTCCCACATTGCGGTTCTACCAATGGTCCGTTCCGGCCTTTTCTATCGGCTCTTTTCAGACCTTGAACTCGTCTTGGCTTGACTATTTGAACCGTTCAAATATCGCAGTCGTACGGAGGATGACGGGCGGGCGGGGTCTTTTACATGATCGGGAGATGACCTACTCCGTTGTTGCGAGCACAAAAAACCCGCTATTCTCTGACGGAATCAAGGGAACTTTTAAATCCATCGCGATCGGCCTTATGGCTGGCTTGCAGGAAATCGGAATGGAAGGGAAGATTCATACACCTTCTCAAGAGAAACGACGCAAACGGGAGAACGCACCTCTCTGTTTTGCATCGACTTCCCAGTACGAAATTACGGCCAAAGGGAAAAAGCTCATCGGAAGCGCCCAACGGCGCTGGAGATCTCATTTTCTTCAACACGGCTCGCTTATTCTTGAATCGCGTTTTCCTGAATCACACCCCTCTTCTGAGAGTGTCCCTCTGCTCATTTCCGAGAAACAGACTGCCCTGGCAGAACTTCTTGAAAGAATACCCGACATAGATATGCTCTTACAGGCAATGAAAACCGGATTTGAGATGGCCTTGCCGATCCATCTTGTCCAGGGGAAATTGACAAGAAAGGAAATGGCGACAACTGATCGACTCATCAAAGAAAAGTATGGAAATCATCGATGGAATCTTCATCGAAAAATGACACCTGAAAGAACGAAGTAATATCCTAGCAAGATGCCTTAATGCGCCAGACCGGCGCAGAATGCTTTGTAGGAAGCGATGCATGCCGCATCGCCATTCGGGCAGACCATACCAACAACTTTCAAAAGGCAATCGTCGGGTCCGGTCACATTTGGGGGAAGATCCTCTACGATTTTCTCGGGGACGATTATCGCTTCGTCTTCAGACGGCGTGTTCAAGGTTTTAATGACACTGATGCCGTCATCAAGACCGGCGTCAGCAATCGTTAGCGGACGGCGGGGCGCTCCCACCACCTTTCCATCTTGAAAGCCTATCGGAACCTCAAAGAGCCTGGCAATGGCCTCCTCGCTCATATCTCCGAGATTGCCACCGAGCAATAGAGTCTCCGGAGATACCGGGCGCGGCATCGGCGCACCAGGCGGTGCTTCCTCTGGCGGCGAGAGAAGTTGGACATCGAAAAACCGCCCACCCGATAACCCATCTCCGGAAAGTCTTTCGATCAAGAATGGATTTCCGAACATGATGTAGAAAACGACATAATGAAGGAGGACCGAATAAAACAAGATCCGGGGAAGTTCCCCCTCTTCTGAAGCTCTGCGGTAGGCATATCGCATCTCCTCCTCCCCAATTCATATCATCATACAAAGGAGAGCGCATAATTTCAAGAACCATATCTATGCGACTAGTCAATCACTGGAGAAAAAAGGCCGCTGCTCTTCTTCAATTGTAAAATAGCAATCTCGCGATCGAAGCTTGTGTTGGAAAGCTGGCGTTCCGCGTCGAGGAGCGTGGCATTGGCATCCAGGACATCAATGTTTGTCCCTAATCCAACCTCAAACTGTCGCGAAGCCAAGGCAAAAGTCTCTCTTGCAAATCTGAGCTGGTCCTTCCGGTGAACGATTTCTCCCGCCAGGGTCCTCAGGTTCAACACCGACCGGCGTACCTCAACGGCGACCTCATCTTTCAGGCGTTCTTTACTGAGTCGACTTTGTCTTAATCGTGATTTTGCCTGCGCCAGCTCTGCTGTTCGGAGCATCCCTTCAAAGATGGGAAATGAAAGCTTGGTGACGGCCCATCTATCGTTTGCAATAGAGAAGAAAGTTGATGGATCCTGGTCGAGAAATCGATAGTGCACCTCAAGTGAAAGTGTTGGATAAAAACTACCTTTGGCGAAGAGAATGTCTTCACGCGCCCGCTTGATATTAAGGGATCGTCCCTTGAGGTCGAGACGGTTTTCTTCCGCCACCCTGATCCAATCTGTTTCCACCTGTTCCGGAAAGGGAATCAAGGGAGGGATCGCCAAGTCAAAAGCGCCCTCGATGTTTGCCAGGAACGCGACCTGGTCTTTGGTTTCAGAGAGGGTGTTCTTTGTGCGGATCAGTTTTGCTTTGGCCCCTGACAAGGCCGCCTTCGCACGCAATAGGACTGTTTTCGTCTCTTCTCCCACCTCAACCCGCTTCTCTGCGTTTCGTCGGTGGGCTTCCAGTCGCTTGACCTCTTCTTCTTCAATCCTGACGTTATTCTCGGCTTTTAATGCTTCGTAATAGGCAAGTGAAATTTCGAAAAGGAGATCCTCCTTTGCTTGGTCCAGATTAAAAACCTCACCTTGAATGCCTAAAATTGCTTTTCGTAAGACGGATGTGGCCCGTCCTCCGGAATAAAGGGGCTGTTTGAGGGTCACATCAACTTCCTCTTGTGATTGAGGTCTCTGAAGAACCCCCTGGTTGAAAAGGGCCTCCTCGCGGCGCGTATAGCTTAAGTCGGACGTTATGGTGGGGAAGAGTCCGCTCAAGGCACGCTTCTTTTCCCCTTCGGCCTGGGTCAGATCTTCCCGTGCGATCCGAAGCACTTCACTCCGGCCCAAAGCCGAACGATACGCCGCTTCGAGTGTGACGATCCGTTCGGCAGACACCGGAGCATGGGGCAATATCAGCGTCGTCATGACACCCAATACCGCAATAAAAAGATGTATCTTTTTATAAGTCATCGTTTTCATCCTTAAAGTGTTCTTCTATACATTCCGGTTGATAAAAGAAACATGATCAGCGTGAAACTACCCAGAAAAATAAGATCGCCCTGAATGGCGTCCCATTGCGCCCCTTTGAAAAGAATTGACTTTAATGCGTGAACGGCATAGGTCTCCGGGTTGTATCGCGTAAACGACCGGAGCCACGGCGGAAAGCTCTCAATGGGGTAGACCGCACCGCTTGGAAAGAAGAGAATAATATTCAAGAAGCCACCGAACAATCCAACAATCCTTGGATGGTCAACACGGGCCAGAAAAATGCACATCATCCCCAAAAGACCGAGGGCCGTCAAGACAATCACCAGGAGGACGGCGAGAAAAGAAGTCGCGCCGCCGGCCACCGGCAAGCCGGTCAGCCAGATTCCCGCACCCAAAACAAAGAGCCCCACCAATGTTGTCACCAGAACGCCGGAAATCATGATGCCGAGAACAATATCTCTCCTTGTTAAAGGCGTGGAGAGATAGGACTCATGAACACCCAGATAGCGGTCCATCACCAGATTGAAGGCTCCCGTGATCATGGCACCCATGAAGATGGACATGATGACGGCTCCCGGGACGATCGAGGCATCATAGTCAATTCTACGATACAGTTCGAGGGGAAGAACACGCGGCGCCTTTAAATCAGCACGGATCGGCACGGAGTCGACCTCCAGAAAAGCGAGCGCTCCCGACACGGCCTGATTCAGGGCGCTTGCCGCCACCGCGTCTGTATTGTCAAGAAGCAGGCCCAGTTGCGGGCCTGTCCCACGAAGAATATCCCTTGAAAAATGAGGTGGAATCATCAAGGCCCCTTTTAACTTTCCAGACCGAACCTCGGCCTCAGCAAACGCCGGATCATGCTCAAAAATGACGCGAATCGTATTTGGCCCGGCCTCAATCGAACGCAGACGGTCCGACATTCGCTTCGCATAGGGGCCATGATCCTGATCGACGACGGCCAGGGGCAAATGTTTGAGTGTCCCCTGAAACGCGTTCCCAATAATCAGGAGATACACAATCGGAAGCAGGATCGTCGAGAGCATGGCAAGGGGGTTTCGGATGAATTTCCTCAAATCCCGCTCGACGAATGCCCACACACGCATCATGTTTAATTCCCCCACCGTCTCGGCAGACCTGCACCGATGAGATAACTCACCTTTTTTCCACCTTCTGAACGAATCGAACGTCCAGTGTAGTGGATAAAAACGTCTTCCAGCGTCTGTTGTTTTAATCCCATTGCCAGGATCTTCATGCCCCGGGCCTGCAAGCGCTCCATTAATACCGGAATGGCTTGTGCTCCATTATCAGAATATATGTTAAGAACGTCGGGTCCAGATTCTTGTCCGCCTGAATGGCGGATAACCTGATGCACAAAAGGGAGGGTTTCCATCTCCGCGATGATCGTTTCGATCCCCTCATTCGTATCGTCCCGTTCGAGAGTCACATCGACAATATCACTCCCGGGGATTTCCTTCTTATGGTTTTCAGGCGTGTCTAATGCAATGATCTTCCCATTGTCAATAATTGCAATACGGTCGCACAGGAGGTCTGCTTCATCCATATAATGTGTCGTCAGAAAGATCGTCAACTGTTCCTCCCGGCGAAACTGCTGCAGTAACTCCCACACGACGCGGCGAGACTGAGGGTCGAGACCAATGGTAGGTTCGTCGAGAAAGAGAATCTTGGGACGGTGAATCAAGCCCCTCGCAATTTCAAGCCTCCGCCGCATTCCTCCTGAATAAGTCGCAACCAGATCTCCCGCCCGTGATGCCAATCCAATCAGGTCCAGGAGTAGTGCGATCCGAGCCTTTCTCGCCTTCAGAGGAACCTCATAATACCTTGCATAGATATCGAGGTTTTCCCATCCGCTCAGGTCAAGATCAGTCGTCATGGCCTGAGAAACCACCCCGATCGCCCGGCGAACATGATCTGCTTGCTTTGTCACATCATATCCGGAGACAAAGGCCTCCCCTTCTGTTTTACGGATGAGTCCCGTCAACACACGGATCAGTGTTGTCTTTCCGGCACCATTGGGACCGAGCGAACCAAAGCACTCCCCCGACGCCACATCAAAACTAATATGATCGACGGCAGACAGCGAACCATAGCGCTTGACCAATTCCTTCACGACAATCGCGTCTGTCATTGCGTACTATCCATCTGACTTTCAAGCGCATCATCCTTCAAAAATATCCGGACCTTTGCCGTCATGCCCGCTTTCAATAAACCGGTCGGAGAAGTGATCCGGATCTTGATGCGAAAGGTTTTGATATCCTGTTTTCCGCGTGTGGTATCCCGTTGGGTCGCGAAGCCACCGGCCTCTCCGATCTCAGTGACCCTTCCTTCAAAGGACCTCTCCTTCATGGACACAACAGAGATTTCCGCTCGGCTTCCCAGGCGAATCTTCCCGACCTCTCCTTCGTCTAGATCGACACGCGCCCATATCGACCTCGGATCGATAATTGCCAAAATAGTCACGCCCGGTGAGACCATTTCACCGACCTCAAAGGCCTTCAGTGTCACAACACCGGAAATCGGCGTGGTAATCATCCCTTCCTTTACCCTCACCTGAACCAGACGAAGATGAGCCTGCCGCTCCATTAAGTCTGCCTTGGCCGAATGAAGCGCAGCTTTTTCAGCATTAAGCTCTGCGTTGCCAAGATCAACCAAGGTTTGCGCCCGGTCAAGCTCAGAAATTGAAACCAACGCTTCTTTCCGAAGCCTGGAAAAGCGTTCCAGGTTCCGCTTTGCTTCCTTGAGTGCAACCTTCTCTCTCGCAATTTTTGCTTCTACGTTTAATAACTCAGCCTCTCCCCGCCGAACATTTGCCTCTGCTTGAGATACCTCTGCCTTCATTTCCTCGTCATCCAGACGGACAACCAGTGCATCTGCCTCAACACGGTCACCTTCACCTACCGGCAAATCGATAATCCGCTCCGAGATCTTAGCGCTTAGGTGAACCTCCGTCGCCTCTATCAGGCCCACTCTTTCCAGGTAATTCAGTTTCACCGGTTCTTTGTAGAAGGGCGCCCCGGCAAAAGCAAAGACCAAGCCCGAAAAAATGATGAAGATGAAAAAG